>JBMFOU010000058.1:0-1786 GCA_049969475.1 Bacteroidales bacterium | reverse complement strand
CATACTGGAAAAGGAAAAGCAAAAAAATTTTATGAAGAAATGATGTTTAAAGCATTTCAAGAAATGTATCGGGTCTTAAAACCTGACGGAATCCTTACAATGGTTTATGCCCACAAAACAGTAGTGGGATGGAGTACTCTTATAAACAGTTTGCGCCGGTCTGGTTTTGTTGTAATAGAGGCATGGCCACTTGAAACAGAACGGCCAGGAAGATTACTTGAAATTGGTGCTTCTGCTCTTGCATCATCGATATTTTTAGTTGCTCGAAAACGATGCAATGAAAAAAGCACAGGCATCCAGCCTGTGATTAAAACAGGCAAGATGCCTATTCCACCAAAAATTGGAAATTACAATGAAGTCAAGGCTGAGCTCGAAGAAATTGTCCGTGAGCGGGTTCAAACGTTATGGAGTGAAGGAATAACTGGTGCTGATCTCATCATTGCCTGTGTGGGTGCTGGGTTAAAGGCTTTTACACAATACGAAAGGGTTGAGCTTCCAAATGGTGAAGAGGTTTCGTCTGAGAGGTTTCTAACCGAAGTTGAAGGTGTTGTTCAGGAAACAATTCTGGAGTTTCTCTTTGGCGCTGGTAGCACAGGCGTCTCGCCTGTGAAAAAGGGGGCAATTTTTATCATCGATGCTCCTACTCGTTTTTACATCCTCTGGAGATATGCTTATGGCCGGGGTGAAATTGATGCAGGAGAAGCAATTGTTTTCTCATATCCATTAGGAGTGGAACTCGATGGACCGCAAGGACTTTCAACAGGGAAGTTAGCTCTTCTTGATAAAAAAGGGAAAAAGTATCGATTGAAGGATTTTACCGAGCGAGGGAAAGAAGAGAATCTCGGAGTCGTGCCGCGTTTTGGGACCACAGAAAAACCTCTAATAGATGTGCTTCACAGGCTTTTATGGCTTATGGAAAATAGAACCTTATTGATCAAAGATTTTTTGGATCAGGCAATACCTAATATAGAGGAACTCCGGCTTGTGGCCCAGGCTCTTTCTGGCTCATCCCTTCAAGGTGGCGGTTTGAAACTCACGACAGATGCGGAGCAAAGCGCCCTTCAAAAATTGTTAAGTAACTGGCACTCAGTAGTGGAAGATAGTCTATTAAGAAAAAGATGATTTAAATTTCTTGGAATAAGAGAATATGAAAATTCGTGATATTATAAAAATTATAGAAGCGGAGGGCTGGTATTTAGTAGAAACAAAAGGAAGCCATAGGCAATATAAACATCCAAAAATCCCGGGCAGGGTTACTATTGCGGGACATCCTAATGATGATTTGGCACCAGGTACTTTAAACAGTATTTTAAAGCAAGCAAGGTTAAAGGAGGTCAAGTAATTATGTATCGTTTTCTTATTGTGATAGAAAAAGCAAACGGTAATTATTCAGCTTATTCTCCTGATTTGCCAGGGTGTGTCGCTACGGGGGCGACTCGAGAAGAAGCTGAAAAGAATATGTATGAAGCAATTGAAATGCATATAAAAGGGTTACGTAAGGATGGGCTCCCTATCCCTGAATCAACTTCTTTTGCCGAATATATTGCTTTAGAAGGGTAGGAAGCTCTTGTCAATTCTACAAAATCTCATGCTCTTTTATACAAAGGCTAATGGAGGTTCCAATGCCAGAGCATTTACGTCCATGGTTTGAGGTTGTTCGTCTTCACCCGGATGTTGAAGCTGGAAGGCTGGCCATGGCAACATTTGCAATCGATTTTGGTGGGGTACTTGCCAATTCTGAAGGTGTTCCTCTTATTTATAGGGATAGCCGTGCTTTCTGGCAGGC
>JBMFOU010000057.1:0-2414 GCA_049969475.1 Bacteroidales bacterium | reverse complement strand
ACGTAAACAATGTATTGGTAAGTCAGTGGCCGTTCAGCTATCAATCGGGTAGCACCACAGGTACCAAACAGTTGGGAGGCGTAGATCTATTTGCCGGAGCACAAACCGGGGAAACCCCCAAGTATTACTTTGATGATGTTTACTTTGCTGCTTTGGCCCCGCCTATGGAACCCCAGATTCAGGTTTCGCCCACCAGCCTGCAGGCTTATATGCTGCCCAACACCACAAGCACTGCCAACTTCAGCGTGAGCAACCTAGGTACCGCTGATCTTACTGGTTCTGCCATTGTTATTCTCAATAGCGATAAATTGGCACCTGTAAAACCTTCAGGTACTCTCAGCCTCAGCACTTCCGACATCTCAGCCGGCCCCGTGTTGCAGGGTGGAGCTCCGGTAAGCGATGCAACAGCTGTACTTCACTATGACGGAGACAACAATTCCGCTATTGGCTGGAGTTCGGCTCCTGTTACTGTTACCGTGGCTGCCATGTTCCCCAATTCCATGACTTTGCCCTATGCTGGTATGCATATTACTTCGGTGGATGTTTATATTAACAATCTCAACACCACAGGAAGCAACCAGATGAAGATTAAGATTTATGGCATGGGAACCACCTACGAACCTGGTCCGCTGCTGTACGAACAAAACTTCACCCCGGCCGGAAGCAGTTGGGAACATGTAGTACTCACTACCCCTGTTCTCGTTACCGGCCAGGATCTGTGGGTAGGCTACCAATTTACCCAGAACGAAACGGGTATATACATCCCAGGCTGCGATGCAGGTCCCAATCATCCCTATGGTGACTTCCTCAGCACCGGTGTAGGTTGGTCACACCTCTCCAACAACCCCAACCTGCCATACAACTGGAACATTAGGGCCAATCTCGAAGGCGATGTATTCCCGCAGTGGTTGAGTGTAGCTCCCACTACCTTCACCGTAGCCCCTGGCGGAGCACAGGATTTCACCGTTACCTTCAATTCCACCAATCTCCCCATTGGAGTGCATGAGGGTATTATCAGAATTCTAAGCAACGACGTCAACAATCCTTCCGTGGACGTTAACTGCGTGCTGAGCTGCTCCGTGGGTATAGACGAAAGTGAAAAAGTGGCTGTTTTGGTGTATCCCAACCCCGCCAAAGACCGTATCATGATCCAGTCCAGTCATCAGGTGAAAGAAGTCCGCATCACCAGCCCGACAGGTAAGTTGATGTATAGGGGTAACCTCCTTTCGGTGGATGTAAGCAAATTCCCCACAGGCGTTTACTTCATCCAAACCACCACCACGGCTGGAACCACCAACGTGAAGTTCATGAAAGAATAATATTTATAACTAATGGTTAATCAAGGCGCTCTCGATAATGGGGGCGCCTTTGTGTTTTTGTATTTCTAGGGAATACTTCGTAAAAACCTCATCAGGCTTTATCCCAAAAGACTGATAAATTTCAAGGGAAAAGACTATAAACTCAGCGACTCATCCTTTTCCGTTCATCTAAAAACATATTAACCCTTTTTAACCTCCCTTAACCCTCTGAAAACCTTTGGCACCCGCTATTTTATTTACCTTTGCCAATCTAAACCCTGACAACAGGATTCTTGTTAGTAGTTAAATAAAATAAATTATCCATGAATAACAGGCTAAAAACCTTCGTCCTGATTTTTTCCGTACTCATTCTTACTCTCCAGGGATGTAAAGCACAGGTTGATGAACAAAAACGTAGTCTCATCCTGATGGATCTTCTCAAACGGAGCCTTGAAGAGGGGCATTTCAATCCTATGCCGCTCGACGATACATACTCGAGGAGAGTATACAAGCTATTCCTCGAAGAGATGGATCCTTTTAAACGATTCTACACCCGTGAAGATCTGGCCAAGTTGGCACCTTATGAGAAGCAGATAGACGACGAATTTAAAAACTATAGTACCGAATTTTTCGACCTGGCCTATCAACTTTTTACGCACCGCTTCGACCAGGCCGACAAGTGGTATCAGGAAATCCTATCAAAACCTTTCGATTTCAGCAGGGACGAGAAATTTGAAATGGATCCCGAAAAACGCGATTGGCTGTCCAACGAAAAAGAATTACGCTACGCCTGGGAGCAGATGCTGAAATATGAAACCCTGACCCGTCTGGCCGACATGATAGAACAACAGGAAAAGGCCAAAGCTAATCCCGATTCAGCCCGAAAGGTGAAAACCTTTGATGAAATGGAGCAAGAAGCCCGGGATAAGGTCAAAAAACGTTATGCCGACTGGTTTCATGAAATGAAGAAAATGGATCGTTCTGACCGGTTTGCCGATTACCTAAATGCCCTGACCAGTGTCTTCGACCCCCATACCAATTACTTTCCACCTAAAGACAAAGCCGATTTCGATATTCAATTCAGCGGACAGCTCGAAGGTATTGGGGCTACGCTGC
>JBMFOU010000056.1:0-2490 GCA_049969475.1 Bacteroidales bacterium | reverse complement strand
ATCCTGATTGCTCCGAAGTTACCTTTTCCCTTGCGTCCCTACTCGGCGCCCGGGTACCATCGAGGCGCCCGATTACCATCGAGACGCCTGATCCTTCTCTCCTCACCTTGTTTTTGAACAGGCAACCATCTCGTAAATCCCCCTTTACGCTCACCATTTTCAATTAAAATTATTCTATTCTTTGCCTTTAAACCAAAATTGAGTAATTTTGTTACTCAAATATAATGCTCCTCTGTTATTAATTTTCAGGCAGCATGGAATCAAGACTTAATTGGTACGCCGTCTACACACGGTCAAGGTATGAGAAAAAATCTGCACAGCTCATCTCCGAATTGGGTATTGAAGTATATATGCCCATGCGTCGCATCCTTCGTAAATGGTCCGACCGCCAAAAGTGGGTCATGGAGCCCATCATTCGCTCGTATGTTTTCGTTAAGGTAGATCAATCGCAATACGAGAAGGTGCTGGGCGTAGATGGAGTAGTACGTTACATATGGTTTGGGGGTAAGCCTGCCGAAATTCCTGAGCGGCAAATAAATATCATGAAAGCTGTCCTTGGAAATGATATTCCTGTGCAGGCAGTTCCTACTTTGCTCAAAGTTGGCGCACCGGTCAGGGTTATGGCTGGGCCTTTAGCTGGTATGGAAGGAGAACTCATTCGTTTCAACGGACGTAAAAAAGTGGCGGTTAAAATCCATGCCATCGAACAAACCCTGCTCATCACCATATCTCCACTATTGCTTGAACCCATTTATGTTCATTGAAACATTCCTATTCAGATCTCGCATTATAAACCACCTCTATACACCTCTTTTTTGCATATAGCCTCAGAATAAACAATATAGCTTTCACTTTAATCTTCAAAATCTATATCCTTTGCTCGATAGTCTTATAACAAGTCGGACACGTATCAAAATTCTGCTGAAATTCTTCCTGAATACCGCAGCTACCTCTTATCTGCGCAATCTCGAGGAAGAATTCGGGGAATCAACCAATGCCATACGAGTGGAGTTGAACCGATTGGAAGAGGCCGGCTTGTTGCAATCAGAAAGTGTTTCCAACAAAAAGGTTTATAGAGCCAACACCAAACATCCTCTTTTCCCTGAAATCCATGCAATTATTCGCAAGTACATAGGCATTGATAAAATCATCGATGAGGTACTTTCGAAACTGGGCCAGGTAAAAGCGGTGTATCTGGTGGGCGAGCTTGCCAGGGGGCTCAATGCGGATGAGGTGAAACTGCTCATTATAGCAAAGCAGATCGATATCGCCTACCTGGAACACCTGGTGCAAAAGGCTTCTGCAATGATCTCCCGAAAGATAACTTATAAGCTCATGACTGAAGAGGATGCAGCCAAAGAGTTATCTGAGTACAAAGATAATCTCCTCATTTTTTCAATGGATGTCTAAAATGAAGGGGGCCTTAAGTAAGTGTTTTTCGTCCATGATGGTAAAATTAACATATCAATTTATTCATTAATAATTAAATAAAACGTTTTGAAATATGGCTTTATATCTGGTTACCGGCGGAGCCGGATTCATTGGTTCCAACATCGTAAAAGAACTTTTGCAGCGTGGTGAAAAAGTCCGTGTACTCGATAACTTCTCCACGGGTAAAAGAGAAAACTTGTTGGCCTTTAATGGAAATCCCTATCTGGAAGTGATAGAGGGCGACCTACGCTCTTTCCATATCGTCCGTGATGCCGTTCGTGGATGCGATTATGTATTGCATCAGGGAGCTTTGCCCAGTGTGCCCCGAAGCATCAAAGATCCCATAACATCCAACGAGGTGAACATCAATGGCACCTTGCACATTCTTGAGGCCGCCCGTGAATTTGAAGTGAAGCGCGTTGTATTTGCCTCTTCTTCATCGGTTTACGGCAACTCTGAGACCCTACCCAAGGTTGAAACCATGCCTGTGGCTCCCTTGTCACCCTATGCGCTCACCAAATATGCTGGCGAACGCTATTGTCAGGTGTTTTATGCCCTCTATGGACTGGAAACCGTAAGTCTTCGCTATTTCAATGTTTTCGGTCCCAATCAGGATCCTACTTCTCAATACAGTGCTGTAATTCCTAAGTTCATCAAGTTGATAAAAGAAGGCAAACGTCCTGTCATTTATGGAGACGGCACCCAGAGCCGTGATTTTACCTTTGTATCTAACAATGTAGAGGCAAACCTTTTGGCATGTACTACCCCTGGTGTAGCCGGTGAAGTCTTCAATATTGCTTGTGGAGAACGTTATACCCTCCTTGAGCTGGTTGAAGCCATCAATGAAATTCTGGGCACCCACATCGAACCCATCTTCCAGCCCGACCGTCCCGGTGATGTCAAACATTCCCTCGCAGGCATAGAGAAAGCTCAAAAAATGCTCGGCTTTCAGGTAAAAACAAAATTCAAAGAAGGCCTCCGCCACCTCATCCTCCACTCATAGCTCCATCCCCCCAAACTCCAAACCCATCAACTCCAAACTCATAACTCAAAACTCAT
>JBMFOU010000055.1:0-2762 GCA_049969475.1 Bacteroidales bacterium | reverse complement strand
GAAAACTCCTGGGTTTTGGTTTGCTGGTAGGATACCAGGTAGCCTGTACCCTGTGCGAAGGTGGTAATATTGTTGCCTCCCACTTTCTGGTTAAGCCAAAGTTTTTGGGTTTCGTCCCATGCATATATATCATAATCATCTCCCGACCCTGAGGGAGTCCAGGCGCCTGAAATGCTTTGTGATGCGACAGGAGAGCTCAATAGATGCCATCCATCGTCGGCTGTACCCCAATTGGAAACAGCGGGTATATAACGTTCAACCGTAGCATTTACTCCACTATTACTGTGAATAAGCGAACCCGTACCTGTGGCATCGGATTTCAGGGTAAGCGTGCCGTTGTTGGTAAGGGTGCCAGAGACGGTGAGTTGCCCAGAAGGATCGATTTGTACTGTTTTAGAGCTATTAATTGTAATATTACTAATTTCACGTGTATCATTAATAGTTGCATTCGCATTGATGGTAACCGTAGCAGATGAATTAGGAATAGTCCTAGTATTCCAGTTTTCAACTGCAGAAAAAACACCATCCCAAAGAAAATAATGATTCGAAGATGTTGGAAGGTTATTCGAATATTCAATATCGTCGATATATATCCTGGCACTATTTGAGCTACTACTTTCTGCATAAAAGGCAAAACCCTCAATATTATTCCCGACAGCCCATGTCCCAGCTGTGGCTCCTCCATTTACTTTCTTTTCACCGTCCACCCATAAATCCCATGTTCTTGAATTCAGAGTATAGTCAGTGCCTCCTCTGTGATAGGTTGTGTTACTATTCGAATTATTGGCAAAAATCTCAATCACCTGGTCTTGATCTTTTACAAAACCATGGTTGGTAATTGTAACATTACTTCCAGAACTTCTTCTGACTACAGAACTAATAGCCCCAGAGGAATAAGTAATAGTAAAGGAAACTAAAGCATTGTTATAAGAACCCGTGTATCCATTATTGTCACTTCCTAAAGCAGAAGCTCCTAAACTGAAATTTAAATTCCCGTTTGCGCTGGAAGTGGTTCTGTATTTACATCTAACATAAGCATAAGTACTTGGCGATGACCACGAATATATACCAAATTTGTTGGTAGAAGTTCCTGTGGCAGCAACTATTTCAAGCTCGGTTTCACTTCCCAATGACGTACCAGGGTTATTCATATTGATTGAACCCCCGCCATTTCCAACTCTTACTCGTGCGGTGCCACTTGAGGGTGAGGGAGTAAACGAAGTTGAAAACCCAGAACTATGAATTCCAGTTTGATCTCCAAAGTTGTATGTCCATGGCTGGGCGTAACTAGCAGAAAAAGTAAAGATCAAAAACAAACTAAAATTGATAATCAGATACTTGTTCATATGGATCTAATTTTTAAGGTTGGCCTTTATGCTTGCTGTCTTTTTTATTAAAACTTTTGTGAAATGTGTATCATTCTCGATGCTTATAATTTATAAAATGGATATAAATTAAGTGCAAGCCCGCTAAGCACAGAAGAATATATTTAATAAAGCAAATAAATTTTTTATTATTTTTATTAACATTGAATTTACTATCCAAAGGTATAAAATTCTAAAGAAAAAAAATTAATTTTCCGTTAATTTCCTATTAAATCTTTGGGTATAAATGGCCTATTAATAGGCCAGCTGATACCAAACGAAGCGCTCCACAGATTAAAATCGCTGGTAAATACATGGCCATCGTAATCGAAGTCTGCAGGACTATAAACATTACTGCTGCCAAATTCAGCGCTCCAAATATTATAGTCACTGGTAAACACGTTCCCATCGGCATCGGCATCTCCGGCCATCAATCCGTAAACTCCAGGTGCAAGGTTTTTTACAACACTTAAGCCCCCATAAGCTTTGGAAGCATTATCCGTAAAATCATAAACATATTGGTCATTACTCAGCCCAAGCCCAGAAGCACTCATCACATCCACATGGGTACGGGTACGAATCACAATGAATAATTGATGACTGATCGTGGGGTTGCCCATGCCAGGCAAGTAGCCATCAAAACCGGTAATGTAGCCCTCGCTGTTTAAAAGAAAAGCTTTAGGCCAGCCCGGTAAACGAGTAGCGGGGGTAGCCCATTCAGCAGAGGGAGCGTCACGCAAATCCACCAATACCCAATCCACTGTTTGGGGTGGAAATACCGTTACACTCTCGGTTCCAGCGTAGTTCCAGGGGGGTATATTAAACGGTTGATTGGCAGGTAATAATCCCAGAGAATATAAGGCGCTGTTCATCTGAGTACCATTGAATGGTCCCTCCAGGAAGAGTTTAACTTTCAATAGTTTATTATTACTGCCACCCGAAAGGGTGTTTCCTCCAACATTTCCTCCCCAGCTATTGCCACCAGGACCGGGTTGGGCTATTGCAGATACCAGACTGTGTAAAAATATGAAGATCAAACACTTTTTAAACATAGCCTACAACGAAAAAATAAGATTTTACAATGGTTCAAATATAATAAAATTTACCCTAAAGCGTGAAAAAATTTTGGAGAAAAAGAAATTTTTTTATGATGGACGCCTCCTTTCGGGCACCGAGTAGGCCGCAGGCCCTATCGAGACGCCCGGTTTATTGACGCGGGCGTCGAGTAAGGGCGTGCGCATAAAAGTTTGAAAAGAACCCTTTAAGAATCCGACGCCCTGTATCGAGACGCCCGCCCCCCTCACGGGCGTCGAGTAGGCCGCAGGCCGTATCGAGACCCCGAAGGGCGTCGAGTAGGCCGCAGGCCGTATCGAGACCCCGAAGGGCGTCGAGTAGGCC
>JBMFOU010000054.1:0-3508 GCA_049969475.1 Bacteroidales bacterium | reverse complement strand
TGGTATTTTGCCTCAAAAATAATAAAAATATGTTTGCATTTAACTTACATCTCGGCCAGGATAAAAATTCGCTTTGAACCCTTGGGCAAGGTATATTGTTTCTTTCTCTCGTGTAGTTTTGCAGACTTAAAAAAAATACAGTTCATGAGCAGAATATCAAAGTACAGTCTAGGGGTGGTATTGCTTTTGTGGGTAGTACTGGCCTTGCAGGTAAAGGCACAGGATACGGCTCTGGCTTACCGCGTGGTCAATGTATTGGCCAGCGACTCGCTGCAGGGAAGGCTTACGGGTAGCGAGGGAGAAAGAAAGGCTGCCTCTTTCCTTTTCAACGAATTTAAAAAACTGGGATTAATAGGAGAAGGCGGAGGGGGTTATCATACCTTCGAGGTGATAACGGGCCTCAAACCCGGCGAAATGAATTATCTCTGCGATGGGGAATGTCCGGGTGAGTATGGAGTGGATTACGTGGCAGCTTCGTTTTCTGCCTCGGCAGAAGCAGATGCTCCCCTGGTGGATGCAGGTTATGGTTTTCGCATGCTCACCGATAGCATTAAAAGAGATGATTATGAGGGCCTAACGGTAAAGGATAAAATAGTGCTTATTCATAAGGGTGTGCCTGCCGAGGGGAAGGGGCAGGAATGGATGCGCGAACATGCCTCGGATAGGGAAAAGGTAATGGTTGCCTCTGATTTAGGCGCTGCAGGGGTCATCCTGGTGATGCCGGCCGGCGCACCCCTGCCTGAGCTTCACTACGACAAGGTGGGGTCGTCGGTAAGTATCCCGGTGATGTATTTTACCCAGGAGCAGGGAAAATGTCTGGAACAACATGGACTGGGGAAAAATATGCGGATGACCGTCTCTCTGGAACTTGTCAAGGAGAAATCGAGGAATGTTTATGGAATCCTAAAAGGTACAGATCCCCGATTGCGGGATGAATATATTGTGGTTGGTGCTCATTACGACCATCTGGGATTAGGTGGCCCGGGCAGTGGCTCCAGAATGCCCGATACGGTAGCCATACATTACGGAGCCGACGACAATGCTTCGGGTGTGGCAGGAGTGTTGGAGGTGGCCCGGTATTTTATCAACAACCGCATACCCACCTCAAGGAGTATACTCTTTGTAGCTTTCAGTGGCGAAGAAATGGGACTATTGGGTTCGGCTGCATTTATGGAAAACCCACCCATAGCGACAGATAAGATCGTAGCCATGATCAATTTCGATATGATTGGACGTATGAATAGGCAATCCCAGGCAATAAGCATAGGAGGAACAGGCACAGCAGCCGAGAGCCAATCTATACTCGACAGCCTAATGGCGCTGGTATCGCTGAAGGCCACTTATTCCCCCGAGGGCTTTGGTCCTTCCGATCATGCCTCATTTTACGCCAAAAACATCCCGGTGTTTTATTTCAACTCCGGCATTCACACCGATTACCATACACCTTTCGACAGGCCGGAGAAAATCAACTACCAAGGGCTTGTTACCATCAGTGAAACCGGGGCAAGGCTGGCCCAGACCCTAGCCAACCGGAATCAAAGGCTAACCTTTCGGGAGGCAGGCCCTAAAACCCGCACAAGTAGCCGTCAGGGACTTAAAGTAACGCTGGGCATAATGCCCGATTTTACAGGAGGAGATATCAAAGGGCTGAGGGTAGCTGGCGTCACACCCGGAGGACCCGCTTCCATGTCGGGCATGCAAAAAGGTGATATTATAGTGGCTCTGGACGGAAAATCCGTAAACGATATTTACGAATACATGAATCGCCTGAAAGGGTTGCGCAAAGGCCAAAGAGTGAATGTGGACGTGATGCGGGGCAACGAAAAAATCATTTTAATTGTGGATTTGTAGAATGAAGTTTCTGCTGAAAGAGAGCCATGAAGGGAATTGCATTACCCCTTGCCCTCTTTTGTACAACCCTGGGTTAGTTTTGCCTAAATTTTACCATATAGAAAGGAAATGCAGATGAACGACGTTCAGGCGTAGGTATTTGTGCGAAAAATGGCGCGCGGAGCAGCCCACCAGAGTCCTAAACTGCGAAAAAGCAAAAACAACAAAAAGGCCAGCCAAAGCAGGTGATTGGAATAATGCCCCAGCGGGGGAATTATCAAAAAGCCTATTGAAGCGGGTATCATGACATTTCTGAGGGTTCGTGCGGCTGTAGCCCCAATATAAATACCATCCCAGATAAAGGCAGCAAACGAAACGAGAGGTACGGCCCAGATATAGGGAAGATAAAGGCAAGCTACCTGATAGACCTGGGCTTGCGAGGTAAGAAGCCGGAGAAGGAAAGGAGCAGCTGCCCAATAAATCAAGGTAAAAGCCAGTGCCAGCAAGGCACCCATGGTCATGATACGGCTTACGAAAATTCGCAGGCGTAAAATAAGCGTACCTCCCTTAAATCTACCTGTAAGCGATTCGGCTGCATGGGCAAAGCCATCGGTGAAATACGAGAAAAAATAGAAAAACTGAAGCAAAAGACTATTGGCAGCCAGAATAAGCTCGCCCTGTCGGGCCGACCAAGCAGTAAAGGTAGATAAAACAAAAATCAGCAAAAGGGTTCTAACAAACAAATTCAAATTCAAGGTAAAAAAGGAAGCTAAGGGAATGCCTTTGCTCCTGGATCGGGATGTAAAAAGTGACTGAAGATATTGGGGAAAGCTGCTTTTAAGGAAGAAAAAGGCAGCTGCCAGTCCGGCGTATCGGGCTATTACCGTTCCCAGGGCTACTCCATCGCTTCCCATGCCCAGCACAAGAACAAAAAATAGATTTAAAAGAATATTCAGCACATTTTCAATCAGAGCCACATACATGGGAAAGCGGGCATTTTGCATGCCTATAAACCAGCCCTGAACCACATATTGAAGCATCACGGCAGGAGCTGCCATGATGCGAATATTGAAATAAGAGAGTGCCAGTTGTCGGGTTTGGGGGGTACCCCCAAGCAAAGAAAATCCTATTTGGGAAATCAAAGGACTGGCAAGAATTAAGGCCAATCCAAGGGCAAAAGCTGTTAACAGGGAGGTACGCAACACTCCAACAATCCCCTCTTCATCTGTAGCGCCAAAGCGCAAAGCCGTCATTCCCGTAGTCCCCATTCGTAGAAACGAAAGCCCTGAGTAGATGAAGTTAAATATAACACTACCCAGGGCAACCGCTCCAATATACACCGGCGAAGGCATATGACCCATCATAGCCATATCGGCTATACCCAATAAGGGGACCGACAGATTGGAAATGATGTTAGGCCAGGCCAATGCAAAAATCAGGCGATCGATGCCTGTGACTGAAGTAAAACCCCGGGGCATACAAAATCCATTAAGGGTTAGATTCAATCAAGGCTAATGAATCAAAAATTTGAGGGTTCTAGCCTTACCCGCATCATCCCACACTTGCAGTAAATACATCCCCTTTTTCATTTCTGATGGTATTCTCCCTTGTCCTTCCCGGATATCCAGCGTAGTAATAAAACGGCCTGAGAGATCAGTAAGACGGGCATTTTGATGCG
>JBMFOU010000053.1:0-4264 GCA_049969475.1 Bacteroidales bacterium | reverse complement strand
CCCTTTAAAATAATAGTAAACCGAACCTTTTGCCTTTCCCAGGGCACTGGCTATGTCGTCGATGGTTGTCTTGCGATATCCGTAGCGGGCAAAAAGTTTTCTGGAAGTTTTAATAATTACATCCCGGTAGTCCTGATTAGAGGTGAGCATTCAATAAGTGTTTTTATGTAAAATTACGAATAATTTGTTTGAATATTCAAAATCTGGCTAAATATCCGGCTTTCAATAAGTTAAATAGGGTGATGACGGGTTTTGTTCTCCGGTTTTGTGCTAAACTTAGACCAGCCTTTAGCATCTATTGCAAAAGGATGAGGTATTCTTTAGTTTTGCAGAAGCTGGCAGTGAGGTGTAAAAGCTTATTAACACAGAGTTATTGATGAAGAAAAAGCGCTTTTATGTTGTGTGGAAAGGTGCTGAAACTGGAATTTTTACTTCCTGGCAGGAGTGCTTCAAGCGTGTGAAGGGTTATGCGGGAGCCCGCTATATGGCTTTTGAGACAGAAGAAGAAGCACGCCAGGCTTTTTCTTCATCACCCGACGAGTGGATAGGCAAACGAGCAAAACCTATTATACACAACGTTGCCATTGAAAATGCCGACCGAAAACCCATCCTTCCCAGCCTGAGTGTCGATGCCTCTTGTTCAGGTAGCCCTGGCAGAATGGAGTATAGGGGGGTTGACACAGCTACTGGTCAGGAGATTTTTCGGCAGGGACCCTTAGAGGAAGCGACCAACAATATCGGAGAGTTTCTGGCTATTGTGCATGCCCTGGCTTACCTCGGTCAACAAGGCTCTGCTATTCCCGTGTATTCCGACAGCCGTATTGCTCTGCTATGGGTTAAACAGGGAAAAGCTAAAACCCAGCTCAAGCCTTCCCCCACAAATGCAAGGGTTTTTGAGCTAATCGGGCGGGCAGAGAAATGGCTGGCTACTCATCATTATAGCAATCCTTTGCTTAAATGGGAAACTCGACTTTGGGGAGAGATTCCGGCTGATTTTGGCCGAAAATAAATTAGCCTAACAATCCCCGTCCGGTTTTTTGAATCTGACCCAGCTCGGTGAGGTTGGCTACCACCCGATCGAGCACTCCATTCACGAATTGACCGCTGCGGGGAGTACTGTATGCTTTGGCCAGGTCAATATACTCGTTAAGTGTTACTTTAATAGGTATCGTGGGAAATTCTGTAAGTTCTACCACGGCCATTTTTAATAAAAGCATGTCCATAAGGGCCAGGCGTTCGGGATCCCAATTGGTAATTTTATCGGCAATGATATCTGCTATTTCGTCGTTTCTGAGAATAGTTTTGAGAAACAAACGACTGGCAAAGGTTTCATCACTGTCATCTTCATCCAATGCAGGTTTAAATAGGGGAGGTAGAGGTGAAAACTCATCCCAGGAGGCCTTGATCTCATTCAGTATTCGCTTAGCCAGGCCGGCCCCTATGTGGTAATCGTTTTCTGGATAAAAGCTTTCTTCTTCAACCAATATTTCCACCCCCTCAGCCGGGCTTCCTGCCTCTCTGAAAAGCTTTATGAAAATTTCGCGGTCGGGCAATTCTTCCTGATTTTCTGAGAAAAGCATGTCGGAAGTGATTCTAAAAGTGGCCCGTAAGGCATCGTTGGCCCAGAAAATATTTTTCTCTTCCAGAAGGGCCTGAATGCCGGGATCGTTTACTATAATTTGGTCGAGAACAAAAAGGGCAAACTCTTTATCGGTTTTAAAATGTCCAGGTTGAGTAGCCATATATTCGGCATATTCCTTTGTATTGCGCAGGTTTAGGAACAAACGACGGATGATTTCTGGATAATTTCCCCAGGAAATTTTAAGCCGATTGATATGTTTTAAAAAATTCCTGTTGTTCTCTATTTTATGGATGAGAGCGTTTTCAGCAAAACGCATGTTGGGATTGAGGTCTTCGGGTGAGGGAAGATGCTTTTTCCGTCCTTCTTCAATCAGGTTGCGGGCCAGAGAGACGATTTCGGTTAAGAAAGAAATCTGATAAATAGCGAGGTCGTAGAGTCTGTCAATGCTTACAAAAAGTTGTTTGCGGGCGCTTTCAAGGTTGCGGTCTTTTTGCTGGTGATAGGCGTATACAGCCTGTAAAACCTTGATTCGTAAGTGTCTTCTTGATAACATCTTGGCAAAGGACGGTTTTTAATTGAAAAGAAAATGCAAAAATACTATATCTCAAGCAATAATAAGGCAATATTAAGGTATTTGTTTCTTTGGGGAATTCCATTACATTTGTAGCGGAAAATAGGGTTTAACAATGGAAGATAACACCAAGCCTTTTTTCGAGGAGTTGTTTTCGAAAACAGTACCAGCTGGAAAGCGCCGCTATTACATTGATGTTAAGGCTGTCAATCAAGGTGTAACCCTCTCGATGACCGAAAGCACACGACGGTTTGACAGTCGTAGCGGAAAATTCTTTTTTGAGCGCAACAAAGTCATCATCTATCCTCAGGATCTGGAAAAATTTGCGATGGCATTTCGTGAGGCCGCAGATTTTCTTGATAACTATATCAAGGAGCATCCCCACCTGATGCCCACATCGCAGGCTGAAACGTGGGTGGATGCCAGTGAAGAAAAGGACTGAATATCAATTAGCTAGATTAACTATTATTCTGGTAGTTTCAATTTCGACATACGGCATCCAATGTCGGGTCGCTTTTTTGTGTATCTTTGCGCTTGCGATATCTATCTAATCCCTAATAGCTAACATGGGCAAAATCATTTCGATAGCTAACCAAAAGGGCGGTGTAGGTAAAACTACCACTGCCATCAACCTCGGAGCCAGTCTGGCGGTTCTCGAATATAAGACCCTTCTGGTAGATGCCGACCCACAGGCCAATGCCACTTCAGGTGTGGGGTTCGACCCCCGTAACATCACTACAAGTATTTACGAATGCATTATCGATGATGTAGATCCCCGGACTATAATCCTCAACACTCAAACTCCTAACCTCGATCTTATTCCTGCTCACATAGACCTGGTGGGAGCAGAAATTGAAATGATTAACCTGCCTAACCGGGAAAAAATGATGCGCAAAGCCCTCTCGAAGATCAAAGATGATTACGATTTCATCATCATCGACTGTTCACCTTCGCTGGGCCTCATTACTGTGAATGCACTCACCGCCGCCGACTCGGTAATTGTGCCTGTGCAATGTGAATATTTTGCCCTTGAAGGCTTAGGTAAATTGCTCAATACCATTAAGATTGTGCAAAGCAGGCTTAATACTGGCCTCGATATTGAAGGCATTCTGCTTACTATGTATGATGGGCGTTTGCGTCTGTCGCGCCAGGTAGTGGAAGAGGTAAAAACCCACTTCCAGTCTATGGTGTTCGATACGATAATAAACCGTAATACCCGGCTAAGCGAGGCGCCTAGCCACGGACAATCTATTATTATGTTCGATGCTGAGAGCGCGGGAGCCCTCAACTACCTTAACCTTGCCCGCGAAATTCTCCAGAAAAATAATATGACCCCGCATCCCCAACCCAAACAGGAAAATAATCTTAACGTGCATGACAACTAATAAAAAATCGGCCCTCGGGAGAGGACTCAGCGCTATTCTTCAAAGCCCGGAAACCGATATCACCTCGAAGGATATTTCCGGGGAATTCGTGGTGGGTGCCATAGCCGAAATACCCATAGAACAGATTGAGGCTAACCCTTTTCAGCCCCGTACCGAGTTTGAAGAGGAATCGCTCAAGGAACTGGCTGAATCCATTAAGGCACAGGGTATAATTCAGCCAATTACAGTCAGGAAATTAGGCTATGATAAATATCAGCTCATTTCGGGGGAACGCCGCCTGAGAGCCTCAAAAATGGCAGGGCTCGAAAAAATTCCTGCCTATATCCGCATTGCGGATGATGAGCAAATGCTGGAAATGGCGCTTATCGAGAACATCCATCGCGATGACCTTAACCCCATAGAAATAGCCATGAGCTATCAGCGCTTGATCGACGAAATCGGTATCTCGCCTAACGACCTGGCTGAAAAGGTTGGCAAAAACCGCTCGTCAGTAGTTAATTATCTGCGTTTGCTGAAGCTTCCACCTGAGGTTCAGGTAGCCGTTCGCGATGGCCAGATAAGCATGGGACACGCCCGGGCCATTATAAACATTGAGGATGTTGAAGACCAGCTTACTATTCTTAAGGAAATCATAGAGAAAGGCCTAAGTGTTTGAGATGTGGAGCAATGGGAGCGCGATATAAAGGAAGCTGCCCGTCAACCCGAACCCGAGCCTATTACCATTGA
>JBMFOU010000052.1:0-4840 GCA_049969475.1 Bacteroidales bacterium | reverse complement strand
ATCGAAGCCCTGGATATTCCGGGTTGATTTTTCGCATGATTTGGGATGACTTATTGAAATAGATCTGCGCTTTGTCATAATCGGCCCCGCTGTTGTATATCTTGCCGAGATTCATATAAACATCAGCCAAATCTTTATATTCAGTCCCGTACTGATTGATAAAAATTTTCTCGGCTTTCAGAAGATTTTCTTTTGCCTCGTCGTAATTGCTGAGGGTAATTAGAAAATTGGCAATATTTAAATAGGCTCTCGCGGTTTCTCCCGAATTAAGACCAAATATTTGAGATTTCAATCTAAGGCTTTCGCCGAAATAGAAAATAGCTTTTGAATAATCTCCCAAGTAATCATATATCATTCCAAGATTTTCACTGATTCGGGGAATGAGTTTATTGCTTTTGGTTTTCATGCTTTTAGCAAGCTGAAGGGCTTTTTGATAATAATCCAGGGCCTTCTCGAAGTCCGCCAGCATGAAAAAAGTAACCCCTAAGCTGTTATATGTACTGGAAAGTAGTGTATCAGCGATTCCAAACAGGTTTTCTTTAAGCTCTTTGGACTGGTTGAAGTATTCCAGCGCTATTGGGTAATTCCCATGGATAAGTTCTGCGTTTCCCAACTGATGAAGAATCTCTGCTTTGAGTGAGTCGTGATTGGGGAAATAAAGAGATGCTAAACTATCGGCTAACAATGCTTTTTGCCGCATCAATCGGCTATTTTTTCGGTCTTTTTCGAGGCTGGCCGATTTTATCAAAGCTCGAATGGCTGCATCCATTTTTCGTTCCTGTATGTAGCTCGAAGCCATCCGGTCATACAAAAAAATGGCAGAATCCGTTTTGCCCTCAGCTTCAAATTTCTGGGCTCTATGCTCACCGGAAATTTGAATTTTGTTATAAGACGTATTCTGTGGGTCTTCCTGTTTGGAGTGAGGCGACTGGCAACCCGCCATTACAAAAAAAAACGCAACCGATATCCAGATACCGTCTTTAGTCATTGTAGCGTAATCGTGTAAAATTAACATCTCAAGTGGGATGGCAAATATAGGGAAAGGGTTTAATCCCGGAGGACTTCCGACAATTTCTTAACATTACTTTACCGGAATATTTCTCCATTCTGTGCTTTGGTTCTTGAAAATTATATGTTTTGTATAAATTTAAGTTAGATATAAATGTGAGGTTTTAATAATCAATAATATTGTGGAAGGAATGGCCAAAATATTATTGGTTGAATGTTTTGTGTTTGCTTTTGAATCCTTCCCTGAATTAAACAAGTAACCGATGGCTCGCACAGAAATACGATATTATTTTATCTTCTGTATAGTCCCTATTTAAAAGTTGGCTTTTATGAATAATCGCCTAAACGAATTGCATTGACTTTTAATAAAAAAACCGGCAATTGCCGGTTTGCGTTCTATGTGAGTGCAGGGAGTGTATATTTCGGGATTATTTTACGAATGAACCTCTCAGGGTTTTACTGGATTGGTTATTCGAAATAGTGCACTGGTAGTAATAGACTCCTCCCGGGAGGTTGTGGCTGTCGAACGTAAGGGTATGAATGCCTGCTTTCAGCGTTTCGTGGAAGGCATTCATTACCTTTTGTCCGCCGGAAGCAAAAACTTCGAGCTTCACCTGGCTGTCGGTATCCAGATTCAGTTGCAGGCTGGCCCTGTCGCCAACCGGATTGGGATAAAGCACCAGGAGCTGCTCTGTGGCGGGTTTGTAAATCACTTTTTGCAAACCCAGTTTGAAATCACCCGGAACATTGCCGTCGTTGTCCACCACATGACTGCCTGCCACGGGCGTCAGGAGTATCTGCGAACCTTCCGTAAATGCAGGCAGGGTACGAGCTTCGATGGTGAATAGCGGGCGATCAGAGCTGGCCTGAATGCCCCCGATCTCGGTTTCTGCCCAAACCACTTTCAGCAGGCCATCCTCGGCCACATAGCGCAGGTTATTCAGCGGACTCTTTACATTTTCGATGCTGATGAGCTCGGATGGATACTCCAGGTAAAGGACAAAACCGCTCAGCGCAAGGCTTCTGTTGGCATAAACCGGAAGGCTGATATATTCGTTGGCTGCAGCCTCTATTTGACCCTTGTCAGAGGTTTCCATAACCAGCTCTGCTTTAGTGAGATTGGGAACATAGGACCCATTTACGTCGGCTGAGGAGGATCCTCCCATATTATTTCCATCCTTTAGGCCGGCTACCACGGTAGCATTGGTAAATACCCAGTTGCCAGCAGGGAAGGGATATCCATACAGGAACCAGCCAAAGACTACTGTAAAATAGTCGTTCCAGGTAATAACCCCATTTCCGTCTACATCGGCTGCCAGTTTCTGGATGGGGGTGAAGCTATAAAACCCTAGAATATTGAGGAGAATCAAGTTGGCATCCTGCAGGGTGATACCGCCAGCAGGAATATTTGTGCTGGCAGAAAGTGTATAGGTGCCGGCCGGTACGTTGGCAAATGAATATTGCCCTGCCTGATTGGTGGTGGTAGTTTGTAAAACATTTCCTGCTAAGTCTTTGAGAACCACCTGAACATTAGGAATAGGTTTATTGGGGTTGTTGTGGTAAAGTACTGTCCCATCAATAGTATATTGGGCGAAGCCTGATAGACTTGTCAAAATAAACAGGAGAGCAAAAATTGGTTTCATGATAGTTTTCATAATCCAGACTATTTGGTTTTACAAAAATGGGGCGGAATAGGTTACGTTTGCGGGCGGGGAACCGCAAACTTACCCTTCCTTAATAGTAAAGTTCTTTTTTATGGTAAAAGGTAACCCCCCTGAGAGGGAAATTTTTGAAGTATTTTCAGATTTTTTTGTAAAAATCATATAATCAGTGTTTTAAAAACAAATTTCAATAAAGTCCTTTCCTGCTTGGGTAAATAGGTGAAAATGTGTAATTTTGCCCCCTCAATTTATTAACCAATTAAAAGCGAGGTATTTTTTATGATCATCGTCCCTGTAAAAGAAGGCGAAAGCATCGACCGGGCACTGAAAAAGTTCAAGCGTAAGTTTGAGAAGACCGGGGTAATGCGTGAACTGCGCGAAAGGCAAAAGTACACCAAACCCTCAGTGAAGCGCCGCGATGAAATATTACGCGCCGTCTTTATTCAGAAGATCAGAAACCAAGAAGAAGGCTTATAGGTTTCTGCATCGGCTGAAGGGAAAAAATCCGGGAGAGGGTGAACCAATCTCCCGGATTTTGTTTTAAATTTACACTTATGGAAAATTCTCGGCTAATCGAAAATTTTATTGAATATCTGCGGAGCGTGAAGCGATATTCGCCCCACACATGCACTTCATACACACGCGATTTGAATCAGTTTGATGATTTTCTCAAGCTGGCATATGGAGGCATTCTTCTGGTCGAGGTACAACAAGATATGGTTAGGAGCTACATCGTATGGATGATGGACCACCAATTCAGCCCTTCCAGCATTCATCGCAAAATTGTAACACTGAGGACGTTTTACAAAAAACTCATCCGTGACGGGAAGATGGGCTCCAACCCTGCATCGGGAGTACCGCTGCCCCGCATTCCCCAAAGGTTGCCCGTGTTTGTACCGGAGGAAAAAATGGAAGAAGGGGTTAAAAAAAATCTTTTAACCCGTGATGAAGAGTATGAACGACAAAGAGATGCGGCGATAGTGGAACTGTTGTATGCCACAGGCATGCGCTTATCGGAGCTTACGGGTCTAACTGTTTCAAATATTGATCTAACCCAGGGTTATGTAAGGGTTTTTGGAA
Organism: Bacteroidales bacterium; assembly: GCA_049969475.1. Taxonomy (GTDB): domain Bacteria; phylum Bacteroidota; class Bacteroidia; order Bacteroidales; family TTA-H9; genus UBA2030. Next base: position 1,091 of record JBMFOU010000052.1, on the reverse strand, counting down.
AAAGATCGAAGGAACGGATAATTCCATTGGGGAAGGAACTTATTGAAGTAATGGGGCAATATCTTGAGGTTTGTGGACGTTATTTTGGCAGTCCCCGACTTACCGATCCTCTATTCAGGACGCGAGCCGGGAAAAAAATCTATCCCATGCTTGTTTATCGCTTGATAAATGCTTATCTTAGCCAGCTCACAACCATGGATAAAAAATCCCCTCATGTGCTCAGACATAGTTTTGCTACTCATCTGCTTAATGCCGGCGCCGAGATCAATGCCATCAAGGAATTGCTGGGGCACAGTAGTCTGGCATCCACTCAGGTTTATACACATACGTCGTTCGAGCATTTAAAAGAGGTATACCAGAAAAATCATCCCAAATCGAAACCCCATTAATCCTAATAAGAAAGGAGTAAGCTATGAATGTAAAAATCAATTCCGTTCATTTCAAGGCCGATCGCAAATTGGAGGCATTCATTCAGGAAAAGGTCGGCAAGCTGTCGCAATATTTCGACGGCATCGTGTCGGGTGATGTGATCCTTAAGTTGGAAAATACCGACGCTCCTGATAACAAGATTGCTGAAATAAAGCTAAGCATACCTGGTAACGATTTGTACGCCAAAAAGCAAAGCAAGACTTTTGAGGAAGCTACTGATCAGGCTGTAGATGCCTTGAAGGTTCAGTTAAAAAAATATAAAGAAAAGCTCAGAGGTTTGTAAAAAAAAAATTCTGAAGAGTTTGTTTGTTATAAAATTTGTTTTACTTTTGCAGTCCCTTTCCGGGGCTGCTTTTTTTAAGGCGAAGAGCCAAGGAAACCTTACAGAAAGCAGGAAGTTCTTTGCAAAAGTTAAAGACGCTAAAGCCCATTGGGGAGATTCCAGAGCGGTCAAATGGGGCAGACTGTAAATCTGTTGGCGCAGCCTTCGGAGGTTCGAATCCTCCTCTCCCCACCACGAATTCAAGCGGAAGTAGCTCATTTGGCAGAGCGAAAGCCTTCCAAGCTTTAGGTAGCGGGTTCGAATCCCGTCTTCCGCTCAATATCAGCCGATGTAGCTCAGGGGTAGAGCACTTCCTTGGTAAGGAAGGGGTCACGAGTTC
>JBMFOU010000051.1:0-4993 GCA_049969475.1 Bacteroidales bacterium | reverse complement strand
CCCATCCTGCAATAACATTACCCCTGCCTAGGATAAACTCAAATGGCTGCCCTTTGTCGAGTGAAGAGTCGAATTTGGTTCCATCGAGTAACCATCCTGTGTAATGTACCTTTACTTTGTTGTTGGTTTTAGGGGGAATGCCGGAACCCTTTTTCAACTCAATAAAGTACATTCCACTGGCAGTAGGTTTCACATGAATGTTGTTTTTAGCGAGATATTGATCAATCCTTTGCTGTTCTTGCTGACGGGCTTCTTCTTTTTGTCGTTCTTTTTCACGAGCAATATCCAGAGGTGTTTTAATATCCACGATTTCAACATCGTACAGTAAAGGAGAATAGGGAGGAATGAAACCAGGCCGTCCTTCTTCACCAAAAGCCAATTTACTTGGAATGATCAGGCGGGCTACAGCACCTTTATTCATACGGGCCAGAGCAATATTGATTCCCTGTGTATCGAATTTTCTTCCGTATTCAATGGTCATGGGTAAATTCTTATCCCAGGATGAAAATAACTTTGTGCCATCTAACAAGTTAACGCTGAATTTCAAGGTTATCTGATCACCTTGTTTGGGATAAGGGCCGGTTCCGAGCCGGGTGAGCTTAAAATATAAACCTTCAGGGGTAGTATCACCATCGAATCCGATTTGCTTGATAAATTTTTGAATATCTTCTTTTTCCCTGGCTTTGCGAGCCTGTTTCCAAGCCTCTTCCCGTTGTTTCTGCATTTCTTGAGTCCAGTAGGTCACCATCCCGATTTCGAGCCGTACGTAATCGCCTTTCTTCACAATTTTTGGCAAACGATTGTAATGCATGGTATGCACAAAGAAGCTGTCGGCTCTAATCATAAATGAAGCACTGTCGCCGGGAACCATCATCAGTAGTGCCTGATTGATGTCGCCTCTAAAATCTGGTTTATTGATAATCAGATTCATAGGTTCTTTGAGCTGCTTGCTATCAAACATCACCGAGTCGCGGAGTGAATAAATGAGGCGAATCTGGGCAATGTTGCCAATTTTGGGTGGTATCCCTTCATTTTTTCGGTAAAACTTATAATACAGTCCTTCAGGGCTTTCCTGGTAACCACGAAAACGGCTGCATCCGGCAAGGATGCAGCCGCCGAGGGTTACCATCAAGATCAACCGTAACGTGTTAATCTTCATGGCATTAAATTGTTGATTTATTTTACATCAACTAGCTCAACTTCAAAAACCAGGGTTGCAAAAGCAGGGATTGTAGGACCAGCAGGACGCGAACCATAAGCTAGCTTGGAAGGAATGATGAGTTTAGCTTTTCCGCCTTTATTCATCATGCTGATGCCTTCTTCAAATCCTTTAATGATACGACCTTCACCCATTTTAAATTCGAGAGGCTTTTTATCGGGATGGTCGAAAGACGAGTCGAATTTGGTGCCATCGAGCAATGTGCCGGTGTAATGAACGCTCACCGTTTTACCATTGGTAGCCTTGGGCCCTTTTCCTTTCTCAAGCTCGATATAAATGAGGCCTGATTCAGTAGGTTGCTGAGTGATATTATTATCAGCCAGGTATTTCTGAAGTTTTTCTGTTTCCTCTTTTTCTAATTGGGCATTCTTCTCTTCTTCCCTACGCTGCATTTCTTCCTGGGAATAGAAATCCAACATTTTCACGTTGAAGGTAAGCATCGAGGAACTGTCAATAAACTCGGGCAGTTTGGGAGCACGAACAATTTTCTTGAAGAAAGAATCGGCGGGCATTATAAAAATGGCACTATCGCCTTTCGACATCATACCCAATCCTTCATAAATATCTCCCTTAAAGAAAGATTTCATCATCATGAGGGTAAACTTCTGCTTTCCGTCCATTAGCACGGTATCTTTCCCCTTTGATTTTCCGGTGTAGGAGAGATACATTTCCATTACATCGTTGATGCGTGGCTTGGCAGTGTCCTTATTTTCAACGATAAACTTATAGTACAATCCATTCTTGGTTTTCTTGAAACCAGGATACTTGGAGCATGAGGCGAGCATAAATGCTGCCAATGCAAAGATGGCCAGAGTTGCTATTTTGTTTTTCATTTGCATAGAGTTATTGAACGTCAATTATTTCTAAATCAATTACTAATGAAGCACGCGGTGGTATTTCGCCCGGAACACCCGTGGCTCCGTAAGCGAGGTGCGAAGGTACAATTATTTTGGCTTTTCCGCCAATTCCTAAATTTGAAACCATTTCTTCGATACCTTGAATGACTTCTGCTTTTCCGGCAGTAAATATCAGTGGATTACTCCTGGGCATTTCATCCATCAAATCTCCTGTGAGCAGATACATTTGATAGCACATCGTAACTTTCTGCCCTTTCTGTACCCGCGGGCCCTTACCAGCATTGAGTATTTTGTACCTTAACCCTGTACCCGATTGCTCCATGCGAAGCCTGTGTCTGCTGATATAATCTTCGATCAACTGAGCTTCATATTCAGCAAATCTCTGATTATATGCCATCAAGGACTCTTCCCTGAGATCAGCCGGCTCTCTTGTTTGAACTTCATCCTCTACAAGCACCGGTCCGCAACCGCTTAGTCCAATAAATAAAACTACCAGAATTACTATTCTTTGCATAACGCGTCGGCATATTGCGGTAAAAGAGATTCAAAGTATGCAATGGTATCTTGCAAAGTCCGGTAGCTATTAGCCCCAGCAGCATTTTTATGCCCACCACCCTCAAAATGGGCCCTCGCAAATTCATTCACCGAGAAATCCCCTTTACTTCTAAAACTTATACGAATGATTTGGTCTTTTTCGGTGAAAAAGGCAGCAAACCTAATACCCTGAATAGAAAGGGCATAGTTGACAAAGCCTTCGGAGTCTCCGGGCTGAAAATTAAATTTTCGCTGATCGCTCAGCGAGAGATACATATAAGCAGTGTGTAAATCAGGCTTAACTACCAGGCAATTGTACAATAAGTGCCCGAGGAGTCGCATACGGTCTTCGGTAAAAGTATCGTAAACCAGATTATGGATATGATTGGTGTTGATACCTTTTTCGATAAGTTCTGCTGTAACGTAATACGTATTGGGATAATTGCAGGAATAGCTGAACGAACCTGTATCAGTCATAATCCCAACATACAAAGAGGTGGCGATTTCCTTGTCTACTGAATCAAGATAACCGGCTGCCCTGAAAAACTCATACACGAGTTCTGCTGTAGAAGAAACTTCTGTAGTGTGAAACTGTGCATCGAAAATAGGTGCCGGTTGGAGGTGATGGTCAATGAGCACCTTAGGTCGGGAAAGCTGCTGGATGAAAGTCCCAATATCATTTAAACGATTTATTGAGTTAAAATCAATAAAAAAATATAAATCAGAACTTTGTATAATTTCAGTAGCTAATTGGGGATTCATTTCAAAAACGAGGAGCTCGGAAGCTCCTGGCAACCATTGTAGGTATGAGGGAATGGCATTGGGCACAATTACATGAGCTTGTTTGCCTTTGTGAGCTAACATTCGGTACAATGCCAATGAAGATCCAACAGAATCACCATCGGGATTGGGATGGCTGATTATAAGTATTTTGCGTTTGTCATCAAGAAGTTCAGCTATGCGCGACGCTTCCTGCATTCCAGGGAAATGGGTTGAATTCATGAGGCAAATTTAGACAGTTTCATTGTGTTTTTTAAACAATCTATATTTTCGCATGTTTAAAGGCATTTATTAACATCAAACCATCAAATCACGAATATGGCAGGAAATATCACTTTTACCATGATTAAGCCCGATGCTATTGAAAAGAAATGCATAGGCAGCATCCTTGCAAGTATCAGCTCACAAGGCTTTGAAATTGTAGCACTTAAGATGGTGAAGCTCACCAAGGAACAGGCAGCCAGTTTTTATGAAGTGCACAAGGAAAGGCCTTTTTATAAGGATCTGGTAGAATTCATGTCGTCGGGCCCTATTGTTGCAGCTATTTTAAAAAAGGAAAATGCAGTGGAATCGTTCCGCCAGTTAATTGGTGCAACCGATCCATCCAAAGCTGATAAAGAAACCATCAGGGCCATGTGTGGCACCAGTATACAGCGAAATGCGGTACATGGAAGCGATTCCGATGAAAATGCCCAACGCGAAGCCGCTTTCTTCTTTTCAAACCTCGAACGTTTCGATTAATCCCCGGGAGTCATAATTTGGTAGGTCCCGTCCTCAAAGAGCAATAGGACTTTCTGTACTTTAACTTTAGTAGTAGCCCTGGATTCTGTCACCGGGGCTTTTTCATTCCCACCAAGGGTCAGATCTGAGACTGAAGGCTCTGCTTTTTGCCTTGCTTCACTTGAAGTAATTGGTGAAACCTTCACGGTCTCTTCTTCTATTTGGCTGAACAAATCAGGCTCACGCTTAATTTCCGTTTTTTTCTCTTGCTTGGCCTTTTCACCAGTAAGCAACCAGTATAAATCTACATCAGGAAAACGCTGGATAAGCTTTTTTACAAATTCAAGGCTGGGCTGATTTCTACCTGACAAAATATGAGACAAGCCACTGCGCTGTATGCCGAGAGCTTCGGCAAATTGCGAAGCACTCAGGTTTTTTTCTTGCATTATTTTTTGAATTCGCTCTATCATATCGTTTACAAAGTTAAAAATAATATTACAACTATAGCTGGTTTACAAAAGTAAATACAACAAAGGTTGGAGTAGTTATTATTTACAATTGTAAATAAAGATTGGGTTAGGATAGCGATTGATTTGCTACGGTTAAACCGATTTAAACGGGCTTAGCGGAATTTATTCGCCCTGTTATTATTCATTATTTCAGGATTTCCAGCATGAGGCCGAATTCATCCTTGTCTTCCAACATAATTTATTTTTGTATACAACTCAGGAGGTCCCATATTTTCGGATTGGGAATCAATTGTTTAATATTGTAAACATGATTTATGTAAACTTGAATAAAATATAGTTGTAACATTAAGTTGAAAAAGCTTATTTTAGAGTTTACATGTTAAAAAACAAGGTACAAAGTGGTACTTTTATCT
>JBMFOU010000050.1:0-5064 GCA_049969475.1 Bacteroidales bacterium | reverse complement strand
CCCCGAACCCATCAACCCCGAACCCATCAACCCCGAACTCATAAACCCCGAACTCCCAAACTCCAAACTCCCAAACTCCGAACTCATTAACTCCGAATTCATTAACTCCGAACTCATCAACTCCGAACCCACAAACTCCGAACCCACAAACTCCAAACTCATCAACTACAAACTCATCAACATAGGGTTTCATTCAGGTTTTGTTCCTATTTTGTTCGTACCATCTTCGAATATTGGCTCTTTCAATGCCTATTAAGCAATTAAAAATGAATAACTTAATCCCTAAGAATACGGTAAAAATGCGAAGAATACAGGGAGAAGGCAAGACAAATAGTTGAATTTCTGTCTTTTAGGAACCCCTGAGGGGTGATGCCTGTTCATCCCTTTCTATCTTTAGGGCCAATTTTCAGGAAGAACTGGATAGAAGTACCTGCCGCAAAGAACTTTTCTCCCTGGACTAATAATTTGTGTGGTATTAATAATGAACATTATTAGTATTTTTTACAATTTTTTAACAAAAAATTTTTCTTCTCTGTTTGCTTTGAACTAAAAATTGAGTAATTTTGTTACTCAAATCTGCAACATGCAATGGGTTCTGATAACAAGGTAAAATGAAGCACATCTTTTTATCGCATGGTCTAAAGAGTTTCCCCAGCCCCTTAAGGCAACGCACTAAGATGCCTGTTTTGGCTAAAGGTATCTGCTCCTTAGCAGCAATGAGCTTTGTTGGGTGCGGCAGGGGTATTGGATTGAGCCATACGAAAAGATGTGTGGATTTCAAAAAAATTTTCATCAACTTTGCCCATAGGGTTGTCTTCTTGCCGGAGAAGCCAACTTACACGGGGCTTAGTCTGAGTTTCAGGCTACTTCTGCATGTTGCATCTGACATACTTCGGCTCTCACCGGCCGGAAAAATGGGAAGAAGGTAACTAACCCTTCTCACCGGAAACAGGCCAGCTCTTCTGTTCCTGTTTTCCACTTCCGGAGTCGAACCCCACCCGCTAAGTCCTTCCCATGGGACTGAAAGGGCGGAGCTTTGAAAAGCTTCCATATAAACCATAGAAAAAGAGGGATTAATCTATATTATTTATTTATTTCCTACATTGACTAATAAACGGACTTTAAATATCACTAAATTTTACTTTTTACGTTGATTAAGGCTCTATTTGTTTCCAGCAATTATAGTGGCAGCACATTTTTATAGTTTCTCATTAACAGAAAAACTTTATAAAGGTCTTGATGAAAATAGAAAACAATAGTACATTACTTATTACGGGTGGGACTGGCTCCTTTGGAAATGCTGTTTTGCATCGCTTTCTCAAAGATGATAGGTTCAAACAAATCAGAATCTTCTCGCGAGATGAGAAGAAACAGGATGATATGCGAAAACAGCTTAACAATCCTAAAATCAAATTTTACATTGGAGATGTTCGTAACCTCAGTGCGGTCGATAGTGCATGCAGGGGTGTGGACTATATTTTTCATGCAGCTGCTTTAAAGCAGGTACCTTCCTGTGAGTTTTTTCCCATTGAAGCGGTTAAAACAAATATTCTTGGCACTGATAACGTGCTATCTGCTGCCGAGGCCAATGGAGTAAAACGAGTAGTCGTTTTAAGTACTGACAAAGCTGCTTACCCTATAAATGCAATGGGTATGTCGAAGGCTTTGATGGAAAAGGTCATGATTGCTCGCTCAAGAAATCTGGATGGGAAAAAAACTGTATTTTGTGGAACCCGTTATGGAAACGTTATGGCCTCCAGAGGCTCGGTGATTCCACTTTTTATTGAACAAATTAAAAAGGGTTTGCCGCTTACCATCACTGACCCGCAAATGACTAGGTTCATGATGACCCTTGAAGATGCTGTTGACCTTGTCCTGTTTGCGTTTGAAAATGGAAATAATGGTGATATTTTCGTACAAAAAGCGCCGGCAGCAACCATCGAAACCCTTGCCAAAGCCTTGCTTGAATTATATAACGCCAAAAACGAAATAAAAATTATCGGCACCAGGCATGGAGAAAAACTCTATGAAACGCTGGTTAGCCGCGAAGATATGGTTAAGGCACAAGACCTGGGCGATTACTACAGAATACCGGCGGACAATCGGGATTTGAATTATAATATTTATTTTACTGAAGGTATTCCCGATGTGAATAAATATGAGGAATACCATTCTCACAATACGCATCGTTTAGACGTAGAAGGAATGAAACAGCTTTTGCTCAAACTACCCATGATTCGTCGTGATATATTAGGTGACATGGATACAATGCAATATCCGGATTAATCTTTTGATAATCAAATCTTTGCTTTGTAATAACGATAAGCAAAACCTAATTACTATTTGTAACAACTTATTGGCTGCGGGATTTGATGATTCTAAAAGGTGGCATATTTAATGATCATCGGGGAACACTCCGCTTCGTTAACGACTTTACTTTCGAAGGTATTAAGCGGTTTTATACGGTTACTCATCACGATACCCATATCATACGTGCCTGGCAGGGCCATAAAAAAGAAACAAAATATTTCTTTGTCGCAAAAGGTAGTTTCGTGATTAATTGGATTGCTATCGATAACTGGGATTCTCCCTCCAAAGACCTCAAAATTAACTCCTACACCCTCACGGACACCAAAAGCGAAATCCTTACTGTCCCGCCCGGCCACGTTAACGGCTTCAAAGCCTTAAAAGTCGATTCAACATTGATGGTCTTTTCAGATATGCTGTTGGAAGACTCGAAGAAAGATGATTACCGGTTTCCTGTTGAAATGTGGCTATTTGATGATCGTGAATCGTAATTTGTAACTCGTGATTCGTTCCGGATTGACATAAACGATAAATGAGAACGCATAAAGACCTAGATGTTTGGAAGGTTTCTATGGAATTTGTTACTGAGATTTACAGAATAACAAATGATTTTCCAAAGAATGAATTTTTTGGCCTAACAAGCCAAATTCGGCGGGCAGCAGTTTCTATCCCTGCAAATATTTCAGAAGGCTCAGCGCGCCAAACAGTTAAAGAATTTAACCAGTTTCTCCATATTGCTTTGGGCAGCGCTTCTGAATTACATACCCTCATTACGATTGCTCATAATTTAGGATATATTAAAGAGTTAGTACCAATAGAGGACAAATTGAGCCGAATTTCAAAAATGCTTTCAGGTCTTATAAAATCACTATATAAATAAGTTGTACAAGAGAGTTTCTGTTTAGGAAAAATATTATTGTTCAACATGACCTCTAACCAATCACGAATCACGAATCACGAATCACGTTTAAAAGTAGGTATAACTGGCCAGGCAGGCTTCGTGGGCACACACCTATATAACACGCTTGGATTGTATCCTGAAAAATTTGAGCGCATCCCTTTTGAAGATAGCTTTTTTCAGGATAATGCCAAGCTTCAAACATTTGTCCGCTCATGCGATGTGATTGTACACCTGGCCGCAATGAACCGACACAACGACCCTCAGGTTATTTACGATACGAATATTGGGCTTGTAAAACAACTTATTGCCGCCTGCGAAGCCACTAACTCCACTCCTCATATCCTCTTTTCCTCCTCTACCCAGGAAGAACGCGACAACCTCTATGGCAAATCCAAACGCGAGGGACGGCTGCTCTTTGAACAGTGGGCACATAAAAACAATGCCCGCTTTACCGGTTTCATCATCCCCAACGTGTTTGGTCCATTCGGTCATCCTTACTATAATTCTGTGGTAGCCACTTTCTGCCATCAGCTCACCCACAACGAAGCACCAAAAATCGAGGTGGATGGAGAATTGAAATTGATTTATGTAGGTGAATTGGTAAATGAAATAATATCTGATATTCAGCTGCGCAGTGTCGCACAGAGTGATTCACCTTTTAACACTTTGAGTAACTCCGTGCAACCCTGTGTAACCAAACATGTCCCTCATACCTCAACAATAAGGGTTTCGTATTTGCTACAAAAACTTGAAGTATTCAAAATAAATTATTTCGAAAAGGGAGAAATCCCCGACCTCGATACCGTCTTCGACCGCAACCTCTTCAATACCTTCCTCTGCTATATTGATCACTCTACCTTCTTTCCTTATCACCTGAAGCTAAACACCGACAACCGAGGTAGTTTTGTCGAAGTCGTAAAACTCAACAGCGGCGGTCAGGTAAGCTTTAGCACTACAATTCCCGGTATCACTCGCGGCAACCACTTTCATACCCGGAAAGCTGAACGCTTCGCAGTTATCAAGGGCAAAGCACGGATTGAACTTCGTAGGATAGGCACCCATAAAGTAATGACTTTCGAACTTGATGGTGCCCAGCCCTCATTCGTCGACATGCCTATTTGGCATACGCACAATATTACCAATATCGGGAAAGACGAACTGTACACGATTTTTTGGATTAATGAGCACTTTGATCCTGAAGATCCGGATACTTATTTCGAAAAAGTGTAATGAGTAATGAGTAATCTGTAATCAGTGAACGGTAATCAGTGAACGGTAAACGGTAATTAGTCACAGTTCACCCACCACCGATACCCATTACCCATCACAGATCACCCATCACAGATCACCGATCACCCAAAATGAAAACCCATCACGATCTTGAAGCATGGAAAAAAGCTATCAGTCTAGTGACAGAAATATATAAGTTGACTGAATCATTTCCCAAAGCTGAACAGTATGGTTTAACAAATCAAATCAGACGCTCTGCTGTCTCGATTCCATCTAACATAGCCGAAGGTGCTGCTCGCGCTTCATCAAAAGAGTTTTCTCAGTTTTTATCAATTGCTTTGGGCTCTGTTTCTGAGCTTGAAACACAACTTATAGTATCTAAAAATCTCAACTTTATAGAAAAGATTCACTTTGAAGAAATGTTAAATCAAATCGTGACTATTAGAAAAATGATCGTTGGCTTGAAGAAATCACTCTTTGAATAGTTTAGCTTATTTTCTAATCATCCGAATATTAGTTCAATGACAGATATCCCTTCACAGATCGCAGATCACAGATCACAGATCACAAAACTCAAAGTCCTCACCGTCGTAGGCACCCGTCCTGAAATCATTCGCCTCTCGCGT
>JBMFOU010000049.1:0-5082 GCA_049969475.1 Bacteroidales bacterium | reverse complement strand
GTGCTACCCGATTGATAGCTGAACGGCCACTGACTTACCAATACATTGTTTACGTACAATTTAATGAGGTCGTTATCCAGGTCAATGTCATGCTCAACTTTAAACCAGGTGTCTTTAGGATAATTGAAGTTGGTGGTAATACCGCCGGCTTCGAGGGTGCCAGAACCATTTTGGTTGAAATAAACTTCGAAGGCCCATTCGATACCCGGCGACTGGAAATGCTGGATATTGTAGTAACCGGCATAATTCGTTTCTACATACATATACCAGGAGAGAATGTAATGCCCTGAAGTTTTATTGCCCAGCTTCAGGATTAAGTCTGTGGCTCCTCCTGTCATATCTACACGGGCTGAATTGGCAGGAGAATGACTTTTAGCATTGTCTACCAGAGCATCTTCCCCTGTACCGGGTTGGTTGCTCCAGGTGGTAAACCATTCAGGATCGTTGACGGCTACATAAGTGCCAGGGTTCCAGCTGTCGAAGTTTTGGGTGTAAAGCACGGTAGGAGCCACGGAATAATCTACATCGTCAAACCAATATTGAGGGGTTTCTCCCGTTTGAGCTCCGGCAAAGAAGTCCACACCACCCAACTGTTTGGTTCCTGTGGTGCTGCTGGCCTGGTAACTGAAAGGCCATTGCGAAACCTGTACTCCATTCACAAACAGAGTGATGAGGTCGGCATCGAGGTCGATGGTGTGCGAAACCTTGAACCAGGTGGCTTTAGGGTATGTAAAGTTTATATTCTGTCCACCGGCTTGTAACTGGCCACTACCGTTAGCATTGAAATAAACTTCGAAAGCCCATTCGATGCCGGGTGATTGGAAATGCTGAATGTTGTAATAACCAGCTTTTCCATTGTCCACAAACATGTACCATGAAAGTTCATAGGCACCAGTGGTTTTGTTTCCCAGCTTTAGAATTAGGTCGGAAGCCCCACCAGTTTCATCAATTCTCACAGCTTGATTGCCGCTATTGGCATGCGCATTGTCAATAATGCCATCTTCACCTGAACCCGGCTGATTGCTCCAGGTAGTCCACCAGGTGCTGTTTTGGGCAGCCAGATAGCCACCCAGAGTGTACGATTCCATGTCGTCGCTGTAGGGAAGACTTTGAGCGAAGCTACCCCACACGAAGAACATTGCCATTAAGGTGTAAACTAGTTTTCTCATAACATTACATTTTGGTTTATAAAAGGAAATGGGTGTACAAACATAATAAATTTATTCAGGAATAGCCCGGTTTATTGGGAAAAATTATAAGGCCAGATGAAATTCTTTTCCCTGCCATGTGTTTAACTCTTTGAATCTGCGTTCAATGCTTCTTTGTAATTCGTCTGCTCTTTCGAATCCCCAGTCGGGAGCCACTACCAACCGGGGAGGGGCTTCGGCTGTAAAACGCTCGATGACCATGTCCGGGCGCAAATAGCTGGTATATCTGACCACGAAATCTATGTATTCATCTCTGTCGAAAAGTTCAAATTCTTCAGGGTGTTTTCGATACCTGGCCTCCATTACGGTACCTCTGATGATTTGTAATTGGTGAAGTTTCAGGCTGGTGAGTGGCAGAGAGGCTATGGTTCTGGTGGTTTGCATCATCTTTTCACGGGTTTCGCCGGGCAAACCAAAAATCAGGTGACCGCCAGTAGGTATGCCTCTGGCGGCAGTGGCTTCTAAGGCTTTTACCACTTCTTCAAAATTATGTCCCCGATTAATACGCCTTAGGGTTTCGTCGTAACACGACTCGATACCATATTCAAGATGAATATAGTATTTTTCTGATAATAAGGCCAGATAATCCAAAAGGGCTTCGTCCACGCAATCGGCCCGGGTGGAGATGACCAGTCCAATAACTCCTTCAACTGATAAGGCTTCTTCGTAAAGCATTTTCAGCCGGTCGAGCGGGGCATAAGTATTTGAATAGGCCTGAAAATACGCCAGGTAGCTTATCGCTCTGCGATACCTCCAGGCATGAAACTGCCTGCCCTCTTCCAGTTGTTGCCGTATGCTTTTGCGGGAGCTGCAATAGGAAGGATTGAAGGCTTCGTTGTTGCAATAGGTACATCCTCCCCAGCCACGGGTTCCGTCGCGGTTTGGGCATGTAAAACCCCCATCCACCGAGAGTTTTTGAACCCTTCCGCCAAATTTCTTTAAAAAGTAGGTTTTCTGCGAATAAAAGGGTCTTTTATCGCCCCAGGGGAATATTTCAGGTGGGTTCATTTACGGAAAACTTTACCGGCGCAAAGGTAACTTTTGCCGATGATCCGTATGATGTACCAACCTTTAGGCCATGAAGCAACAGGGATCTTGAAGACAGTCTGGCAGGTATCGTGTTCTACCAGCATGCGTTGTCCATTCATGGAATAGATCTCGAGGGAGAAAGGACACAGCCCTTCGGGAAGGGTTAACTCCAATGGGTCGGTTATGATTCGAGCTGGAACTCTTAATCCTTGTAAACTACGGGTTTTATCGTGGCCGGTAAGAGGCCATACCATCTGGTAGCTAATACGTTTGGAGTTTAGAAGTGAGTCGTAAAATATTTGCCAGGCCGTGTTGTTATCGTTGAGGGTGAAATCGAGCCATGGAAGCAAAAAATCGATGGTGATATCTTGTTGTTCACTCCGAGTGATAGTTGGTTGAGGGCTGCAGGTAAGCTCACCTAACGAACAATTAAAATTGTAGTCGGCAAAGTAACAATGGCCTCCCCCGAGGATCGTAATCATAGCTTTCTGCCCGGAGGCTGTGTTTTCGTACATGGGCTGCTGATGTTGACTGGGTGGGGTTACACAGTCGTTTTGCCCAGCAAAAAGTAATGTGGGAATAAAGACATTTGCCGCAGCCTGAACCGCCGAAGGGTTGGTGTTGGCAGCTGCCAAGGTAACCAAAGTAGTTACAGAAGTGTCAGCAGCTGTACCCAGGAAAGCACTTCCCCCTCCCATGGAATGCCCCATCAGGGCTGTTTTGTTTTTTACGTGTCCGTAAAACAAGGATGCAGGATTCTGGCTTTCCTGAACCAGCGTACGGGCCACAAAAGCTATGTCGAGCCCAAAGTTCTCATGGTTGGGAGCTGGTATAGCTGATGATTCGCTTAAAGGAAAAGCCACAATGTAACCTTTGGGTACCAGGGCTTCCCAAAGGTATTTGTAGGCTGTATGCACCATTACAAAGCCATGCCCGAACGAAACGACCGGAAAGACACCTTGTGCCACAGGGGTTCCTGTGCCTGTGGAAACCGCCGGGTAATATATAGCAACTGGAATAGACCGGTTGTTTCGGTCCGGGTCAATCCAGGTGAATTGCTGATTACCAATCGGATAATTTTGTGCTTTCATCCATCCGGAAAGCAAAATTAAACCGACCCATGGGATAAGTGCTTTGAATTTTGTTCTGCGGAATTTCATGAGGTGGTTTTACTCTTTTTAAAAATCAACAGTGTGCTGAGGAGAATTATTCTTCAAGCGTTGTTAAGTTTCCTGGGTCGTGGCCCAGTAAACGGGCTTTAAGTACCCTCCGCATGATTTTTCCACTGCGGGTTTTGGGTAGACTATCCACAAATTCAATATGCTCTGGTTTGGCAATAGGTCCTACTTCGTGAGCCACGTATTGACGGAGTTCTTCTTCCAGACCCGGCGTTTTGGTGGAGCCAGCTTTAAGAATTACAAAGGCATGGATGACATTACCTTTTACTTCATGCGGAATGCCAACAGCAGCGGCTTCGGCCACGGCGGGGTGGCTTACCAGAGCACTTTCAATTTCAGCTGTTCCCAACCTATACCCTGAGACCTTAATCACATCGTCAATTCTGCCAATTATCCAGAAGTATCCGTCTTCGTCTTTCCGGGCACTGTCGCCTGTGAGATACCATCCGGGAAAGCGGCTCCAGTATTGGTCAATATAGCGCTGAGGGTCTTTATATACCGTTCGAAGCATGGCAGGCCATGGATTTTTAATTACGAGGTAGCCCTCTTCTCCCGGTCGAACAGAATTTCCATCTTCATCAACTATGTCCATTTGCAATCCGGGGAAAGGACGGGTGCCTGAGCCGGGTTTCAAGGGAACCACGGGTGTAGGAGCAATCATAAACATGCCCGTTTCGGTTTGCCACCAAGTATCCATGATGGGACAGTGATCTTTACCCACCACATGGTAATACCAGCGCCAGGCTTCAGGATTGATGGGCTCGCCAACGCTTCCCAGCAGCCGTAAACTCGAGAGGTCATGGCGGTTGACCCAGGCCTCACCAAATCGCATAAGGCCTCGTATGGCTGTAGGAGCAGTGTAAAGAATATTTATACCGTATTTTTCTATCATTTGCCACCACCGATTGGGGTAGGGGAAGTTAGGTGCTCCTTCATACATAAAAGAGGTAGCACCATTAAGTAATGGTCCGTAAACAATGTAACTGTGACCAGTGATCCATCCTGGATCTGCCGCACACCAGTACCTGTCTTCATCGTGGATATCAAAAACGTATTTTAAGGTGGTATAGACCCCTACCATGTATCCTCCCTGCGTATGAAGAATAGCTTTAGGTTTACCCGTGGTACCCGAGGTGTAAAGAATAAACAAGGGGTCTTCGGCGTCCATAATTTCGAGAGAGCAATTCTGCGTGGCTATGGGCAGGTTCACCAGTTCGTGATACCACATGTCGCGTCCTTGTTCCATATTTACTTCCTGGCCTGTACGACGAACTACCAGTACGTGTTCGACCGTACCGCAGCGCTGGAGGGCCTCATCGGCAATCTGCTTTAACGGAACGATTTTTCCCCGCTGCCAAGCCCCATCACTCACAATCAGCACTTTCGATTGACTATCTTCGATGCGCTCGCTGAGGGCTTCTACCGAAAAACCTCCATACACTACTGAATGAATAGCTCCGATGCGGGCACAGGCCAGCATGGCTATCATCAGTTCAGGGATTCTTCCCATGTAAATCGTTACCCTGTCTCCCTTTTCAACCCCTAATGCTTTAAGCACATTGCCAAATTTACAGACTTCGCGGTGTAGTGCATGATAGGAGAAAGTGCGAAGGTCCCCATTTTCTCCCTCCCAGATGAGAGCCAGTTTATTGCGCCTGGCTGTTTTT
>JBMFOU010000048.1:0-5690 GCA_049969475.1 Bacteroidales bacterium | reverse complement strand
TGGCATCAAAGTCTTTCCAGATTTTTATACCAATTGGCATTTCGATGACAAATTGGGCCAGAAATATCTGTTGGAAAGCATAGGTGCTCCTTTGGTACCCACTTACGTATTTTTTGATGAAAAAGAAGCTTTGCAATGGGTATCTTCTGCCACATTTCCCAAAGTTTTTAAACTGCGTAGGGGCGCAGGATCAGCCAATGTTAAACTTGTAAAAACTAGGCAAGAGGCCAATTATTTTATTCGGAAAGCGTTTAGAAGCGGATTCAATAACTATGATTCATGGGGTAATTTGAAAGAACGCTTGCGTAAATGGAAGTTAAATCAAACCAATGCTTTTGACGTTTTTAAAGGCTTTATACGTTTAGTCTACCCACCTGCTTATGATAGAGTTTTAGGCAAAGAACGAGGCTATGTTTATTTCCAGGATTTTATCCCAGACAACGATCATGACATCCGTGTGATAGTGATCGGCGACAAAGCGTTTGCCATTAAGCGCATGGTGCGTAAAAATGATTTCAGGGCATCGGGTAGTGGTCATATCCTGTATGAACGGTCAAATTTTAACGAGGATACCATTCTACTTGCTTTTGTAATTCACGAAAAGCTTAAAAGCCAGTGTACAGCCATGGATTTTGTGTATGACAACGGGAAACCTAAAATTGTTGAAATTAGCTATGGATTTGTGAGCGAGGGATATGACCCATGTGTGGGTTATTGGGATAAAGACCTCAACTGGTATGAAGGCAAGTTTAATCCCTATGGGTGGATGGTTGATTTGATGATTAATAGATAATGAAAAATGAACAAGTAATAAATAAAAGCTTTTAATCAAGAAAAACTTACTCAGACAAAATACTTATGATTTTGCTTTAAAGGAGGTAAGGGTTTATAAGCAACTTATTTTTGAGCATAAAGAATTTGTTCTGAGTAATCAGTTTCTAAAGGCAGGGGACGGCACCTAGTGCTTTGGTGCCTGAAGCTGAGTATGGCCAATCAAAAGCTGGGTCTATTTCCAAATGGAGCATTTCCTTAAAGGAGAGTAATGAATGTGATTATTGGATATCCTTGTTAAAAGATTCAGCCCACATCACCAATCTTGTTGCCAATGATTTGCTTCATAGTATTGAACAAATTACAAAAATCCTGATATCAAGTGCCAATACTGCAAAAAACAACCTTCAAAAATACAGCTTGATTTTTTGGAACTATTATTCATTATTCATTATTCATTGTATTGAAAAATGAGTAACAAGCGAAAATTATGCCTGGTGATTCCGTCACTAAGTGCCGGTGGCATGGAGCGTGTAATGTCTGAGTTGGCTCATTACTTTTGCAAAAAGGAGGATCTGGAGGTTCATTTGGTACTTTATGGGTTAAATAGGGAAATTTTTTATCCTGTTCCTCACGGCTTAAAAATACATAAGCCGGCTTTTGTCTTTGATAATCGAAAACGATTTTGGTACACACTAAAAACATTGGGATTTCTCAGACGTGAAATACAAAAAATTCATCCGGATGTTATACTGAGTTTTGGTGAATTGTGGAACAGCTTCGTGTTGCTGGCGCTGTTGGGGCTGAAATATCGCATATATGTCTCCGACAGGTGTCAGCCTGATAAAAAATTATCCGGAGTTCATGATACACTGCGAAAATATCTATACAGGCTGGCCACGGGTGTCATCGTGCAAACAGCACTTGCAAAAAACATATATAGTGGTTTTTTACCCAAAAATAAACTCTATGTGATTGGCAATCCTATTCGGAACATTTTAAAGACCGAACAAAAGGAAAGGGAAAAGATCGTCTTGTCGGTTGGAAGACTCATTGCAACTAAGCATCACGATCTATTGATTAAAATCTTTCACCAAATCAGAAGACCCAGTTGGCAACTATGGATTGTGGGGAATGATGCGTTAAAGCAAAAAAATAGCGAGAAGCTTCAGATGTTGATAAAAGAGCTTAATGCCGAAGAGTATATCAAATTATTAGGAACGAGGAACGACGTGGACGAGCTCTATAGGCGAAGCAGCATATTTGCTTTTACATCCAGTTCGGAGGGATTTCCCAATGTGATAGGCGAGGCCATGTCCGCCGGTCTGCCTGTAGTTGCTTTCGATTGTGTGGCCGGGCCTTCCGACCTCGTCATAGACAATGTCACGGGTTTTTTGATTCCTTTGTTTGATGCCGAAGCCTTTGCCCAAAAACTGGCCCTCTTGATGGATGATGAAGGGCTAAGGAAGAAAATGGGTAATGCTGCCTTGAAAGCCATTAATACATTCTCGATAGATACAATAGGTGAGTCCTTTTATAATTTATTATTAAACAACAAGAAACATGCGGGTACTTCAAATTAATTCAACCGTCAACACAGGGAGTACGGGTAGGATTGCCGAGGATATTGGTCGATTGTTGATAAGCCTGGGGCATGAAAGCTTTATTGCCTATGGCAGAACCAGCAGAGAAAGTTCTTCTCAGACCTACAGGATAGGTTCTACCTTAGATAACTATAGCCATGTTTTCGTATCTAGAGTCTTTGATAGGCATGGTTTTGCTTCCCAAAAATCAACCCTGGAACTCGTAAAATATATGGATAGGATAAAACCTGATGTGATTCAGCTCCACAACCTTCATGGATATTATATAAATCTCCCTATATTATTCAACTATCTTCATCGTTCAAAAATTCCTGTTGTTTGGTTTTTACACGATTGTTGGGCATTTACCGGACACTGTACATACTTTGAATATTATGGTTGTTATAAATGGAAGATCCATTGCAATAAGTGTCCGAAATTATCTTATTACCCAAAAAGTTTATGGCTCGATAATAGCTACAGAAATTTTGCAGAAAAGAAAACCTTGTTTTCTTCAGTAAGCAATTTAATCATTGTTACCCCTTCTGATTGGTTAAAGAACTTGGTGGGTGAATCTTTTTTATCTGAGAAGAAAATAGTCAGGATCCACAATGGGGTTGATTTGGAGGTTTTTAAACCTTACTGCCATGGTGCTGATTCTCATCCTCCTTATGTTTTGGGCGTTGCCAATGTGTGGAGTGAGCTTAAAGGGTTTAAAGATTTTTTGGAACTTCGTAATATTTTGCCTGAGGAAATAGATATTGTTCTTGTTGGTTTGCCTATTGGTGAGCTTCGGAAACTACCGAAAGGAATTCGGGGTGTTCCAAGAACTGAATCCGTACAAGAATTAGCCCAATATTATTCTCAAGCTTTATGTTTTATCAACCCTACATATGAGGATAATTTTCCTACAACCAATATTGAAGCCCTTGCATGTGGTACTCCTGTAATTACCTACGATACAGGAGGTAGCTCGGAGGCGGTTGATAGTGAAACAGGAATTGTTGTTTCAAAAGGGGATATAAATGGTCTGGCTCATTCAGTGAATAAAATTATGGAAAAAGATAGGAATTATTGGAAACGAAATTGCAGACAGCGGGCCGAAACATTTTTCGATAAAAACAAACAATATATGAAGTGCGTTCAGTTGTACGAGCAAATGCTATCTTAAAGTTAAAGTCTCATTTTTAATATGTTTAAAACTTTTCGACGAAATTTTGCTAATCTCATTGGAGCATATGTGCCCCGAAAGATAGTGGTATTTGAATCTGACGATTGGGGAAGCGTGCGCACTTACAATGCAGAAGCTTATCACCAGATGTCGCAACGTGGCCTTAACGTGGATCATAACCATTATGGAAACGATAGCCTGGAAAGCAATGAGGATCTGGAAATGCTTTTTGATGTGCTCTCGTCGTTCAAAGACTCCACGGGGCGGCATCCTGTTTTCACTCCTTTCTGTTGCATGGCCAATCCGGATTTTGATAAAATAGCCGCAGACAATTACCAAACATATTTTTACCAAAGTTTGGAAGATACTGTTAAGTATTATGAGAATCATTCCCGTCTTCTGGAATTATGGCGAAAAGGAAAGGAATCACGACTTTTTTGTCCTCAGCTCCATGCTCGGGAACATCTAAACGTTCGCAGATGGATGGAAATGCTCAACTGGCCTGATGGGGGCCTGAAGTTTGCCGCTTCACTCAAATCAGTGGGAGTTTCTGCAAATGGGAATGTAAAGTATAAAAACTATTTAGGAGCTCTTCATCCGGAATCTTCAGATGAGATACCTCAACTGCATCAGATCGTGGAAGATGCAGGTAATCTATATAATAAGTATTTGGGGCATAGGCCCACCTGTTTCGTAGCTCCTAATGCCGAAGAACCCAAAGAACTTGAAAGCACTATAAAAAAAATTGGTATACAAAGTATAACCCGAGCTAAGATACGCAAATATCCTCTGGGAGATGGAAAATTTAAAACAGAATTCAATTGGTTTGGAAAGGTAAATAGCCATGGGCAGATTATACTGGTTAGGAATGCATTTTTTGAGCCCGTTTGCTATGGTGAGCCCGACAAAGCGCATATATCAGATTGGGTGGATCATTGTATGAAAAATATTTCGATTGCTTTTCGATGGAAGAAACCTGCGGTGATATCCACGCATCGTGTAAATTATATAGGTCATATAAATCCCCAAAATCGTGAAAAAGGGATTAAGGAATTAAGGAGACTTTTACATTCTATATTGAAACAATGGCCTGATGTGGAGTTTATGACAAGTGAAGAATTGGCCTACACGCTAAGATCATGAGAAGTTATGGGAAAATTTAAATCGAAGAGCTTCCCCAGAACCTTAGTTGTAATAAATCAGGACGCAGGTTACCTGACAATTGATGTATTAAATAACCTTTCAAATGAATACGATGAAGTCATATTTGTAACAGGTAAAGTTAACTTTTATAATCGGACGCTAAATACCAATATTAAAATTGTTAGAACTTTTAAATACAACAGGCGGAACCTATTTACAAAGTTATTGTCATGGATGCTCTGTTTTTTCCATATAGTTTATTTACTAAAAACGAGATATACCGATTCCAGGATACTCTTTTATAGTAATCCTCCAATCGGTCCATGGGCATCTTTGGTTTGTAGTAATATTTTTGCTGTCATGGTTTTTGATGTGTATCCTGAATCTTTAAAATTAATGGGAATTACAGAGCATTCGATGATATATAAAGTTTGGCTAAAATTAAATCAACGAGCTTATGAAAAGGCCGAAAAAGTATATACCATTTCGAAAAAAATGGCCGGAACCCTCTCTAAAATAGTATCCGAAGATAAAATTTCGGTAATTCCTTTATGGCCTGCATACAAAGCAGATGAATTTGAAAACATCAATAAAACAGATAATCTATCTTTCGGGAACCTACTCAACTCAAAATTTATTGTTTTATACGCTGGTACCCTCGGTCTCGGCCATCACATTGAGTCAATTTATGAGGTAGTCAAAAAATTAAAATATAATGATAAAATACATTTTTTGGTGATTGGAAACGGTTCAATGAAACCCTGGTTTGAAACGAAAGTTATTGAAGATAATTTGATAAATTGCACACTACTTAGTAGGCAATCAGACGATAATTTTAAATTAATTCTTGATTCGGCGAAGATTGGCATTGTGTCATTAAATGAGCAACTTTCAGAATCACTTATACCAAGTAAGACCTTTAACTACTTAGCAGCGCATCTGCCACTTCTGGTGATTGGAGGTATGAATTCCGAACTTAGAGAGATTGTGGAAAAATTTCAGATTGGACAAGTATTCAAGCC
>JBMFOU010000047.1:0-5871 GCA_049969475.1 Bacteroidales bacterium | reverse complement strand
AGGCAAATACTACGCCCGGGGGATTGGTGTTCTCCAATAAGGCAAAGTTCTGGGTAGTAGTTTGAGCTGCAGTGATGGTAACATTATTAACCACCATATTTTCAAAGCCAATCTTAGAACAGGTTACAGTCGGAATATTACCTGCCGGCATAGCCATGCTGTAAGAGCCATCCAGCCCCGAATAGGCGACACTATCACCCGCTTGAATTTTTGCTCCCACCACCGGAGCACCATTAAATGCATTAGTGACTACACCTGCAAGGGTTCCTGGCACTGCTGCCTGAGGAGTAAGCGTCAGTTTAATGTTTGGCAGGTAATCGTTCATGTAAAGAGAAGTAGGCCATTGCTGAGAATCACTATATCCATGCAAGAAACGATTAGTGCCCGTCGTACTATAATAAAATGTATAAGCGGATCCTGCATAGCTGGGCACATTTAACGGATCGTGGATTGCAATAACCAAATTATCAGTGTTGTTATAATTAAATGGCGTTTGCAAAGGAATCTCAAGCCAACCAGGTCCAGAAATCGCAATGGGTCCATCATAGACGAGCTGGAGGGTATTCACATCAATCCACTGCGATGTGGCCGTCCATGATGGTAGAGTGGTATGACCCATCCAGATTTTAATCTGACCGTAAGTATAAGCTGCAGGCCAGTTGGCAACCTGATAGGCGATCTTGGTAATTTGACCGGCTTGGTTAATCTCAGCCTTCTGGTAGATAGTCTGTGTACGGCTATACTGATAGAAGTGATTCCAGGCCACACGATAGGTTGTATTGGTTCCCGTGCCGATTTGCACAACCACCGGCTGGCTTCCACCACCACCGCCTCCACCACCAATAGGTAGGCTCTGGTTCCATGTTTGTGAAATTTCTGCAGCGCTCAAAGCTCTGTTGTACACCCTGAATTCATCCATGATTGAGCCAGCGTTCATGCCTGGTGATGAAGAAAAGCCACCTACTTTAAAAGGACCTGTCCCATTTATATTTGCAGCAGAGGCTGAAGTACTTGCTACTTCAACACCATTCTTGTATCCTTTTATCGTAGTGCCATCATACACATAATGAACTACTGTAGGTCCTGGGGCAATACCGTTTACAATAAGGTCGGGTAGGCCACCTCCCCGAATGATACAGTTACCAGGTCCAGCAGCACCTCCAATAAAACAACGAAAATTGGATGCAGTGTTGTCTCCCCATAGATAAAACGCGGTCGAAGAGTTAACCGCCCCATTAATGTAAAACGAAATCGTCCAGGGACCCGTACCCAGGTTGGTTGCCCAACCGGTGTTCACGTAGTTGGAGGAAGAAGAACCTCCATTACCCTGAAGGCCCATGCCAAACTGACCTGTTCCTCCAATGGTAAGACCAAGCACTTGAGCAGGATTGGTTCCAACCGGCGAGCTCGCCTGGTTCTGAACCGTAGTTCCAGCTTCATCAAATTTGTAATACACCAGCTCTGGCACATTCTGCGACCAGAGATTTGCTGCCAGCACCATCAGCGCAAAAAGCCAAAGGCCGGCCTTCCAATTTAGTAATTTGTTCATCATGTAACAACGTTTTGGATTGGTATTTTGGAACACAGAGAATATGATAATACAAGGCAAAGATAAAAATTAGATAGCAAATTTTACTATATTTTAGAAAAATTATTCAGAGGATAATTCAATCCAATTTATTTCACACGGAATAATATCCATCCTAACCCTCCAGAAGGAATATTTTTCGTCATCAGGTAGATCGGTTAGGTAACCAAGTGTTTGCTCATCCTTCCATATTTCTATCTTAAATCCTTGGCCTCGAGTATTAAAACTAACCTGCGACACCCGATCGAGAGATTTATTATCGATTAAATAAACCGAAATGAAGTCAATAAGCGTGAATCCAGCGCCCGATAAAAGGCCTGTGCTGGGAAGTTCTGTAATCTGGTAGTATTCGTTTCCACGAGTACTCACTTTGTTTTTTCCTGGAATAAAATGCATGAACTCCAACAATAAACTATCCCCAGAAGTAAGATAACTCAAAAAAAGGTTTTGCATCCTGGGCATACCCCTAATAAAATTTAACCGTGCGGAACTTATGTCAATCAGACTAACGCCCCCTTTCCCCTTTACAGTTATAGACCTTTCTTTCTGATTATAGATTAGAGCAGTATTCTCGTCAATACCGAAACCAAGGTTGAAGAGATGACTATTCCTAAAAAGTGCCAGGGCCAGCCTTCCCAAACGCGCCCTTCGATCAAAATGTTGGTCAACGATACCTTCGGGGAAGAAACCTAAACCTTGTGTCAAATACAGCTTACCCTTACCATCCACCTCATCTTCTGAGTACTTATCTGCTATTCCAAATAACAAGGCGCCCATGCTACTTCCACCTCCAATCATTGTTTTGCTCTGGATAGCTGCCCCTGCGCTTGTTCCTCCAACCATTCCTCCACGATCCAACAATCTTCGAATGGCCTTCAATGCCGGGGTATCGTTTCCATTGCTATCGAGTAAGGCTTGAGTAATTCGCATCTGGTCCCCACCTGAAAACCAAATGGCTGTACACTCACTAATTTGTTGGCAAACCGATGCATCGTAAGCATTTCGTATCCAGCGCGACTCATCTTCCTGAGTGGACTTATCGTCTTCAGTAGCAATTCTTATTAAGCGTATTTGATTCTCATTCAAGCCATATTCCATTAATATTTCTTTAAATCCATTATACGATTGCACTGGAGAGCCTCCAGCAGCAGGAACAATTCCAAGAAGTGCACCCTTACCGCCCGACAATCTTACAATTTCCTGAAAAACCTCCTTATTATCCTTATGGAGCCCGCCTCCTGCTATCACCAAATACCCATCCTGTGCATGAATGAAACCCATAGCAACAAGTATCCATATAAATAATAGTAGTCCCCTGTTTCGCATAAAGTGAATTTTTATTATTCGGTGAGTAAAAATAAAAATTAATGTGGCGACGTCCATATGTATCAGTAAAAATTTTGGTTACATTTGTATAAATAAGTAGCCAAAACACTACTCTCGCAAATTTAAAATCCAATGCAAACCAACATATTTATAATTATCAAAGGGGGTGAGGTTTATTCACCTAAATATATAGGAAGAAAAGACCTCTTAATAGGATCAGGTAAAATCTTGGCCGTGAAAGAAGAACTGGATACTAAGATTTGGGAGGGATTTAACCCTATAATAATTGAAGCGCAAGGGAAATGGGTATCACCGGGATTGATCGATGGCCATATCCACATGGCTGGAGCGGGAGGAGAAGGTGGGCCCGCCACACGGACCCCTGAGGTGCAATTAGTAAATTTGATTGAAGCTGGAGTTACTTCGGTCATAGGTTGCCTGGGTACTGATGGTTTTGCCCGCAGCCCCCTTGAGGTGCTAATGAAAGTAAAATCAATTAGGGCTCAGGGCCTTTCAGCATGGATGCTCACGGGTGCCTACCAATTGCCCACACCCACCATTACAGGAGACGTAGCGAAAGACATCATCTACTTTGAAGAAATAATAGGAGCAGGAGAAATAGCCATATCTGACCATCGATCATCCAATCCATCTTTTGAAGAGCTGGCAAAGTTTGCAGCACACGTCAGGGTAGCCGGTATGCTGGGAGGATGTGCTGGAATCATAAATTTTCACATGGGAGATGCCCAAAACCCCTTTGTTCCTCTTTATGAATTGACTGAAAAAACGATGATTCCCCTCAAGCAATTTTTACCTACCCATATCAACCGTAATGAATGGATTTTTAAGGACGCCATTGAATTTGGAAAAAAGGGCCGCCTCGACATCACTACCAGCTCTTATCCTTATTTCGCCGACGAAGAAATTAAACCTTCGCATGCACTGAAAATCTTGCTTGAGAATGGCGTTCCCCCTGAACATATAACATTTAGTTCGGATGCCTGTGGCTCTTTGCCTTCTTTTGATCCCATCACTGGAGATTTAATTAAACTCGACAGGGGTTTACCTGTTGCCAATCTCAACGAACTACGCGATGCAGTATTTCAAGAAAAAATTTCACTAGAAACAGCTCTCAGCGTTCTCACCCAAAATCCTGCACGCATTTTCAAATTGCCCTCTAAGGGTCAAATCCAGCCAGGAGCTGACGCGGATTTACTCATTTTTGATGAAAATCTGGAGCTTAGGTATGTGATCGCTCAGGGACAAATCTGGATGGAGAATGGAAAAATCATTCGCTCAGGAAATTACGAATAACGATAAATAATCACAAAAAACTGCCCGGCTCATCACCGGGCAGTTTTATTAAAAACAAGTGTCAGTGTGTCCCTTTAACGGGTTAAAGTGATTCTTTCGAGGGTAGTATTACCCGAAGCATCGGTGAACCTCAGGAAATATACACCCGATTCGTAAGGGGCCGTATTCAGCTTGTAGGTACCCTCACCTTGCAAACTCATGGTGTAAATGCTCTGGCCCAGATAGTTCACCAGTTCAACGGAACGGAAACCAGCGGGGACTGTAACATTTACGAAATCGCGGGCAGGATTGGGATACACGCTGATGTTGGACTTAGCAGGATCCGAGATACCAACGGTGAAGCCCAGGCAGACCTCATTGGTGGCTTCGGATTCCATATTGCCAAAGTAACCCTCATGCACAGCCTTTACAACATAGCAAAACTGACCATTTCCAGGAACAACATCTACATAGGAAGTATCAGTATAGGGTGTTGCATTTAACAATTCACCATTCCTGTAAATGTTGTAACCTATTACTCCCTTGGCACCATCATACGGGCCGTTAATGGCTATCTGGTTGGTTGCAAGGGTACCGGAGGCAATGCGAGGCACAATAGGCTTACGAGCCAACATTTCGGTGGCCAATTCAGCTACAGGTACCTTCCGTGGAGCTACAACACTCTTATCATCGTAAGTGGTGAGGATCCAGAGATTCTGATAGAAGTCACCCACGCCTGAGGTCATAAATCCACCATAGTTGGGTAGGGCACCATAGAGAGATACACCCTGAGGACCATCATTGTCTGCTGTGAAGCAAGGATAAGCATCCGTCGGAGAATTACTCAGGGGCTCCATCATGATACCCACCAGGCCTCCACCATAACCCATGATGTCACCTAATGGGATATCAACTTCCCATTTATCATCACCGGTAGTAACAAAGGGCCCCAGCGTAGCGATTTCAGTATAGGTGGTCCAATCCACTACATGAATCTTATACTGCCAGGTACCAAAGGTACCCCACGAAGCGTGATGGAAGTCGATAGTATGCAGGGTAGCATCGGGATAAGCGGCCAAATCGTAAACCACGCCATAGGCATAATTAAACTGTTGGAAATAAGCATTGGGGTTTACTGTGGGATCACCATCCCATTGTTTCAGCATGACAGGAGCACCTGCAGGGCCACCCGTGGGGCATTCCGGTGCATTCCAGTGCAGATTAGCATTGAAATTGGTATTGGTATTGGTGCCCACCAGATTGCTGGCCGGACGTACTACAGGATATACATGGATATTATCCACAAACCATCCAAGAATATCAGCGCTGTTGGCACCATTGGCGACAAAGCGTACCTTGAGGGCCTTTCCTGCGGTCTGGGTGATATCGATATGCTGAGCCTGCCAGTTGAAGGAACCTTCATTCTTGAACTCAGCAACCTTGTGCCATTGACCACTCCAGTAAACATCTACTGTCAACTTTTCAGCTCCCGTCTGGTTACGATCGTCAAGCTTCAGGTCGAAATCTAACCAGATGTCGGCACAGGTATATATGCTGGCGTTTAAGGCCGGTGTGATCATGGCATAGCTATAGTCCGTGATCGGGGGTACCCACGTGAACTCTGCACTCGGTATGGCATTGCCCGTCATGTTGCTAATCCTCCA
>JBMFOU010000046.1:0-5902 GCA_049969475.1 Bacteroidales bacterium | reverse complement strand
TTGGCAATCCGACCATTACTAACAATCTGTTCGTAGTGGTAAGGCACCGCAACCATCTTGGCGTATTAAGCAACTCGGGTGCCACCTTAACGGGGAATAATTATACCTACGATTTCAGTACGGGAATAAACCAGGCTTATGGTGGTAGTGCTGGGTATAAGGAAATAGGTTCAGGTATTTTTGGAATGGTTAGTGGAGATGTAGACAGTGATGGAAATGTGCTGTCGTTTGATTTTAATCAGTGGACTAATGACTTTGGAAATACTGGTTATCAAAACTCTGACTGCGATCTTGATGGTAATGTTTTCTCTTCAGATTTCAATTATTGGTCGAACAATTTTGGAATTAGTACTCCCATTCTTGCACCTGGATCGGGTAATGGCGCAACATACCGTTGTATGATACCTAATAACCAATAACAACTTCAAATGTCGGATGGGGCAAAAACCCTTTTCAATTTTTGACCCCATCCCCTTTTTTTAAAAATTGAATAACTCAAACATAAAAATCAGATTCCTTATGAAAAAGCAAGTGTTAATTTTCATCGCATTCATTTTCTCATTAGGTGGATTTTCCCAACCTCAACTAACTTTTAGGTTTGCCAATCCACGCATAATTAAGGTAAGTGGGTTTGACCATATTGAGTACGATCTGCAGGTAAAGTGCAATTTGCCGGGTTATTACCTTTATTCTGGTTCGTACCTCTTTTGGTTTAATAACAGCGCTTTGTCCCAAACTGCTGCACAGTGGACTGTAACTAAAGTAGGAGCATTTAATGGAAATAATTCTCAAGGAAATCCTAAGTATACAGTTACCAAAACCATTACTGGTACAGTTCCCAACAGGCGTTTTAATGTTGCCCTAACACCTGATATCAATGTCATTGGAAATGGACCTAATCCTGATGATTTTGGAGAAATAGGAACAGATTGGACAACAATGTTCACTGTGAGAGGAAGGATAACAACACCAGGATTGAATGCGGGTATTGATTTTGTTGAAAATCTTATGAATGGTCAGCAATCTTACGTTATTTCTAACGTTGCGCCTCCATATTATGGAAATTTTGTTAACCCCAATTTATATGATTCGCGTGATTTAGTATCTACCGCCTTAGGTCGTATATATTCTACTAATTGGGGTTGGTCACAGGTTGGAAACCCTTTGAATGTTCAGTGGGTTGACTGGACCATGCCGGTGAATACCACCGTATGGGAAGGCACGGCTACTATTACCCAGGGAGACAATACCGCTGCTCTTTTCAATAACTTAAACCTCCTTAATAGTGCTACCCTCGATATCCAGGCTAATAAATATGTTACCGTTCAGGGTAACCTGGATAACACCGGCTCTGCATCAAATCTTATAGTTCGCAGTGGTGCCTCCCTCATCACCCAGGGAACCATCACCGGTGAAGGCACCCTTGAATCGAGCACCAGCACCAATGCCTGGAAACTTGTCAGTCCACCGGTTCCTGGTGTTACAGCCAACCTATTCTTGAATCAATACTTGCAGTCGTATAATGAGGCCACTAATAGCTGGAGCGATATCATCGATCCTAACATGGCCTTAAGTGTGGGTAAAGGGTATGCTGCATGGTCGGTTCCTGTAAATTATACGGGAGTCTTCAATACCGGCGACATGAGTCTATCTGTAACCAAAAACGGACTGGGCTACAATCTGGTAGGTAATCCCTATCCTTCAGGCCTCGACATCACTAATCCCAACACATGGAACCTTAACCTGGGAGCTGGTAAATGGGTTTGGAACCAAAATATGCTAAATTACCAGACCAGTGTAAACACCATACCCCCTGCACAAGGTTTCTTCGTACTCGCCTCGGCCAGTGGAAGCTTTACCTTGCCCAACTCAGCCCGGACGCACACCAGCTTACCCCTTGTCAAAAATGGGGAGAGCAACGAGTTACGGCTCTATGTGGAAGGCAATAATTACGCCGATGAAGCTTTCGTAAAATTAGCCCAAGGAAGTACCAACGGTTTTGATTTTGCCTATGATGTACCCAAGATGTATGGTTGGTCCGACGCGCCCCAGATGTACACTGTAATTCCCTCGGGTGAATTTACCCAGCTTAGCTGGAATGTTTTCCCAGATATTTCTTCCAACGATGTAGTACCTCTGCACCTGAAGGTGGGTGCCGAAACCAATTATACTCTTACAGCCAGTGGCATGGAAACCTTCGGGGATGTGAAAATAACCCTGGTAGATTTAAAGCAAGGCAGCTCGCAGATCTTAAACAACAACCCGGTGTATAGCTTCACAGCCAGCCCCAACGACGAACCGGGCCGCTTCCTGCTTTTGTTTGCTAATTCCACCGGTATAAGCAATCCTGAGCTCAGTGGTATCAACATCTTTACCCGCGAACGCACCATTATGGTGAATATGCCCCAGGGCATTCAGGGTGATATCGTAATCTACGACATGGTTGGTAAAGAGCTGTATCGCACCAATGGCCGTGCTGGCATGCTTAATCAAATTCCTTTCCAGGGTGCCACAGCCTGGTATCTGGTGAAGGTAATTACCCAGCAGGGTGCCGTTACTGAAAAAGTTTTTATTCGGTAAACAAAATACAAGGTCTAATTTATAAATAACATTAAATCTATGAAACATATGCTTAAGAAGTTTGTAGTTATCAGCGCGTTGGCAACGTTCCCGATTTTTTCCTTTGCTCAGCCACAGCCACCCAATAACGGAGGTAATAACCCTGGCGGCGGTAATACCCCTGTAGGAGGTTCGGCTCCCATTGGTGGAGGTATAGCCTTGCTTCTATCTATGGCAGCTGCCTACGGAGCCAAAAAGGTGTATGATGCCAGACAAAAGTTGACAGAATAAAAAAACCAAATCCTATTAAGCCCCGATACCTGTTGGAGGATCGGGGTTTTTTAATAATAATTTTACTTTGGAATAATATGCTAAATTTCAAATAGCCATATCTTTGCCATTGTATTTCATAAAATTTCATAACTATGCTGAAGATTAGCAAGAAATATGGGTTGATTTTATCACTTATCTTTTCTTTTGTGCCCCTTTCAAAAGAGCTATTAGCCCAAGCTTCATTGCCTGTTCCTCTCGTTCAATTAAGCAATGGGGATTATACTTTTACGGAGTGGGCTAATACCAATGCAGCTGGGACATATCCTGCTTCGATGATTTTTCACTATGTACCCACTAACCAAACTGCTCCTTTTTATACAGAGGGTAATTTGAATTATGATTGTGGTTATAATAAAACTTCCCGTCCACGAATTAACGGGTTGGGTGCTAATGGGTTTAGTTTTATAACAACAAGTAGTTCACAATACAACAATTGTACCAGTGGAACAGCCACCAATCGATTTATGGGTGCTGCTGTTTTAGGCCTTGACTTTACTGGGGTTACAAATGCGACAATAACCTGGACAGGGGGTACTGTGGTTGCGGGAGATGGAACCCCTACTCCCCGAGAATGGAGAATAAGATTGCAGTATCGTATTGGGAATACTGGCAATTATAGTGATGTACCAGGTGCTGATGAATATATTTCAAACATTGCCGGACACAGTAGTGTCATGGGTCCGGTATCGTTACCGGCTGCCTGTGCTAATCAACCGGAAGTATACGTGCGTTGGATTTATTATGAATCAGCTGCTAATAATGGAGGTAGCAGACCCGAACTCAGAGTAGATGAAATCTTAGTAACGCAGGGTTCATTTTCTACACCTCCAGTATTAAATCCTGATGTAACAGCCAATAATGTGGATAACGACATAGAAATCACTTTCGTGGATGACCCTGCATGGCGAGCCGCTGTAACAGCTGTAAAAATTGGTGGAATTGCCTTAAATGGTAGCGATTATACCCTTACAGCAGGCTTACTTACCTTGCATCCATCGGCAGGCAATCCTTTGCTTACAACAGCCGGGACCAAAGTTGTGGTGGTTGAGGCTACGGGATACTCTGCTGCTTCGGTAACACAAGTTATCAATGCAGGAGATCCTGTGGCAGCTAACTGCACGGCAACTATTAACACGCCCCTTGCCATCAACTCGACTCGTACCGTTACTGTGACAGCGAAAGACCAGTATAATAATAATGTTCCTAACTACAATTTTGTAGTGGATGTAGTGAAAACTGACAACAATGCTACTACCAACGAGCAATATGTAATAGATGGAAACCCCTACACGACCAGTGTTTCTGATGTGCCATTAGAAAATGCCACGGGAAGCAATGGTGAAGTAACCTTTACCATTACTATTCCTGGTCTTGTGGATAATAATGATGGGGTTTCAGTGCAAGTACAATTAGCAAATGGAAATACCGATGTAGGTACGGCCTTTTCTTTTATCAACTTGGTGCCAGAGATCGGCCTTTCAGGATCAGACCCCAGCTCACTCTTGTTCTACAGAAATATGACGAACAACATTATCTATCGCATAAAGATAGATGTTACGAATAACTCTACCCAGTTAACCGATCTTTCTGTGCAATTAGCTGGTTCGTACACACAAAATGATATTTCTGCAAATGGTGTAAAGCTATGGAGTTCACCTTCAAGTACATGGGGTGGCCAAACGCTTGTTGCCTCCCAAAGTTCTACCTCGACAGGAAGTGGCGAAACTATTACCTTCTCAGGCCTTAGTATCACTTTAAATCCTGGTACACTCTATCTTTTCGTAACCGTTGATGTAGCGTCCAATGCTGTGCTTGGAAATAATATTCAAATGAATCAGCCTCAACCTGTCAATTTTATTTTCTCCGCTGGAGCGATCATCAACTCCACATTTACCCCGGGTAATATGCATACCATCCTTGGCGATCCTCAGTTGTCTGAAGTTATTTTACCTCAATTTATCCAGGGACTCAATGGTACCAATAATTCCCGCATACCCTTTGTTTGTCGTCTTACGCTGAGTAATTTGCAACCCAACGCAACCTATCGATACATTAATCAGGCCGTAGAAGGAACCGACGGACCTACGGTAGGAGGAGCAGGAAATGTCATTTTTGTAAATGCAGATAATTCATTTACCCGGGCTACCAATACAAGTTTTTCAGTAACAGGACAATATGGAGAGTTTACTACCGATGCCTCGGGTAGCTTTACCGGATGGTTTATAACAGAACCTACTGGTAATGCCCGATTTACACCTGGTAAGGAGCTTTATATGCGTATACGATTGAATGATGGTGCAGGAGGTACAACGGCTTCCTGGTATCTTACCACCTCCAGCTCTTTCCAAGTAATTAATTTTGGGTCTAATAATACAGCTAATGAGGCAACGGGCGTTTACGGTCCTTCGCTGACCACTGCGAAAAATTTTATATTTCTTTACGACAATTCCAATGGGATTGGCCGACCCCTCAGCGGTACCTTTGTAGAGAGTGATGGTACCAGTGGAGGCACCTCCTATCCTCTTTATTACCAAAACAATGTAGATGGACAGAATGGCTACTGGGGTTCCATTATACCTAATAACAACAGCAATGGGGTGTTACGTTTGGAATATCGTTATTTAATAAATGGAAATATCCATTATGCAGTAACTGATAATGATGGAAATTGGAATGGAAGTAACACGGTTAATCCAACTAATGGGCTTAATGCTTTGCTCATTGAACCCGATGCTAATAAATACCTCGATGTGCGCGTATATCTGGAGGGCCCATTTGATGGCACAGGCATGACCACCGATTTGCAGCAAAATGGCATAATTCCCTTAAATCAGCCATATAACACGGCACCCTGGAACTACTCCGGCACCGAGAGTGTGGCCAGCGTTCCTGCCAACATTGTCGACTGGGTATTGGTTGAACTGCGCGATGCTGACATTCCCGACAATGCTACCCCGGCCACCACGCTTGCCGGTTGGCCCAAAGCCTACTTCCTGCGTAACGACGGCCA
>JBMFOU010000045.1:0-11198 GCA_049969475.1 Bacteroidales bacterium | reverse complement strand
CCTGCGCCAGCCTGAACAAACCCCCTCCGTTTTTGTTAATAGTTTTAAAATTTAATTTAAACATAGTCTAAATAAAATCCATGAATCAACTCATTATTTATGCAAATCATAACAATGGAAGTTTTAACCACGCAGTGCTTGAGAGTGTAATGAACAAATACCTCAGCTTGGGACATGAAGTAGTGGTTCGCAATTTGTATAAGCAAAACTGGAACCCAGTACTTACTACTGAAGACCTGGCTGCCATTCACGAGGGAAAGATGCCCTCCGATATTGAAAATGAACAAAAGTTTATTGCATGGGCCGATATGCTCACAGTCATCTACCCGGTTTGGTGGACCGGAATGCCTGCCATACTCAAGGGATATTTCGACCGGGTGTTTTCTTTTGGTTTTGCTTATGGAATGACAGATAAAGGTATCGAAGGATTTCTCAGAGGAAAAAAAGTGCTCTTGCTAAGCAGTACCGGCCAGCCCAGAGAAGTGTATGAAGCATCGGGAATGTACAAAGCCATGAACATGACCACCGATAGGGGAATTTTCGAATTCTGTGCTATGGATGTAATTGCACATATTTATTTTCCATCCATACAAACAGTATCGGAACTTATCCGCAAGGAATATATCGAGTCAGTCCATACTTTTCTTGATAAGTATTTTAGAGTCAACGGTAAAAACCATAGCTATGCTGATACTGTTGTCACCTTCGAAAACGCTTGATTTTCAAAGCAATCATATACCTTCGGTTAAAACAGAGATACCCCGGCTGCTTAATAAAGCCGAACGGCTGGCGCAGATCATGAAAGAAAAACCCATTGAGGAAATCAGAGACCTTATGGGTATAAGCGACGCATTGGCCGAACTCAATTTTCAGCGATACCAGGAATGGCGTGCAGACCTCCATGATTTAAACGGCAAGCCCGCTCTGTTCGTTTTCAAAGGCGATGTTTATGAAGGATTTCATGCCACCCCTTTCCCTGAAAAAGCCTTTGTTAATGCGGAAAAATACCTGCGCATTCTTTCCGGGCTCTATGGAATTTTGCGGCCCTTCGATCTCATAATGCCTTACCGGCTCGAAATGGGAACCGCCCTGCCCAACCCTGCTGGAAGTGATTTATATGCATTCTGGAGAAAAGATGTAACCCACTTGATTAACGACGACCTTAAAAAAAGTGGAAGCAAGGTTCTTCTCAATCTTGCCTCTAACGAATACTTTAAGGTAGTTAACCAGAAAGAGATTCAGGCAAGCATCATTAGCCCCGAATTCAGAGACTTCAAAGATGGCAGCTATAAAATGATCAGCTTTTTTGCTAAGCGGGCCCGGGGTTTGATGGCTGCGTGGGTTTTGCGTAATAGCGTAACCGAACCAAGCGATTTACTGGCCTTCAGCGAAGAGGGTTATTCTTATAACGACCTTCTCTCCGAACCACGTAAACCCGTATTCACCCGAGGTTAAAAAAAGGGTGGCCTGGCGGCCACCCCAAAAATTACAATGGTGGATTTTGGTTAACGCCCGCAATCACAAACTGAGCAGCCTTTTAATTTCACCCAATAATTGCTGCGGCTGGACAGGCTTCTCCAGGTAGGCTTCCACAGGGAGCCATTTGGGATCTTTGGCCATTTCCTTCAAATTCAAACCCGTTATAGCATCCACGCTGGTGAGCATGATGATAGGTATGTCCTTGAGGGCTGGGTCTTTTTTCATTTCGCGGGCCATTTCATAACCTTCCTGTTCGGTGGTCATCATTACGTCAAGAATGGCCAGATTGGGCATTTCAGCGCGGGCACGCTCCAACCCCGACACTTTATCGCCGGCTGTAACCACCTGAAAGCCCTCTTTCTCCAGCATGGCCTTCTGGATAAATACGTAATCAATATCGTCGTCAACTAATAATATTTTTATATCTTTCATAACCAGTGAGTTTATTAATTTTTAACTTCACAATGCCGCTTGGAAAATGCATTTGCAAAAACCGCGGCCGGCCATGCCGGCACGCGGGAATGTTGATTACTAATAACGCTTACGAGGTTTGTAATGCGTATGCAATAACTCGTGCGAACGATGTCCGAGGGGCTCGCCCAGGTATTCTTTGTAAATCTGAATAATCTCTGGGTTTTCGTGCGATTTACGAATGGGCAACCCTTCATCCTCTGCATAGATGGCTTCTGCCCTTTTTTGCCGTATGGCAGGACTGGTAGGAATGGGTTGACCTCCTCCACCCAGACATCCGCCGGGGCAGGCCATAATTTCCACGAAATGATAATGAGCTTTTCCGTCGCGTATGGCTGTCATCAGCTGCTTGGCATTGGCCAATCCATGGGCAACAGCCACTTTGAGTTCGGCTCCCTCCAGAAAACTCCATTCGGGCT
The DNA here is from genome assembly GCA_049969475.1 of Bacteroidales bacterium. Taxonomy (GTDB): domain Bacteria; phylum Bacteroidota; class Bacteroidia; order Bacteroidales; family TTA-H9; genus UBA2030. The sequence goes on along the minus strand of JBMFOU010000045.1, from coordinate 8,829 downwards.
TCACCTGCTCTATCTTGATGGTAGCTTCTTTTACGCCTTCCATTCCACGAACCGGTGTGATATTTAAGTTAGTAAAGGGAACTTCACGTCCGGTAACAATTTCATAAGCCGTACGCAAAGCTGCTTCCATCACACCACCTGTGGCACCAAAAATTACAGCTGCACCGGAGGACTCGCCCATGAAGCTGTCGTAGTCTTCATCTTCAAGCTTCATGAATTCAATACCAGCCTGTTTGATCATGATGGCCAACTCGCGGGTGGTCAATACATAATCTACATCCTGGTATCCACTATCGCGCATTTCAGGACGGGTAGACTCGAATTTCTTGGCCGTACAAGGCATGATTGAAACGCTTACCATGTCTTTAGGATTGATACCTTTCTTCTGGGCGTACCAGGTTTTGGCCAAAGCACCGAACATCTGCTGGGGTGATTTGCAGGTAGAAAGGTTGGGCAGCAATTCAGGGAAAGTATGTTCTATGAATTTAATCCATCCGGGAGAACAGCTGGTGAACATGGGAATAGCCGTATTTTTATCGCCATCCACCAGCACTTTTTTCAGACGGGTAAGCAGCTCGGTACCTTCTTCCATAATAGTAAGGTCGGCAGTGAAGTCTGTATCGAGTACGGAATCGAAGCCCAGACGACGCAAAGCTGCAACCAGTTTGCCGGTTACCCGTGCGCCAGGATCAAATCCCAATTCTTCTCCAAGGGCCACGCGTACAGCAGGAGCGGTCTGTACAACCACATGCTTAGTTGGATCATAAATGGCATCCCATACCTCATCAATATAGTTCCTCTCGATCAGGGCTCCGGTCGGGCAACGGTTAATACACTGTCCGCAGTTAGTGCATACAACTTCATGCATGGGCCTGTCGTAAAAACTCGAAATTTTCATTTCTGCCCCTTTATTGGCTGCCGAAAGAGCACTTACTGCCTGCAGTTCAGCACAGGTACGTACGCAGCGCTGACAACGTATGCACTTGCTGTCGTCTTTGAGAATGGAGGGCGACGATTGATCAATAGTGTAATGCTTGAGAGGCACCAGATCGATGTAAACCTGATTACCCGTGCGATATTCATTAGCCAGATCCTGCAACTCGCAATTACCGTTTTTGTAGCACTTGGTGCAGTCGGCATTGTGTTCGGAGAGTAGGAGTTCGATGATGGTTTTACGGGCTTGCCTCACCAGCATGCTATTGGTGAGTATTTGCATGTTATCCCTCACCGGGGTAGCACATGAGGCCTGTAAGGTACGCATTCCAACCTGCTCAACTACACAAACCCGACAGTTGCCTGCCACACACAAATCCTCGTGATTGCAGAGGGTGGGAATGCGAATATTTAATTTACGGGCAGCGTCCAGAATGGTAGTACCTTCCTCTACACTTACCGGAATGTTATTTATTGTTAGATTAACCATTTTTGCCATGGGATTCTCCTTTCCTTAATTTTAATAAACGATTTCTTCGCGGAAGTTTTCCACTATCGACACAAAAGCATTACCAACCGATTGACCGAGGCCGCATTTGGAGGCCACTTTCATCACCTTGGCCAGTTTAACCAGTTCATCAAGATAACCGGCAGGACGTTCTTTGCGCTTCACGGCTTCAATTCCTTTGAGCAACTGCTGACAGCCCACGCGGCAGGGAGTGCATTGACCACACGACTCCTCCTCAAAGAATTCGAGGTAATTGTGCAATACATTGTACATGGAGCGGGAGGAGTTGAATATTTTCATAGAGCCTCCTGTGGGTATTCCCTCAAAACCAATGATTGTATCCTTGAACTTCTTGCGGGGGACGCAAAAACCCGATGCACCACCCACCTGTACAGCTTTGGTATCGCCATCGCCGAATTCTTCAACAAAATCGGCCAGGGTCATGCCTAGTTCCAGTTCAAAAACGCCTTCCTTTGAACAATCCCCGCTAACTGAGAAAAGCTTAAAACCACGGGAGTTGTCGGTCCCAAATTTCTTATACTCATCAGCCCCAATATGGGCAATAATGCAGCAGTTAACAAAAGTCTCTACATTGTTTACCACAGTAGGCTTATTCAGATAACCCGAGGTAACAGGGAATGGAGGTTTGTTGCGGGGCTCACCGCGGCGGCCTTCCATCGAGTCAATTAAAGCGGTTTCTTCTCCGCAAACATAGGCTCCGCTTCCGTACCTCAAGCTAATAGTGAAGTCAAGTCCAAGCTTTTTGAACTCTTCATTCATTTCAGCAAGAGTGGTCTTGAGCTTGGGTGCAAGAAATTTATACTCAGCCCTCAGGTAAATAAAACCTTCGCGGGCGCCTATCACATGAGCACAAATAGCCATGCCGGTAAGCACCCTGCGGGGTACGCAATCCAGAATCTCACGGTCTTTGAAAGTTCCTGGCTCGCCCTCGTCGGCATTGCAAATAACATATTTTATATCTCCTTCGGCTTCCTTTGCCAGTTTCCATTTGAGCCCGGTAAGAAAGCCGGCTCCACCCCTTCCCTTCAGGCCCGAATCAATAAGTTCCAAAATAATGTCGTCGGGCTGACGCTGCAAAGTTTTACGCAAAATATCAAAACAATTATTATCAGGGCGGAAAACATAGTCTAAACGTCTGAGTGTAGTACCTTCCATAAGTCTTGATTTTTATTTTGATTGACTCACTTATGCATATAGTTTTCAATGATTTCGATAGCCTTGCCAGGCGTAAGCTCAGTGTATACATCATCATTGATAAGCATAGCCGGACCTTTATGACACCATCCCAGGCAATTGGTGGTTTTTAACGTGAATTTTTTATCGGGGGTGGTTTGCCCCAGCTTTATTTTCAAAGTATTTTCAATAGCATCGATGATGGCATCTTTCCCCTTCATGTCGCAAACAATGGTCTTGCAGATGCGAATTACATACTGCCCCACCTCATCAGTTTCGATAAATGAGTAAAACGAAGCCGTGCCATACACCTCAGCAGCCGACAGATCGAGTTCGCGTGCTATGTTGACTAACACTTCATCATCAACATATCTTCGCACATCTATCACATCCTGTAGGATAGGCATGAGCGATTCGCGTTTACGCCCATGCTTGTCGGCCAGCTCCCTGATAAACATTTCAGTGTTCGCCATTTATCCTCCTAATTTTTAGATTAATTAAATTAATTTACTGATTAACAATGATGTTGAAAAGGTATTGTTAGCACGCTAACAATGTTAAGCAAAAGTATTATGAACTGATTCCTGGCAAACACTTTTCAAGTTTAAACATTGCTTATCTACTAAATTTTTAAACAGTCTAAATAATAAAAAACAATATGCTATTTAACATACAAATATTTAGAGAATATTTCAGAGTTTTTTTAAATTACAAAAAAATTTGTTTTTAAAATATGTAGTGTTAGCTAATTAACATTGTTAAAAAAATAACAATAAATTTGCACCAACAAATATAAATTTCCCCCAGGGAGAAAAAAGGTTAATTTAGTCAGCATTATTACCCTCCAATGACACTTCAAAAAATAGCCAACCTACTTGATGCCCGTGTGGTAGCCCGCCCCGATAAACTATATCGGGACGTTACCCATGCCTTCGCCTCAGATCTCATGAGCGATGTGCTAACCCTCGAACAAAGGAAAATTATCCTTTTAACTGGCCTGGCCAATATACAGGCCATTCGAACTGCCGAAATGAGTGATGTAAGCTGTGTCATTTTGGTGCGTGGTAAAAAAGCTAATCCCGACATGATCAAGTTGGCCGAAGAAGCAGCCATTGTGATCATGGAGTACAAAGGATCGCTCTTTAAAGCCGCAGGTATTCTCTACAATGCAGGAATTCAACCTATTTTCTGAAAACAAACATGGAGCTCCGATTTCATATACAGGGGAGTGACTTTAGTCGGGCAGGCGCAGCCAGCAGCGAGGTAAAAAAGGTACTGAAACAGATTAACGTACCTTCGGATATCGTAAAACGCATAGTAGTAGCGCTCTATGAGGCAGAAGTCAACATGGTAGCCCATGCCTGGGAAGGCGATATGATTGTAAATATTCATCCGGATCGCATAGAAGCACAGTTTACTGACCGGGGACCTGGCATCCCCGATATTGAACTTGCCATGCAGGCCGGGTACTCAACCGCTTCGCCCCAGGTTAGGGAAATGGGTTTTGGAGCGGGCATGGGGTTACCTAACATTCGAAAAAACACCGATATGCTGTCAATCAATAGCACAGTGGGTGTTGGAACCGATGTCAAATTTACCGTGTATTTCAAACATTAAACCGGGAAGGCATGGAGTATAAATATTTCCATCATGCACTGAGGGTGATCGAGAACCAATGTATTGGCTGCACGCATTGTATGAAAGTTTGCCCTACAGGAGCCATCAGGGTAATCGGTGGCCTGGCCCGCATCGACGACAACCGTTGTGTGGATTGCGGTATGTGCCTGCGTAGCTGCCCGGTTAAAGCCATTATCGTAGAACAAGACGACTTTACTCATATTTTTAAGTACAAACACCGCATTGCATTAATCCCGGCCGTACTCATAGGTCAGTTCCCGGAGGAAGTACCCACACCACTCATTCACAGTATATTATACGAGCTTGGTTTCAACAAGGTAGTGGAGGTGGAAACCGGAGTAAGCTTGCTCAGAGAAGTCATTCAGGAAAAACTAAAAGACCTCACAATTCCCCGACCTCTTATATCATCCTTCTGCCCGGGCATTGTGCGGCTCATTCAGGTAAGGTTCCCCTCTCTTGTTGATCATATCATGCTTTTAAAGCCCCCTCTCGACATCACAGCACTAGCCATACGTCAGGAATTATATAAAACAGGTGCTACCGATGAGGACATAGGTATCTTTTACGTAACCCCCTGTGCGGCAAAAATTGCAGCTATCAAAAGTCCGGTGGGAGAGAAAGAATCACCAGTAACAGGGGTCATCAACATGGATACCATGTATAACAAAATTTATAGAGTTATTAAGGCAGGAAAAGAAAATCATTGCGTAATACCGGAAAATGAACCGCTCGAGAAATTTGCCATCCGCTGGTCGCTTACGCATGGTGAAGCTCACAATTTTGAAGGACGATGCCTGGCCATAGACGAAATACATAACGTAATAGACTTTCTTGAAAAAATTGAAAATGAAGATATTACAGATATAGATTTTCTTGAGCTCAGGGCCTGCGACCAGAGTTGTGCCGGAGGAGTTCTCGTTCAGGGCAACCGGTTTCTGGTAAGAGAACGATTGAGAAAAAGAGCCAAAGAAGAATCTCGCAGAAACGTCCATTCGCCGGTCCGGTTGATTGCAGATAACCAGGTCTACTTGAAAGAGCACATCGGACTCGAAAAATTGGAGCCGCGTCCCTTGATTCATTTGACGGGTTCGCCTGCTGACGCTCTGAAAAAAATGGAAATAGCCCGCATGGCTCTCAAATGCCTTCCGCATCTCGATTGTGGAGCCTGCGGAACCCCCTCCTGCGAATTTCTGGCCAACGATATTGCTATGGGCAAAGCAACTATTCAACAATGCTTTTACATAAGCCGACTCCTGGAGAAACAACAGGTACTCGATCCCGATGAGGCTTTTGCTACCCTCTGCCGGATCTGGGGTGAAGACAAGATAAAAGAAGAGCGCTGGAACGACAATTTCAGATATTTAAAGGAATTAATCAACAACAAAAACAAAAAATCCAATACGCAAGACCATGACAGTCAGGGAAATGATTGAAAAAATGGGGCTTCAGGTTTATGCCGGAAGCCAGGGACTCGAAAAAGAAATATCGGGAGGTTATTGTGCTGACCTTCTGAGCGATGTGATGGGTAACAGCCGTCAGGGAATGGTATGGATTACCCTGCAAAACCATAAAAATGTGATTGCCGTAGCCTCCTTGAAAGAGCTTTCGGCCGTAATTCTGGTCAATAGAATTAAGCCCAATGAAGATGCCGCTGCTCAGGCCGATGAAGAAGGGATTCCTGTGCTCGGTACCCAGGCAGGCACATTTGAGACTGCGGGCCGCTTGTGGGCCCTCCTCAATGGGTAAATTATGGCAAAGTTCAAGGCCGACCTACACATTCATACCATTTTATCTCCATGCGGCGATATGGAGATGAGTCCGGCAAACATTATCCGGGTAGCCTCTGAAAAAGGGCTTCAAATCATCGGGATTACCGATCACAACAGCACTTTGCAAGCTCCGTTGATCAGGCAGTTGGGGCAGAAGGCCGGTATCACCGTGCTATGCGGGGCCGAAATAACAACCCGCGAGGAAATTCATTGTCTTGCCTTCTTTGAAGAAGAAGCGCAACTAACCCTTTTCCAGCAATACTTAGAGGAACATCTCCCCCATATACCTAATGCACCAGAAAAATTTGGGTATCAGGTAGTAGTAGATGAGGAAGAAAACATTGTGCATGAATATCCCTGGCTACTTATCAGTGGGCTCGATCAGTCGCTTGACGAGGTAGCCCTGAAGGTTCACAATCTCAATGGATTATTCATCCCTGCGCATGTTTCCCGACCTAAGTACAGCCTTATCAGCCAATTGGGGTTCATACCTCCAGACCTGGAGGCTGATGCGCTGGAGATTTCACGGCATACTACCAGGGAGGAACTATACTCGCAGTTTTCGTATGTAAGTCGTTGGCCTATCATTCAGAGTAGCGATGCACATTTTCTTTCTGATATAGGAATGGTGTATACAATCTTTGAAATGGAAGCTCCCACTTTTACGGAAATTCGAAAAGCCCTTGCAGGAGAAAATAACCGTTGTGTAACACCCTCCCGATCCATCACAGAATTATGAAGGAACTGGCTCTTCATATACTTGATATTGTGCAGAATGCGACCCGAGCCGGAGCCGATGAGGTATACATATCCATCACCGAAAGCCGGCAAAATAATCTTTATGCGATTGAAATTGCAGATAATGGTCCAGGAATGAGTGAAGACATGCAGCAAAAAGTGCTAGATCCCTTTTTCACTACACGTACTACTCGGAAGGTGGGTTTGGGACTACCCCTTTTGCAACAAAATGCCCGATTGGCAGGTGGCGACTTGAAAATAGAAAGCGAACTTGGAAAAGGAACCCGCGTGAGAGCCTGGTTTCAGCATGACCATATAGATCGCCTGCCAGCCGGTGACCTGGCCGGCACCCTCTGGTTAATTTTTCAGGGAAATCCCGGCGTCAGATTTATTTATTCCCACACAACCGACCAGGGTACATTTGAATTAGATACCAGGGCATTTGCACAAACCCTTGGATGTCAAAATCCTTGGAATATACCAGAACTGAGGCAACCAATCCTTGATTATCTAAATTACAATATTAGCGAATTGGGTGGAGAAATAAATACCCCGTGAACCTCTGCTCACGGGGCATTTTCTAAGTATATTAATCTGCATTTTAGATTCCCAGAGCTTTCAAGGCTTCATCATAACGGCGGCTAACCTCGTCCCAGTTGACCACATTCCAAAAGTTTTTAATGTATTCGCCCCGACGGTTCTGGTATTTCAAATAATAAGCATGCTCCCAAACATCAAGTCCGAGGATAGGAATACCCCTTTTTTCAGCCACATCCATAAGCGGGTTATCCTGGTTAGGAGTACTCGAAACGAATAATTTACCCTCTTTATCGACCGAAAGCCATGCCCAGCCACTGCCAAAGCGTTTGGAGGCAGCACCCGAAAAGGCATCAACAAAGGCTTCATAAGAACCCAAATCTCTGACTATGGCCTCCCAAAGCCGTCCCTGGGGCTGTCCTCCCCCTCCTGGCTTCATCATTTTCCAGAATATCAAATGGTTATAATAACCACCCCCATTATTACGTAAGGTTATTGAATTCTTACTCATCTGATCGAAAACTGCCAGTAAAGACTGTGAGGCTATTTCAGTACCCTTCACCGCTTCGTTCATATTAGTGGTGTAGGCAGCATGATGCTTGGAAAAATGAATTTCCATAGTTCGGGCATCAATATAAGGCTCAAGAGCATCAAAAGCGTAAGGCAACGGTTCCTGCTGGGAGGAAGGAGTAAGCGAGGCTTCAGGAAGCCTTGACAATATTGTACTCCATTCCTGGGCTTTTAGTAAAATAGCTGAGAACAAAATGCCTAAAAGCAACATGTTTCTTTTCATAAGCAATAGATTTTAATTAGATAAATTCTAAACAAACAGGAAGTGTATTGGTTCAGAGCAGCTTCAAAGCTTGCTGAACTTTCTCATAAAAAACGGAACTTTGCTCCCTCAAACGGTAATCTATGGAACTCATCCGCCATTTGACAAGAGAACAAAAACAAACTCTCACGAGATTTCTGCTGGAGTATATCAGCGAACACAAACAGGAACTTTTCACCCGAAATCTCATGCAACGCACCCGTTATATTACTTTGGTATTGGAAAACGTATTTCAGCCGCATAATATCAGCGCTGTACTCCGATCATGCGATTGTTTCGGGGTGCAGGACGTTCATATAGTTGAAAACCGTAACCGATATCAAGTAAATCCCGATGTAGCCCTGGGTGCTGCCAAATGGCTGAGCATTTACCGATACAATGAAGGAGAAGAGACAGTAGTAAAAGTGCTGGAACGATTACGTAAACAGGGTTATAGGCTGGTGGCTACCTCGCCGCATGAAAACGATTATTCGATCGAAAAATTACCGCTCGATAGAAAAACCGCCCTGATTTTTGGAACAGAACTCGAAGGGTTAAGTAGAGCTGCACTAGAAATGGCCGATACCTGGGTAAAAATTCCCATGGTGGGGTTTACCGAGAGCCTCAACATCAGTGTTTCAGCAGCCATTTGCCTTTATATGCTGACGCGTCGGCTGCGCGAGAGCCAATATCCCTGGGAG
>JBMFOU010000044.1:0-11672 GCA_049969475.1 Bacteroidales bacterium | reverse complement strand
CTGGAATGAAATACTCCGAAGAAGCGGGGTCAAGGGCAATGCAAACGTCTTCACCAGGCTTGTAACCTGCCATTTCAATAGCTTTGAGAATTACCTGCAAGGCTTCTTCATTGGACTTGAGGTTGGGGGCAAATCCACCTTCATCGCCCACATTGGTGCTATAACCGGCTTTTTTAAGAACTTTAGCCAGGTTGTGGAAGACCTCGGCACCCATTCTGATGGCATCAGTGAAGCGGGTGGCTCCTACCGGCATAATCATAAATTCCTGAAAGTCGATGGAATTGTCGGCATGCGAGCCTCCATTGATGATGTTCATCATCGGGATGGGCAGGGTATTGGCATTGGGGCCACCCAGATAGCGATAGAGAGGCAAACCCGACTCGATGGCAGCAGCTTTAGCAACTGCCAGCGATACACCCAAAATGGCATTAGCGCCCAGTTTCCCTTTGTTGGAAGTGCCATCCAGCTCAATCATGCGGGCATCAATTTCGTTTTGGTCGAAAATGTACATGCCCTGCAATTCCTCGTTGAGCACAGTATTTACATTCTGAACAGCACTCAAAACGCTTTTCCCCAGGTACATGGAAGGATTCCCATCGCGGAGTTCAACAGCTTCGTGCACACCGGTAGATGCACCGGAGGGAACAGCTGCACGACCCAAAACGCCATTTTCGGTAACAACGTCCACTTCAATGGTGGGATTTCCGCGAGAATCAAGAATCTGGCGGGCGTGGATGTAAGAAATACGACTCATAGTTAAAAAAATTTAGGGTTAGACTTTGAAAACATGATGTAGACACAAAAAAGGGACAAGGCAATAGTTGCCTTATCCCCCTCCGATTCATTGAAAAGAAAAGGATTATTCAGCTTTATCTTCAGCTGGGGTGTTGGCTGATTCAGCCACGGGAGCCTTGGCCGGGGATTCGGCTTTTGTTTCAGAAGATTTTTTTCTTCCGCGGCGGGTTTTTCCGGCCTTTTCCTGTTTTTTCTCCTTAGCACCAACCAGGAAGGGATTATAGTCAACCAGTTCGATAAGAGCGATTTCAGCGCCATCGCCTTTACGGAAACCCAGTTTCAGGATGCGGGTGTATCCGCCGGGACGATCGGCTACCTTGGTGGAAATTTCACGGAAAAGCTCCGTAACGGCAAATTTATCCTGCAGATAGGCGAAAACCATTCTGCGGTTGTGGGTGGTATCTTCTTTAGAACGGTTGATCAGGGGTTCAACAAAACTTCTGAGGGCCTTGGCCTTAGCAAGGGTGGTTACCAACTTTTTATTTTTGATAAGCGATACTGCCATATTCGACAGCATGGCTTTGCGGTGAGAGCTGGTACGGCCCAGGTGGTTAACTCTTTTTCCGTGTCTCATTGTTATTAATCCTTATCTAATTTATATTTATCTACTTTCATACCGAATTCGAGGCCCTTGCTGGCTACCAGCTGCTCGAGCTCGGTGAGCGACTTTTTACCGAAGTTGCGGAACTTTAGAAGATCGGCCTTGGTGTAAGATACCAGATCGCCCAGGGTTTCCACATCGGCCGATTTCAGGCAGTTAAGTGCTCGTACCGAAAGATTGAGATCGACCAGCTTAGTCTTAAGCAATTGACGCAGTTGCTGGGTATTTTCGTCGAATTCTTCGGCGGCTTCTTTCACATCGGGATCAAGAATGATCTTGTCATCGCTGAAGAGAACAAAATGGTGTATCAGTATGTGAGCTGCGTCGCGCAAGGCATCCTTGGGATGAATACTACCATCAGTTTCCACCGTAATGGTAAGCTTCTCGTAGTCGGTTTTTTGCTCTACGCGGAAATTATCTACCTGATAGCTTACATTGCGGATGGGCGTGTGAATAGAGTCGATGGCAATGGTACCCAGGGGAGCGTTGGGGTCTTTATTTTCTTCAGCGGGTACATACCCCCTACCCTTGCGAATCTTGATTTCGAGCACCAATTTCACCGACTTATCCATGTTGCAGATAACAACATCGGGATTAAGTACCTGAAAATGGTTGAGGAATTTGTTTATATCGCCAGCCGAAAAGGCCTCCTGCCCTCCCACTACTACGCGGGCCGTTTCTTCATCCACATCGCTGGTCTGGCGCTTAAAACGCACCTGCTTCAGATTGAGGATGATATCGGTTACATCCTGCACTACACCATCGATAGCTGAAAACTCATGCTCTACGCCCTCTATCTTGACAGAGGTAATGGCATAGCCCTCGAGCGAGCTCAACAGGATACGGCGAAGGGCATTCCCGACGGTAATGCCAAACCCTGGTTCCAGGGGGCGAAACTCAAACACTCCTTTGTAATTGTCGATGTGGAGCATGAGTACCTTATCGGGCTTCTGAAATGATAAAATTGCCATATTGCAGTTGTTATCTGTTTACTAAAAAAGTTAAGCTTACTTAGAATACAATTCAACAATGAGTTGCTCCCGAATGTTTTCGGGGATGTCCTGGCGTTCAGGATAGCTCATAAACTTACCAGCCATGAGGCTATTATCCCATTCGAGCCAGGGATAGGAATGGCTATGTCCGGCCAGGCTGTTGGTAATCACTTCGAGGGTTTTCGACCTTTCTCTTACAGCCACAATATCACCAGGACGAAGCAGATAGGAAGGAATGTTCACAATCTTTCCGTTTACTGTGATGTGGCGGTGATTAACCAACTGACGGGCAGCAGCACGCGTGGGGGCAATACCCAGACGATATACCACATTGTCGAGCCTCGATTCAATAAGCTTGAGGAGGTTTTCGCCAGTTATTCCCCTCATACGGGATGCTTTGGCAAAGAGAATACGGAATTGACGTTCCAAAATTCCATAGGTATATTTAGCTTTCTGCTTTTCTGAAAGCTGAATTCCATATTCACTTTGTTTTCCACGGCGTTTATTGGGGCCGTGCATACCCGGAGGATAACCTTTACGGTCGTAGTATTTGTCGGGACCATAAATGGGATCCCTGAAACGGCGTGCAATTTTTGTTTTCGGGCCTATGTATCGTGCCATATCTTTGGTTTTATTTTCCTTAAACTATTAATTAGTAATTAGTTAAGTATTAAACGCGTCTTCTTTTGGGAGGACGGCATCCGTTATGAGGTAAGGGAGTCACATCACGAATTTCGGTTACCTCTATTCCAGCGGAATGCAGGGTGCGTATAGCCGATTCACGGCCTGCGCCAGGACCTTTTACAAAAACTTTTACCTTACGAAGCCCCATATCGTAAGCCACTTTGGCGGCATCTTCGGCTGCCATTTGAGCGGCATAGGGAGTATTCTTTTTCGAGCCCCTGAATCCCATTTTTCCAGCCGACGACCAGGAAATGACCTGTCCGGCATTGTTGGTCAGGGTTACAATAATATTGTTGAACGACGAATGGATATAGGCCTTACCGGTAGGTTCTACCTTTACGACCTTCTTCTTTGTCGCCTTTGAAGCTGCTTTCGTACTTTTAGCCATATTATTTCTTGCTTTTCGTTTTCCTTAACTCAGTGATTAGCCTTTAGTAGCTTTCTTTTTGTTGGCCACTGTTTTCTTTTTACCCTTACGCGTACGGGCATTGTTTTTGGTTGACTGACCCCTTACAGGCAGTCCGAGGCGGTGACGGATGCCCCTGTAGCAACCAATGTCCATCAGACGCTTGATGTTCATCTGCACTTCCGAACGAAGGGCACCTTCTACTTTGTATTTGTCGTTAATGATGGTACGGATCTTCGTAAGTTCGTCGTCGTTCCAGTCCATCACTTTTTTATTGAAGTCGATGCCGGCCTCTGCCAGGATTTTGCGGGCGGTACTACGCCCAATACCATAAATGTAGGTAAGGCCTATTTCTCCTCTTTTGTTTTTGGGTAAATCTACACCAGCTATTCTCGCCATATGCTTTTGATGATTTTTATTCGTTTGTTAAAACATACAATACATTAACCCTGTCTCTGTTTGTACTTGGGATTCTTTTTGTTGATAACATAAACCCTTCCTTTGCGCCTTACCACTTTGCAATCGGGTGTTCTGGGTTTTACGGATGCTCTTACTTTCATGACGTTTCTTAGTTATGGTTTATTTTATTTGTATCTGAATGAAATCCTTCCTTTGGACAGGTCGTAAGGAGTCATTTCAACCCTGACGCGGTCGCCTGGAAGAATTTTGATGTAATGCATGCGCATTTTTCCCGAGATATGGGCAATAATCTGATGCCCATTTTCGAGTTCTACCCTGAACATTGCATTACCCAGGGATTCAATGACTGTACCGTCCTGTTCTATAGAAGGTTGTTTTGCCATTTTTATTTTTTCGTTTCTAATACTTCTTCGATGAATGAAAAACTGGAAAGAATTTCGGCCTGTCCTTTTCTTACCACGACATCGTGTTCGAAGTGGGCCGAGGGCTTGCCGTCGCGGGTGCGAATGGTCCAGCCATCTTTGTCCATCACTACCTGGTGGGTTCCCAGGTTTATCATGGGTTCGATGGCCAAAACCATGCCTTCATGGAGTTGAGGTCCGGTGCCACGCCGACCAAAATTAGGTACTTCGGGTTTTTCGTGGAGTTGCCTTCCCACCCCGTGTCCCACCAGGTCGCGTACAACGCCATATCCAAATTGCTCGACGTGCGACTGAATGGCGTGACCAACATCTCCAATACGGTTGCCAGCTACAGCAGCTTCGATGCCTTTGTAGAGTGCTTCGAGGGTACGTTGCAATAGCAGACTCACTTCGGGAGCCACCTCACCTACAGCAAAAGTGTAGGCCGAGTCACCCCAGTATCCATTGAGCACAACGCCACAATCTACCGAAACGATATCCCCTTCTTTTATAACGTAATCATTGGGGATGCCGTGCACGACCACGGAATTCACCGATATACAGAGGGCAGCCGGATAACCATGGTAGCCCTTGAAGCCGGGAAAAGCTCCGTGGTCGCGGATAAATTGCTCGGCAATTCGGTCGAGTTCACGGGTGGTGATACCCGGCCTCAGATGCCTGGCAACCTCGGCAAGCGTCTTTCCAACAAGTAAAGAACTTTGTCTGATGAGCCCGATTTCCTCGGGAGTTTTTATAAGAGCCATAACAGAGGGCAGAATTACATGGCTATAGATGATCTGCCTTTGATTCTGCCGGATTTCATAAGTCCGTCGTAATGACGCATCAGCAGATGACTTTCAACCTGCTGGAGGGTGTCCAGAACCACGCCCACCAAAATCAGCAGCGAGGTTCCTCCGTAGAATTGGGCAAACTGGCTACTTACGCCTACCATACGAACCAGAGCAGGCATGATAGCTACAAAAGCCAGGAAAATGGAGCCCGGAAGGGTAATGCGCGACATCACGGCATCAATAAACTCGGCCGTCTTTTTACCCGGTTTCACCCCAGGGATAAATCCTCCGTTTTTCTTCATGTCTTCAGCCATCTGGTTGTGATTCACCGTAATAGCGGTATAAAAATAGGTGAAGACGATGATAAGGAAGGCAAAGACGAGGTTGTACCAAAATCCGTTGATGTTGGTGAATGCTGCAGCAAACCCTGTAAGTGTTTCGCTATGAGCAAAACCCGCAATAGTAAGAGGCAAGAACATGATAGCCTGTGCAAAAATGATGGGCATCACACCGGCTGCGTTCACCTTCAGGGGAATATACTGTCTTACACCGCCGTATTGTTTGTTACCAACAATACGTTTGGCATACTGTACTGGAATCTTACGGGTTCCTTGCACCAACAGAATATTGATCAAAATAACACCGATAAGCACAACCAGTTCAAGCACAAAGAACACGAGGCCGCCGCCCTGTTCTTCCATTCTCGAAACGAATTCACCCGCCAGAGCAAAAGGCAAGCGGGCAATGATACCGATCATGATGATCAGAGAAATACCATTACCAATACCCTTGTCAGTGATTCGTTCGCCCAACCACATTACAAACATGGTTCCAGCCGTAAGAATTACCACACTGCTAACCCAGAAGAAAGTGGTGGGAGCGTTGGTGACAGGATTTACAAACACAACAGCATTCGGGCTTTGGCTAATAAGATTAGCAATGTATCCGGGTGCCTGCATGGCTGTCACTATGATAGTGAGGTAACGGGTAATCTGGTTAATTTTCTTACGTCCGCTTTCGCCCTCTTTCTGCAATTTTTGGAAATAAGGGACGGCAATACCCAGAAGCTGCACTACGATAGAGGCAGAAATGTAGGGCATTACTCCTAATGCAAAAATGGATGCATGGGCAAAAGCACCGCCAGAAAACATGTTGAGCAGGCCCAGCAGCCCATCCTTGGTTTGATTCTGCAGCACAGTGAGTTGCTGCGGATCGATACCCGGGAGGGTTACATAGGCACCCAGTCTGTATATAAGAATAATTCCCAGGGTATAAAGAATACGCTGACGTAGTTCTTCTATCCGGTAAATATTCCTGAGCGTCTGAATAATCCTTTTCATTGGATAAAGATTAGATGATTGTTACTGCACCACCCAGGGCTTCGATAGCTTGCTGGGCTTTTTGGGAGAAGGCGTGGGCAGCTACGTCAATCTTAGTAGTCAGCTGGCCTCTGCCCAGAATTTTAACCCGTTCATTCTTCGAAACCAGACCTTTGTCGATGAAGGTTTCCAGGGTAAAATTAGTAATTCCGTGGCGGTCGGAAAGAATCTGGAGCATATCGAGGTTGATGCCGGTGTATTCCACGCGGTTGCGGTTTTTAAATCCGCCCTTGGGGACCCTGCGGTGAAGCGGCATTTGGCCACCTTCAAAACCGATTTTGCGGCGGTTGCCAGAGCGCGATTTGGCACCTTTGTGCCCACGGGTGGAGGTACCTCCATGTCCTGAACCCTGTCCCCTTCCAATACGTTTTCTGTTTTTGACAGAACCTGGTGCGGGTTTGAGATTGCTTAAATCCATATTAAGTCAGATTAATTTCGTTAGACGTTAGATTTCTTCCACACTGATAAGGTGAGCCACCTTTTCTACCATACCCATAATCTGGGGTGTAGCATTGTGTTCGCGGGTGCGACCCATGCGGCCCAGTCCCAGGGCCTTAAGGGTCTTTTTCTGTATTTCGGGATGCCCGATACCGCTGCGTACCTGCTTTATTTTGATTTTCTTCATGTTATCTCTTGTTTAAAGTTTAACCATTGAAAACCGTATCGAGGTCCACACCGCGAAGCTGCGAAACGGTGTAGGGATCGCGAAGCTGCATCAGGGCATTGATAGTGGCTTTAACTACTGAGTGAGGATTGGAAGATCCTTTACTCTTGGCCAGCACGTCTTTAATGCCCACGCTTTCGAGCACGGCACGCATGGCGCCACCGGCAATAACACCGGTACCGGGAGCTGCAGGTTTTATAAGAACCTTAGCACCGCAGTATTTGCCTTCCTGGGCATGGGGTATAGTGCCCTTAATAACAGGAACCTTCACCAGGTTCTTCTTGGCATCTTCAACACCCTTGGCAATGGCAGCGGTTACTTCCTTGGCTTTACCCAGGCCGTAACCTACCACACCGTTTTCGTTGCCTACCACCACGATAGCCGAAAAGCTGAAGGCTCGTCCACCCTTGGTAACTTTCGTTACACGGTTGATGGCCACCAGGCGGTCTTTAAATTCAATTTCCGTGGATTTTACTTTCCTTACAATATTAGCGTTTGCCATAGTCTTAGATTAAAAGATTAAACCACCTTCCCTGGCGGAATCGGCCAGAGCTTTAACTCTCCCGTGATATAAAAACCCGTTGCGGTCGAATACCACCTGAGTGATTCCGGCTTCCAGGGCTTTACGGGCTATTTCCTTGCCTACCCGCTTGGCCTGTTCCACCTTGGTCATCTTGTCTTTGGGAAAATCTTTTTCCATTGATGAGGCGGCTACCAGCGTAATTCCTTTGGTGTCATCCACAATCTGGGCATAAATCTGACTATTGCTGCGGAAAACCGTCAGCCGGGGTCTTTCAGGCGTGCCGCTGATGCGTTTGCGGATGCTCATTTTAATGCGCCTGCGTCTTTCTTCTTTTCTCGTTTTAATTGCCATTCTGCATTCAGGTTTTAAGTGAATTACTTCGATGAAGCCGACTTACCTGCCTTGCGGCGCAATACTTCGCCCACAAACTTGACACCTTTACCCTTGTAGGGTTCAGGCGGACGCAGCGAACGGATCTTGCTGGCAACCATGCCCAGCAATTGTTTATCGTGCGAACGGAGGGTAAGCAGAGGGTTTTTACCACGCTCGGTTACCGATTCGGCCTTGATTTCGGGAGGAAGTTGAAGAAACAGGTTGTGAGAATATCCTAACGAGAATTCTATTACCTGTCCTTCCACCGAAACTTTATAGCCTACCCCTACCAATTCCTGCTGAATGGTAAAGCCTTCCGAAACTCCTTTGACCATGTTGGCCAGGAGCGTGCGGTAAAGGCCATGAAGGGCACGCTGATTTTTGTCCTCTGCGTTTGTAGGTACAACCTGTAAAGTATTGTCTTCTATCTTCACCTGAATTTCAGGTTTCAGTAGCTGCGTAAGTTCACCAAGCTTCCCCTTAACGGTTACCAGATTCTCGGGGCTTACCGTAACCTGAACACCGGCGGGGATACTTATGGGTTTCTTGCCTATTCTCGACATAGTCTGTGTCTCCTTTCTGTTAGCTGATGTAACAAATAACTTCACCGCCAATGTTCCTGGCACGGGCTTCCTTGTCGGTCATCATTCCCTGAGAAGTAGAGATGACGGCAATGCCCAAACCGTTGAGTACGCGGGGCAGTTCGTCGGCTCCTACAAAGTGTCGGCGACCAGGACGGCTCACGCGTTTGAGCTCTCTGATAGCACACATACGAGTTACCGGATGGTACTTCAGCGCAATTTTAATGGTTGGCGGGAACTTATCGTCTTCGAATTTGTAGTTTGCTATGTACCCTTTCTCAAACAGGATTTCGGTGATGTGTTTAAGCACCTTGGAGGAGGGAACCTCCACAATCCTGTGATGAGCCATTATGGCGTTTCTGATTCGGGTCAGGTAATCTGAAATCGGATCGGTAGTCATATTTTCCTCTATTTATTCTTTTCTTTTAATTACCAGCTGGCTTTGGTTACACCGGGGATCAAACCGGCTGAAGCCATCTCACGGAAGTTAATACGCGAAAGTCCAAACTGACGCATATAGCCTCTGGGACGTCCGGTGATTTTGCAACGGTTGTGGAGACGAACGGGTGAGGCATTGCGAGGGAGTTTTTGCAAGGCTTCGTAATCGCCGGCAGCTTTCAACTGAGCGCGTTTGGCTGCATATTTGGCTACCAGTTTGGCCCTTTTTACTTCCCTGGCCTTCATTGATTCTTTTGCCATATTCTTATCTGATTATTTTTCGTTTTTAAAGGGGAATCCGAATTCTTTCAGCAGAGCATGGGCCTCGGCATCGGTGCGAGCCGTGGTCACGAAGGTAATATCCATTCCCATGATTTTCACCACCTTATCGATGTTGATTTCGGGGAAAATGATCTGCTCGCTCACTCCGAAGGAGAAGTTACCTCTGCCATCGAAACCTTTGTCGCTGATTCCGCGGAAGTCGCGGATACGGGGAATAGCAACCGAAATCAGACGATCGAGAAACTCGTACATGCGTGGTCCACGGAGGGTTACTCTTACGCCTACAGGCATATTGCGACGCAGCTTGAAGTTCGAAATATCTTTTTTCGAACGGGTGGCTACGGCTTTTTGCCCGGTTATCTGAGTCATTTCGTCGATTCCGACATCAATCAATCGTTTATCGGCGATAGCGTCGCCCAGGCCCTGATTGAGCACGATTTTAACCAGCCTCGGTACCTGCATAACCGATTTATAGTCAAACTGCTTCATGAGGGCAGGTACGACTTCTTTCTGATATTTTTCCTGAAGACGTGGTATATAGCTCATTACTTAATCTCCTCCCCTGATTTTTTGGAATACCTGACTTTTTTATTGGTCTTGGGGTCGATACGGCGGCCGATGCGGGTGGGTTTACCGGTAGAATCGATAAGCATAAGATTCGACACGTGGATCGGCGCTTCTTTCTTAATAATGCCCCCCTGGGGGTTTTTAGCGTTGGGTTTGGTGTGTTTGCTCACCAGGTTCACACCTTCTACAATGGCACGCTGTTTTTCGATCTGCACCTCGAGGATGCGACCCTGCTTGCCTTTGTCGTCGCCGGCAATCACCATCACCACATCGCCTTTTTTAACGTGAAGTTTCGGCTTCATACTTGTAAGGTTTTAAGGGTTTAGAGCACCTCAGGTGCCAAAGAAACGATTTTCATATACTGTTTTTCCCTGAGTTCTCTGGCCACAGGACCAAAGATACGGGTACCTGTCATTTCGCCGGCGTTGTTGAGAATTACGCAGGCATTGTCGTCGAAACGGATATAGCTGCCGTCGGGACGCCTGATTTCTTTTTTGGTTCTTACAACAACAGCCTTGGCTACAGTTCCTTTCTTGATGTTACCGGACGGGAGAGCCTTTTTGACGGTTACCACGATTTTATCACCCACCGAGGCATACCTGCGGCCTGTCCCTCCAAGCACCTTGATGCAGAGGACCTCCTTAGCTCCGCTGTTATCGGCAACAGTAAGTCTTGTTTCCTGTTGTATCATAATTATTTAGCTCTTTCAATGATTTCCACTAATCTCCAGCGTTTCGTACGACTCAGCGGACGGGTTTCCATGATGCGGACTACATCGCCGATCTGGCATTCGTTTTTCTCGTCATGAGCCATGAATTTAGTACTGCGCTTTACAAACTTCCCGTATTTGGGATGTTTGAGGCGGCGTTCGACTCTCACCACAATGGATTTGTCCATCTTATTGCTGACGACAACTCCAATACGTTCTTTACGTGCGTTTCTGGTTTCCATTATCCTCAATTATTTGTTTTGTCCTTCCAGTTCTCTTCTCCGCAGCTCAGTGAGAATACGAGCAATAGTGCGCTTATATTCTCTGATTTTCATAGGATTATCGAGTGGCGAAACGGCATGGTTGAGCCGGAGTCGGGTCAGCTGCTTGCGTTCTTCCTCGAGCCTCTCTCGAAGGTCGGTGGTGGAGAGCTCTCTTATTTCTGCCATTTTCATCGTTGTAAGCTTTTTAGTTAATTAATCATTCAAAATCCGTTGGTAATGCATTATTCCTGAGCATAATCGGGCCGAACCACCAGACGGGTTTTGATAGGCAGTTTCTGAGCAGCCAGACGGAGTCCTTCTTTGGCTACTTCAGGCGATACGCCATCCACTTCGAAGAGGATGCGACCGGGGTTCACCACAGCTACAAAATATTCAGGAGCCCCTTTACCTTTACCCATTCGAACTTCAGCGGGTTTTTTGGTAATGGGTTTATCCGGGAAGATACGGATCCATATTTGGCCTTCACGTTTCATATGACGGGTAACGGCCTGACGAGCAGCTTCGATCTGGCGTCCGGTGATGTAGGCTGGCTCCAGTGCTTTGAGCCCGAAGCTGCCAAAGGCTACCTCGTGCCCGCGGTGGGCATTGCCATCAAGCATCCCCTTGCCCTTCTGCTGCTTTCTATATTTGGTTTTTTTAGGCTGTAACATGGTATTACAGGTATTTAATTTTTCTAGTTCTTAATGAATTTATTTACGCTTGCGCGAACGCGGACGCGAGCTGCCTCCTCTGGGCTGGCGCTGTGTCTTGGCAGCAGGTGTACCAAAGTTGAAGAAGTCGGGT
>JBMFOU010000043.1:0-12648 GCA_049969475.1 Bacteroidales bacterium | reverse complement strand
GGGTGTGCCTGTTAAGACGGGCTATGCGTGCGATGGTTCCCAGCGAAGGCGCCATAAAAGGAATCCAATAGCGTAGAATGAGTAAATCAGGCTTGAGTCTTCGAAGTTCAATACCTGTTTTAAACCAGTTTAAAGGATTTATTGAATTGATTTTGCTTTCAATATGTAAATCTATTGGAGCCGGCTCGGTACTATATTGGGTTTTACCCGGGAAAAGTAAACCAGGATATTGCAAGCTAAAACTCCAGAGGGAGATTTCATGCCCTTTTTTCTGAAATTCTCGGGCCAACCTTTCGTTGAAAGCAGCAAGTCCACCTCTCAGGGGATGAGCTGGCCCGGCAAGTATTACCCGCATGGTCTATTTCTCCAGTTGTTTAAATCCAATCTTCTCGGCTATCAGATAGTGGTTGCGATCGTGGGCCGAGCGCGAAATCATTTCACCCAGAAATCCTGCGGTAAATAGTTGGGTTCCAAGTATCATAGATAAAAGGCCGAAATAAAAGAGGGGCCTTTCCGTCATTTTGTAACCTGCCATAAAAAATTTGGCGTAGGCAAGATAGGCCGCAATTACAAAACCGGCAAAGAAAAGAGCTGAGCCCAGGAAACCAAAAAAATGCATGGGTTTTTTCCCAAATCGTCCAATAAAACTGATGGAAATGAGGTCGAGGAAACCAGCAACAAAGCGCGATATTCCGTATTTACTTTTTCCATGTTTGCGGGGGTAATGTCGCACCACCTTTTCTCCTATACGCGTAAAACCTGCCCATTTGGCAATGACAGGTATATATCGGTGCATTTCTCCGTAAATTTCAATGCTTTTTACCACGTCGAGGCGATATGCCTTTAACCCGCAATTGAAGTCGTGCAAGCGTATGCGGGTGGCCTTACGTGTCGCCCAGTTATAAAGTTTAGTAGGCCAGGTCTTAGTTATGGGATCGAAGCGTTTCTTTTTCCAGCCCGACACTAGATCAAATCCCTGATGTACAATCATATCGTATAGTTCCGGAATCTCATCCGGACTGTCCTGGAGGTCGGCATCCATGGTAATTACTACCTTGCCCTGGGAAGCATTAAAACCGGTATTAAGAGCGGCTGCTTTCCCATAGTTTCGCCTGAAACGGATGCCCCTCACATGGGGATTTTCTGCGGATAGACTTTCTATTATATCCCATGAACGATCTTTGCTGCCATCATCCACAAAGATAATTTCGTAAATGTAGCCTTCGGCTGAGACTACCTTGACAATCCAGTCGTGAAGTTCCCTTAGCGACTCCTCTTCATTGAATAAGGGAATAATAACAGATAAATCCATGCTTTTATTCAGGCTTCGTCGGAAGAAAAAGATTCAGCTTCTGTAAAATCTTCCTGTTTTTTCTTAGTGAAAATGGATACTATAAGAGCGAAAATGAAAGACATGG
This sequence comes from Bacteroidales bacterium, assembly GCA_049969475.1. Classification (GTDB taxonomy): domain Bacteria; phylum Bacteroidota; class Bacteroidia; order Bacteroidales; family TTA-H9; genus UBA2030. The sequence continues at coordinate 11,230 of JBMFOU010000043.1, read as the reverse complement.
CTGCATTGAAATAAAAGCCCTTCAGGGCAGTTTTGGCTGGGGTCATTTCACTGATTCTGCGTTCGGCTTCCTGTAATGCTTCCTGCGGAATATTAGGATTGTTTTCTATCATCTCGATGGCTTTTTCGCCTATCTGGGTCAGATATTCAGGATCAAAAAACTTATAAAACAGATAATTATATGCTGAGCTGATAATAGCCGATACCAGCCCAATGATGAAAGCATGCAGAAGTCCTTCAGGATAAGTAAGCCAACCGTTAAGTTTTTTATTTCTAACGTCTTTATTGGCCCAAAGTAAAAAAGCGATATAAAGGGCTATGATTACCAGAAAGTTGACAATGCCGAAAAGCATGTTCATCATATTAAAGTCGGCGATGTAATAAATAAGGCTGAGCAAAATAAACAGGGCTCCCATAATCGCCCCCCTACGAACTCCGTTTTGAAGAATTACCGGATATCTGTTTTCCATGGATAATAGTATTTAGATGATGACTTATGCAAAGGTATGAAAAGAAGGCCCATCAATAAAATTTTTCCCTTTGCGGGTGAAAGCACCGGGAAATGTTGTATCTTTGCAACGGGTAAGTCTTATACGACCAGCTCCCGGCCAACCCCCCTAGGTCCGGAAGGAAGCAAGGGTAACCGGTTGTAGCGGTGCGATATAAGTAGCTTACCCTTTTTTTATATTCCCAGTTTTTCCTTCAAAATTTTTATACCGCTCTGACTTACAGGAATTTTACTCCCATTTTTAAGGACGGCCATCCATGAATTCCGACTCCAGGGTACAATACTCGTAATTTCCGACAGTTTAACTAAAAAACCTCGATGAATTCTGACAAAAAGTTTAGGATCAAGATGGTTTTCCAAATAGTTTAGCGTTATTTGTTTACGGAATTTACCCCGGGAGGTGTTTAATTCAACGTAGTCGTCGCGGGCCTCCATAAATATAATTTCTTCAGTAGAGATGATGACTAATTGTTGATTGTGCCGCGTAACAATCCGATTGAGAGTTTCAGGGATACCTTCACGCATTTTCATAGGATCGGGAGGTGCTGACTTTAGCCTCACTCTTTCCATAGCTTTAAGCATGGCTTTTTTGAATCGTTCGGCCGAAAAGGGTTTTAGCAAATAATCGGCAGCATTGGCTTCAAAAGCCCGAAGAGCATATTCGTCGTAGGCTGTGCTAAAGACTACCACAGGTTGATGCTCGCTCACCTCCAGTATTTCAAAGCCATTAAGCCGAGGCATTCGAATGTCGAGAATGGCTATTTCAGGTTTTAGTAAGGTAAGTTGACGAAGGGCTTCGAATCCGTCGGAACATTCGGCCACCCCTTCGATTTCGGGGATATCTTTTAGATATAATTGGATGAGGTCAATGGCATGGGGTTCGTCATCGGCTATAAGGCAGGAGTATCGTTTACATTCCATAATTTAAGAGTGCTGAATAGGGGATTGGGGAATTTTTAAAACCACATGAAAAGAAGCTTCATTTATTGTGATGTCAAGAAGATCGCTGCGCTGGTAGAGAATTTCAAGGCGTTGCCGGATATTTTTTAGCCCCAGCCCTTTGCCTTTTTTATCGGGAACTACATCTGGCATAGGATTAGAGATCGAAATCATTAGGAAGTCTTTTTCGAGGTATGCTCGGGTTTGAATAAGCGTTGCCTCCGTACGTTCGCTTACTCCATATTTAATGGCATTTTCAAAAATGGGCTGGAGCAAGGTTTGAGGCATGCGACATTGCAAAGCCTCTTCGTCCACATCGAATGAAGTCTGAAGTCTTTCTACAAAACGCATTTTTTCAATTTTTAAGTAAAGCGTAGTTGCCTCGAGTTCTTTTTCCAGAGTTATGAAGCCTTGCGCAGTCCTAAGAAATCCATTTCGCAAATACCCAGAAAGCTCAAGTATCATCTCATGGGCTTTATGGGGTTGCGTGAGACTGAGCGTAGCCAGGCTATTGAGGGCATTGAACAAAAAATGGGGATTGAGTTGCGAGCGAAGAAACTCGAGTTCGGTTTCTCGCACAGCTTGCTCCAGCCCTATCATCTGGCGTCTCATCTCCTCCAGGTCATCCCTGAGTCTCAGATTGTTGAAAATTAAATAAGTTAGAGTGTAGAGCGTCCACCAAAAAACCACCAGCATGCCGTATGATGAAGCAAATTTCTGCCCTGATGGTAATCTGATCGACGCCAAAGAGACACTCAGAAAAATAAGTCCTAATCCTATAAGTGTAGCTCCCAATCCGGTAAGGATGGCCTCAGGCGTTTCCGTCCATTTTCCTGATTTGCTGCTAACCCTGGCGCCTGCATAAAACCATAGTCCAAAAACAGGAAAGGGGAACGCTAGCGCTGCAATGGCTAACAGAGGAATCGACAGGTCTTCATTCGTCGGCGCATTCAGATTGAACAATACCAGACCCATAATCCAGGCCAGCCATAAAGGACTGATTTGAAAACAGCATTTAATCAGGCGCATTCTGCCTTAGACTTAAAGGTAACTTTTAACTTCACACCCTCCAAAAATTACATTTCCTCTGATAATGAGGGTGGGTGCATTATCTGTTGGCTTTATATAGCGCTTATCGGAGAATCCCCCAAAAATTGGGGTTATTTCTGCCTTTACAATCCATCCGGGAGGTACCATAATTTCAAGTCCCCCAAAAGCCAGGTAAATTTCCATTACTGCTTGTTGATTAGCCAATTCGGCATGGGTCATATTAAGCTTTACCCCTCCAAACATGCATTGTATCCTACCTCCCTTGAGATTTTTAGATATAATAGTTTTCTCACTCCCTCCAAATATGGCGGCTTCCTGAATAAAATCACCATCATTGGTTTCCCTTACCGAAAGGTGATCTTCCGGTGCCCGTGTATTTTGCTGTCTTCTGAAATAGCTGACTAGCAAGGATATACCAATAATGATTAAGAAAACTGGCCAAAATTTATCGGCCGACCAATGGGGAATGAGTCCCGTATAGGGAATTAGAAATACAATACCCACTAAAATTAACAGGATGCCAGTAGATTTCTGTGAACGTTTTAGACTTATTAGCCCTACAACAATCAACAACATAGGCCAACTGAAAACTACATCAGTGACGACCTCTGGTAATAGAAAAAATTTCTTGAGTAAAATCAAAGCACCGGCAAGAATGAGCAAGGAGCCAATCAATAGATTCGTCTTTTGTTGCTGCGACATAGGAATTTGTTTTTAGTTTCAGGACAAATTTATAAAGGTAATTATAGCTTAATTTGATACAACTGTTTCAAAGGGGAGGTTAGGGGGTAAATGATGAAATTTTGCCGGTGAATGAAGAATAAAAAAACCCGCCGGGTGAGGCGGGCTTTTAATGAGAATCGGGGATATTAATTGAAAATGTAGCGTATTCCAATTTGACCCTGCCAGCGTGAGCTTATCAGACCACTGTCGTCGATGCTCCACACTTCTCCTTTGGGTTTCTGGAAGGTGAAGGTGGGAATGGTCTTGTTGCCCTGGGCATCTTCTTTTAGTCCCTGGAAGGTAAGCAGAGGATAGTTGCCGTAATATCCTGAAACATAATATTTACGACCCCAGTCGCTGTTAATGAGGTTGCCAAGGTTGAATACATCGAAAGTGAGCTGCAAGGTGTTGCGTTTACCAGCTACATTGATGTAGAAATCCTGAGCAAGGTGCAGGTCGAAGTTATGTTCGAATGGAGTGCGCGAGGAGTTGCGTTCGGCGTACATGCCCCTACGCGAATTCAGATATTCGTTCCCTTCGATAAAGGCATTTAGGTCAGCCCACTGCTGTTCCTTTGAGAGAATGATATTTCCATCTTTATCTTTAATGTCGAGCAGTACAATGTCATTCTGATTTTTAGGTACATACATCAACTCAAGGCTTTGGCTATCTTCACCCAACCACGATTTGCTGTTGTCCTGATAACCCCAGGAGAAACGCTGTCCGCTCTGACCATTATAGAATACACCGATGGTTGTGGCAAAATGCTTCAGGTAGTTAATTTTCCAGGAAACCAGGCCCACGATGCGATGTCCCATGTCAAAATCGGAAATAGCATAGTCGAGGTCGTTCTTACCTCTTACATTGGGTACTCTCCACTGCGAACTGTTCTGCGACGATTGTCCATCATTCATCGAGTGAGCGGCCCCAAAGGTATAAGCCAGGCTGGTGTAAAGTCCATTACTGAAGGTTTTCTGTATCTGGGCGGTCAGGTTGTAGGCATCACCCAATGAAGTGTTTTTGGCGAGAATGATGTCTGTATATTTACCCAGACCCTGCACTTTCTTCCACAGCGGACGGTTATCACCAGTGCCTGTTAAGTTGAGTCCAGATTTGATATAAGAGAGATTATAGTAAAGAACGTTGTTAATGTTCTTGGTGTAGGTAACATCACCCGTAAAAATAAATCCTGCGGGTAGTTTCTGGTCTACAGCCAGGCTCATACGCCATACTTGAGGGAATTTGAAATCCTTGGCAAAGAGATCAATCTGTCCCGAGGGCACCACCGGATCACCAGGCTTCCAGCCGGGCTGGTTATTCCAGTCAGGATTGAATAAGAGGTATGGACTGGTAGGATTGTTTGCGTAGGTTACGCGCATACCACCCAGCATCATTCCATTGTTGTTGTAAACACCACCCGGCCATACATAAGGAATACGGCTGGTGAAGATACCGATACCACCGCGTACTTGGGTCTGCTGATTGTCAAATACATCCCAGTTGAAACCCATGCGAGGGCTCAAAAGCAGCTGAGGTTTTGGCATCTGCCCGGTCTTAGCACCCAAAAGATCCCAACCATTTTGCTCTAAAATAGGTATGATATTGGTGTTAAAATCTTCATTCACAGTTGGATCTGTAAGGAACATGGGAATATCGACCCGAGCACCAAAGGTCAGCTTCAGATTGTTGAGGGCTTGATATTCATCTTGCAAATAGAAACCTAATTGTAATGCTTTAAACTTTGTTGCAGCAGAGCTTCCGTCACCCGTCTTTCCGTCAGTCATCGAGTATGTACGGTCATATTGAGCTGCTGTATCGTTATTCAGGAAGTCATCAATGCTGTTATAGGTATAAACGCCGAAGTTCTGACGAATAAAAAGGTTGTAAACATTGTAGAATTCGTTGTGGGTTCCAAAGGTAAAGGTGTGATTGCCATTGTACCACTCAAAGTTGTCAGTCAGTGTGATGACGTCCTGATTAAGTTGGTTAGCAGTGGAGAACTGTTCACTTCCGAAGTTGATAGTGCCCTTGCCATCACGGATACTTACGTAGGGGAAATTATTACCTATAGGATCGCGGTCGTCGCGGACAAGGGTCACCCCAAGAATCAGATTGTTGGCGAATTTGTTACCGTAGATGCTCTTGAGTTCAAGTGCAGAGGAATTAGTTACCGAGGGGAAATAAATACCGGCATTTTCAAAGGTAAGGTTGGTCTTACTCTGGAATCCAGGCTCGGTTTTTACGCCCTTGGTGTATTGATGACGGAAGGTAAGCTTGTGTTTGGTGTTGATGTTCCAGTCGAGTCTGCCAAAAAGTTTGGTGCCTTCCAACTTGCGGGTAACTCCTTCAAAACTTCCCGGCTCATAACCGTAGGAGCGGATTTTTTCTACCAACTGATTGATTTTGTCTTTCGAACTGCTTCCTTCGTAGGTAGTAAAGTCGAAAGGCTGAGGTGTTTCATCATTTTGCAGTTCGGCATTGGCAAAGAAGAAGATTTTGTCTTTTACAATGGGCCCACCCAGACGAACCCCATAAGTTTTAGCGGTGAAATCAGGGAGTTTTTTCTTTTCAACATTGGGATCATCGGTAGGAGTCTTACCAGCTAAATCCTGGTTGCGGAAATAATAGTATGCCGAACCCTGCATCTCATTGGTTCCCCTGCGGGTTACTGCGTTGATACCGGCTCCGGCAAATCCCCCGAGTTTAACGTCAAAAGGAGCTATGGCAATATTGAATTGCTCAATAGCATCCATGCTGAAGGGACTGATACCTGTCTGACCTCCATTGGTTCCACTTCCGGCCAGGCCAAACACATCATTGTTTACTGCACCGTCGATAAAAATGGAGTTGTAGCGGTTGTTCATACCTGCTACAGTCAGGTTAGGTCCATCGCTGGTTTCCTGCACGCGGGCCTGTGGGGTAAGGCGGGTGAAATCGGTGAGGTTGCGGCTGATGGTGGGCATTTTTTCCATCTTATCGCGGGATACGTTGGTTTCAGAACCCGTGCGGTTCAAATCGAAAATAGCAGCCCTTTCAGCTGTGACTTCTACCCCAGCAAGTGCCGACATTTTTTCGGTTAGATCCACGTTGATACGTGAATATTGCCCCAGCGTGAGATAAATGTTTTCTTTGGTAAATGTTTCGTAACCAACATACGAAACCTTCAGGGTGTAAGGTCCGCCCACGTTTACGTTGGGCAACCTGTAAAACCCATTGAGGTCGGTTGTGGTTCCATACTGCGTACCTGAGGGCACATGAATTAGTAAAACAGTAGCCCCGGGAAGCGATTCACCAGATTTACCGGTTACTTTACCGTTTACACCCGAGGTGGTTACTTGAGAGAAAACAAATCCTGCTGAAAAAATTAGCAGGCCAATCAACAGAAAACTACGGAAAAAGTGCTTCATAGAACTGTGATTTTGGTTTAGGGTTTTTGCAATGTAAAATTAATAAACAATGTTAAGACTGAAATATATCTTCATATAAAGTTTTTAAAGATTAAAACTTTGATAATCAATTATTTAATATATTTTTTTTTTATCTGTTGAAAACTTTTGAACTGAACTGTCTACGCCAGATTTCACGGCGCAAAAGTACCGGGCAGGAGACAATTCTATTTTCCTTTAAATTAAAGTTTATATTAAATTTTGATGAAGCCCCTGAGGAAACATGAATTGTAAAGTTTTGGAAAGTATCAGACTCATTTTGATTTGCAAATCCGAAATCCAGAAAACAAATTTCAATCTTTCAGGTAATTAAACCCATTAATAAATATAGGTAAGTGGCATAACCTTTAACAAGTCTTCGAACTTTCTCGCTTCCTTCCATGGAAACATTGAACTCAGTGTCCACTCTTAAGATTTGTCAAAAAATTTAGCAGCTTAAGCGTTATCTTTTAATTAACTATCTCAGCTAATCAGGTTTCAGAATTGATGGAATTGAGTGAGTTCATCCAATTTCCCTAAGACCTACGGGCTGAAGATTTAAGCCATTTATCTAAACAAATCGCAAATATGTGAATACCAATAAAAGATAAGACCGGAAGACAAATTTAAAAAGTCCTCCGGCCTCCAAAACATGCCAAAAATTTCAAGGTTTGTTTGTTAAAAAAATGGTCTCAACCTGTAGGCTAGCGGGTTCTGGAATCAGCCGGATCCAGCGGTTCTCATCGTCCCATCCGGTTTGGCCGCCCAGCTGTCCTATGAAAGTATTGGTTACCGGATTTCTGAGTACCCTTACTACCATGCCCCCGGTAGTGGTTCCTCCCTTACCATAGTTAACCACAATTTTTGAATCTTCAGCAGGCTGCTTTTCGAGCGTAATCACCAGCAGGGTGTTCGATTTTGAGATACCACCAGGCAACTCAAAACGGTTTCCTGCACCGGCATTGAGCATAATGCGTCTTTTCTCAATAACCGCTCCTGTATCACTCAGAGCCACCGAAAGAGCCTTTTGCAATCCTACGGCTGCCTCCTTGCGATGGGGTTCCAGATGCAAGGCAATCAGATAATTGTCGAATGCAAGCCCCCAACGCCCGTCTTTTTCATCCTTGCGGGCAGCCTCCAGGGCCTTTTCGTAGGTTATGCCTTCCACAGCCCTGGGCGTTGTTAGCAATTGATTGATTGCTTGAATTCTTTCTTTGGGATAAACTTCATTAGCTTTGAAATGGGAAGCTCTCATGTAAGCCTTTAGGGCATCGTTGTATAGACGCGTTTCGAAGCAGCTGTCTGCCGTGGCAATGGATTTGTTGTAACTTCTTTCTATAAAAGCAATATCGCTGAGTTGTTTTTCAATCTGGGAAATGCGTCGTGGGGGATAGGCTTCGCTGGGCTTGAGCTTCTGCGCCTCGCCATAGACTCTGAGAGCCTCTTCGAGTGCTCCTACAGTGTAAACACTGTCGGCCTGGCGTATCAGTGCCTTATATTGACGTTCGAGCGCTTCTCGTTCAGCAATTTTGATTTTTACTTCGGCCAGCGCAGCTTCTGCTTGTGCATTCCCTGGTTTCAGGCGCAATGCTTCATTAAAATGTTCTACCGAGGTTTCCCATTGTCCCCCGGCAAAAGCCGCTTCACCCTTTTTCATGGCAGCAACAAAAGAAGCTTCACGGGCTTCTGCTTCCATGATAAGTCGATTCAAATTTTCTATTCGGCTTTTAAGCTGACCTTCACTGGGTTTTAAAGCGTAGGCCTGCTCGAGGCGCTGTCGGGCTTGTTTCCACTCTGCCAAGGTCTCAAGGCTGTCTTCCTCGCGTAAAAGCCGGGTATAGAGTTCTTCTTTTTGTTGTAGCTCTTTGAGTGTTTGTTCGACCGATGCGAGCTTTTGCAGGCTTGTTTGGTCATTCGGACGTATTTGCATGGCCTGTTGGTATCGCTCTTTAGCCTGGGCATAAGATTGTTTCTCTACTAAAGAGTCTCCCCATTTCATGAGTTTTTGAAATTCTCGTGCAAGCCGCGCTTCATTATCTATTTCCTTTTGACAGGCCTCTATGCGCGCAGATGCGTACGTTTGGTTGGGTTCCAATGCCAGGAGTTGCTGATAGGAGTCCAGCGCTTCTTGCCATTTTCGGGCATTGAATGCTTGATCTGCCTGGGCTAAAAGCCTGGAAGTCTTATCCATGCGAGCCAGCATTATTTTATTTAAAGAATCACTTAAGGTAAGTTGTTTTAAGGCATAAGAATTATTGGGCCTTATGTTCAGAACCTTTTGATATAGAATGGAAGCGTCACCGTAGCGATTAGCTGAGAAATGTTGGTCGGCCTCTATAATCCAGCCTGCTACTCGGGCTTCTTCGGCCGCTTTTTCTTCCTTGCGGGCACGAGCAGCGTTTATTTTCTTTAATGTTGGCGAATCATTGGGTTTTATTACAAGCGCCAGATCATATTTTTCTATGGCCTGATCAGGTAAATCAACCTTCAATAGCGAGTCGCCTGAACTCACCAGTTGGGCAAATTGTAAATCCTTGCTTCGCTGATTATTAATCAAACTATCTACAAGCCGAATCCTTTGCATGGAAAGAGGCTCGGCAGGAAATCGATGGTTGAGCTTTTCATAAGCGCTTTTAGCTTCAACATATTTCTGGGCCTCCAGAAACCTTTCAGCTACAGCAAGGGCTGAGGCGAATTCTCCAGACTGCTTAATTTTCGACCGGGCTTCTGATAGCTTGTTCTGTGCGTAGGAATCTTTGGGCTTGATACTTAGAGCCGAAGCGTACAGATCTGCAGCCTCTTGCCAACGGGCTTTCTCCATCATGCTGTCGGCTCTCTGAATTATATTTGAATATTGGGAATTCAAGACCAACTGCTTTTGCTCTGCCTGCTCTATTTGTGAAAGCTTCTGAAGGGCCAAGGGTTCATTAGGTATGAGTTCCATTGCCTGTCTCAAGTTGTTCCGGGCCGTATTCCAATCCAATTTTTTTATGCTCTGGTCAGTCGCCGCAAGCAGTTGATCGAACTTTTTTCGTGCTTCGCGTTGCGTGGCTAACACATTATTAATGTAGTTAAGCTTCTCTTTTGGATAGTTCTCGTTAGGTTTAATTTGCTTGGCGCGTGAGTAGGCAGCAATGGCCTGTTCGTAATTTGGGATGCTGAGCAAACTGTCTCCCTGTGCAATAAAATGATTGTAATTATCTTCAATTCTTTCAAATTCAGCCCACAGAGCTTCGGCTTCTTTTTTCCGGTTTAAAGCGTATTTATCGCCCGGCTTAAAAGTAAGAGCCTGCCCATACAAAGAAGATGCTTTTTCCCAATCCGATGCCTTGAAGGCATCATCCGCCTGCCTAATTGCAAGGGTATATTGCTCCTGACGGGTCTTTTGGTCGACAGCAGCAGTGTTTATACTTTGAATCTGCAGTTTAGGATAGTCTTCATCTGGATTTACATCGATGGCTTGACGGTAAAGCGCAAGAGCTTCGGAGAAGTTGCCCTGGGCATACGCTTTATCAGCCCGTTGAATGATGGAAGTATATAGCTGCACCATTTCCTGCTGATAAGCCAGAATGCCTTTACAAGTGCTTAATAAATTATTGCCCTCTTTATGTTCAGGCAAAATAACAAGGGCTTCCGTAAGCAAGGCAGAAGCCTGGGAGTAATTTCCCTTTTCATAATTAGCTTTTGCTTCCCTGAAAATGGGCTCAAATTGGGTCAGGGCTTGTTGTTTCTTTTTTTCCAATAAGGCAATAAAGCTTAACGTTTTACCATCATCAGGACGCAGTTGAAGAGCTTGTTGAGCCAACTCTCTTGCTTGTTCATAGTATCCCTTTGCAACATGGTCTTCAGCTTGCTTAAGATTTGCCTTGTATTGATTCTCTATTTCAATTTTTTGTTTATATAAATTAAGTAAATCATTATATTTCTGTAAAATATCAGGTTCAAGGGTTTTGAGCTTCTGAAGGGATGTAAGGGCCGATTCTGCTTTCTCCAGTTCATTATTTTTTATTGCTAATTCAGCATCGTATAGCCATTGTAGCGCCTGGGGACGGCTCTGGGCTGAAGCCGTCAATTGACGATCTATCTCAGTCAATCGTGATTGTATTCCTTGATGGGCTGGATTCATGCGCTGAGCAAAAAGGTAAGCAGCGCGGGCCGATTTCAAATCACCCGTCGAGTAAACGCTATCGGCATAGCGTAATGCTTTCCTGAAAGCCTGCTCCTGGGTCTGAGCAAAAGTCTCTTTCCTGCTTAGCAGGGTAAAAAAGGAAAGAACTATTATTATAAAAATGTATTGTCTTTTTCGTCCGGAGTTTTTACAGAAAAAAGTTTTCACCATATTCTCGATTCAACCTTAATCAATCAATTACGTAGAAAGTGCAAAATTAGTATTTGAAAGGAAGTCGGGGAGAGAAATCCTTCCTAAATAGACTTTTTACGAATGTAACCGCTGCCTTGTGCGATAAGTATGCAGTTTACAAAAGTAAAAAATACTAATTTTAACCCATTAAATTTTGTTTTTTTATAATTAATAACCACTGTTTTATATAAATAACTTAAACATTTAATTTAGATAAAAGTACCAC
>JBMFOU010000042.1:0-14115 GCA_049969475.1 Bacteroidales bacterium | reverse complement strand
TGCAAAGGTACTACCTTTTTCCTTTCCTGCAATACCTTCGAAAAAATTTTTTTTTTAACCCCTCACTCTTGTTTTAGAACGTCTCCGTTTTGGAGGGTGCAAAGGTACTACACTTTTTCTCTTCTGTGCAAGGGGGAAGAGTAAATAATTTGTTGATTCCTCAGATAACTTGCAATATATCAGCTATTAAATCTGTTAATATTTTTTAAACTCACCTTACTTCCGCTCGGATTGCTTAACATGCAAGATTTTTTCAAGTAATTATATAACAAGGGTTTAATAATCACATCTAATTAAAAAATTGGAAGGATTGCCAGGCAACCTACTGAAAAATCAGCCGCAAACAAGCACTCATGCTAAATTTGCATTATTTAAAGTTGAAAAAACTCGCCCCGAAAGGGTTTCCTTTTCAGAAAATGACTTTTGCAGAGGCTGAAAAACAAAGTTAGAATCAATAAAATGGTAAGAATTCAAAATAATATCCACATGCCTAATAGTATCCGGTTTTTTTTCCAAACTTACCTGACAGATATCAATCATAGGTAACTAGTGATTTTAAATAATGAACAAGTCCGTTATTCCCCATGGTTAATTAAAAAGCATCTTGAAGCCATGAAAAAGCTCGAACTAGGAAAAATTCCGGTGTACCTGTGGGCGGAAGAAGTTGAGGAAGGGGCAATGAAACAAATCAGAAACCTGAGCGAATTTCCCTATGCCTTTCATCATATAGCTATAATGCCCGATTGCCACGAGGGTTATGGTATGCCCATTGGCGGAGTGTTGAGCACCAAAGGGGTCATTATTCCCAACGCAGTGGGGGTAGATATTGGATGTGGCATGTGTGCCATGCGTACAGATCTCAAGGAGATTGATAAAAAACACCTGGGCCGCGTGCTTGACAGGATCAGGGAGATTATTCCTTTGGGGTTCAAGCATCACAGCAAAAAGCAGGATGAGCGACGCATGCCCCGAGGATACGACCTGAAAGAAATGCCCATTGTAAAAAAAGAATGGGAAGAGGCGCTATACCAGCTAGGTACTCTCGGGGGAGGAAACCATTTTATTGAAATTCAGCAAGGAAGCGACGGATTTATTTGGGTTATGATCCACTCGGGGAGCCGCAACCTTGGTAAGCAGGTGGCAGATTATTATAATAAGTTAGCAATAAGTCTCAATGAAAAGGAAAAAAACAAGGTGCCTCCATCGTACCAACTTGCCTATTTAAGAGTAGATTCGAAAGAGGGGATCCGCTATTGGGCAGAAATGCAGTTTTGCATTGAGTTTGCCTTTGCCAATCGTAAACTGATGATTGAGCGAATAGCCGATGTTTTTCAAAAAGAAACCGGCTGTGGCTTCAATGCCTGGGAGGGTGCTCCCTTTATAAACATCGCACACAATTATGCGGCTGAAGAAGAGCATTTAGGTTGTAAGGTCTTAGTGCATCGCAAGGGTGCAACCCGGGCACGCAAGGGTGAAACGGGGATTATTCCCGGGAGTCAGGGGAACAAAAGCTATATCGTGAAAGGTAAGGGTAATCCGGAAAGTTTTATGAGTTGCTCGCACGGAGCAGGTCGGAAGATGGGACGCAATGAGGCGCGAAAAAAGCTGGACTTATACGAGGAACGCAGAAAACTGGAATCAAAAGGCATTTTGCATGCCTTACGCAGCCCTGCCGATCTGGATGAAGCAGCTGGAGCCTACAAAGACATAGACCAGGTAATGACCCAACAGGCTGACCTTGTCGACATAGCCGTTGAATTGCAGCCCTTGGGAGTGATTAAAGGATGAGGCTTAACTTTTCCATTGGATGGAAGCCTCTCCAGACTCAGACCTCAAAAGGAATTGAAAATCCCTGCCATAATATTTGTTATAGAGCATCAGTAACTCTTCGGAACGATGGTGAACCTCTTTTACCCCTGTAGAAGCAGCATAGGTAAAGGTCAAGTGATATTTCCCTTTTTTCAAGTGAATCGTCAAACTAACCCCTTCATCAGGTAATATTTCCATTCCATTAGTAATAATCCGATAGACTGAATACACTGAAAGAACCGGTATTTCGAAATCCTGGATATGAGATTCATTATTTAACACCAAATCGGGAATCTCTGAGCCGATGAGTTTTGCAGCCTCCTGGTAAGATTTTATAAAATCCAATTCACGGCGAAAAGACCATGTCAAGGGTGGCTCAAACGAAATACGCTGTTTAAAAATTTTATTGAACGCAATGAGAAGATCATACGCTGATAGGGGTTTATCAGTCATTATTAGTGAGGCAAGGGTATTAAGGAAATTAAATAGGGTGTGGAAATCTAGTGAATGATAATACACCTCTTTCCTGATCTGTGCCTGCAACTCACACTTATGTCTTTTCTGGCTAATCCGCACAAGCCCAATTAAGAGCCCAGAAATGGCAAGTGCAACAAATACAAATAGATACGACATTCCATACAGTTTTCAATGAACAAATTAACAGTTTAATCAGGAAACGGGCAAACAACCTGAATTAAATAACTAATTCAAAGCACTTAAATAAAGTGTGCGAGTTGTAAGGTCGGGGCTCATACCTGGTTTTAAACTGTTATCTTCTTTCCAGTAGATTTACTTTGAAAAAAAACGAGGCTGCCCAAGCTGGCAGCCTCAAACATGAAAATGCGCAAAATTCCTTATTATTTCTTAAATAGCTTAGTAGTCGTGATAATACAACCATTGGAAATGAGGGACACAAGGTAAACCCCTGCGGAATATTCATGAAGGTCAATGCAAAGCAAACTTCCAGGATTTACAGGAAGCATTTTCATTGTCTGCCCTTCAAGGGAAGCCACACGTACAAAGGAGGGAGATGAGATTTGGGCAGGAATTTCAAGAAAGGCCTTATCAGAGGCAGGATTTGGGAAAATCTTCAGGTGCTGTCCATCCAATGTAATAATTCCCGCAGCCTGCCCATCGAAAGCGAAATTTAACCAAACAGAATCCTGCGGTTGGTCGACATCCCATACGACGTATGTGGCGATGCTGGTTCCGGAGTGAGATTTGGGGTCATAATCCACAGAGACACCTTCGGTGACCTCACCGGGCCCCATACGTGCAGGCTCGGGCAGCTGAAGGATGTTGCTGGGGAAGCAAGCACCCCAACAGAAAAACATTTCTGAGCCAGGCACCAAAGATTTTTCAATTCTCTTGAATTGCACCCCTTTATTTTCCATAGAATTGTTTTTAATAACCAGATCATAGGTCATGGTTAGAGTGTGAGGACCTGCGAGATTCACCCACTGGTCTGCCTGGAGAAGGTTTCCAGCGTTATCGGTTATAGTAAACCATGAGGGAGCAAATTCCACATCCACCATTATGCTGTCGTTGGGGTTGTCGGCTACAAAGAAAGTGAATCCAAGGCGGGTGTGCCCCAATACTCCACCTGGTGCATAATCAGCAGAGAAATCGTGGGATACGGCCCCGGCATCAATGGTTATGGGATCAGGGCTTTGGGTTAAAAACCAGGGGAAGCACAAACCCCAGCAAAAAGTAGCTGTAGAGTCCACCGCTTCAAAACGTATATATTTTTTAACCAAAACATTATGCGACTGATTGCTTACATTCTGCACATCGAGCTCAAGCATCATGTAAGCATCGGGGAGCCCTCCGGCATACACGAGTCCCCCGTTGGGTATTATTTTTCCATCTTTGGTTTTTAGAACCAGACTCTGCGTAGGACCAGCTTTATAAGCTAATAACAAAACAAGGAGCAGTAAAATTTTTTTCATGGTGCATTGATTTTATAAATAATTGTTTTTGGTTAGAGCTTTGCAAATATAGGTTGTTTCCCCGAGTCGCAAGTATCTAAAAATTGTTAATGAATAGTTAGAATAGTGGCACACTTGGGGAAGACGGTTTAAAGCACATTTCATTAGTTTTGCAGGCGAAAACCAAAACTTTTACAAACCATGAAAAAATTCATCCTAACTTCAATTTTTTACCTTCTTTTAGTAGTTATATTGCAAGGGCAACAAGTACCACGCGATCAGGTGGTTATTGAAGTAGGTACCGGCACATGGTGCCAGTATTGTCCAGGGGCAGCCATGGCTATAGAAGATTTGCTAAACAATGGATATAATGTTGCAGCTATAAAATATCATTCCGGCGATTCGTATCAAACCCCCGCTTCTATCGCCCGAATTAACTACTACAACATCACAGGATTTCCTACAGCATGGTTCGACGGAACTTATAATGTTGTGGGTGGCTCCAACAACCAAAGTATGTATCCCTATTACTTGCCGTATGTTAATCAACGTAACTCAGTACTTAGTTCTTTTACACTAAGTATCAGTGGGAATTGCACGGGTCTACAATACAACGTTACCATTCAGGCCAACAAGGTGGCTTCTTACAATCAAAACAACCTGAGACTCCATTTGGCACTCACCGAATCGCATATTCCGGAATTTTGGCAGGGGCAATCGGAGGTGAATCACGCTATGCGCATCATGGTTCCTGACTATAATGGCACCCTGCTTGACTTCAGCAGCCAAAATCAGCAAACCGTGAATCTTACCTTTAATGCAGATCCTTCCTGGGAAATTCAAAACTGCGAATTGATAGCCTTTTTGCAAAATCCCACGACCAAAGAAATTGTTCAGGGCACCAAAATACCTTTAATGAATGTATTGCCCACCCTCGATCACGATTTGGGGCTACGTAGCCTCACCAATATTCCGGCTGATGCCTGCCAGGAATGGCTTAAGCCCGTACTTGTAATGGCCAATTATGGCTCACAAAACGTCCAGAATGCCACTCTTCAAGTAAAAATCAACGAAGTGCCTTTTATTGTCAACTGGAGTGGTAATCTCCCCTATCTTGGTAGAGACACCTTCGAGCTTGACACACTGCATTTCAGTTTGGCCGGCACCAACCAGGTTATAGCTAGGGTCTTAACAGTCAACGGCCAGCCCGATCAGAATGCAGTTAACGATTCGCTGATAATACAATTTACTGAAGCAACTCAGTATTATAAATCGCCTGTTACTTTGGTACTTAAAACAGACAACAATCCACAAGAAACCACGTGGGAACTTGTCAATTCCCATGGGGAAGTTCTCTACACCGGAGGTCCCTATCAGGAACCTAATAAGCTGTTTTTTGTAAACATGAATCTATCGCCCAACGATTGTTACCGTTTTGTAATACATGATGCGGGTAAAAACGGGATCTGTTGCTCTCATGGAAGTGGTCTCTATAAGTTGGTGGACGTAAACAATCAGACCATTATTTCAGGAAAAGATTTTCTGATGTCGGAATCTACAGATTTTAAAACCGGCACCGCAACAGTTCTATTAGAGCAAGATTTAAAACAAGAACTTTTCTACACACTGGAGCAGCGTACTCTTCGCGTTTACAGTAATAATAATATACCTGTGGAAGTAGTACTTTTCGACCTATCGGGCAAAAGCATACTCTCGGGCCTTCTTACCGCAGGAATTGCTGAAATTAACCTACAAAATCAACCTCGAGGCATTTATATCTTGCAGCTTGTGCAAGGAACAAAAATTAAGCATTACAAAATCGTCCTCGAATAAAAATTAAAAGTCAAAAGTTCAGTCAGCGTTAAACGAAACACTAAAGCTTTTTAAAGTTCGTTAGAGTATATATGAAGCCAATAATACTCACAACCCTGTTGGTTGCAGTTATTTCTATGGGATTATCTGCGGAGACAGAGCCCACTAACGACACCCTGCCACTTCTCAAAAAATGGGAACTAAAAAGCTCAGTAGCCCTCAATATCAATCAACTGCATTTAAGCAACTGGGCCGAAGGGGGCGAGAGTAGCATGAGTGGGACGATGTGGTTCAATTTTATGGCTAACCACAAAAAAGAAAAGTATTCGGCCAATCATCAGCTAATAGCTGGATATGGCGTCTTGACCAACCGCGACCGCGACCTCAGAAAAACCGAGGACCGCCTGGACTATACGGGAACTTTCGATTATCAAAAATATAAGTACTGGAGTTATACAGCCCTGGTCAATTTCAGGACGCAATTTTCCAATGGATATCGCTACCCCAACGACTCGGTAATTATATCTACATTCATGGCCCCGGCTTACATCACGCTATCTCTGGGCATGCAACTTAAACCTTCTGACAAGTTTTCGCTTTTTCTCTCGCCTGCCTCTGGGAAATTCACTGTTGTAGCCAATCAAGAATTGGCCGACAAAGGCTCATTTGGGGTAACCCCAGCCACTTATATCGGCGACTCATTGGTTGCTCATGGAAACTGGATAAAACCTGAATTTGGTATGAGCCTGAATGCCAATCTAAAAAAGGAAATTTCCACCCATGTGAATCTGGAGAGTCGGTTCATTTTGCACAACAATTATCTGGACTCAGACCCCAGCAACCGTTGGAACTTCGACATCAACTGGGATGCACTCTTAAGTTTTACAGTCAACAAAACCATCAACACTACCCTGAGAATGAACCTAATCTATGACCACAACATTAAAATAAATGATTACAAAATGATTGATGGAGAGAAGGTGTTGGTAGGCAGCGGACCGCGCATGCAGTTCAAAGAAAGTTTCGGGATTGGCATCAATTATAAGTTTTAAGGCTTGCGTCAGATAAAAAACAAAAAAGGCTGCCTGTGAAGTTTTTTGGCAGCCTTAGTTTTTTCCTGAATGTTCAGTTCAGGACCAAATACCGGTCGCCCAAATGGGATGTATGAGCAACCCAGAGCGAACTGGAATAGGCCATCAGAAACGAAACCAATGGCATCGGCAAATGCCGGGATAACTTTTGAGATACACGGAACTGATGATTGAAAGGAATAGTAGAGCTTTGTTTCATGCAATTACATTTTAGTTAAGCCTTCATTCTTATCCAAAACGTCGTTGTTTGTTTCTTATTGCATGAAACCTGAAAATTAAGATTTAAATACTCACATGGTCAATGAAATATCCTTTTGCTTGATAATTCTACGAAGGTTGATGAGTGCATAACGCATTCGACCCAGGGCTGTATTGATACTAACCTGGGTTTTATCAGCTATTTCCTTGAAGCTCAGACCCTCATATAAACGCATTCTGACCACCTCTTTTTGCTCATCAGGAAGGTGGTGAATTAGACGAGCGGCGTCGCGAATAATTTGCTCGTAAATAAGTTGCTCTTCCACTGAACGTTCTTTAAGCCAGAGCCGCTCGAAAATATCAAATTCCTCACTGTTTTCAACCATCGGAAAACGTTTCTGTCGCCTGAAATGATCGATAACCAGATTGTGGGCTATACGCATCAGCCATTGGGTAAACTTGCCCTCTTCCTTGTAGGCGCCCGATTTAAGGGTATTGATAACCTTTAGAAAAGTATCCTGGATGATGTCTTCGGCCAGATGCCGGTCGCGAATCTGGGAATGTACATAAGAAGAAACTTTCTCTTGATGCCTGTAAATTAATGTGGCGAGGCTTGCCTCATTGCCCGACAGGTAACTCTGGATGAGTTCCTTGTCGGAAACCGTGGATGTACTCATAGCGCTTCCCTTCTTGAAAATCAATATTTAGCGTAGAAGTTAAGCGATAGGCAGCCTCCGTCTTTTGAGTTTGACATTCTTTTCAAGAGCAAATATAACAAGGAAACGGCATAAGTCAAGCATGGATGGAATTAAAATTTCATATTTTTCTCTCGTTTACATGGAAAACAACCAACAATAGACTAAATACCAATACTTTAATTTGTTAAAAAAATTTCAGACAGGCAAAGCTTGAATGTGCTACTTTTGCACTCCATTTTTTCTATTCATGTCGATTGTAAAAAAGATCACAGAAGCTGATTTTCATAAGTACATCATAATCAAGGGGGCCAGGCAGCATAATTTAAAAAACCTAGACCTGGCCATACCCAAAAATCAACTCGTGGTTATCACAGGTTTATCGGGTTCAGGGAAATCATCGCTGGCCTTCGATACGCTCTTTGCCGAAGGCCAACGCCGGTATGTAGAAAGCTTAAGCTCATATGCGCGTCAATTTCTCGGTCGCATGAACCGCCCCGAAGTGGATTATATTAGCGGGATAGCGCCTGCCATAGCCATAGAGCAGAAGGTAAACACCCGCAACCCCCGAAGTACGGTGGGGACTTCTTCGGAAATATACGAATACCTGAAACTGCTTTATGCTCGAATAGGAAAAACCTACAGCCCTATTTCGGGAACTCTGGTAAAAAGGGATACCGTAAGCGATGTAACCGATTTCATCGCAAGCCTTCCTTCGGGCGCTCGCTGTATGCTAAGTGCACCACTGAGGGTTGCTGAAGAGGAATCGCTGCAACAGCGTCTGGCTATCATTCTGCAGCAAGGCTATACCCGGGTGAGTATAAACGGGAATCTGCTGCAGGTACAGCAAATTTTGGAAAGTACTGTGAGCTTGCCGCTTAATCAAGAAATCTTACTCGTGATCGACCGTTTCACCGGTGGTCCCCATGATCAGGAATACCTCTCCCGCATCGCCGATTCAGTGGAAAGTGCTTTTTTTGAAGGCATGGGAACCTGTTTGGTAGAATACTGGCTCGGAGAAAAATTTTACAGGCAAGAGTTTTCTAACCGGTTCGAGGCCGATGGAATGACCTTCGAAGAACCCAGCGTCAATTTATTTTCGTTTAACAATCCATACGGTGCCTGCAAAACCTGTGAGGGTTTTGGGTCTGTAATAGGAATTGATGAAGACTTGGTGATTCCCGACAAAAGCCTTTCAGTTTACGAAGAATGTGTGGCTCCCTGGAAGGGCGAAAAACTGGGAGAATGGAGAATACAGTTTATCCGTGAAGGGCGAAAAATAGGATTTCCCATCCACCGGCCTTATTATGAACTCAGTGAGTCAGAAAAAAAGCTCCTGTGGGAAGGTGGGCCGGGGATATTAGGTATCAACGACTTTTTCAAAATGGTGGAGGAAAACCTCTACAAAATTCAATACAGGGTTTTGCTTTCGCGTTACCGCGGTAAGACGCTCTGCCCCGACTGTAAGGGAACCCGCCTGAGAAAAGATGCCAACTATGTGAAGATAGACGGGTATTCTATTTCCGACATGGTAACCATGCCTATTAGCAAACTCAAGGACGTTTTTAAAAACTTAAAACTTACCGACCACGAACATTTGACTGCCCGGAGGTTGCTCACCGAAATTAACAACCGACTGCAGGTAATCTGCGACGTAGGGCTTGGATACCTCACGCTCAACCGGTTATCAAATACCCTTTCGGGAGGCGAGTCGCAACGTCTCAATCTGGCCACGGCCATCGGTAGTACACTCACGGGTTCTATGTACATTCTCGACGAGCCCAGCATAGGACTCCATCCCCGCGATACCCTGCGACTGGTGAAGGTGCTGAAAAACCTCAGAGATCTGGGTAATTCCGTCATCGTGGTGGAACATGAAGAAGAAATCATCAAGTCGGCCGATCATCTGATAGATATTGGTCCGGAAGCCGGGGTTCATGGCGGAAAATTGGTCTTTCAAGGCGATTATCAAACCTTGATAAATGAAGGAAATACCCTTACGGCCGATTATCTGAGCGGAAGAAAAAATATTCCCCTCCCCCCCCGACGCAGACCCTGGCGTGATTCCATTGAGATTGTAGGAGCCACCGAGAATAACCTTAAGAATATCAATGTAAAATTTCCACTCCGCGTTTTAACGGTTGTGACTGGCGTAAGCGGGTCGGGAAAGACTACCCTTGTTAAGCAAATTCTATATCCCGCGTTGAAGAAAATGTACGACGGCTACGCTGAAAAAACCGGAAAGCACCTTAAACTGGAGGGCGATTACAAGCGTCTGCAGGGCGTAGAATTAGTCGACCAGAATCCTCTGGGTCGCTCTTCAAGGTCGAACCCGGCCACTTATACCGGTGCTTACGACGAAATCCGGACCCTGTTTAGTAGTCAGCCCCTGGCCAAAATGCGGGGTTATAGTCCAGGCTATTTCAGCTTCAATATTCCCGGAGGGCGTTGCGAGGAGTGCCAGGGCGAAGGAAAGGTAAAAATTGAAATGCAATTTATGGCCGATCTTTGGCTGGTGTGCGACAGTTGCAAGGGCCAGCGCTTTAAAGATGAAGTCCTCGATATTAAAGTTAAAGAATTGAACATAAACCAGGTGCTCGATCTGACCATAGAACAGGCTATCGAATTTTTCTGTCATCTGGAACCAAATAGAGATTTAGGTAATCGCATCGTTTCGAAGATCAAACCACTCTTCGATGTCGGATTAGGCTATCTTAAGCTGGGACAGAGCACCTCTACCCTATCGGGAGGTGAAGCCCAACGCGTTAAGCTGGCCTACTTCATTGGTAGAGCTCAAAATGAAAAAAATACCCTTTTCATCTTTGACGAACCTACCACAGGACTGCATTTCCACGATATATCCAAACTTCTGGCAGCCTTCAATGCCTTGCTGAACAACGGACATAGTATTATTGTTATTGAACACAATCCTGAAGTCATCAAGTCGGCCGATTGGGTGATTGACCTGGGGCCTGAAGGGGGTGACGAAGGAGGGTATGTTGTATTTGAAGGAACACCAGAAAACCTGATTATGTGTGAAAAATCCTATACAGGCCGGTTTTTACGTGAAAAGATTCAACCAAAGAATTAAACTATGAGCCGCACTTTCCTTACCCTTCCTGTGGAAGGCATGACCTGTGCATCTTGTGTGGCCACGGTGGAAAAGGCGGTAAAAAGTCTGGAAGGTATTGAGGAGGCCAGTGC
Source organism: Bacteroidales bacterium (assembly GCA_049969475.1). Lineage (GTDB taxonomy): Bacteria > Bacteroidota > Bacteroidia > Bacteroidales > TTA-H9 > UBA2030. The sequence continues at coordinate 3,378 of JBMFOU010000042.1, read as the reverse complement.
AAACCTGGCTCTTGGTAATGTAAGTATTACCTATGACCCTGATAAAGTTGACCCGCAACACCTGGTTCAGAAAATTCAGGAGGCCGGCTATCGTAGCTCCCTCGCTTCAGAGTCTAAGACCAAAGCAAATGAATCTGCCAGGGAGGGTGAAATCTCACTCAGGCAGCTGGGGTTGATATATTTATTGGCATTACCGGTTTTTGTTTTCGGGATGTTTTTTCATCCATTTCGTCCCGGGCAATACATCTCTTTTGTTCTCACCAGTCTGCTTCTATTGATACCTGCTCGCCTGCTTTTTATAAGAGCCTGGAATCAAGTGAAGCACAGAGCACCCGCCATGGACTTACTGGTGGCTTTGAGCACCCTCACGGCCTACTTGCTTTCAGCCATTAACCTGTTTTCTTCTTCGGAATCAACGGGCCATTTGTGGTTTGAAACGCCGGCCATGCTGATTGCTTTTGTACTTACGGGGCGTTATCTGGAAGGCCGGGCCCGCCGGCAAAGTACTGCAGCAGTTAATAGTCTCCGACGCTTGCAACCTGAAACCATCACGGTTATTCGCAATGGACAGCCCATAAGTATTCAAGCCGCCGAGGTGGTGATTAATGATCGGGTGCTAGTGATGCCTTTCGAACTGGTGCCCGTTGATGGGATCATCTTAAAAGGCGAAACCGAGATAGATGAAAGCACGATTACCGGCGAACCCTTGCCTATTCGCAAAAAGAAAGGAGATGTTGTATTGGCTGGTACCCGCAATCTTGAAGGAATGCTGACGGTGCTTGTTACCAGACCTCAGGGCGAAACGCTATTGGATGGAATTATCAGCTCTGTGGCTCGTTCGCTTGCAGCCAAGGCTCCTGTGCAGCAATTAGCCGATCGTATTGCCGGTGTCTTCGTTCCTGTGGTACTTGTGCTGGCAGCTGTCACCTGGGCCTCGTGGATGATAGCCAGTGGTAACCCTGTGCAGGCTTTCACCTTTGCCATTACAGTGCTTATTATTGCCTGTCCCTGCGCTTTAGGCCTGGCCACTCCCACGGCTCTGGTAGCAGCAGCAGGTACCGCTGCCAGGCATGGATTCCTTTTTCGCAATGGAGAAATCATGGAAAAAGCGGGCCTGACAACAGTTGCCGCTTTCGATAAAACAGGTACGCTCACCACTGGCGAACCGACCATTAAAATGCACGCCGGATTGGATACCCTCAATTCCGAAGATGCCAGCATTTTTATGACTATGGAAAAAAGCAGCTTGCATCCCCTGGCTCATCCCGTCGCCGAAATTATTGAGAAACAGGCCAATGGCCGAATGCTGGCAGAAATACAGCACGAAATTCAGGTGATACCTGGCAGAGGTCTTTCCTATACCTCAGCCTCGGGTATAAATTACAGAATTCAAAGTCTGTACACTCTGAAGGAGGAAAATTTTCAGCTAAACCAGGATTGGGCCTCGTTGGCCACCCCAATGGAAGAAGAAGGTTACACCATTATTGCAGGAATTAAAGGTACTCAGTTATTATGGCTCATGGCTGCCGGAGATACCCTCCGGAAAGAGGCTCGAGAAACTGTGGATATGTTGCACCAGAGGGGTATTCGCACCTTGTTGCTCACGGGCGACCAACCGTCGGCTGCAAAAAAAATGGCACTCCAAGCAGGTATCAGCGAGGTGTATGCAGGTCTGTTGCCTGCGCAGAAAAAAAACGTGATCGAGGCGTTAAGGACTGAAGGTGAAAAAGTGCTGATGGTGGGTGATGGTATAAACGACGCCGAGGCATTAGCCAGTGCTGATGTGAGCATGGCTATGGCCCGTGGTAACTCCCTGGCTCTCGATATCGCAGGTATTACCCTTATTGGAAACCATCTTACCTCCGTAGCTAGGGCCATCCAGCTGTCCAGATTTACCCGCAGCATTATCCGGCAAAACCTGTTTTGGGCTTTTTTCTATAATGTGCTATGCCTACCCCTGGCAGCTGGTATACTTCAGCCTATCACAGGCTTTACCCTCAATCCTATGATTGCCGGGGCTGCCATGTCGCTCAGTTCGGTCATGGTAGTCACCAACAGTTTACGGATTACCCGATTCAACTTTAAATCAAAAATAAAACAATGGAAATCAAAGTCTTAAAATTCAAAACCAATATTAATTGTCCGCATTGCCTGGCTAAAGTTACCCCTGTACTCAATGCAATGCCCGAAATCGATAACTGGTTTGTTGATTTGGAAAATCCCGACAATATCTTAACGGTAGAAGGGAATGTCCAGTCCGAGGAAATAGTTATCGCACTAAAAAAGACAGGCTACATGGCCGAAACTATCTGAATATCATCCGGGTTTAAATTTTAGTAGCACCATTGTCCGAAAAAAATTAGAGTGGGGACGATACAATGTCATCCCCGCTCTTTTTGTAGTTTTGTTTTACCACAAACACTCAACTACGCAGCATAAAAGTACACACTTTTGGGGACAGTCGATTTTCGGACAGCTGATTTCTTTAATCGACCCAAGAATTATTTCATCAAGTGAAAAAAAACACAACTCTGATTGATACATCAAGAGGTTCAAGACCAAAGACCATTTAATAAGCATGCTATTCAGCTCCTTTGCCAAATGCAGCTAGTTACGAGAAGTAAGTGGCGCTATGCTTGGACTGTCAGGCAAAACAAAGCATTTTCAGCTAAGCCATATTCCTAAAAGAAGCACCCTTTCAGATGCAAACAAACACCGGGACGCCAAGGTATTTGGAGAGATCTACAATCAACTGCTTAAACAATATGGGCATCATATCTCGGACAGCAGGATTAAAGCGGTGATAAAAAAGCAAGTAGAAATAGTGGATAGCACAACCATCAGCCTGTTTAAGAACATACTAAGGTGTGTTGGACGCCATCCACAAAAAGGGAAGATGAAGGGAGGCATTAAGCTCCATACCGTTATAAATGTAGATGAACCCGCACCCACGATGGTGTGGTTTTCCAGCGCTGCCACGCATGACCACATGCTGCTCGATAAGCTTAGGCTTGACCCCAACACGGTATATGCTTTCGACAAGGGGTACAACGATTATAAAGCCTTTAAAAGGTTCTCTCAATCGGGTACAGGATTTGTTACCCGAATCAAAGACCATGCGGTTTATGAAACCCTAGTAGGCCGTGAAATAGATGACCCTATTCATAGCGGCGTTGAAAAGGATGAAATCATTTAGTCCTAGATTAAAGATAACATCACAGTAAGGTCATTAAAACTTCGCAGGGTTCAATTCTACGATCGGGGGCTAAAAAGACGCTTTGAGTTTTTAACCAACCTGTTTGATATGAGAGCAGACCTAATTGTCGCCCTCTACAAGCTGCGTTGGCAGATTGAGCTGGTATTCAAGCAGCTGAAACA
>JBMFOU010000041.1:0-14926 GCA_049969475.1 Bacteroidales bacterium | reverse complement strand
CATCGGCTGATTCGGCACCGGCATCGCTCACCATGAGTTGGCCGCCCGCAAGCATATTGCCATGATAATGGTTATGCAGAGTCTGCCCATTAATCGATAAGATGATGGGAAAACTGGTTCCATTGGCCTTACTGAAGGCTATTCCTTCCATGCGACCAAAAATCTCCTGCTCGGTGATGCCCGGGTGAGCCATCTGCATAGCGGTTGTATGCATGAGATAGGCCACATCAATCATTTTCTCAATTTCCTCAACCTCCTGGTCTTCTTTTATTTCCCTTAAAGCTACAATAGCCTTTATAAGCTCACGGGAAGCATAGTTCTTTTGCACTGCAGGACGAATGCCCAGTAAATGAGCCAACCAAAGCTGAGTTTCGCCCCGATAAGCAGGCACGAAATGAATTTTACGACCTTCGGCCATGGCTTTTGCCAAATAGGCAGGCAACTCATCGAGGGGACGCGTTTCTTCCACTCCCACCAGGGCAGCCCTTTCGGCCATCGAAGGCTGAGGGCCCATCCAGATGATATCTTCAAGGGTAAAGTCGTCGCCAAAAAGTATATCGACTCCGCCATCGAGGTCGATGACGCCGGCCAGGTCGGGCTGATTAAGACCAAAGAAGTATAAAAAGTTGCTGTCCTGCCTGAAGTGGTATGTATTGGCAGGATAATTCATGGCAGCCTCTTTATTGCCTGGCAGTAGTACTACACCCTTACCCAAAATTTTTCGGAGAGCCTCGCGTCGTCGGGAATAAACAATCGGTTCAAACATAAGCTTCTATTTTTAAAACACCCCGCAAAACAAGATTTGCAGGATGGGGTAAAGGTAAGAGAAATTTCCCAACATGCTTATGAATCCAGTCTGCAAGAATGATTCATTGCAGGTGAAAAGAGGCAAAGAGGCAGACAAAAACGCGGAATACTGTAAAGTCTTACCTACCCTACCTTCAATCCAACGCACAATTCTATCGTCGAAAGGAGAAGTGCGTGGGGGCAGCATATCTACTAACTGGCCCTTTTCATCAATCAAGTACTTCTGAAAATTCCAGGATACGGAGGAATCCATTTTGCCGTTCTTTTCCTTTGAAGTCAGCCACTGGTATATAGGGTGCATATCCTTGCCCTTTACCGAAATTTTCGACATCACAGTAAAAGTCACTCCATAGTTGGTGGTGCAGAATTGCTTGATTTCGCTATTGGTACCAGGTTCCTGACCCATAAAGTTATTGGCTGGAAAAGCGATGATTTCGAAACCCCTGTCGTGGTATTTTTCGTAGAGTTGCTGCAGTTGCTCGTATTGAGGGGTGAGGCCGCAACGGCTGGCCACATTCACCACCATCACCTTTTTGCCCTTAAAACTGGACAAATCTACTAGTTTACCATCGATATCGTAGGCCTTAAAATCGTGCAAAGAACTTTGAGCTATCAAGGTATTCAAGCTCAGCAAAAGGAAAACGGCTATCATTACTTTTTTCATAAATTCAGATTTTTACATTATAAACTGCCAGCCCCCTATTATTGTTCACCTATCATTGAGTGACAGCAAAACTAAGCCCCCCAAAGAATAAACGACCATAAAGCGGGGCATAGATGAAAGCCGCATCATCGAGGTGGCGTTCATCCTGAATGTAACCCGTAATATTATTCACTCCTGCATAAAAGGTCAAATTTCCGACCCTATAAGTAGCCCTTACATTCCATAAGGCATAGGGGGAAGTTTTTTTAATTTTCGACATATCACCCAGCGCGGGGTCGGGTTCTGAATTGTAATAATCGATATACATGGTTCCCTGAAAGTTGAGAGAAGTGTTTAAAGACCAACGCCCGGCTGAGTATTCGGCTTTCAGGTATGCACTGACAAACGGAAACCTGGGGATATAACGGCTTACGGATTCCCAGGGTGTACCTTTCCAGTCATTGCGTGGGTGATCATAAAGCCCCCGGTTAATCCCCATGTCTGCATATAATTCAAGACTTTTCACCGGGAAATACTTGAGCGCCACCTCTATACCCTGCACCGTGGCATGTTCTATATTCTGCCACTCATAGTCGTAACCCAGGGCTTTAACTTCCGGACTGGCATTCACAAAACCTATTTTATTTTTCAGCCGTGTATGAAAAATATTGAATGCAAGCGCCCAATCGTGGGAAGAGTAATCAGCAGAAACATTGTAGCTCAGCGATTTTTCAGGTAAAAGCTTCGACGATTTCCATACTCTAGGCGAGCCACTGCATAAATGAAGGTCTTCGGAAAAGCCAAAAGGTGCGCGATAGCCTGTTCCTATATTAGCGCGCACGACCAGATGTTCGTTTATTGTGTATTTTACTGCCATTCGGGGATTGAGGCTATATTGGGCAAAGCGGGTATTAGGGAAAAGACTATCGTAGCCCAGGGCCAAATATTTCTCTGAACTGCGGTGATTATCGAGGCGGAGTCCCGGCACCAACATCAGTTTTTCACTTACCGCCCACTCATCCTGCAGAAACACACCCCATTCCCGTGCATCTTTTTCGGCTACCGACCGATAAGGCATTCCATAGAGGAATGATAGTGTATCCAAATTGACATACATACCCGACTCGTTGATGATATCGTACATGGCCTGCAAACCGGCTAACAGGTGATGGGCTCCAGTTGTATGGCCAAGCGACAGGGTAGTGTAAACCAGGTTTTCGTCGGCCAGGTATGGACGAAATGTGGTAACATCGGGATAAACACCGTGGATGCTGAAATAATCATTCAGATAAGTGTCGTTGGTGGCTTCGCGTTGGTGCAGCACCCAAGAAACCGCCGTGGTGACATCGGTGGCGGCTCCAAGTTTTCGGGAATATTGAAGTTCGTTTTCCCAGCGGTCGGTCTTAATGTTTTCCGTGCCTGGAGTATAAGGATTTTTTAAAATGTCATCGGTCAGGAGTCCTCCCCTGCGGAATTCGTTTAAGTATTTTGAACGCAGAAGCAATTTACCCGCCCCGTTATTCATGTCTTGAGCCAGAAAACTAATACCGGCATTAATTAGTTTAGATTCCACCCGGTCAGAGAATCCATCCGGATTTTTCACCTGTTGGCGGATGAGGCCGGGACCGGTCTGGTCGAGAGCTGACTCGTCGATTTTTCTGGCAAAGACCAATAAGCCCAAATTCCCCGTCTCGTTTCGCATCGACGACTGAAAACCTGCCGAAAATGTACCCTCATTGCCCACTCTCAGGTCAGCTTTAGTAAGGGGAATAGGAGATGGTTCCTGACTGATGATATTGATGGCTCCCCCTATTGCATGGCTTCCGTAAAGGGCCGACCCTGATCCTTTAACAACCTCCACCCGCTCAATATCGTCTGATGCTATCTGTTGCAAGCCATATACCGAGGCCAAGCCAGAATAAACCGCCTGCCCGTTGATAAGCATCTGCGTATGCTCAGGACCCAGCCCCTGCATCCTCACCATAGTAAAATTACAGGCCTGGCATTGATTTTCCACCCTTACTCCCTGCAACCCCTCTAAAACTTCATATAAATTGTTGGCCCGTTTCTGCTCGATAGCCCTTGCAGTAATTACCTCAGTACGTACCGGTGCATCCTTCACAAAATGAGGTGTGCGTGTGCCTGAAACGACTACCTGCTCGAGATTGAGCACATCATCCTCCAGTTCGAAAAAAACGGACACTGCAGTTTTTGCCTTCAACACCACCGTCTTTTCCTGTTTTTTAAAGCCCATGGCATAAGCCACCAGGGTAAACTCCCCCTCGGGCAGATGAACCATTTTGAAGTGCCCGCTTGCATCGGCCATAGTGCCAAAACGAGTCCCTTTCAATACAATTTGAGCGAAAGGGATATGCTTTCCATCTGTTTTCTGCTTCACATCACCAAAAACCATGACATCGGTAGAAACCTGAGCCCTTCCAACAAAACCCAGCATTGCAAGAAACAAACTGATAATGAATACGATCTTTCTCATAAACCCATATTTTAATTGGTTTGCAAAACACAGGTTTATCGCTACACGTGTCCATCCCTTAAATTAGGGATTTGGGATTGCTCCAATCCCCAACTTTAGTCAGGGAGTTATGAATTTGTGGGATAAGGCAAATAGGGTAAGGCCAGCTATACTTTTTATGCCCGTTTTAAGGGTGATATTTTTCCGATGTGTAATGATGGTATGCACGCTCAAATGGAGTTGTTGGGCAATTTCCTTTTGCGATAAACCCTGAACCAGCAGGCGCAATACCTCAATCTCCCGTTCGGTAAGCGGCTGCATGGCAAGGTCGTCCGAGGTTTCGTCCTTCGCTAAATTTTTAAGCCCTGTCAGAATTTGCTCATAACTGTCAGTTATTCTGAATATTTTACGCAGATACGGATCTTCTTCCTGAAAAAAAGGAGCATAGAGAAAGGCCGTCCAGATGGCGTTTTCGAAATTTCTCATAAGCCGGGATCGATGACAACTCCATTCTCCTAACATACCGCTGCCTATGACTCCCAGAAGTATCTGCTGAGGGTCGGATATTCTGAAAACATCATCCCAACGGCGACATAGGTGGGGTTCACCCCAACCGGCCTGCCTGACCACAACAGCCAGCCCTTGCAAAATAACTTCGGAAGGGTCGGCCAACAGGATGCTTCGGAGTTTTGCAACTCTCATGACCCTTGTTTTTCTATTTCCACGACCAGGGGCACCAATAATTCCTCCTCCACACGCGTATGTACGGCAAGGTCGAATTCCAGTTCTATAAGGCGCTGAATGGTACGGCGTCGAACCACATAGTCCCTGCCCACAGCCAGATGCACCAACAACAATTGTTTGAGGTCGGCCAGCTTGGTCTCTATATCGCTGTGGTGATTCAGATATTCCTCTGCCGAAAAGGCCCGTTGCTGCATAGGCTTGCCTTCAGTAAGTGAGAGGAAATAGGGGAATGCAACATTTTCCTCATAGGCCAGGTGTTCCCTCACCTCTGCCATATAATCTTCAAAAAACTTTTCTACCAGTGCCAGCTCTGGATCGGGTTGAAGCTCGTGCATCTGATGGATAAGAGCCAGCACCTCACGATATTTTTCATTGAGATAATACTGATGACTGTTTTTCAGGAACTTAACAATCCATGGAAGCTCGGAAGCTGAAAAAGCGTAGCCTGAAGGGATAGGTAGCCTAAAATACAGAGAGGCTATGGCAATAAACAAATCGGGATGGATGCCATTTTTTCTGCAATAAACACCAACCGATTGGTGGCCCACTAACAGGGGCAGTTCGAAATATTCAATAAGTAGAAGCACGAAAGGATTGACTTCAATCAGGTGGATCAACTTGTCGTGGGGGGATATTTTCGTGATGTGCATCCTGAAATGGAGGTGGGGGTTTGAAATAGCAGGACAAAAATACGTAAAAACAAAAGGCCGGAAAGATTTACTTCTCCGACCTTTGCATGTGATGGATTACGCACAGGTAAATTACGAGTGTCCACCTACTACTATGCGCATAATTTTCAGATTAAGAACAAAAAAGCGGACAAGTTGCCACAGGATACAGCCTCTCCAGAAGCGAGTGGCTGGTGTGGGAAATGGAGGATAGGCCTCGTCTTTGTAACCACGGACAATATTGGGTTTTCTGAGCATAATATTAAATTTTAATGATTTACAAATTATTCAGGAATTAAATACCAGAATGGATGAGTTTTGGCTTTGTACAGAAACATGTAATGAAGGAATAATTTAATCCAGTGTCCTGCCAGGCCAGTTTCTCCCACGGTATAGGAAATATCTCGACCCCAAACGGGATATTTCTCGTAATCGGGAACGATAGGGAAAACGGTCATAGTAGCAGCCATCCCATTCCAGATTCCATAGCCTGAGGAAATAATACAAGCGGCCCCCATGCGCCCCATGGAAGCACGGTGCCGATGATCGTGACGATTATGTAAGATTCGGTCAGCAATATTGAGGGCCACCACTTTCCCCATAACGCCCGAAGGCATACCTGTTCGGGGCGGGGTGGGGAAAATGGCCAATCCATTCTTGTTGGTCATGGGTTTGCTGATGCTGTGCGGGGGTGCAAAGGCAATACCTGCTGCATAGATGTTGTCGTATTCAGGGTTTTGATAAATAGAAGGCCAATCGCGAACCGACCAATCTTCGAAAGGTTTGGGGGTGTAGTCGGCATCAACCTTCATCAAACCGTTGGGAGCAAATAGCCGGGAGGTAATGTCAACTCCTTGCTTATCGGAAGCCTGCAAGCCCACACCAGCAAAAGCAGGTATGAGCATGGCAAAATCGAAAGGTTGGCTAAGCTGCTCACCGTCGAGGGTTTCATAATGAGCCAAACCAGGTTCTACCTTTGTGATTCCCGCCCGCTTTATCCAACGAATCCCGTATTCTGCAAGGATCGACTCGGTAAAAATTTTAGTTGAGGTATAATAGCCCCCTTTTTTGATAAAGGCTCCCCCCATGCCAAAATCGCCGAGCTCATATTCATTCGTAATCCAAATGATTTCGGCTTTGTTTCGCAGTTTATGTTTGTTGATTTCGAATGCTACATTCAGGGCATACTCGAAAGCAGCTCCCTGGCAGGTGGCTGTAGGATGCCCCGTGCCAATGAGAAAGCGTAAATATTCCCCCTTTTTCATACGTTCAATGGCTGCACGCAAGGCCTTGTTAGCTTCCATTGCATGCCCATAGGTACAAACGGAAACCGTGTTGCCTTTCTCAGGGCCTAAACCAGGCGTAGCGTCAAAATTGAGCTTTGGGCCCGTGGCATTTATGAGATAATCGTACGGCACGGTAATGACCTGCCCTTTATTTTCGGGCAATGTGCCCTCGGCCTCCACACAAGGACCTCTTCCGTCCTTGCCTTCAGGAAAAATCCTAACGGCCCGGGCCTGGATGAATTCTATTCCTTGTTTCTTGTACACAGGTGCCAATTCAAACGAAACCTGCTCGGGAGTCATTTTCCCTATGCCCACCCATATATTGGATGGAATCCACTGATACTTGCTGTTGGGGGCTACTACGGTTACCTTGTGCCTGCTCCCTAATTTTCTCTTCAAAATCAACGCTGCAGTATGTCCGGCTATGCCAGCTCCTAAAACAACTACTTGGGCCATATTATTAATAAATTTTTGCTTAATCAAAAATACAAATATTTTTCTATATTACCATTGATTGAGATTGAGACTGAAATTGAAAATAAGGTGATTAAACAGTAAAGGAAAATCAGCTCCCCAAAAGCTGTCAAGCCCAAAACTAGGTATTGGAAGTTGGATAAATGATTTAAGAGGCCCATCATAGCTAATAGAGAGTAATTATGTGTTATAAATTGTTTATGCCATGTTATAAATCAGCAAAGCAAAGTAAATCTATACCGCAGAAGGCGGCCTATTTTTAAATACGAGGAGTTAGCAAATTTTTTCAAAAAGCATTGTTGTAATGTGTAAGAGGGAAAGATCAATGATTTGACCTTTCTATATTCCCCCTCGGCCTGATTTTCCCTAATTTCGCTCCATCAATATCTATTGCTTGATGAATGCTTATTATACCGCGCTGGTCATTTTCGTGCTGACTTACATCGGGATTATTTTCACCCGTTTGCCCAAAATGAACATCGACCGGCCTTCAGCTGCCTTTTTCGGTGCTGTGGCAATGATTCTTACCGGAGTAGTCAGTTTTGAAGAAGCAATCCATGCTATCGACTTCAATACCATAGTTTTGTTGTTGGGCATGATGATCGTGATTGCTACATTACAGCTCGATGGTTTTTTCTCGTTGATAGCCAGTAAAACCATTTCTTATGCCCGCACACGATTCAGGCTACTGGTTATCATCACCTTTGTAACGGGCATTGCCAGCGCATTTCTGGTAAACGACGCGGTAGTGCTGCTTTTTACCCCGGTTATTATCATTTTGTGTCGCAATGCAGGCCTCAACCCCATCCCCTACCTGATTGCTGAAATTTTGGCCTCCAATGCCGGCAGTGCGATGACCATCACGGGGAATCCCCAAAATATGCTTATAGGCATTAACTCAGGAATAGGCTATAGCGAATTTCTGCTACGTTTACTGCCCGTTTCGTTGCTGGGTATGGGAGTTATCGTTGGCGTCGTCCGATGGCTGTATCCCACAGAATTTGCCGATCACAGGCGCCTGCAGTTTCAGTCGAATGGATTCGAGTATAATTACCGTTCCATGGCTTGGTCGGTGACAGTCTTTGCCGGGGTGGTAGCCGGTTTTTTCCTGCATCACCAACTACAGCTTCCCATTCCTCTGATCGCACTGGCCGGGGCTGCTCTTATCCTGATTTTTGGAAAAATTAAACCTTCCCGCGTCATCAAACAGGTGGACTGGGTATTGCTTCTGTTTTTCGCCTGCCTTTTCATTGTGGTGCATGCTGTAGAAAAAGTAGGATTACTGCAACCTTTGCTGGAAAATAACCCACTGAAGGAAAACGCGTTAGGATTGGGGTCGGTGCACCTGCTTAGCCTAATTCTTTCGCAAGTGGTAAGCAATGTGCCCTTTACCATTGTCATGCTTCCGTTGATGAAGACGGTCCACAGCGATATATTATGGTTGGCCCTTGCTTCCGCATCCACCCTGGCTGGCAACGCTACCATCATTGGGGCCATGGCCAACCTCATTGTTATTGAATCGGCCGAAGCACAAGGGGTAAAAATTACCTTTATGGAATTCCTTAAGCCAGGACTTATCGTCACCTTCATCACCCTATTGATCTCCTTTGCAATACTTTACCTCCAGCTGATTTGGCTCTAATTTAAACCTGAAGAACTAATAATTAAGGTGCCTCTCCGTTAATTACTTGCCTTGAATCTTTGCCCATGAAATTTCTCAAAGCATTACTTTTTCTGCTAGTTCTTCCACCGGTGCTTCTATTAGCCTGGTTTTATCTCACGAGTCCGGTTTACCGATTTATCCCCCCCCAACCCTTTTCCGGCAACAAAATTTACAACCCTTACCAGGAAATAGATAGTACCCGATGGCTGGCCGGTAATTTTCAAGTGCAGACACGAGTATGGCTGGGCATTACCAATGGAAGAAAAAACACTTCCGAAGCCGTTTGGAATGCTTATCGTTGGATGGGTTACGACATCATTGCCATTTCCGATTATCAGGCCATCAACCGGGTGTTTGAAGACTCCTCGGGTTACATTGCTGTTTACGAGCATGGCTATGGTATTCATAAGACCCATCAGGTTTGTCTGGGTAGCCGTAGCGTGCTGTGGAGGGATTATCCTTTGGGAGCTACTCTCTCGCAAAAGCAACATATCATAGATTTATTGCTGAATGACAACGATTTGGTGGCTTTAGCCCATCCTGATCTGCGCAACGGATATCGGCCCGAAGAGTTGAAATACCTCTCCGGATATCATCTTATGGAAGTACTCAACGGAGCCAGGGTGAGCCTGGCCCATTGGGATACAGCGTTAAGCTGGGGCTATCCTGCCTTCATACTTGCCGACGACGATGCGCACGATATTTCTAATCCTGATGAAATAGGAAAATACATCACCTTTATCGCCGCCTCAAGTACCGAAACTTCTGAAATTCTTCGACGGCTGAAGCAGGGCTCAGCCTATGGAGTAAGAGTGCTCACCCATCAGCGAGGCCAGGGATTTATAAAACGACTTCCCCGTTTAATTTCATGTGAGGTTAAAGACGTGGATACCCTTGAAGTAGTCTTCAGTGATACAGCGCGGGAAATTCGCTTCGTAGGGCAAGGGGGCAAAATCCGGAGCATTCATCGCCAAACGACTCTCGGAGCTTTCCCATTCGGCCAGCAGGACACCTACCTGAGAGTGGAGGCAGAATTCGAGGGAAAGGCCATTTTATACCTTAATCCTGTATTTCGTTATCAGGGGGGAGAAATACAACTTCCTAAGCGGGCCTCGGTAGATACTCAGGCCACCCTCACCCTGAGGGTAATCCTCTGGGCATGCCTGGGGATTATGAGTTTTATTTTTCTAAAAATAAAAAAGAAACAAAAACACCATGGAAGAGCGTGATTATGAAAGGCTCCTGCTCTGGCTCCTGACCTTATCCCTCCTCACCCGGTTCATTCTGGCAGCATGGCTCGAACTGGGCAATGATGAAGTGTATTATTATCAATATGCCCTATATCCCTCCCTTTCTTATTTCGATCATCCACCCATGGTGGGCTGGCTCATGCGCCTTTTTACCCTGAATCTGTGGCTGAAAGGTGAATGGGCCCTTCGCCTTACAGCCCTCATCAGTGGTACCCTGAACACCTGGCTGATTTACAGGCTGGGTAAAGAAATACTAAATGCCCGGACAGGCTTTTATGCAGCCCTGCTCTATACGGCTTCTTTTTACACCTTCATTATTTCCGGCACCTTTATTCTTCCCGATGCTCCTCAAAGCACCTTCTGGTTGCTCGCAATGCTGATGCTGATGCGTAGCTTGGGAACGGGAACCATTAATTCCATCACCCGGTCGCGACTCTGGTGGGCCGGCCTGTTCATCGGGTTGGGCATGCTGTCGAAATATACAGCCGTCTTCTTATGGGCTGGAGCCATAGGTTACGTACTCTTTTATAATCGAAAGTGGCTCAAAGTGCCTGAGCTCTATCTCTCTGCATTACTCACGCTGATAGTTTTCTCTCCCGTCCTTATTTGGAATATTCAAAACCAATGGGTGAGTTTTGGCTTCCATAGCGAAAGAGTGGATGTGACGCAAGGAGGCCTACATCTGGACTATCTGCTGCGAGAGTTGGGAGGGCAAATTTTCTACAACAACCCTATAGTAGTTTTGCTGGGATGGACAGCGGTGTTTATGGCCTTGAGGGGACCACAGTGGCTACCTTTGGAGAAAAGTCGCCTGTTGTTGTTTTGCTCTTTGCCTTTAATATTGATATTTCCCGGGGTATCGCTTTGGCGCGAAACCTTGCCCCACTGGAGTGGCCCTGGATATCATGGCCTTATTCTTCTGGGAGCTTCTTGGTTGGCGGAACGTAAATCGGGTTTGAAGCGCCCTGCTGTACCCCTAGGTATAAAGCTTGCCCTGGGAATCACCCTTCTGGTCATCGGTGCAGGCTTGGGGCAAATTAAAGGAGGCTGGATCATAAAACCGCAGACTGATCGGGGATATTTCAGAGGGAAAAAGGACTTCTCGCTCGACATGTATGGTTGGCGTCAGCTAAAGCAAAAAGCCATACCCTTGCTCGATTCGCTGGAAAACCAGGGTGTAATGCAAAAAGGTTCTCCTTTGATAAGTTTCAGGTGGTTTCCCGCAGCCAACCTCGATTATTATATAGCACAGCCCTCGGGTAGAACCTTGCTGGCATGCGGACCTCTACACCGCATTCATCAATACCGCTGGATTAACCAATGGAGAGGGGGGCTTCAGCCCGGACAAGATGCCTGGTACCTGGTAGCCGGCCGTGACTTTCGTAAGCCCGAAGAGGTTTGCCCGGGATGCTGGAATAGCATCGTTGCAATAGATACCCTGCCCATCCTGAGAGGCAAAGACACGGTGATGTTTTTCTTCCTTTATGGTATGAAGGACTTCAGGCCTTGCGATGCATACAAACGCTTCAACGGTCGCTAAATTTTACTCGTCAATTTTTAGAGATGAGCCCAATAAGAATAGTCTTTCTAAAAATTCATCAACAATTATTGAAATGCCCTGCTACCGTTTATATGCTTGACCCCAATACTCGTCGCTCCCGTACCTATCTAACTTTAGATTTACACATGTTCATTGAACCCTTATCCGCCTGATAATTCGCTTTGTCAAGCTTAATACTCTATCCTCTGCCACACAAAATGCGTACAAAGGGATATAGATATAAGCATCCGATTTACAAGCATTATGTATTGAAGAAAAAGTAAAAGGGGGATCTGGATATCAGGCTATTCCAATGCTATGGTTAGCCTACTGATGGCTGTTGAAGGCAAATTATTAATATACACCATTTCTCCTTTCGATTAATTTCGCAATGCATCGGCTTTCAACATGCTCAGGTTCTGTTCGACTGGAGATTTGATTATTTGCGAAGATATAGCAACCACAAGCTTGCCGCCTTCGAGGACGCTACCTTAAGGCGCGACAATTTTTAGGAAATTCTTTGGCCTGATGAGGTAGGGTTAGAATTATGGAGCTCGTCTTTACCACAACCGACCTAAAGAAGCATCGATTGCCTCGTTCTTAAGGAAAGAACTTTTAAAATTGTTTCATAGCATGAGGTTTCAAAATCAGATTCATTCTCTTAATCGAAACATTTTAAAACCTATTCACTTAAGCCCTTAAAACGTGCGCTAACCAATTGCCCCTGGCAGGCTTAGATGCGAAGTAACCCAAAGTTAAAAGTTTTTTAGGATATTATTCAAAACTGCCAATTTGACATAAACAACAAAATAACCTTACCTTTGTAAAAAAATTACCATGGACATTGCAGCGATAAAACTCAGGTTTGGCATTATCGGCAATTCGCCCATGCTCGACCGGGCCATAGACATAGCCCGACAGGTAGCACCCACCGATCTTACGGTACTGGTTACCGGTGAGAGTGGGTCGGGCAAAGAATTTTTTCCGCAAATCATTCACTCGCTCAGTGCGCGCAAGCACGGACCTTATATTGCCGTAAACTGCGGAGCCATACCCGAAGGCACCATCGATTCTGAATTGTTTGGGCACGAAAAAGGCTCATTTACAGGAGCTCATGAGTCACGCAAAGGATATTTTGAGGTAGTGAATGGAGGAACCATTTTTCTGGACGAAGTAGCCGAGTTACCCCTCTCCACCCAGGTCAGGCTGCTCAGGGTACTCGAAACAGGAGAATTTCTCAGAGTGGGCTCGAGTAAAGTGCTTAAGACTGATGTTCGCGTAGTGGCTGCCACCAATGTAGACATACCTACGGCCATTGCTCAAGGCAAATTTCGTCAGGACCTGTATTACAGGCTCAATACGGTTCCTATATCGGTCCCTCCCCTACGCGAAAGAAAAGAAGACATTTATCTGCTCTTCAGAAAATTTGCCTCCGATTTTGCAACTAAGTATCGCATGCCTCCGGTGCAACTCGACGACGAGGCGCGTCACCTGCTCGAATCATACCGCTGGCCAGGCAATATCCGCCAGTTGAAAAATATTACCGAACAAATTTCCATCATCGAAAAAGACCGGCTTATCACAGCCCCCGTCCTGATGCGCTATTTACCCGTTCATCCCTCCTCTGAGTTGCCTGTATTATACAGCCGCGAGCATCCACAAGGTGGAAGCGAACTATCAGAACGCGACCTTCTTTATAAAGTTCTTTTCGACATGCGGCGCGACATTAATGAACTGAAAAAGCTGGTCTTCGAGATCATGAGCCAGAGCAATCTTTCGCCTGAGCTCTCAGAAAAAAATGCCCAACTACTGCGCGATATCGCTGCCGAAATGAATCCTCCGGTGAAAGCCACTGCAGCCCAGCCTATTGAAGCGGAAGACATTCACGAAGCCGACGAACCCCTTGTGGTACCAGAAGTAATCGATGATACCCTGTCGATCGAGAAGAAAGAGATTGAACTCATACGCCGGGCCCTGGCCAAACACAACGGCAAACGACGCAAAGCAGCTGAAGAGCTCGGTATCTCTGAAAGAACGCTTTACCGCAAACTTAAAGAATACAACATAGAATAAATCTTCGACAAACAATAATAGAG
This sequence comes from Bacteroidales bacterium, assembly GCA_049969475.1. Classification (GTDB taxonomy): domain Bacteria; phylum Bacteroidota; class Bacteroidia; order Bacteroidales; family TTA-H9; genus UBA2030. The sequence continues at coordinate 1,282 of JBMFOU010000041.1, read as the reverse complement.
AAAATCGAGAGGAAAAATTACTTTCAGACCCAAAAACAAAAGCCCGCTCAAAGGCGTGTGGAATGAAAGACGGGGGATAGCATTGCGAACAGCTCAATACCATAAAACATTATTTTTTATGTATTGATTGCTAATACTTCATAAGAAATCTTTAGAATCAATAAAAATTTATTATCAGGTATTGCATTTTTCAAATTTATTTTAATTTTGTTTGCTGTTACTGGCATACCGATTACCAGCCTATAGTTTCGCTTGTGAAGTTAGAAATTTCTTTTGCAAGCTTTAGGAGATTACATATCAGGCTTAAAAATCGGTCGGGCCTGTTGAGGGGAGGTGATAAAACAACCCCTGCCCCTAGATAAACCAAGTCAGCGCTTCTGACGATGGTTAACAGACCCGGAGCCTGAGAGAGAGGCCAGGTCACCTGCATGGGACTGAAAGGGCGGAGCTGTGAAAAAATTTGAAGTGTGCATCTATATAGCATATAATTAATAAGTTGAAACAAATACAGAGTTACCCATTAATTTGTTTTGACAAATAAATAATCAATGAAAACCATTAAGCTACAAATCGATACTCATCATAACGAAGAGGTAGTATGCTTTATATTCGAAAAAGATTATGAACTTATCGAAATATTAAAAACTAAGCTTAATGCCCGCTGGAGTACTACTAAAAAGTACTGGTACCAGCCTCGCATTGAATTCAAATTAGATATAACATTAGAAACGCTTAAAGACATTGCGTGGGTTGAAATTAAAGAAATTACAAAATCTACAACTGAATATATTTCAGAACCGGATGTACTTCCAACAAACGATATTCGACAAGAAATTGAAGCATTTCAAAGGTGGCTAAAATTTAAACGATACAGCCCAAACACCATCCATACATACAGCGATGCTTTATTTGTTTTTCTTAATTTTTTTAAACAAAAGAATACTACAAACCTAAGTAATAACGATGTTGTATTTTTTGTAAATGAACATATTCTTAAACAAAAGCTCAGTTTTTCTTATCAAAATCAAATAATTAACGCCATTAAATTATACTTCAGAGAAATACGCAAAAGCAAAATTGAAGTCGATGCGTTGCAGCGACCCTGTCGCCAACACAAACTGCCCAACGTATTAAGCAAAGAAGAAATTAAAGCCATTTTACAAACACCTACTAATTTTAAGCATCGCACCATGCTAAGCCTAATATATGCTTGTGGACTTCGCCGCAGCGAGCTTTTGAATTTGAAAATTGATGATGTAGACTCAAAACGTCATATGCTCAT
>JBMFOU010000040.1:0-15666 GCA_049969475.1 Bacteroidales bacterium | reverse complement strand
CCTGTAACATCGGTGGTAACCGTGGCATTGTTCACAGAAAAGTCGAGTGTGCTGGTGCCATAGTTTTTAATAGTTACCGTAACGGTTTCAGCAGCCCCATAGCATCCCGTAGCGGCAGGAGCTACTAAGGCTGTCGCACCCAGGTCGATAGCTGCCCAGTTGGGATTGGTTCCTGAAAACTCATCAGCTCCTATATCTGGTGAAAGACCAGTGCCTGAATAGCCCGGGAATCCCTGGCGAGTATCTCCATCGAAATCGATACTTACCCCTGTGGTTGAGGTACCTCCACTCTCAGCCACTGATGAGCCTGAGAGATGCAAATCATAAGGCGAAGTAGATGAAACGAAGGGAGGATTTTCAGTAACCGATGCAGATTCACGGGGCGCCAGCGCCGTTTGCATTGCACCGAGGGTCTGGTAACTATTCGTTCCATCGTAGTAAATCAAATTTTTGGTACCCGGGGTACCTGCATAGAATAAATTGTTGTTGTTAGAATTTGGCAGATTAGTCAGTGAAGTAGTGGATTTGTAGAAAGCTACAGCTCTGGTACCAGTAGTAACATCAACATTGTTTACAAAAATGTTGTTTTGCAAATTGAGGGTGGTTGGTGATGTGGTAACATACAGAGCGGCGCTTTGGTTTGAGGCCGAAGTAGAAGTATAATTCAGATACACTGTATTATGATATACATTAGCCGTAGTACCACCGGTAAAATTCATGGCTCTTACCCCCGGTGTGCCAGTACTGGCAGGGGCTTTAATATCGTAAATAAAGTTATTGTAAATGTTGTTGGTAGTACCACCCGATGAGGATAATCCATAGGCAATATAACTCGAGGAACCGTTATATAGCACATTATAAATAGAATTGCCAAAAATGTTGTTAGTGGTACCCGCTCCAACGTACAAACCATAAATTGCACCAGCATTGGTAAGTGTATGAATGGTGTTGCTGCTAAAGGTAGTAGTGGCAGTGGAGGCAGAATATCCATAAATGCCATAAACAGTACTAGTGGAACTTCCTGTTAAATTTGAAATCGTGTTTCCATTAACAACTCCAGAGGCCCCATCGTTATAATTAACATAGATACCATAAATGAAAGAAGACGAAGTTAAGTTATTAATAGTGTTGGTATTTATGTCGGGGTTGCTTTGGTAATAAGCATAAATCCCATAAACACTGCCTGACAAATTATTTCCGAGGAATGTAATAGTATTTCCACTGATAGTATTGTTTTGGTCGCGATAGGTGCTATTACCCGAAAGATAAATGCCATAGTAAGCATCTGTTACAGTATTGTTTTGAATCGACAGGTTATTATTCGCATTGCTGGTGGATGTTGGTGCATTAGAGTAGGCATAAATCCCATAGGCAGAGGTATTGTTTTTATTAAGGTCTATGGTGCAATTTTGGATGCTTACATGGTCACAATTGTCATCAGCAGGGCCCTGAAGGTAATATCCCCTATCAAGGTAGTTGCTAGAAGACGTCCCGGCATCTTCTATATCTATACCATTAAAAGTAACATAATCGCAACCGTATAAGAACATGCCAATATCATTGATTGCACTGGTACCTGTTATTACCAATTTAGGATTGGCACCGCTTCCCGACTTCTGAAAAACTACAGGACTTGCGGCACTTCCGATATATTCCATTACAAAATAGGCATAGTTTGATCCAGAAATGGTCTTTGACCAGGTTTGGCCAGCAGCTACATTAAAGGTTACAGGACCGCTATGCCCTAAAGAATTCAAATCAGAAAGAGCATCATCCCAGTTATTGTAATTAGTTCCACCAGGCACATTGGTGGGGTTACTCTGGTCGATGGTATAAGTGCCATTGAGGGGAGCTCTGATGGTTAGGGAACCAGTTGGGTTGGTGATGGTGGGTACATACGTTTGAGGTTCTGTAGTTGTAAACTGGGTGCATGTAGCATCAGCTATATTGCCATCGGTGGCTGATGCGCTGATATCGTATGCTAACCAGAAGTAGTTGTTTCCATTAACCAACTGTTGAGACCCACTAAATATTAAGCTACCCGAGGGATTGGCAATAGTTGTTCCAAACTGGTTAGCTGTGCTGAAGGAAGAGGTGGTAGTGTAGTACACCTTTGCATTTAACAGGTCGGCCGTATTAGTTGTACCTGTGGTAGTGAAATTAATCGTGTTAACCGTTAAAGGATTATTGCTGCCGTCTGCAACAATTTGAAGCACAATTACAGGCCAGTCGATTGCACCCTGAGGAACGGAACCTGTAATTTGAGTGGTAGTGGAAGAGGTAATTGTTTGGTTAGATAAATTAGGCCACCATGTATAAGTTGTTCCAGAAGAAGGGTAAACCGTGCTAGATAGAGTCATGGTAGCCGATGCAGAGGTACCGGCTGAGGGTGAACTCCATGAGGTAGTTGACGATAGGTTATTATAATTGGTTGCCGAACTTGACGGTGCACCCCTTAAACCTACCTGCACGGTGGTACTGGTGGCATTATTCGTCATGGTACCATAAACCACTTGTATTTTGTTGCCATTTTCCTGTAAACGAATCTGAAAATTGTAACTATCCCCTGTTGCGTTGTATTTCCTATAATTCGTCCATTGTATAACACATTCCCTGTTAGGAGCTGTGCCAATGGTTTCAATTCTTAGTTCGGCACCGGTTTGGGCCTGAAGGTCTCTACCCAAAGCAGCTATGCGCGAAACCAAAACATCGGGAGAAATAGAAGTAGTAGTGGAAATGGGGGAGTAAGCACTAGAAGTATTCATATTGACTGCAGGTGAAAGGCTCGATTGGCCCAAACTAATCCAGCCGTTAGCATTTATCCCCACCCGGTCAAAAGTCTGACCATCGAAAGTAAAATTGAAACCAATGGGGAAACCTACACCAGTCTTGGTAGTAGTACTACCTGATGGAACAGCCGGGTCAACAAAATAATGGTCATCAGTACTCGTATTACCCAAACTGGTACCTCCAGAAATTGCAGTGTAGGTAGAAGAACTCACTGAGAAATTGTAAGAAGAAAGTTGAGCCCAAGCAGAGTAAAAACTTGCTGCAAGAAGAATCAAAAGAATAAGAAGTCGTTTTTGTTTCATAGGATTTTGGATTTTGGTTAATAAATAAGGGATTTTTAAAGAATTTCACCTAGGCAAAGTAAAGGTGAAAAGAGAGCGATTGTCAAGTAAAAACAAAAATATTTGGTGCATTTTTAGAGAAAAGTGGTTCAGTTTTAGGGAAAGAGGATTAGTCATTTTCTAAAAAACAGACGGCAGATAAAAACCAAGGTTAATTTTTCGGGAAAGTGTAAAAATCAGCTATTAGTTCAATTAGTTTATTATCAATAATTTAATTTTTTTAACAAAAAGAATTGGTGCAGTTTTCGGGAATAAGCTTAACTTTGGCACGAAAAATTCCTCTGATGGATAACCTGCAGTCGCTAATCGATATACTACCTGTATATCAATCACTGATATTCAGTGGTTTGGCATTTATAATGTATCTACGTGGTGAAGGATATCACCGGCTCGCGCTGGGTCTTTTCATGTTGGGCAATGCGTTGCTTTTTACCATTCAGGGCTTATGGGATCTAGGTGAAGGCTGGAGCATGTTACTGGCATTCATCTTAGGCCTCCCGATATGGCTTTTACAACTTCCCCTGTTTTATTTTTTCCTTAAGTCCGTGCTTCAACCTGGTTACGTGCTTTCAAGCAAAGATTTCAAACATCTCTTACCCTCCCTGGCCGGAGTATTCCTCATGCTCTTCTTCCACTTACAGCCTGCAACAGCTAAGGAAGCCTATCTCCAAGGTTTAGAGCCATCAACTCAAGGATTGAAGATATTCCGATACCTTTATCTGGGAAGTGTCTACGGTGGTATTTATCTTCAATTTCTAATCTACCTGTGGTATGCCTTTCGCCGCTATCCAAAATACCTTAAAAATATCCTTAACTATTATTCAAACCCAGAGCACTACTCGCTCAGCTGGTTGAGATGGATGCTGTTTCTTTTCATCCTGTCTTATCTACTGTTCGATATAATACGATTATTGAAGATTCAGGTCGATACCTACCTTTTCAATGAGTTTACCTTGGTAATGATATTCCTCAATTTGGGTTTGGGCTTTTTCGGCCTCACGCAGCCTAATACCTGGTTCGAACACCGTCGTCTTTCTGAGAATCCAGCAGAACAGGAAATTTCCGAATCTAACCGCAACGACTCAGAAAAAGAGGAAACCCATGAAATACACCCAAAAAGCTCAGCATTTCAAAAAGATGCAAATGAAGAATTACCTCCTTGGATGGAAGATATTATCTTGCGGGCCGAGAAACTCTTACTGGAGCAAAAGCCGTGGCGTAATCCGGAATTCACTATCACAGATTTATCCATCATGCTGGGAATCAACTCAAAGTATGTATCACGAGCTATCAACCAACATACAGGAATGACTTTTAGCCAGTGGATTAATTTATTCCGGATTCGTGAAGCCGAACAGCTCTTGTTGTCCGAGAAAACCCGTCATTTCAGCATGGAAGGTATATTCACCAAGTGTGGTTTCTCCAATAAAAACACTTTTCTGAATGCCTTTAAAAAAGTACACGGAGTGACTCCATCGATATACAGGGAGAAGAAACTGCAAGAGAGACAGGAGCAGTAAATTTAGAACTTCGAGGTACGGGTGTGCGCTCTTCGACACAAAAGGGCGCTCTCTTCAACTCCGCTCAGAGAGCGCTCTTAATTATTCCCGTGCACACTGAGCGAAGTCTTACTTGCTGAACGAAGTCTTGCTCACTGAGCGAAGCCGAAGCGAGCAAACATCCTAGCCGAAATGAGCCTCTTTCCTTCTACCATCCAATAATTTTTTACATTTGCCCTTTAAATCGCGCATTCAACCCTATGCGAATTGCCCTCTATGGAAAACATCCGGTAAACGGTGAAGACAGGTTTCTTGAACATTTGTTTGGAGAGCTCGTCTCAAGAGGGTGTACAATATACATTCACCGGAGTTGGACACAACCCCAGCAGCTGGCCGACAGAATGGGCATTCAATACCTGGTTTTTGAAAAGCCAGAAGAGCTGGTCGAAGTGGATTATCTGCTGAGCATAGGCGGAGATGGAACTTTACTGGATACCTTACCCTTGGTCCACGACAGAGGTATACCCGTTTTAGGCATCAACCTGGGTCGGCTGGGTTTTCTCTCGGCTGCCGGCCGCGAAGATCTTGCTCAGGTACTCAGTTGCCTTTTCGATGGCAATATTGACCTAGAACCCCGCTCTCTGCTCAAGCTCGAAGCTGAGGGTTTCAAAGCTTACCCCTATGCCCTCAACGAAATAAGCATACTTAAAGAACTTCCGGCCAGTATGTTGAGTATAAGTGTTTGGATCGACGGGGAATTTCTAAATACCTACTGGGCCGATGGGCTATTGATCGCCACCCCTACCGGGAGTACAGCCTACTCGTTAAGCTGCGGAGGACCCATCATTACCCCCAAGTCCCGAAGTTTGGTGATAACGCCGGTGGCAAACCATAACCTCACTGTGCGTCCGGTAGTAGTGCCCGATTCCAGTCATATAAGCGTAGAGGTTGAAACTAAATCAGGACGTTTTGTCCTTGGCCTCGATTCACGGGTGGGGATCATGAAAACCCGATCGCGTATGGAAATTCAACTGGCTCCTTTTACACTCAACCTGGGGCGCCTGCCTTCGCGCACCTTCTATTCTACCCTTCGCGCCAAGCTCACCTGGGGCCACGATATCAGAAACTGAATTCTCACGATTTTGCAATTTTTTCAGGCATGCAGCGTTATCTTTTCCAAATTTCCTCAAGGAAATTCCAACATCATTAGGCCTATTCATTCCGCATGACAAAGATTTTTCGTCACTTTTTTCTGGGATTGTGCTTTCTTATAGCCCTTCATGCAAGAGGTCAATACCTTGAGACTGGACTCACCGGTGGAGGTATGCTTTATACCGGCGACCTAAATCCTTCGCCCTCCCCAGCCCTTACCCAACCTGCTTTAGGACTGCTGATGCGTTACAATTTCAATACGCGCTGGGTATGGAAAAATACTGTATTGCTTGGGCAGGTAAAAGGAGACGACATGGAGGGTAAAGTTTTGAGTGGCCGAAGTCTTTCGTTCAGAAGCCGACTCACGGAAATCAGCTCGCAGATTGAATTCAATTTCCTGAACTATTATACAGGAAGCCGACGTGAGTCGTTTTCTCCTTATCTCTTTGCCGGTCTGTCCTTATTTACGTTTAATCCGCAGGCTCAATTCAATGGCCAATGGATAGACCTGCAACCCCTGCGAACTGAGGGCCAGGACACCCAGATGTATCCCGACCGTAAACCCTATTCAAGAATCAGTATAGCCTTGCCCTTTGGTATGGGGATAAAGCTAAGTTTAAATAAAAAAATGACCCTGGGCATAGAGGCAGGCTACCGCAAGACGCTAAGCGATTACCTCGACGATGTAAGCACCACTTATTATTTGCAAGGCAGCGAGATAGACCCGGCACTGCCGGAAGAACTTATGAGTGACCCTCTACGCAACCATTCCCCTGGAATGCAAAGGGGTAATCCTGCCAATAAAGATTGGTACGCTTACTTCGGGGCTTTTGTCACCTATAAAATCAACCTCTATAAGACCCCTCCCTGCAACGATTTCAAAAATGTTGGCCGATTTGAATAGCAGAAAATCAACGAATAAGGAGAGGCTATGCAGTTATTTGCCTGATAATTGATAAATTTGCCGCCCACAGGGTCAAGGAAGTCCTGAACAAAAAAATAGAAAATGCCGGATTCGGAGAAATTTGAACAACTGCGCTCAGCCATAGACCCGGCCCGCCTGCCCCGGCATGTGGCCATCATCATGGACGGAAACGGGAGATGGGCCCGACAACGGGGTATGGAACGAATTAAAGGTCATCAGCACGCTGTAACCGCTGTACGCGAAGCAGCTGAAGCTGCTGCTGAGTTAGGAATCCGCTACCTGACGCTTTACACTTTTTCAACAGAAAACTGGAAGCGGCCTCAGTGTGAGGTAGAAGCCTTGATGAAACTGCTTGTGGAAACCCTCAACACTGAAATGGAAACCCTCAGTAAAAACAATATCCGGCTAAGAGCCATCGGCGATCTCGGAAAACTACAACCCCTAACCCGCCAGGCCCTCGAAGCAGCCATTGAAGCTACGGCACATTTCACCCACATGGACCTGGTATTGGCTTTAAGCTACAGCTCCCGCTGGGAAATTCGCAGTATGGTGCGTGAAATTGCCCGAAAAGCCAAAGAAGGTAGCCTGGACCCCGAAAACATCAACGACTCAGTAATTCAAGCTCACCTCAACAGCTACTTCCTTCCTGATCCCGAGCTCCTTATACGCACCAGCGGAGAATTCCGCATCAGCAATTTTTTACTCTGGCAACTGGCCTATACCGAACTATGGTTTACTCCAAAACTCTGGCCCGATTTTCGTAAGGAAGACCTTGCCGAAGCCGTCCTGAGCTATCAGCAACGTGAACGCCGTTTCGGGCAGACCAGTGAACAAATCAGAGAAAATTTACCCCAGTGAACTAACCTATCTTATCAAAGGAAACTTTGGCATGAAGCAACTCAAATACCTTCCTATTCTATTTTTTCTTTTCGCTCTGTTCGCAACCTCTGCTTCTTATGCTCAGATAACCCTGGGCGGCGAACAACCTGAATTCGACTATGCCAATCCCAAAGAATACGAAATCGGAGGGGTGACCGTTCAGGGCGTACAATACCTCGATCCCTCGGTGCTCGTTATGCTCACCGGACTAAAAGTGGGCGATCGAATCAAGGTGCCAGGTGAAGAAATTACCCTTGCTATCGAAAAGCTCTGGAAACAAGGCTTATTCGACGACATAAAAATTGTGGCCGAAAGACTGGAGGGAAAAACCATTTTCCTGCAAATTCAACTCAAGGAAAGACCCCGCCTGAGCAAATTCACCTTTAAAGGTATTCGTAAAGGGGAAGCCGACGACCTGCGTGATAAGCTTAAGCTGGCAGCCGGAGAGGTTGTTACCCGAAACACTCTGGTCAGAGCTCAGGAAACCATCAAAAAATACTTTGTAGATAAAGGTTTTCTGAAAGTGCAGATCGATATCGAGGAGGTCAAAGACACCACGAAGTTGAATAACGTAGTATTGGTTTTCAATATCGACAAAAAAGACAAAGTCAAAATCAATACCATCATCATTCATGGCAACGAGCAGGTGAAGAACACCACCCTAAAAAATGCTTTGAAGGACACCAAGGAAAAAGGATCGTTTCGTCCACTGGCCGGATTGGACCGCCTCGCAGGTAATTTGGTTAAAAGTGCCGTGAAGCTGGATGCCGCCGGCCTGACCGATAATCTGGTTGATTACTATTACAGCAACCTCCGCATGCGAATCTTCAAATCTTCCAAATTCATTCGTGAAGATTTTGAAAACGACCTACAAAATATTATCAAGAAATACAATGAGTTAGGTTATAGAGATGCAGAAATAATTCGCGACTCTGTTTATTTTATCGACGATAAATCCATCAATGTTGAACTCTGGATAAAAGAAGGCCGCAAATACTATTTTCGTAATATCACCTGGGTGGGCAATACGAAGTATTCGGCCGAAGTTTTGAATTCATATCTGAAAATACAGAAAGGGGATGTTTATAACCAGGAACTCTTGCAGACTAACCTTTCGTACAATCCCAATGGATTCGATGTCAGCTCGCTTTATCTCGACGACGGCTACCTATTTTTCAACATCCAGCCGGTAGAGGTTAAAATTGAAAACGATTCGATAGACCTCGAGATACGAGTTTTTGAAGGAAAACAGGCAACCCTGAGCCGGGTGACGGTGAAAGGCAACGACCGCACCAGCGATCATGTCATACTGCGCGAACTCTATACGAAACCTGGCCAGTTATTCAGCCGCAACGACATAATCCGTACCCAACGAGAGCTGGCCCAGCTGAAGTATTTTAACCCCGAAAAACTGGGTATAGACTATACGCCCAATCCTCAGGACGGTACAGTAGATTTGGAATACAAAGTAGAGGAAACCTCGAGCGATCAGATCGAACTCTCAGGAGGTTGGGGATACGGTAGAATTGTAGGTACTTTAGGCCTGTCGTTCAATAATTTTTCGACCCGTCGATTCTTCAAGAAAGATGCATGGAAACCCATTCCCAGTGGGGATGGGCAAAAACTAAACCTCCGTTTCCAAACCTATGGAGTGGGTTATACCGCGTATTCCATGTCGTTTACCGAGCCCTGGCTGGGAGGTAAAAAGCCCAATGCATTCACAATATCTTATTATCACTCTAAATATACCAATGGTCTGAGCAAGTCAGATACTAACTACGCCTCATTTGTTATTAATGGAGTTGGGTTGGGACTAGGGAAGCGTCTCGAATGGCCTGACGACTATTTTCAAATTTATCATGGAATTAACTATCAGAAATATAAACTAAAGAATTACGCCCGTATCTTTACTTTTGGAAGTGGTAACGGGGAATACAACAAAATCAGTTATACGTTTTCGTTTGGCCGCTCCAGCGACGATAATCCTATTTTCCCACGCCGGGGATCAACGGTTAACCTGAGTGTTGAACTAACGCCCCCCTACAGCCTATTCAGCAATAAAGATTACACCAAGCTAAGTGCTGAGGAAAAATATAAGTGGATAGAGTATCATAAGTGGAAATTCACCGGTAACTGGTATACTAATCTGGTTGGAAATCTGGTGCTGGCCAGCAAATATAGGTTTGGTTTTCTCGGATATTACAACAAAGATCTGGGTGTAACACCTTTCGAACGTTTCTATGTAGGAGGTGATGGACTCTCGGGGTATGGAAGCCTCGATGGACGTGAAATTATTGCCCTGCGCGGATATGCCAATGAAAGCATAACACCGGAATATTATGAGAACGCCGGAGTAGGAGGAACTATATACAGCCGCTATATTTTCGAACTTCGCTTCCCTCTCTCGCTCAACCCCTCGAGTACCATTTACGCCCTGGCTTTCATGGAAGGGGGAAATACATGGAATAAGTTTAGCCGTTTCAATCCCTTCAAGGTATATCGTAGTGCCGGCCTGGGATTGCGCATCTTCTTGCCCATGTTTGGCGTGTTGGGGCTCGACTATGGCTATGGCTACGACGAGGTCCCCGGACAACCCTCAGCGAATGGTGGACAGTTCCACTTCTCCATCAACCAGTCCATCGATTAAAGGCATGATATTTGAGTAGCTAAGATTGTAATTAAAACCATTCAGGAGGATACAACCATGAAAAAACTAATTGCCCTTCCCTTGCTGATGCTCGCTATGGTATTCGGAGCACATGCCCAGAAATTTGCTTATGTGGATTCGGAATATATTCTTCAAAATATTCCTGAATATAACGATGCACAGGCCCAGCTCGATGAGTTTTCGAACCAATGGCAGAAAGAGCTTGAGGCCAAATTTGCCGCCATCGATAAAATGTATAAAGACTACCAGTCGGAGTCGGTACTTCTGCCCGAAGAAATGAAGCGAAAACGTGAAGATGCTATCATTCAGGCAGAAAAAGATGCCAAAGAACTTCAGAAAAAACGTTTTGGCAAGGATGGAGACCTATTCAAGAAACGCCAGGAACTCATTAAGCCCATTCAGGACAAAGTTTACGCAGCCATTGAATCGGTGGCCAAGGCCCGAAATCTGGCTATGGTGTTTGATAAAGCAGGCGGGGTTACCGTAATATGGGCCGACGCCAAATACGACATCAGCGACGATGTGCTTCAGGAAATGGGCTACTCATTTAATACCCGAAAGAATAAATAGCTCATGCTAAATATCTGGAGGCCCCTGATTTAGAACAAAAACCTCTTCATTTGAAGGAATGAACAGATTTAGTTAATTTTGCACAAAACTTATAACTTCAGAAATACAGATTATGAAACGTTTCATTAAAGCACTGTTATTTATAGGCCTGATGTTTTCATTTACAGGTCTTTCAGCACAAAAATTCGGTCATATCGATTTTGCTAAGCTTTACTCCCTGATGCCCGGACAAGATACCATCCGCACCAAGTACCAGGAATATGCCAATGGTTTAAGGTCGCAGATGGAAGCCATGCAAACGGAATGGGAAACGAAGTTAGCCGACTACCAGTCGAAAGCCTCCACCATGACCGACCTGATTCGCAAAACGAAGGAGAAAGAACTTCAGGATCTGCAGGCTCGCATAGAGGCTTTCCAACAGCAGGCCAGCCAGGATCTGCAGGCTAAAGAAACAGAGCTTACCACACCCCTGATTGAGAGAGCCAAAAAGGCCATACAAGATGTAGCCAAGGAAAATGGATACTCATACATTTTCAACAGTGCAGAAGGACTTCTTTTGTACTCTCCTCCCTCGGATGATATCCTTCCACTGGTAAAGAAAAAACTGGGAATCAAAGATTAAGGACATTTTAAGAAAAATGGAGAGGCTGCCGACAGGGGTAGCCTCTTTTTTTATATCTAAACGCTCACCCGGGGCATGCAAAATCAGAAATATTGCACAATAAACCCTTCATGCCTGTACAGACATGGTAGTTACATTACTGGATTTTTACCCCCAGCATCTCTCCCACCCTTAAGCAGCGTGATACTTTAGAAAATTATTCCTCGGGTCCTCTTAAACCCTCAGCCAAAACCTGTAATCCCATTGCCCCAAGTGATGAAACATCGGGCCAGCCCTCAACCACATGCACAAAACTTTTATCCCTCCGGCTTATACATAAATTGTAGGCCTTATCATAATAGTCGAGCAGAGAAGCAGCAGCCTCCCGAAGTTCTCCCTTGCCGATGAGCGCTTTTATTCGGGCCGCCCGTTCTAATCCCAACCGCCGGCTTAATTTATCCACCGATGCCAGCAACTCTTCCGGCCCATGCTGGCCATATTCCTCAGCCAGGCGATTAGCCCGGGTATCCTGATCTACATTAATAAGGATAAGGGGCGCTTTTTGCATTTGGTCGAAAAAAAGCCGGGGAATGAAGCACCTCCCCACGGTTATGCTCTCGTCTTCCACCCATACCGGTTGCATTGGATCGAAATGCAGAAGTTGGTCGAAAACTAAATTTTCAAACTGTTCTGTAGTGGGTTGGGGGTCCTGCCCGATATGACCAAAAACCGACCCTTTATGGGAAGCCAGAGCCTCCAGGTCAAGCACCTGATAACCGATATGCTTCAACTGCCTTAGCAAAAGGGATTTGCCGCTTCCTGTCATTCCACCCAAAACAACCAGGCGCCATTTTTTCTCGAAATAGGCATGCGCCTGACGACGAAAAGCCTTATATCCACCCTCAAGAACAACACTTGATATGCCCAGCATTCCAGCCAGAAATGCCATGGACTCGCTCCGCATGCCCCCACGCCAGCAATAGACCCTGAGCCCCCCATAACCTGACCATTTTCCTAATTGGTGGGAAAGCTCCGGCAGCCATCTGGCCGTAACTCGGAATCCTTCCCTGACAGCCTCCTGTCGGCCTCTCTGAGCATAGGTAATACCTACCCTACGCCGCATCTCATCATCCAGCAGTGGAATATTGATGGCACCCGGAATATGGCCCCGGGCAAACTCCGAGGGGGAACGAACGTCTATCAAAGGTTTTTCCATGAACAAAAAATCGCCCAGCGGAGCCACTCTCGTCTTCATAACGCTCTATTTACCACTGCCCATGATGGTAACAACCCCTTTGTACTTTTCTTCCCCAAAGCGCCCTACGCATTTCAATACATAAAAATAGGTTCCATCACCCAGGCCTTTGCCATCCCAATCGTTTCGATAATCTTTGCTTTCGAATACCTTACGTCCATACCGATTGTAAACCACCAGTTCCATGCGGTCGTAGTATCTCAACAGGGAAGGCTGGTCGGTCTCTGTTTTATTATCAACCTTGATAATCAATACATCATTAATGCCATCCCCATTGGGGGTAAAAACATTGGGTACTTCAGGAACTGGCCGGTGAAGAGGTATATTCCGCACAATCGCTGTGTCGCAACCATTGTCGTTGATGGCCCAAAGCCTAACCTTGTATTCTTTGATGTTGTTTTCAAAAAACTGATTGGCGCTCAAATACGTATGCACAGGATTAAGCTCTACAGACCTGGATGAATCGGGCTCTCCGAAATTCCATTGCCAGGAATAAACATCTTCTCCAGCGGATCGAAGCGAATCGATATTAGAATAAAACTGAATATCAGGTTTCTGAAGATAAACCGTATCGGGATCGAAAGTAAAATGTATATGCGGGGCAGGTAAAACCTTCACGAAATATTTATCCCTGTAAACACATCCTAATCCATCTGTAATTTTTATGGGATGTTCGCCGGCACTCACGCCCAGCACCACGGTATCTACTCCGGGATTGATGAAGCCCTCTCCCCAGTCGATGGTATAAGGAGGTGTTCCGGAAGAAAAAGAAATGGCATAACGGCCTTTATTTTCTTTGCGACAACCCGTCATAAGCTGCCGGAGCGAGTATTGCAGATTTTTAGGATGAACTTTCAGGTTGCCGTCGGTATAAAGCACAGCCAGCGGATTGCCGCTGATATCGAGGAAGTGACTGTTGTTGATATCGAAAGTGAATGAAGAAGAACCGGTTTGCAGTGCGGTAAACTGCATTTTACAAATATTTCCATTACCGAAGGGCACTGCCGAGGCTCCTGTCCATGCGATGTGTAGATTGCCTGCAAAAGTTTCCGTGGCCGAAAGCCCGCTCAGCGCAGGATTTTTAAAGTAAAGGCTGTCGAAGCGCAGAATACTGGCATCGTAAGAGAGGAAAACCTCAAAAGAAGCACAGTTGCGTAGGTCGATAGCCCGAAGGGGAACCAGTACTGTATCGGTGCGGCAGGCACTATCGTTGGGCACCCGAATCTGAATCTGCGCATATGTACGCGACATCAGCAGGAACAATGCAAGACCCAAGGTCAGTAATAAAGGGGATCGATTCATCATTCAGAAAATTCATGAATTGAATACCACGCAGAGTGGATATCGTACAACGAGCGAAATTACGAATTATTTCGGGCAGGTTTAAAACTGACCCGAGGAGAGCATTACCAAAGTGCAGGCGTCTTCAACTTCCATCCCCGCCTCAGTGGCCAGTGAAGCCAGTTCATCATTCCAGGTACCTGGATTAAAGATGATGCGTCGAGCCCCGGAATTGAGAATCTTGTCGTAGTAAGCTTTTTGTAACTCGGGTCGGATGTATAGGGTAATGGTATGAAGCCCGGAGATATCTTTCCATTCAGTCATTACCTGAACGTTATCGATGATAAAAGCCTCGCGCCCTATGGCATAAACCGGATGACCATGCGACCTGAGCGCATTTACAGCCATATTGGCATAACGGTAAGGATTGCGACTAACACCAATGACCAGTGTATGTTTGTGTTGCATAACAGAAAAAATTGCTGGCCAAAGATAGGAGGAATACGCTTTGAATACTTAGGGAAAATATTACTTCAGCTGGTAAATTGTTAACCCTAGGATATTCTCCCGACTTGGATGAAAAAGGGCTGCCCCGCGTTGAGACAGCCTTCAACGAGAACATGGTACACTCACAACTACCTCAGAAGTATTACTAAGCCTTTACAGCTTTCAGGTGTACCGTTGCCGACGGTCAGATCCTGGAATCTGACCTGTGTGGCCGGACAAAAGACGGAATTGTAGCTAAAGTTGGCCGTAGGCGGATTGAAAATATGGACGGTCTGGGGGGTGCTGCTGCTGCATCCCATACCATTAATCACAGTCAAATTAACCGTAAATGTTCCTCCAGTGCTGTAAACATGAACAGGATTGGCAATGGATGAGCTAGCTCCATCACCAAAATCCCATAGCCATTGCACAATGTTGCCTTGCGGGGTAACCGACATATCTGTGAAATAAGTAGGAGCACCCGCACATTCTCCCGAATAGGAGAATGCAGCCACTGGAAGAGGTTTAACAAGAACTGACATAGAAGCATCATTCTGACAACCAGAGCCATTGGTGACGGTTAATGTTACGGCATAAGTACCCCAATTCATATAAGTATGCTCAGGATTTTGCAAAGTAGAAGTATATCCATCGCCGAAATCCCATAGCCAATTCGTGATGGTTCCCGTGGAGGTTGAGGATTGGTCGGTAAAATGGGTGGGAGTTCCCAGACAAGCACTATCTGCGGTAAACTGTGCAACCGGTAAATGACTGATTTCTACCGATTTAACAACTGTATCATAACAGCCGTTAAGATTTGAAACAATGAGTTTTACATTATAAACCCCTGTTCCGGTGAATATGTGCATAGGATTTTGCTGGGTGGAAGTATTGTAAATTCCTGATGCTGGATCCCCAAAATCCCACATCCAGGAGATAGTAGGAATACCACCGGGAGTAGAAGATTGATCGATAAACTGTACGGCCTGGGAGGCACAGGTAGCGGCTCCTGTAGTAAAATTAACCACAGTATCTGTTCCTGTCTTAACCCCCTAATTAGCTGGACCCAATTTAACAAATTACATTTGGACAGTAAATTTTTAAAATTATGAGTAAGAACAAACAAAAATTTGGGTTAGAAGAGAAGCTCCAGACTCTTTGGGAGGGGGAAAACCATGGAGTAGATGTATCCTGTCGCAAGTATCAGATTGCGCGTAGC
>JBMFOU010000039.1:0-19147 GCA_049969475.1 Bacteroidales bacterium | reverse complement strand
GTCGGTGCAGGGAAGTGGGGCACTCATTAGCTGGCTTTATGACTTTGGAGACGGACAGACCCTGCAGGTGAATGCTCCTTCCAATCCTGACATTACCCACATTTATGCGAATTCCGGTACGTTTAGTGCAACGCTTATTGTAACTGATATAAATGGATGTCAGTCAAATACAGCTTTGGCCACAGCCCTGGTAAATCCCATTCCCACGGCGGCGTTCACTTTTGATACCGTTTGCTTTAACCTGCCCACGCATTTCTCTGATCTGAGTGCCTCAGGTGCAGGTTTGACAAGTTGGTCATGGAATTTTGGTGATGGAACCTCAACTCAGCAAAATCCATCACACATATTCTCTTCAGCTGGCTTACACAGCGTAAAACTTATTGTCTCTGACGCTATCGGATGCTCCGATTCTTTAACTCATGATGTTTTGGTATGGCCCTTGCCGCAGCCTGCCTTTACTTATGTTGATTCCTGTTCGGGAACTACCCTATGGTTTACTGACCAGAGCACTCCCATGGCTACTGGAATCAATAGCTGGAATTGGAATTTTGGGGATGGCTACTCCTCGACTTTACAAAACCCGCAGCACACATTTGCATTACCCAACACTTTCTACCCTGTAACCCTGACCGTGGTGAACACAAATGGATGCCAGAACAACCTTACGCAAAATGTGGTAACTGCAAGTCCGATGGGAGCTGACTTCAGCTTCAATCAAGCCTGCCTTGGAAGCCCAACCCTATTCACTGCATCCTCTAGTTTACCTCCCGCCCAGATTGCCGAGGTGATTTGGTTTTTGGGCGATGGAAGCACAGCAACCGGTCTAAGTGTTACTCATACTTACGCTTCAGCCGGCTATTACAATGTTATTATGGTGATGAAGAGCACATCAGGCTGTGAGCAAACGGTAAGTAAAATAGTGAGTGTGATTGCTCTTCCCCAGCCCTCCTTTAGCTGGACTAGTGGTTGCCCAGGAGATCTTACTTACTTTACCGATCAGAGCATTAGCATAATGAGCCCCATCGTCTCGTGGAATTGGGATTTCGGGGATGGCTCGGTTTCCGGCTTACAGCACCCCACTCATACCTATCTAACACCTGGCACTTATACTGTCGCATTAACAGTAACCAATGCTAATGGGTGCTCTGCCACTGTTCAGCAACAAGTGACCATTGACCCTCTCCCCCTGGCCCTATTCTCCTGGACCGGAGTCTGTGTTGGTGCTCCTACGCAGTTTACTGACTTATCCAACGGATACTCCTACCCCATTCAACAATGGTATTGGGATTTTGGCGATGGCTGGTTCTCCAATTTGCAGAATCCATCCCATACTTTCTCAGCAGCAGGAACTTATAATGTAAGCCTCCAGGTATGGAATGCCCAGGGATGCACCCAGGACACCACTCTGGCTGTCACCATTCATACCAATCCAACAGCATGGTTCAGCTTCACCACGGCGTGTGTCGGCTCGAGTACTGCTTTCACAGATGAAAGCTCTTCAGGAGTTCCCATCAACCAATGGGCCTGGAATTTCGGGGATGGCAACAGCTCAAGCCTGCAAAATCCCCAACACATTTTCTCCGGAGTAGGCCCCTATAATGTACAGCTGACGGTAACTGATATTAACGGTTGCTCGAGCCAGGCCACCAGACCGGTCTCCAACTATCCCAAACCTAATGCATCCTTTACCTATACAGGAGCCTGCGTTGGTAGTGCCATTCAGTTCAACGACGTCTCGGTGGGCAACGGTAGCCTGATTGTAAGCTGGCTATGGGATTTTGGCGACGGACAGCAATCTACTTCCCAAAACCCAACCCATGTTTACATAACCCCAGGGACTTACACCGTAACTCTTGTTGTAACAACAGAATACGGATGCTCGGATACGGTTGTTCAAACCGTTTCACCCTATACCCCTCCCACGGCTAACTTTACCTGGAACTCTCCCTGTGTGCTCACTGCCACGCAATTTACCGACCAGTCGGTGCCTGGCTCAGGGAATATTGGCAACTACCTCTGGACCATCGACAATGTGTGGAATTCCCTTTTGCAAAACCCATCCTATTCATTCACAACCACGGGGCTGCACACTGTTAGTCTGGTAGTTACAGACATCTACGGTTGTAAAGATACCCTCGAGCAAAGCATTCTGATTGATAGCCTTCCTATTGCAGATTTTGCTTGGAATGCCAGCTGTCCTAACACGGCAACCCAATTTACCGATCTCAGCAACCCAACGGGATCCTTTATAGCTTCATGGAATTGGACCTTCGGTGATGGAGCACAGAGTACCTTGCAAAATCCCTCGCATATTTACGGACAGGGCGGATTTTATACCGTCAAACTTTCGGTTGCTAAAGCGAATGGATGCTCTTCGACAGCCATCAAAACCATTGTACTTGACTCCATACCTGAAGCCCATTTCACTTACGACACGGCATGTACAGGGTTACCCACTCACTTCTACGACCTAACAACCGTTTATGGTTATCCAATAATACAATATCAGTGGGATTTCGGCGATCCTGCCTCAGGGGCAAACAACACTTCCTCCGTGCAAAATCCCGAGCACATATTTACATCCATTGGAACCTATCAGGTTAGATTAGTGGTAATTAATGCATTGGGCTGCACCGATACGATTGTGAAACTGGTGAATACTTTCCCTGGTCCCGTAGCTGATTTTACCTATGATACTGCATGCTATGGTCAACCCACCCAGCTGACAGATTTAACCACTTCGGTTAGCCCGGTGGTAACCTGGGATTGGGACTTTGGTGGGGGCATACACTCTTCCCTTCAAAATCCCACCTATACTTTTCCCACTTACGGCCAAATACCAGTAACCCTTACCATCACTAATCAAAATGGTTGTGTGGCAAGTGTTACTAAAAATGTATTGGTAGACCAACTTCCGATGGCCGGATTTACCTGGAACAACCCCTGCAATACCAATATTGTGCAATTTACCGACACAACGGTAATCACAACTTCACCCATAATTAGCTGGTTGTGGGATTTTGGCGATGGAAGTTATAGCACGCAGCAGAACCCTCAGCATGTATTTGTTCCGAATCAAAGCTATAATGTAACTCTCACGGTGAGCACCCAGGCGGGATGCAGCGACTCACACAGCGAAACAATCAGTATATTACCAGGTTGGAGTGTAGATTTCGTTTACGACACCGTTTGCCTTGGTGACAGCACTCATTTCACGGCCCAGATGCTCACGCCCGGTGTTAATGTCGCTTCGGTACAGTGGAATTTCGGGGATGGGACCTCAGGCTCAGGAATGCAAGTGAGCCATAAGTACAACCTTCCTGGCATTTATCAGGTGATGCTGCAGATAACAGATACAGCGGGTTGTACCCAAGGATCCTCACATTTAGTGGAAGTGTATCCCCTGCCCCAGCCTGCTTTCACTTTCCAGAGTACTTGCGCCGACAGTACGATGTCGTTTTTTGACCAGACTCCGGGCCCGATCAGCCAGTGGCTATGGGATTTCGGGGATGGAAACACAAGCAACCTGCAAAACCCAATTCATACTTATGCTTCTGCTGGAAATTACACAGTTAGCCTCACGGTGAACGATGGTCATGGCTGCCAGAATCAAACTTCCCAGTTATTAGTACTCTTTGCTAAACCCACAGCTGCTTTTTCAGCAAGCACAGCCTGCCTGGGTTCGCCCACCCAGTTTACCGACCAATCGTTTACCAATTCGGGAAACATCACATCGTGGATGTGGAATTTCGGAGATGGCTCGCAATCATCGCTTCAGAATCCAAGCTACACCTACACTAGTCCTGGAACCTACCTAGCTACACTGATTGTCACGAACAGCCTGGGATGTGCCGATTCAGTAACCCTGCCCGTACAAGTGCTCTCACTTCCCACGGCTGGATTCACCTTCACAAATGCTTGTATGGGTTCAGGCACCCAGTTCACTGATCAATCAACTTCTATCAATGGTAGTATTACGCAATGGTTGTGGAATTTTGGAGATGGCAATGGGAGCAACCTGCAAAATCCTGTGCATACATACCCATTTGCAGGCACTTTCAACACTACCCTCACTGTAACTGATGCCACAGGATGTCAGGCTACGATTATTCAGCCTGTCGATGTGCTACCCTTGCCAACAGCCCAGTTCAGTTTTTTAAATAATTTATGCGGCAATACAGAGGTTCAATTTACGGACCAATCGTTGGGCAATGGAGCCGCTATAATAAGCTGGCTGTGGGACTTTGGTGATGGTGGCACCTCCGGTGACCAACATCCAGTTCATCTGTATACCTCCCCTGGAACATATGTAGTAACCCTCCAGGTAACCAATGCCAATGGGTGCTCTCATTCGATCAACAAGCCTCTGGTTAATGGCACCCCGCCAGTGGCTGCTTTCAGCTACGCTAATAATTGCTATCCCCAGGCCACGCAGTTCACCGACCAAAGCTTGACCACTTCAGGAAGCATTGTTCAGTGGAAGTGGAATTTCGGAGACCCGGCTTCGGGAGCTTCCAATACAAGCACTCTACAAAATCCGACTCATGTATTCTCTGCACCAGGTGTTTACACGGTACAATTAATTATTGTTACCTCATCAGCATGCTCCGATACGATATGGCAAACGCTCAATGTAGAGCCTGGACCCACCGCCGATTTCAGTTTTAGCACGACTTGTGTTGGAAACGCCACTTCATTTACTGATCTGAGCACTCCCTCAGTATATCCCATCGTGTCATGGCTATGGGATTTTGGCGATGGAAATACCTCTTCACAACCCAATCCAAGCCACACTTACCTGCTGGGAGGACAATACATGGTAACCCTTACGGTAACCGACGCCAATGGGTGTCAGGCCAGCCGAACCCGTATGGTACCTGTGAACAATCTGCCTACCGCCCAATTCCAGTTCTCCAACGAATGTCAAAATCAGAATACTTATTTCACGGACTATAGCAACGGAGCAGGAGCTGCAATTACTGCCTGGGCATGGGATTTCGGAGATCCAATCTCGGGTGGTAATAACTACTCTGCCCTGCAAAATCCCACGCACATTTACACTTCTACAGGATTGTATCAGGTAACCCTCACGATTACCAATGCCAATGGTTGTAGCAATTCTATTACCCAGCCCGTGTTGATTATTCCATCACCAGTAGCTGATTTCGAGGCCGATACAGCCTGCTCGGGAAGTCCAATTTATTTCAATAATCTGAGTTATTCAGTGGGTAGCAACATCAATCAGTGGTATTGGGATTTTGGAGATGGAACAAGTTCTACGCTCCCATTCCCTTACCACACCTTCCCGGGCCCGGGGGTTTATAATGTATCCCTTACTGTTACCAATACGAATGGTTGCATAGCCTCTGTATTAAAACCTGTTACGGTAAATCCCCTGCCTCTGGTTAATTTCGACTACCTCAGGCCCAACTGCGCCGGCGATAGTACCCGATTCATCAATCTGACTAGTTTTGCAGGCGGAGGAGGGGCAGCAAACTATACGTGGAATTTTGGGGACGGTACCTCTTCCCACACAACTAACCCGGTTCACCTGTATCCCTCTGCAGGTATTTATACAGTTACACTCACTGTTTCTGACAACAACGGCTGCACGAATGCTAAGATTCAAAATATAACTGTTTATTCGTCTCCTAATGCTGCTTTCATTTTCAATAATCTCACCTGCAACGATGTGCAATTTACCGACATGTCGTACGATCCGCAGCTGAACATCAACAGCTGGTACTGGAACTTCAATGATCCCGGCAGCGGAAGTGCCAACCTTTCGACTTTGCAAAATCCTGTTCACACCTTCAGCCAACCTGGCTCGTTCAATGTAAGGCTGATGGTCGTTAACAGTGAAGGATGTAGCGACACGACTTTCAGAAATGTTGAAATTGCAGCCCCGGTTGCCAACTTCAGCATTGACAGTTCAACCCTCTGCGCCGGCGCTGGAACCCAGTTTATCGATTTATCCTACTCCAATTATGGAACTATTACCTCGCGGCTATGGAATTTCGGTGATGGAAGTACCTCCACACAGCCAAACCCCATCCATCAGTATAGCGCAGGAGGAATTTACTGGGTAACGCTCACGATACAGACCAGTCTGGGATGTTCAGCAACAGTTACCAAGCAGGTAACCATTAATAATCAACCCATTGCAAACTTCAGTTACACAGCTCCCAACTGCCCCGATCAGTCCATCAGCTTTACGGACCTCAGCAGTGCTGCAGCTGGTTCTACTATCATCCAGTGGAATTGGGATTTCGGCAATGGCAATACCTCAACTTTACAAAATCCCACTCAAGCCTTTAACACACCGGGTAATTATCTTGTTCAACTTCAGATCACTGACAATAGGGGATGTCAGGCCACACGCATTCGTCAGGTGAAAGTATATGCATCTCCGGAAGCTAATTTCAACACCAGCATCACCCAATGCAATCATGTTTCCTTCACCGACCTAAGCCTCTCGCAAGATACACTCATCAATGCCTGGCTATGGAATTTCGGTGACCCTGCCTCTGGATTCAACAATGTATCTACCCTTAATAATCCTGTACATATTTACAATCAACCGGGTACCTATCAGGTAACTCTGGTGGTGTGGACGGCTGCCGGATGTGTTGATACAGCTATAAGCTCATTAACCATCACTACACCCCAGGCTAACTTTACTTACACAACTGGCTGCCAGGGAGATCTGACTCAATTTACAGATCTCTCGATAAACAATGGCGTGCCCATCACTCAATGGCAGTGGCAGTTTGGAGATGGTGGAACCTCCACAAGCCAGAATCCGGTTCATACTTACCAAAATTCAGGCATTTATCTAGTTTCTCTGTTAATAACAAATTCACAAGGCTGCCAGTCGAATGGGGTGAAACAAGTTACCATTCCGTCCTCACCCATTGCCGACTTTACCTTTGATACCCCATGCCAGGGCAATAGCACTCACTTTATGGATGCTTCTTTGCCCGCAGGTAATACTCCTATTGTAAGCTGGTACTGGGATTTCGGCGATGGCAACAACTCGACATCACAGAATCCGGCGCATTTGTACACTTTAGCAGGAATCTACAATGTTTCGCTTCAGGTTACTGATGCCAATGGCTGCATAAGTTCTAAAAACCAACAGGTTACCGTATATGGAGTACCCTTGGCTAATTTCAACTACAGTATCCCTCAATGTGATACGGTCTTTTTCACTGATGCCTCTGCTGGTGGAGGGAGTCTGATAACCTTGTGGCGTTGGAATTTCGGAGACCCTGCCAGTGGAATGTTCAATACTTCCACCCAACAAAATCCATGGCATGTATATACTCTACCCGGCACCTACCAGGTAAGGTTAATAGTAACGAATTCAAACGGTTGCAGCGACACTCTCACCAAACCGGTAATTTTTGATCCTTTCCCACAGCCTGACTTTTCTTTCGATATTGCATGCTCAGGCGACACCACCCATTTCCAGGCCTTAAACACAGCCCCCAATGTGGTTAGCTATGCCTGGGATTTCGGAGATGGTGACAACGGAAGCGGGCCGGCACCGGTGCATGTTTATGCGTCCCCAGGAACTTACTCGGTTACCCTGGTAGTTACAAACAACAACCTGTGCTCCAACTATATTACCAAAGCTGTACCCGTAATACCAACCCCAAGTGTTAACTTCACCTGGAATCCCCAAACCTGTGCAGGCGCAGGAGTTAGTTTCGTGAACCAGACCCAGGGTAATGGAGGAACGGTAACGCAGTATCTGTGGCGCTTTGGCGATGGAAACACCTCTACCCAAGCGAATCCGATTCACACCTACACTTCAGCTGGTACATATCAGGTTACACTGATTGCATGGAATAGCAATAACTGCGTAGATTCTTTAAGAAAAACCATAACGATTCACCCCTTGCCAGTGGCAGATTTCACCTCCACTACGGTTTGCAAGGGTCAGGCTACGCAGTTTACTGACCTTAGTCAACCACAAGGCAGCACGATTACAGGATGGCTATGGAACTTTGGAGATGGAAGTACGCTCAGCGGTATTCAGAATCCACAACACGTATATGCCAGCCCGGGGAGCTACAATGTTACACTAACGGTGACTGCTGCTAATGGATGTCAGGCTACAGACATGGGGACAGCCCTGGTGAATGCCCTGCCAGTGGTCAACTTTACAACGCAGAGCGACACACTTTGCGCTCAGGATACTGTTTTCTTCACCAACCTGACCACTCCCCTGGCAGGTAGTTCCTTCCTCTGGTACTTTGGAGATCCAGCTTCTGGAACGGCTGATACATCCACACTGATGAATCCTTTCCATGTTTACAACGCAGCCGGCAATTATACCGTTTCGCTCATGGCTACCACCGCTTCAGGCTGTCAGAGCGATGCCAGCCGAGTCCTGACAATCAGGCCCAAGCCAACAGTTAACTTTATTTATACAACAGCTTGCTCCAACGACACTACCTATTTTACTGATCTATCCTATACTCCGGGAGGAACAGCTATCACTGCATGGAACTGGGATTTTGGTGATGGTGCAACCTCTACTTTGCAACATCCTACACATGTCTATTCCTCTGTTGTAAATGATACCACCTTCACGGTAACTCTCACCGCGTACTCATCCTTTGGTTGCAGCAATATGCAAACTCAGCAGGTACCAGTATACGGCCCGCCGGTAGCTGCCTTCAGTGCTGCACCCGTGTGCCAGGGTATGGTTACTTACTTCACCTCTCAGGCAACTACTCCATCGGGTATTATTACAAGTTGGAATTGGGACTTTGGCGACGGCACCAATTCCACCCTACCCAATCCTACTCATCTATATGCTCAGGCTGACACCTTCATGGTAAGGCTTATTGTCAGCAACAGTAACGGTTGTTTCGACACCACGCTCCAACCGGTAATTGTATATCCTTTGCCGCTGGCTGATTTTGCCTACGACACTGTGTGTTTTGGAGATACGACGCACTTCACCGATCTCAGCTTCCTGCCTTATGGTGAGCTGAATAGCT
The DNA here is from genome assembly GCA_049969475.1 of Bacteroidales bacterium. Lineage (GTDB taxonomy): Bacteria > Bacteroidota > Bacteroidia > Bacteroidales > TTA-H9 > UBA2030. The sequence goes on along the minus strand of JBMFOU010000039.1, from coordinate 10,133 downwards.
GGTATTGGAGTTTTGGTGACCCGATGTCAGGGGTTTACGATACCTCTACAATGCAGAATCCTGCGCATAAGTACACTCATCCAGGTCTTTTCATGGTAACCCTAATGGTCGGCGATACCAACGGCTGTGCAGCCTTTATTACCTTACCCGTAAAGGTGGACTCCCTGCCCATTCCGCAGTTTGCATATACTCCGGCCACCTGCCAAAACACGGCCATTTCATTCACCGACCAGAGCCAGACTACCGACAATCCTATCGCCTCCTGGACCTGGAGATTCGGCGACGGAAGTGATACAACCATTTATGCCCCCAATTCGCCCAACATCCAGCACATATACACCAACCTCGGACTTTACATAGCCACCCTCACAACCACCGACATCCGGGGATGCACCGACTCTGTAAGTCATGTATTGGAAATTTATCCTTTACCCAATGCAGCATTCACTTACAAGGACACCACGTGCACAGCAGGACTGGTTTACTTCAAGGATGAATCAGTGGGTGTAGGCACCAATGTGACAAGCTGGATGTGGGATTTCAACTATCCGGGCCAGAGCTACAGTACCCAGCAAAATCCTTACTATTTCTACCCCATTACCAATACCAGCTACACAGTTATGTTGGCTATAACTGATGCCAGGGGCTGCAGGGATACGGTGTTTGACACTATTTTCGTGAAACATGGTCTTGAGGTGGACTTTACCCTTCAGAACAACTGCTATGGCGACACCGTTATTTTCACTCCTCAAGTGATTCTACCTTTGGGTGATACGTTGCTTCAGACAGAATGGACATTTGGCGACGGACAAACCTCGACCCAATACGTTGGGCGACATGTTTATTCCCAACCCGGACTTTACTACGTGCAAATGAAGGCCTGGAATCAGAACGGCTGCCAGGCTATGGCCTTCAAGCCAATCCTTGTCGATCAGCCGCCTTTGGTCGCCTTCACGGCACCTCCGGCCGGTTGCCAGGATCCCACAGTGTTTACCGATTTCAGTCAGCCCAATAGCGACTCCATAGTAAGCTGGCACTGGAAATTTGGGGATGGCAATGACACGCTTATTTTCGCTCCCAACTCACCTAATCTGACCCATTTATATGGTGAGGAAGGTGGTGTATATCAAGCCAGCCTCACGGTTACCAATTCCAACGGATGCAGTGCCACCCTGCAACAAGAGGTTATCCGCTTTAGCTGTCTGCAGGCTGGATTCAACGCTAATCCCCAGGTTTGCTCCGGCCAACCAGTCGTTATCATTGATATGTCAGCAGCCGGTTCGGGTGCTGTCAATATTTCCAATTGGTACTGGGATTTAGGCGATGGCACACAGATAAGCTCTCCCGTACGTCTGGATACCCTTATTCATACTTACAATAACCATGGTTCCTACACCATACGCCAGATTATTACAGCAAACACTGGTAGCACGCTATACATGGACACCGCTGAAATGAAGGTCACTGTTTATCCTGGACCGCGTGCTGGCTTTGTGCACACACCAAGTTGTTATGGTGTTCCGGTAGTATTCCAAGACCAAACCCTCACGCCCGGAGCTCCTCTAACGCAATGGCTTTGGAACTTTGGCGATGGTACGACCTCTTCCCTACAAAATCCGGTACACCAATTTGCTGACACTTCTTCCTACACCGTGATTTTGAGTGTGGCCAACACTTTCGGATGTACCGACACTGCCTCAAAGGTTATCAAACCTGCCCTTTTGCCAGGGGCTATGCTGGCAGCACCGGGGACTGTATTCTGTGCTGATACGCTAACGCTCACCCTAAGCGAAACCAGTAATCAGCAGGCTAACCGTTATGTCTGGAATTTCGGTGATGGCACGACGGTCGAGACTACCATCCCGCAAGTGGAACACTCCTTCGTTTCTGGTACCTGGAATGTGATGCTCACCGTTTACTCCAATGCTGAATGTCCCAATGCCGATACGCTGCAAATCACCATCCACTCACTACCAGTAGCCGAATTTAGCTTTAAACCCGACAGCATCAGACCCTTATTAGAAGAGGCCCGTTTCCTCGATGCTAGCTTCGGAACCTCTTCAACCATTAAACAGTGGTATTGGACCTTCGGTGATGGCAGGGATACATTGGCTATGAACCCCTTACACAAATTTGCTGACACAGGAAATTATGCTATCACCCTGAGGGTTACTGATGAAAATGGTTGTGTAAACCAGATAACTAAAAATCTGAGAGTATACCCCGAACTGCGCTTTTTCATCCCCAATGCATTCACGCCCAACCAGAATGGCCGAAATGAAGTATTCAGACCATTGGGCAAGTACCTGAAACCGGGAAAATATCTCTTCCAGATTTACAATCGCTGGGGTGAACTCCTGTTCGAGACTACCGATCCTAATGAAGGATGGGATGGTAAGTTTAAGGGGGTAGATAGTCCCGTTGGGGTATATATCTGGACGATAACTGTGTATGACATGTTCAATGACAAGGAGTTCTATAAGGGTTCTGTGCTGCTCTTAAGATAGAACTCTACCTTGCGCTAACTAAGTTCCTCAATAAAATAAGGCCGGTGCAGAAAATCCTAAGCCCGGCCTGTTTTATTTTTCCTGAACAGTATTCCTGAGGTTAGTTATCTATAAAAAAACTACTCTTTATCAGTAAGATAATTCATCTCAGCCATACATTCCTCAATCTTATGTTTGAGTCTCCAACAGGTCATTTGCCGGATATTGAACTGATGTGCCAGTTCATAAGTGCTAATCTTTGGCCGGCTACAAACCAGCCATGTCATTTTAAAGGCTTCTGTGAGCGGAATACGACAGCGGTGAAAAACGGTATGGGCTGTCGCCGATTCGTTGTGTTTACAACGTGTGCATCTACGCGAAAAAGGTGTGGGACCCTCGCAATAATGTGTATGACCACATTTGCGACATACATAACCCTCCTTCCACTTATACGAGGCAATAAACTCAAGGCAAGCCTCCGTCGTGCTAAATTTATTCTCAAACTCCAGACAACTTATATTACGCAAAATCTCAATCATGACACGTTGTCATATTTTTATATTTTAAAAATAAAATACTTCACAAAACCGCTATTGGCAACAATTTCTAAGTAATTTTGTTAAAATTTAACAACCTTATAAACTTTGGAATAATCTTTGCAAAAATACGGCAAAAGTGATTCTTAAGCGATTTATATAAAAAAATATCCCTATCTTTGCTCCCATGAAAATAAAGTACAACTTATTAATTAACTCACTTTTTATCAGCATCATAGGCTTTTCCTTGATAACCTGTAACCGAACAGGTGATAAAAAAGAGAATGATAAGGTCAACGGACAAGCAGGGGTGATAAGCCTCACTGCTGAAGATTTTCGCAATAAAGTGTGGAATTACAAAGACAATCCCAGGCAATGGGTATTCGAAGGACAACGCCCGGCAGTTGTAGATTTCTACGCCGATTGGTGTGCTCCTTGTAAAACAGCTTCTCCCATTTTGGAAGAATTAGCACAAAAATATCAGGGAAAGGTCGATTTCTATAAAGTAAACACTGACAACGAGCAAGAGGTTGCTAAGGTGTTTGGCATCAGCACTATACCTTCCTTCCTCTGGATACCCAAGGAAGGTGAGCCTCAGATGACGGCAGGCATAGCCCCTGGTGTTGAGGCCACCCGCAAAATGTTTACCGATATGATTGAAAACCAGGTCCTGGGTAATTTTAAATCCGAAGAAGTTCATGTGGAATAATCTCTAAAACCTTAAAGCCTTAATTATAATTCTATGAAAAAATTATTTGTGATAGTAGCCGTCGTATTGTGGGGAAGCCTGGCTTTTCAGAGCTATGGTCAAAATGCCTCTTCCCAGGGAAAGGTCGTTCACCTGAACTCTGCCGAATTCAAACAAAAAGTGTTTAACTGGGAGAAAAATCCCGACAACTGGAAATACGAAGGCAAAGTTCCCTGCATCGTTGACTTTTATGCTGACTGGTGCCGTCCCTGTAAGCTTGTTGCTCCTATCATGGACGAATTGGCCGAGAAATACAAAGGCAAAATCGTTATCTACAAGGTAAATACAGATAAAGAACGAGAAGTATCCTCCGTGTTTGGCATACGGAGTATTCCCTCTGTGCTTTTCTGCCCTATGGAAGGCAAGCCACAGATGGCCACCGGGGCTTTACCCAAAGAGACTTATGAGCAGGTAATCAACGAGTTTCTGCTTGGAAAAAAGAAAAATTGATAAATAACTTTAAAACCCTAATGCAACAATGTTAGAACATCTTAGTAAACAGACTTTCCTTGAGAAAGTATTCAATTATGAAAAACACAACGAGTGGAAATTTGAAGGCGAACTCCCCTGTATTATCGACTTTTATGCCGATTGGTGTGGGCCCTGCAAAATAGTAGCTCCCATTTTAGAAGAGCTTTCCAAGGAATATGCAGGAAAAATCAACATCTATAAGGTAGATACTGAAGAAGAACAAGAATTGGCTGCTGCTTTTGGCATCCGCAGCATTCCCAGTATGCTTTTCTGCCCCAAAAACGGTCAGCCGCAAATGGCCGTAGGTGCTCTACCCAAAGACACTCTTAAAAGAGCTATCGAAGACATACTCCTGAAAAACTAAATTTACTCAATTTACCCAGTTCTTAGCAAACCAACCGGACTTCCCCAAGTCCGGTTTTTTTGGGCTCAAAAACGCCCCTGTTCTATCGGAAAAGGAGCGCAACGGCATAGGCTGATACCCCTTCCTGCCGTCCCTCGAAACCCAGCCCTTCTGAAGTAGTGGCCTTTACCGAAACTTGGTCCACCTCTATACCCAACGCCCCGGCAATGTTTTCTTGCATAAAGGGAATGTAAGGCGCAACTTTAGGCTTTTGCAAAACCAGGGTAGAATCTATATTTCCCACAGCATATCCTTTGTCTTGCAATAGTTTTCCAACATTTTCGAGTAGCCTAAGGGATGAAATTCCTTTGTAACGGGGGTCGGTGTCGGGAAAATGAAAACCAATATCTCTCAGGGTAGCCGCACCCAAAAGTGCATCGCAGATGGCATGGAGCAACACATCGGCATCGGAATGCCCCACCGCACCCAGTGGATAATCTATTCTGACTCCACCCAGCCAGAGTTCGTATCCCTCAGACAAACGATGTACATCGTAACCAAACCCAATGCGAGGTATCATTTGGTAGGAATTAAAGGATGAAACAACAAATTAAAAGCATTTTTTAAATACACCCAAACGATAGGGTCGTTGTGCCAATTCTGCGCATTGAAGGGCTCTTAGTAATTTTGCCCCAATTTTCCTTTGATAATGAAAGTATTATTAAGCACTGCCTGCTTTCCCAATCTTGAATACATGGCTGTTATTGCGGCCCAACGTGAGGTATGGATTGAAGCTTGCGAAACCTATGCCCGGCAAAGCTATCGCAACCGGTATTACATAGCTGGCCCTGAAAACAAGCAAATGATGGTAATTCCTGTTATACGGCCTCAGGGAAACCATACCCCCATTCATCAGGTATTGCTCGACCAGAGGTTGCCCTGGCAGCGCAATCACCTGCGAGCTATAGAAACCGCTTACAACCGTTCCGCTTTTTTCCTCTATTATCGGGATGTGACGGAGGCTCTTTTCGAAACCAATGACTTGTCGCTTTTGGATTGGAACCTAAGGGTTTTAAGACATTTGCTGGAAATATTACGAATCGATGCAGTAATACATCGAACCGTTTCGTTTGAAGAAACCCCAGCCCAATGCATTGATTTGCGCCAATGTATTCATCCCAAAAAAGAAACCATCTTATTGAAAGCAGGTATAGAGCCTTATTTCCAGCCCTTCTCACCCAAATATGGATTTCTTCCCAATCTAAGTGTGCTTGATTTATTGTATAACCAGGGTCCCCGGGCTGGTGAATATCTGGAACGGCTGGCAGGTAAAATCAGTTTTCAGGAAGAAGGATAGGGAATGCGGATATGATAAACATGCAAAAGGCGTAACTTGAGGACTTTGCGGGCCTCAGTAATATCTTTCAAGGATAGAGGAGCATTATCCAATTGATGGGTATGCATCAGAGAATCTACAATTCGGTCAACCATGGTATTGATAGAAGCTTCGTCGGGTTTTGAAAGGCTGCGGGTAGCAGCCTCTACTGAATCGGCCATCATAAGCACTGCCGTTTCCCGAGAAAATGGCACAGGACCCCTGTATCGAAACTGAGCCTCATTTATTTCGCCGCCATTACTGGTCTGCACATGTTTTCGATAAAAATACTCCACCCTATTCGTACCATGATGTGTGCGTATGAAGTCGATAATTTGGCTGGGTAAACGCAATTTCCGGGCTTTTTCAATGCCCTTGCTCACGTGGGAAAGAATGATTTCAGCACTCTCTTCCGGGGTTAGTTCTTCGTGTGGATTATATCCCGTATATTGATTTTCAATAAAATACATAGGATTATCGATTTTACCGATGTCGTGATACATGGCTCCGGCTCTCACAAGTAAGGGATTCCCACCAATGCGGCGAATCACCTCTTCAGCCAGATTGGCCACTTGCAAAGAATGATGAAACGTACCCGGAGCTTTGGACGAGATTTCGCGAAGCACCGGATGATTGGTATCGCTCAGCTCCAACAAGGTTATATCAGTTACAAATCCGAATATCTTTTCCAACACGGTAATGGCTGGATAGGCCAAAAGTAAAAGGCCTGAAGCCCCGGCAAAAAGGGCGAAATTAAAGAAGCGCAGGCCTGTAAACCGGCCTTCCTGGATCAAATAAAGCCCGGTGTAAACCACTGAATAGGCCAAAAAAACGTAAAAGGCCGTACTGATAAACTGTTGACGGCGCTGGAGGTTAGCAACGCTGAAAATAGCAATAAGACCGGCAATGAGCTGAAGAAAGACAAACTCAAAACTATTGGGTACCAGGAACCCCGTAAGAATCATTGTAATGATATGCACATAGAGGGCCAGACGGGTGTCGAAAAACATGCGAATGATAATAGGGACCAGACAAAGTGGAATGGCGTAGAGGGCCCAGGGGCGATGGGTAACGACCAGCGAGGTAAGAGCGGTCATTAACACTATTATCAATATTATGAAGGCCACCTTACGGTTGTCAGCAAAAACTGCAGGCCGGAAGATATACAGGAATAGGGCCAGGACTAACAGGGCCAGGCTAATCAAAATAAACTGCCCTACAAAAATAGCCAATCGGGCTTTAGGATTTTGTGCCCGGGCTTCTGCTTCGGCTTTTAACGATTCGAGTACTTGAAATCGCTCGGCAGTAACCACCTCCCCCTGGGATATCACTTTCTCTCCTTGCTGCACCATACCTTGATAATCAGGTAAGGTAGCCAACAATTCCTCTGTAGTTTTTTCGGTAAGTTGCCGGTCGAAAAAGATGTTATGTGTAAGCCCCATTTCAAGGGCTAGCTTGAGCTGGGGTCTGAGTTCGCGGGGAAAAGATTTTAGCTTACGTATAATATATTCATCGGCTGATAGAATAGTATAAAAACGATGTAAAGGAACTGTGCGACTTTTATTGTTAATAACCAAATGAATAGTAGCTTCAGGGGGTAAATCGCTGATTTCAGGCACAACCTGAATAATACCCCGGGAAAACAAGGTATCTGCAATGATCAGGGCCTCACGAATGAGACTTACCACCGGCTGATTATTGCGCAGGGTATCAACAGCCTGTAAACCCATAAAGTCGAGCAAGCTTTGAGCGATAATCTCGCGCCGTGCAGGGTAAACTGAGGGGTCGATTCGGAAAAACAGGGGACGGGTAGCCAGGAGCCTGGCCTTTTGTTTTTCGAGTTCCTCTTTAGGTTTAAGAATAGGAAAATCGTAAGGTGCGATAAGGTCTTCGTGCATCCAGGGTTTGCCCTGGCGGTAATCGTATTTAAACCTTCCTTCACGGGGAAAAACCCAGAGGATAAAAAGAAGAGCCGCCCCAAAAGTAGCCGCCTTGCTCAGCTCATATAAATGCCCCGAAAGGTAGCGTAGTAACTTCATGCCGTATGAGTTATTACGGCACGAATGTAAAAAAATTAATAATTGTCAGGCGCGTTCGGCTCTTTTTCGTTCGTTGTGATCGAGAATTATTTTGCGCATGCGGATGGACTGGGGAGTAACCTCCACATATTCATCCGCCTCGATGTATTCCAAAGCTTCTTCGAGTGAGAAACGACGAGGGGGCGCAATCATCATCTTTTCATCGCTTCCGGCTGCCCGCACGTTACTCAACTTCTTAGTTAATATCACGTTAACCAACAAATCCTCATTGCGTATGTGTTCTCCCAATATCTGACCAGCATAGATGGCCTCACCTGGGTCGATGAAAAAGGTTCCTCTATCCTGCAACCGGTCAATTGAATAGGCAATGGCTTCCCCTGTCTCCATAGCAACAAGTACCCCATTGCGACGTCCGGGTATATCGCCTTTCCAGGGTTCAAAACCTTTAAACCGATGTGCAATCACGGCTTCACCTTCGGTGGCTGTAAGCAATTGATTTCTTAAACCGATCAACCCCCGGGCAGGAATGCTGAACTCGAGGTAAGCCCGCTCATTGCGGTTTTGTATACCTTCAATTTCACCTCTGCGTTGGGTAACCAGGTCGATCACTTTTCCGCTGAATTCTTCAGGAACGTTAATAGACAGGTATTCGATAGGTTCATGTTTTTCGCCGTTAATTTCGCGAATAATTACCCGGGGTTGACCTACCTGAAACTCGTACCCTTCGCGGCGCATGGTCTCTATAAGTATCGACAGATGCAGCACACCTCGTCCGTATACCAGCCAGCTATCAGGAGAACCGGTTTCCTCCACCCTTAGCGCTAAATTTTTCTGGGTCTCAAGCATGAGCCGTTCGTAGATGTGACGCGAGGTTACAAATTTCCCTTCCTTACCGTAAAACGGGCTGTTGTTGATGGTAAATAACATATTCATGGTCGGCTCATCAACTTTAATGGGGGGCATGGCCTCTGGATTTTCAGCATCGGCAATTGTATCGCCAATATCAAATTCTTCAGGACCCAAGAGAGCCACAATATCGCCTGCTTGCACGGGAGTTTTTAAACGTTCTTTTCCCAGACCTTCAAAAACATAGAGCTCTTTGATTTTAGATTTATACATTGAACCACCGCGGCGGATAACAGCCACCTCCTGGCCAGCCTGGATACTGCCCCTGGAAACCCTGCCCACGGCAATACGTCCCAGATAACTACTGTAGTCGAGGGAAGTAATCATTAATTGCAAGGGGCCTTCCGCTACCCGGGGAGGAGGAATATGCCTGATAATGGTATCAAGCAGGGTACTTACATCCTGGGTGGGTTTTTGCCAGTCATCCGACATCCAGCCTTGCTTGGCCGAACCAAAAATCGTAGGGAAATCCAATTGGTCGTTGCTGGCTCCCAATGAAAACATCAGGTCAAACACCTGTTCCTGAACCCATTCCGGATCGCAGTTGGGTTTGTCTACCTTGTTAATAACCAGAATGGGTTTCAGATCGAGCTGCAGGGCCTTCTCCAAGACAAAACGGGTCTGAGGCATGGGGCCCTCAAATGCATCTACCACCAGCAGAACCCCATCGGCCATGTTCAATACGCGTTCAACCTCGCCGCCAAAATCAGCATGGCCAGGAGTATCTATCACATTGATTTTAACTCCTTTATATCTTACCGACACATTTTTAGCTAATATGGTTATTCCCCGCTCGCGTTCCAGATCGTTACTATCGAGAATTAACTCACCCGGTTGTTGATTATCCCTAAATAACTTGACTTGGTGCAAAATACGGTCTACCAGGGTAGTCTTCCCATGGTCCACATGGGCAATGATGGCAATATTTCTGATTTCTGTCATGGTTTGTACAAAAAAGGGTGCAAAGGTAGTTAAAAAAGCCACCATCAGAATTATTTATATATATTCTTAGCATACCCTGGAGCGTTAATAGAAAAGACAAACAATTGAGGAATAAATCCAGCCCCGAAACTATCTATCGCTATTTTTCTTAAGCAATTCTCTTAAATTATTTAGAATCACAAATTTTTTATAAGTAAACACTATTGTCCGATAAAAATTTAGAGCGGGGACAATACAATGTCATCCCCGCTCTTTTTGCAGTTTTGGTTTATCACAAACACTAAACT
>JBMFOU010000038.1:0-19423 GCA_049969475.1 Bacteroidales bacterium | reverse complement strand
TTAAAATAACGACTGATAAGATGTCAGATTTTAAAATAAGCACTTATCTTTATAAACAGCTGATAATCATATTTTTAATGGGTTTTATTCGGGTTTTGTTTGTACCTAGTTCGTACCATCTTCGAATATTGACCCTTCTAACATCCTTCAAAAATTTATAAATGAGAGATTTAACTGCTAAGAACAGGAAGTAAATGCGAAGAACACAGGTAGGAGGCAGGATGGAAAGTAAAATTGAGGGCTTTAAGAACTCATGCAGGAATAAAATGTACCCCCAGGCTTTGCTTATCCTCCAGGCCATATCCTTTCAACAGAAGTAGTAGGCCATGGCACAGGTAGGGATTATAGCCCTGTAAACCCAAACGATGAGAGCGTGGAAGTCCAGCGAAAGAATGATACGGGCCTGAAATTCAAATTCTCTCAGGCTTTTACTTTGCAAGCTATGGCTCAAATTGGGATTACCCATCAAAAAAATTAAGGGGAATAACCACAAAAGGGTTATGCCTAATTTTGTACCCAACCTTTGCACTATGGAAGTATTGCCCCCCAAAATACCGCTGGCTGGAATGCATCTCTCTGATATCGAGGATGTATTTAATCGTTGGGGTTATCATGCCTACAATGCGGCCCGGTTGCTGCTTCATTTTTACAGTCATGGTCAGCGCAGTCTGGAGACCCTGGAAGAATATCCCAAAAAACTCCGGCAATTACTTGAAGAAATGTTCCACACCCAAATTTTGATGCCTCTGTACAAAGAAATTTCGGGTGATGGAACCGAGAAATGGCTTTTTAAGACCAGCGAAGGTTACCCTTTCGAGACAGCCTGGATTCCTGACGTCAAACGTCAGACGGTATGCCTTTCCACCCAATCGGGCTGCAGATTCGGTTGCAAATTTTGCATGACCGGCACGCTGGGCATCAGGTCAAATCTGACGGCTTTTGAAGTTATCTCGCAACTTCTATCGATTGAGAAGCCTTTTACTCATATTGTTTTCATGGGCATGGGCGAACCTCTTGACAATTATGAGACGCTAAGTCGGGTTCTTTCTATACTGGCGGCGCACTGGGGTTTTTCGTTGGCTGCGCGAAATATTACTGTAAGCACCATAGGTATTCTGCCAGCGCTGGAGAGGCTTTGCCATGAGCAAACCTGCAACATAGCCATCAGCCTGCATAGCCCGTTTTCGGAGCAGCGCGCCGAAATCATTCCGGCCGAACGACGCCATCCCCTGCGCGATATCATTTCGGTACTCGAAAAAACATCATTCCGCAAAAAAAGAAGACTTTCATTTGAATATTTACTGATAAAGCATTACAACGACAGTGGAGAACATGCCCGGGCTCTGGGCAGCCTTATCAGTCATCTTCCAGCGCATATTAATCTCATACCCTATAACTATATCCCCGGAAAACCCTATCACCCCCCGACGATGGAAGAGGTGGAAGCTTTCCGGCAGGTGTTGAATACCTATGGATTAAGGGTTACCATTCGTAAATCGAGGGGCTACGACATATCGGCTGCCTGTGGAATGATGGCTGGTCGTCATGGGATTAATCCATCAGACGCCGTATTAACCAAAGTTTAAATTTAGAATAAGGGGGATATTTTACCGGAGGCTCAAACCAGTTGGCTTTGTGCATTACGCTTTTATAATGGGTGAAAGTGCGGAAACCTTCTTCTCCATGATAGGCTCCCATACCGCTCTGCCCCACTCCACCGAAAGGCAGGTAGGAATTGGCAATATGCATGATGGTATCGTTGATGCAACCTCCTCCGAATTTGAGTTTTTGAATGACTTCGCGTTGAAGCCGGCGCGAGGAGGTAAACAGGTAAAGCGACAGGGGGCTGGGCAGGGTTTGCAGCTTTCGTATAACATCATGAATATCATCAAATTCTATAACAGGTAAAAGGGGTCCAAAAATTTCATCCTGCATAATGGGATCATCCCAGGTGATACCAGTGAGAATAGTAGGCCCCATGAACCGTTCAGCAGCGTTCATACGTCCTCCGTGGTATATTTTATCAGGATCGATGAGCGATTGCAGGCGTTCAAAGTTCCTGGTATTGATAATGCGCACATAGGCTTCGCTGGTGAAGGGATCGGGTCCCAGGTTTTTTTCAGTAGCGCTTATAAGTTTCTGCAAAAATTTTTCTTTAACCTGCGTATGTACTAAGAGAAAGTCGGGAGCGATGCAGGTTTGTCCTGCATTGAGAAATTTTCCCCAGGCAATACGCTGGGCTGCCCGCGAGAGATTTGCGTCGGGCATGACGATGCAAGGGCTTTTACCCCCCAATTCGAGGGTAACAGGAATGAGGTTTTCAGCCGCAGCCTTCATCACAAACTTACCCACACGGGGTGACCCGGTAAAGAAAATCTTATTAAACGGAAGATGAAGCAAATACTGAGTTTCGTCGATTCCCCCTTCCACCACATGAAAGATTTCGGGCGGAAAATTTTCATTAATGAGTTGAGCCATGGCGGCTGATGAATGGGGAGCCAATTCGGAAGGCTTAATTATGGCGCAATTTCCTGCCGAGAGTGCAGGTACTGCAGGGGCAAGCGAAAGCTGATAGGGATAATTCCAGGCTCCTATAATCAACACATTTCCATAAGGTTCAGGATAAATGCGGCTTCGACCCGGAAAATGGGCCAGGCCATGAGGTACCTTTCGCACAGAGGCCCATTCATCCATGTAATCGAGATTCAATTGTATCTCATCAAAAATGAGAGCTAGTTCGGTAGCATACGTCTCAAAAGCCGATTTGCCAAAATCCTGATATATTGCTTTTTCGAGTAAAGGAAGGTTACTTTTGAGCACACGGCGTAAAGTGCGCAGCATTTCCTTTCTTTTCTTTAGGGGTAATAAATCGCCGCGGAGAGCAGCAGCCCGCTGTTTATCGAAAATTGTTTGCATTGCTTCCATTATTTATCCCTCCCAATGAATGAATCCATGGTTTTATAAACACCCAGCAGCCCGGCTATGCTATCAAAAACAGGCAGAGGAAGAAGCCCTCTGAGGGCAGGGGTCAATCTGACCAGGAAGGGCATACGCACCACCCGCTGGTTGTGCTCAATGGCCCTAACGATCGCCCGGGCCACTTTCTCAGGTTTCAGGATAGGCAACCACCAGCCCGACTTTACCCCCTCAAACATTCCCGTACGAATGTAAAAGGGATTGATAAGTGACACCTTGAAATCAGAAGAAACGGATGCCAGCTCCAGCCGCAGGGAATCGCTCCATCCATGCATGGCCCACTTGCTGGCAGCATAAACCGACATTTTCCGATTGCCTATATAGCTGGCTGCCGAAGCGACGTTAACCAGGTGTATCTTTTCCTTTTTCATCATCTCAGGCAACCATAGCCGCGTTACCAGCATATGGGCAAAAACATTGACATCTAAAGTTTTACGAATATCTTCCACGGAGTGGTCTACAAAATATTTTCCTACCACTATCCCTGCATTATTGATTAAAATATCAGGGACTATGCCCTCTCTCGAATATTTCTCCACAAGAAGAGTTACCTGGTCAACCTGGGAAATGTCCACAGCATCCACTGCGATCTTATCCTTATAATGGCCTTGGGGGTCCAATTTACTCAAGGCATCGGCCGTATGAAGGTCCCATACAATAAGCCGCCCCAGCCCCCTTTCAAGTAATAATTGACCGGTGAGCAGACCTATACCTAAACAACCTCCGGTTATTAATGCCGTTTTATTGAGAATTTGGGTCATAGGTATGATTTTTAAGACGATTGCAAGACTTGCGCTTGTTAATATAAAATTTATGGATCCAAATTACAGGTACGGGATCGAAACCATGGGTACCCCAGGGATGGCATCGTAGGATACGATTGGTAGCCAGAACACCTCCCCGTAAAGGGCCAAAGCGTTGGATGGCCTCAAATGCGTATGCACTGCAGGTGGGTATATGACGGCAGGTGGGAGGTTTGTATGGCGAAATGCCATACTGATAAAACCTCACCAATGCCAGCATTATAACTTTAAAAGCCTTTTGAATCATAATTCAAAATTACCATAATACCCGCACAAGATTTTCAGCACTATAATTTTTTCAAAATTTTGATTCTGTAGAATAATTAATAACCTGAACGTCAGAATTATCGACTAATTTCTCTCCAACCTTAGTTGGAATGAGATTTGCTCATGAACCTTTAAACTACTAATTTTGCCTGCCCGAATTGCGGATGTGTCGTAATTGGTAGCCGAGCCAGACTTAGGATCTGGTGCCGAAAGGCGTGTGGGTTCGAGTCCCTCCATCCGCACTTTTTTTATTTCCCGGATTTACCCTACCTTTATAGAAATTTTTAAATCGATTGAATGATGGCTAGCCGCAAAGATGCTAAAAAGGATATTGAATACACCCTGGCGGAAATCATTACCGACACACTCAATGTAATGCACCTGCACCACGGGAAAAAAGACAATGAACTGTTAGACCTTCTGGAATATCTCATCGATTCGCGCGATGAGTTGATTTCACGCCTGAGCCACATTCCGGGAAAAGACAATCCAGCTCAGATCAAACTCTTCTTCAAGAAATTATACTCTGATTTAGAAGAGTGCGCTGAAAAAGGGATGGAGCGTTTGAGCCATATCATCAAGTCCATCAGCGAATAGCGAAGCTCAGGAAATTCTTTAACAAACTTCAAATCCCCAAGCAGCCCCAATGATTTTGGGCTGCTCTTTATGTTTTATGGGGTAACACTCAAACAGTCTTGATTTTTACGAACCTCATTATTCTTATTCAGAATTCTGCTCTTAAGCCATTCAAATACACTGTGAAGTATTAATTCCAAAAAACTCGTAATTTTGCACCCTTTAAAGATAATTCTGTAAATCAATGGAAATCATCAGAGAAAACAAGGACGAACTGAGCGCACAACTGCGCGTAAAAGTAACCAGGGAAGACTACCTCGAAAACGCGGAAAAAGAACTTAAAAAGCTACAGAAAGACATGGTGCTGCCCGGCTTTCGTAAAGGCAAGGTGCCCATGGGGCATGTTAAAAGGCTTTACGGACAGGCAGTTGTCATGGAGCAGGTAAACAAAATGCTGGGTGATGCACTGCAGAAATATATCGACGAAAATCAGCTCGATCTTTTGGGTTATCCGCTGGCAGGAAAAGACAGTAAACCCTTCGACCCGGAAACCGAAAGTGAACATGAGTTTCTGTTTGATATAGGGCTGGCTCCCACTTTTGAACTCAACGTGGATGTCCTTGAGGGAATTAACTATGTCCGAATTATTCCCGGAGAAGAAGACATTGATAAAGAAATTGCCAATTACAGGCATCAGTTTGCCACGGTAGAAGATAGTGAAATCAGCGATGAAAATAGCATTTTGGAAGGGGCTCTCATGGAAGTGAATGAGGAGGGTAATACAGCTGAAGATGGATTTAGCGTAAAAAGGGCCCTTCATCTTCACAGCAACGTGATTGCCCCGGATGCAAAATCAACTTTTATCGGTTTAAAATCGGGAGACAAGGTTCCTTTCAAGGCCTCATCAGCCAAAGCTTTGGCAGAATTTGCAGAGATTGATGAGCAAAAAGCTAACGAACTGTTGGATAAGCTCTATTTTGTCGTGGAAACGGTAAAAACCGAGATACTTCCAGAGTTGAATCCTGAGCTTTTCAACAAGATTTTCCCCAACGACAACATTCAGACGGTAGAAGAGTTTCGGGCACAGGTAGCCCAGAGAATACAGCTAGGGTGGATTCAGCGCATTGCTGACCAACGATTCCTCAACCAGGTGAGCGACCAAATCATAGAAACGCATAATATTCCCCTGCCCGACGAGTTTCTCAAGCGTTGGTTGATTTCAAATTCCGAAGGAAAACTCTCAGCCGAAGAGGTGGAGAAAGAATATGAGAAAAAATATGCAAAAGGCATACGTTGGGAACTCATTGAGGCCAAGCTGCGTGAGAAAGGAAATCTCGAAATTACACAGACCGACCTTCGCGACCGAATGAAACGAGACTTGATTGAAAATTACTTTGGGTTCCTCAGAAATACCCCGGAGGGCGATGCCCGTCTCGATGCCCTGGCTGCCGACATGCTGAAATCGGAAGACCAGGCCAAAAAAGTTTACAACGAAGTCGTTGAAGAAAAACTGGTGGAATATCTGCGCGATAATACACCGGTGAACATTACCGAACAGACCATCGATCAATACTTTAAATCATTTCAAAAGCATTCCGAACCAGCTAGCGAAACACCGGCAGAGTACGAAACTTCAAATGGTTGAAACTTATATTAAAAACCGATAGCCATGAACAACGATGAATTCTTCAAATATGCAACCCGTCATAAGGGTATCAGCCCGCTTGCCCTGGAAAAGTATATTTCCATAAGCAATAACTACATTTCGCCCACCATCATCGAAGAAAGACAACTCAATATTGCTACCATGGACGTCTTTTCACGTTTGATGATGGACCGGATTATCTTTTTAGGCGTACCCATCGACGATTACGTTGCCAATATTATTCAGGCCCAGCTGCTCTTCCTGGAGAGTGTAGATTCGAGGAAGGATATCCAGATTTACCTTAACACACCCGGTGGATCGGTGTATGCAGGACTGGGGATTTACGACACCATGCAGTACATAGCCGCCGATGTAGCCACCATTTGCACGGGCATGGCCGCCTCGATGGGCGCAGTATTGTTGTGTGCTGGGGCCAAAGGCAAGCGCACAGCGCTCAAGCACAGTCGTATTCTTATTCACCAACCCATGGGTGGTGCCCAGGGACAGGCCTCTGACATTGAAATCACGGCCCGTGAAATTCAGAAACTTAAAAAAGAACTTTACGAAATCATTGCCAATCACAGCGGACAACCCTACGAAAAAATCTGGCAGGACGCTGATCGCGACTACTGGATGACCTCCGAAGAAGCCAAAGAATATGGCATGATTGATGAAGTTCTAATCAGGGAAAAGAAAAAATAATTTTAAGTAATTTGAGCGGGAGTTGAGTGGTATCAACTGGGTTGTATTCTACCCAAAACAGCTAGTAAATACGACACCAGGTACTCAAAACTCAGCTTCCGGCTTATGGTGTAACCTTTATACCATCCTATGGCCAAACAGATAGAAAGGTGCTCGTTTTGCGGCAGAAGCAGACAGGAGGTAAACCTGTTGATTTCGGGGGTTACAGCCCACATTTGCGATCAATGTGTGGAGCAGGCTTCCGAAATCGTGCAGCAGGAACTGAGCAACCGCAAGACCAAAAAACAAGCGCCGCGAAAGATTTATAAACCCGCTGAAATAAAAGCTTATCTCGATAATTATGTGATTGGGCAGGAGGAAGCCAAGAAAGTGCTTTCAGTAGCTGTTTACAATCACTACAAACGTATCAGTCAGCCGCTCAATCAGAAGGAGGCCGACGAGGTAGAAATCGAGAAATCGAATATCATTTTTGTAGGGGAAACGGGTACGGGAAAAACCTTGATGGCGCGCACCATTGCGCGGCTGTTGAATGTACCTTTTTGTATAGCAGACGCTACGGTGCTTACCGAAGCAGGCTATGTGGGCGAAGATGTGGAAAGCATTCTGGCGCGTCTGCTTCAGGCTGCCGATTATGACGTGGCCGCTGCAGAAATGGGCATCGTGTTCATTGATGAGATAGATAAAATCAGCCGAAAAAGCGATAATCCGAGTATCACCCGCGATGTATCGGGTGAAGGAGTTCAACAGGCCCTATTAAAACTGCTGGAAGGAAGCATAGTAAACGTTCCTCCGCAGGGTGGTCGTAAGCACCCTGAGCAAAAGTTTATACAAGTAAATACCCAGAACATCTTGTTCATTGCCGGAGGTGCTTTCGACGGTATTGATAAAAAAATTGCCAGCAGGCTAAGAACCAACACTATAGGGTATAACAAATCGCCTTACACAGAAATTGACAGGGAAAATTTGTTGCAATATGTATCGCCCCCAGATTTAAGGGCTTTTGGTCTGATTCCTGAACTGGTAGGACGGTTTCCTGTGGTTTGTCACCTCCACCCTCTCGACCGTTCAGCACTCAAAAACATTCTTACACAACCCAAAAATGCCCTGGTTAAGCAATACATTAAGCTCTTCGAGATGGACAATATTCACCTGAGCTTTGACGAGGAAGTGCTGGATTTTGTGGTTGAAAAGTCCATTGAATTTCGCCTGGGAGCCAGGGGTCTTCGCTCGATAATGGAAAGCATCCTCAAAGACTTGATGTTTGAGGCACCCACGGGTAACCTCCCCTCAGCGTTGAGGATCACCCTCGATTTTGCCCGCGAAAAATTTGAAGCTTCCGGTATCCACCGACTAAAAGTAGCCTGATATGAGCCTATCAAATCGTCGTTATTCTTTTGCGGAAGAGGTTTTTAATTCTGTTTCGCATGGTATTGGAGCAGGGTTGGGCATTGCAGGGCTGGTAATAATGGTAATATTTGCGGCTTTTACGGGGGATCCGTGGAAAATCGTTTCTTCCGTTATTTTTGGAGCCAGCCTCATTTTCATGTATACTTCCTCTACCCTTTATCATGCATTTGGCGGACGTAAGAGGGTGTTCTTCAACAAAATGGATCATGCAGCCATTTATATACTCATTGCCGGCACCTATACACCTTTCATGCTGGTAACCTTAAGAGGCCCCTGGGGATGGAGTATTTTCGGAGCCATCTGGGCCATGGCAATTGCCGGAATTTTATTTAAAATGTTCTGGTACACCAAGAAGCTTCGCACGCTATCAGCCGTCATTTATCTTATGATGGGTTGGCTGGTAATTATTGCCATAAAACCCCTTATCAACAACCTGCCAACAGGTGGTTTGTGGTGGCTGGTTGCCGGAGGGCTAAGCTATTCGTTGGGGGTCGTCTTCTATCTGGTAAAAAAAATACCTTTTGGGCATGGAATCTGGCACCTCTTTGTGCTGGGAGGCAGTATCTGCCATTATTTCGCCATTCTATTCTTTGTAATCTAAGCCTGAATTCTGATTTGATTCAAATTAGCAGGTTGTCTGAGTCAATTCCATTCATTGCTCCTCAGAAGGCCCAAAGTATAATACTTTAAAACATCTCGATGATTTCAATATAATAAAAAAGCGCTGACCGAAATCAGCGCTTTACGTATATTGCATCTGGAAAGAAAAAACTCAATCAATCGCCGAAGCTAATACCTAAGCCCCTGGCGGTTTTGATCAGAGCTGTATCGGGGTCAACAAAGTTGTAGCGTTTAATGGCATCCTTCAGAGGGATGGAGGTGATATAAGGATGCTGGTAGGAAACCATTTCACCAAATCGCCCTTCGATAACCAGCTCCATGGCTTTTACTCCGAACTGAGAAGCCAATACACGGTCGTAGGCAATAGGCACGCCTCCACGTTGAACATGGCCCAACACAGTGTAGCGGATATCGTAGGGGCAACCCACGGCTTTCAGTTCATTCATTAGTCGCTCGGCTGCTCCTGAGAGCTTTACGTTGTGATAACCCACTTCACCGGTTTCTTTGCGGGCGAAGTCACCGCCTATGGGGCGTGCACCTTCTGACATCACAATAATAGTAAAGCCACGTCCTTTGTTGAAACGCGATTCGATTTTTTCCATCACCTTGTTAATGTCGTAAGGAATTTCAGGGATCAGGCATATTTCGGCACCTCCGGCCACTGCGGTATTCAAGGCAATCCAACCCGCATAGCGGCCCATGACCTCAAGAATTAAGATGCGGTTGTGACTGGCTGCCGTAGTCACGAGTTTATCCACTGCTTCGGTACAGATCTGAACGGCTGTCTGAAAACCGAAAGTAGAGTCCGTTCCTACCAGGTCGTTGTCGATGGTTTTGGGGACGCCGATGATATTGAGTCCTTTCTCATAAAGAGCCTGCGAAATTGCCTGAGAACCTTCACCACCAATGTTTATAACTGCATCAACACCTAGGTATTGCAGCTTACGAATCATCTCATCGCTGCGGTCCACTTCTTCCCAGGTACCATCTTTGCGTTTCACGGGCCAGGCAAAAGGCCCTCCCTTGTTGGTTGTTCCCAAAATAGTACCTCCCTGGTAATGAATACCTGCAACGGCTTTTTCATCAAGAACGATAATTTCCGTGGGTTCGCGAAGTACCCCATTGAAAGCCTCTATACTACCCACCACTTCCCAGTTTTTTTCTTTGGCAGCACGCTTCACTATGGCTCTGATTACCGCATTCAATCCAGGGCAATCTCCTCCACCTGTAGCAACTAATACCCTATTCATTTCTTTATTTTATTGATTAAAAGATAATTATGCCTATTTCTTAAATTTTTTTAAAAAGCATGCAAAGGTAGGCATTATTCCGCAACTTTGGCAAGAAATTGCGCTAATTTTGCATTAATAAACCAGGCATACTTTTTGACAAGCATTTCGATAGCTATGTTTAAGCACCTAACCTTATTTTGGGCTATATTGATTTCCTTGCCAGCCTTTGCTCAGCAGCAGGGAGGTTTCATTGTTTTGGCCAAAGTGTTGGACGGTGACACTATTCCTTATATAGAACTCAAGGAGGTTGAAATATACGGATTACCCGTCTTTCATAGCAAGTCAGACCAGCGACATTGGGAAAAACTGGTACGGAATGTGAAAAAGGTATATCCCTATGCTCACCTGGCAGGAGTTAAGTTTAGGCAGTACGAAAGCTTGCTATTAAATGCCAGATCGGACAAAGAGCGTAAGCTTTATCTTAAGCAAGTGGAAAAAGAGCTCAACGAGAAGTATGCCGACGAACTTAAAAGTCTCACCTATTCTCAAGGAAAAATTCTTCTTAAACTACTTGATCGTCAGACAGGTAATTCATCCTACGAACTGATAAGAGACCTTAAGGGGCGGTTCATGGCGTTTTTCTGGCAGGGATTTGCCCGGATTTTTGGATACGACCTCAAAGAAAAATACGACCCTTACGGCAAAGATGCCCAGATTGAATACATCGTGCGAATGATTGAGAGTGGGGCCATTTGAATTACATAATTCTATCCCATAGTGACAAGCAAAATTTAGTAAGAAGAAATTGAGATGCAGAAAGACACAGAGTATTGTAATGTTTAATGAGGATAGTTAAACATTTTTTGCAGGAATCTTACCAAAAACCGTAAAATTGAGTTAATTTAACGACACAAAAAAGTTGTATGAAAGAACCTGTTTTGCAGGTCCTGCAGTGGTTGGCAGATTCTGCGCACTTGGCCATGTGGGTTAGTGATAGGCATGGGTCTATTATTTGGATAAGTAAAGCAACAGGCGACTCATTCACAGCCATACAAGAAGCAAAGGGGGCTGAAAAAGATATCGTAGCTCATTTCCAGAACGAAAAAAAACACTCAAAGAGATTTTCGACCGCCTGCACCCAGCAGAATCACTGGTAGTTATAGCCAAATTGGAATTTAAAGGAAACATTTTACCAGAAAACGAAATATGCTTTTTTAAAACCTGGTCAGCATGGACAGGAAGCGGCCTATTGGTAACCCTCCTTCCTTCCATGCCATTCAACCCCGAATTTTTCCGCCTAATTTCAGAATACACCAATGATGCGCTACTAGCCTCCGATGAAAATTTTGTAATCAACTACTGGAATCGCGGAGCTGAGCTTATCTATGGGTACCCGGCCCAAGAAGCCATTGGAAAGAGAGGGCAAGAACTCATGGACACTCATTTTCTTGAAATGAGTAGAGAAGAAGCGATAGGAAGACTCCGTGAAACAGGCACACTCAGGGTAGAGACCCTGCAAAAGACCCGAAGTGGGAAAAAAATATTTGTAGAGGTGAATACGCATGCAATTCGTGATGAGAAAGGAAAAATTACGGGATATATATCGGTAAACCGCGATATCACCCAGCGAAAAGAGGTAGAAAAGGCCCTGGCCGAGAGTGAAAGAAAATTCAGGCATTTAACCGAGAATGC
Source organism: Bacteroidales bacterium (assembly GCA_049969475.1). Taxonomy (GTDB): domain Bacteria; phylum Bacteroidota; class Bacteroidia; order Bacteroidales; family TTA-H9; genus UBA2030. Next base: position 7,502 of record JBMFOU010000038.1, on the reverse strand, counting down.
AGTCGATTTGATTTACAGATACGACTTACAACCTTATCCACACTTTTCCTATGTAAGTCCTTCGTCTACTCGCATTATTGGCTATACTCCCGAGGAACATTATGCCGATCCATCCCTTGGGTTTAAGCTTGTGCATCCAGACGATAGGCAGCTTCTCAGTCAACTCCTGGAATTGAAACCAGGCGACGAACTTAAGCCAGCTATCCTGCGATGGATTCACAAAAACGGGCAGATCATATATTCAGAACAGAAAAACACACCTGTATTCGACGAGGATGGCACCCTGATTGCCATTGAAGGCATTGCCCGCGATATCACCCAACAAAAAAACCTGGAAGAAGAGCTGTTGTTGGCATATCGTTTACTGGATGAATCTGCCAGAATAGGAAACTTTGGAGGATGGAGCTACAATATACAAAGCAATAAGTTTTATTGGTCACCTCAGCTTTTTGATATATATGAATTTCCACCCTCCTGGAATGAGAAGGGTATGGAAGTAATGCGCAAGATATATTCTGAAGAAACGCTAAATCAAATTCTAACCCTTTTCGAAAGAGCGAAAACCCAGGGTCAGGAATTTTTCGTGGAATGCGAAATCAACACATGGAAAAATAGAAAAAAATGGGTGCGCATCATGGGCAAGCCCATAATCCAGTCAGGGAAAACTGAACGAATCAGCGGAACCATTCAGGATATAACACATCAAAAACTAACTGAGGAAAAACTCTCAAAGAGCCGCAAAAAGTTGCGTAAACTTTACCAGAAGTCGCAAGGCATGCTTGAAGCGGAACGTAAACGCATAGCCCACGAATTGCATGATGAGCTGGGCCAGCTACTCACTGTGGTGCAACTCGACCTGAATTCGATTAGCAAAATTACGCGCAGTCCTGAAATTCGCTCATTGACAGGACAAATGAAATCAGCCCTTGAAATAGCCACTGATATTGTAAGAAGAGTATCTTCTGAGCTTCACCCTCCCTTGCTCGATCATCTGGGACCCATACCTTCCTTACAATGGCTTTTATCACAACTCTCTCAGCGAACTAAAATAAAAATCAGCACTCAGCTTCCAGATATAGAAGAAATCCCCTACGATTTTCCCCATGCCATACATGTTTATCGCATTGTGCAGGAGAGTTTCACCAACATAATCAAACACAGTGGAGCTACGGAGGTATTAATAAACTTGATACGTGAAAGCGATAAGGCTCAATTGACGATTAGCGACAACGGGAAGGGATTTAATTTGGAAGAGCAGGAAGAGAACGTGCATGTAGGAATTACCGGAATGTTTGACAGGGCCGAAATTATGGGCGGTAAGCTTTGGGTTAATTCGATTCCGGGCCAAGGGACCAGTATCAAACTAGAATTTCCCATCAATTCATAGGATAATCTCATGGATACTAAAGGCTTTACAATCATCGTTGCTGATGACCACGACATGGTGAGATCAGGTTTTTGTAAGATCCTTTCGGAGGCTTTTCCCACAGCCATTATTCGGGAAGCATCAACGCATGCACAAGCATTAGCCCTCGTAAAAAAAGAAAATACCCCTTTATTATTAATTCTCGATCTCAATATGCCAGAAGGTACGGGTCAGCAAACCATACAAAAGCTAAAGTCTGATAATCAGGATGTAAAGATTCTGGTAGTGAGTATGTACGAGGAAGAGCAATTTGGAATTCGAATGATAAAAGCCGGTGCAGACGGATACATCAGTAAATCATCCAGTGCAAAAGAACTAGTCAGAGCAGTACGTAAAATTATGCTGGGGAAAAAATATATCAGCGGATCGTTGGCCGACCTCCTGGCCGAAACTGTCACACAGACTGGTAAACCTGCGACCATAAAGGACATTCTCTCGGAAAGAGAATTCGAGGTGTTTCGGCAGATTGCCCTGGGAAAGACCGTTTCAGAAATAGCTGCACTCCTCAATCTAAGCGTAAAAACTATAAGCACCTACCGCTCCAAAATCATTGAAAAGACGGGATTAAAAAACAATTCCGAAATGATGCTTTATGCATTGCAAAATAAGATAGTTTAAAAAGCTTGCAGGATTCACTGTTTTTTAATAATTTAGCAGAAACAACCAAACCAACCCATTGATTGATATGATGAAAGAATCGTATGTGGCATTGGCCAAGGAGAGCATGCTTGCTAACTGGGATCATACAGCATTTACCGATTATGGAGGTCAAAGTTACACTTATGCCGAAGTAGCCAATCATCTTTACTATCTCCATCATTTATATAAAAGACTGGGAATCAAAGAAGGGGATAAAATAGCCATATATGGTAAAAATTCCAGGCACTGGGCCATTAGCTATTTGTCGGTAATTACTTACCGGGCAGTGGTTGTGCCAATCTTACCCAATTTTACAGCTAATGAGTTACATCACCTGGTTAATCACTCCGAAAGTTGCTTACTCTTTGTCTCTGATTCTTTATGGGAAAATCTTGATCCTTCGGCCATGCCCAGGCTCAGGATAGCGATATCTCTAGAGGACTTTACTGCCCGATTTACCCGTTACAATTCCGATGCCGATCACATCGTAAAATTCAACGCCCTGCGAACCAATCCTCCTGACAAAAGCAAGATTAGCTGCATGCCGCCTTCCAACGACACGCTTTTTGCCATCATCTATACCAGCGGCACCACAGGTTTCTCCAAGGGCGTCATGTTGACTCATAATAGTATAACGGCCAACATTGTATATGCCCGCACCCACATGCCGTTAAAGCCTGGCGACAAAATTCTGAGTTTTCTGCCCCTAGCCCATGCCTATGGTTGCGCCATAGAGTTTCTTTATCCTTTCACGTTGGGATGTCATATCACTTTTCTTGGCAAAACTCCTTCTCCCCAAATCCTTATCAAGGCCTTTGGAGAAATTAAACCCCGCCTGATTCTCAGCGTTCCCCTGGTTCTGGAAAAAATATATAAAACAAAGGTGAAACCGGTGCTGCAGGAGCGTAAAATGAAGCTGATGATGAGCATACCTGTGTTGGAGAAAGTAGTTCAAAAGAAACTTCGCGAAAAACTCATGGAGGTCTTCGGTGGCAATTTTATAGAATTAGTCATAGGAGGAGCAGCCCTTAACGAGGAAGTTCAGTTTTTTTTGCGGAAGATTAAATTCCCGTTCACTGTAGGTTATGGAATGACGGAATGTGGACCTCTGATCAGTTATGCTCCCTGGTACGAAAACCGACTCAACTCAGCCGGCCGCTGTGTAGATACCCTCGACATGAAAATCGATTCTTCCCAACCAGACAAGGAAGCTGGAGAAATTCTGGTGAAAGGAGAAAACGTTATGGTGGGCTATTATAAGAATGAAGAGGCCACCCGAAACGCCCTTGATGAGGAGGGCTGGCTACATACCGGCGACCTGGCCACCATGGATAACGATGGATTTATTTACATTAAAGGCCGGTCGAAAAGTATGATTCTGGGGCCTTCAGGTCAAAATATCTATCCTGAGGAAATAGAATCGATGATTAACAACTGGCCTTATGTGCTTGAGTCGTTGGTGGTGGAAAGAAAAAATCAGCTGGTGGCCCTCATCTGCCCCGATATGGAAGCCATGGATAAAGACCATATCAAGGAAACAGAACTTATCAACATCTTCAACAAATTCAGGGAAGAAATGAACCAACGTATTCCGGGATACATGAATGTGGCAAGGATTGAAATATTTCCCGAAGAATTTGAGAAAACTCCCAAGCGAAGTATCAAGCGCTTTTTGTATCAATAAGCGGAATTATCGCCGAAGCCTTGGGTGCCTATCCAGGGAAAGATGCGAGTAATAATGAAAAGTATTTTACAAAAAGCGAAGAGTTGGGCCATAAGTGTGATGGTGATGGGCTTGGCATAGATTTAAAGCCACCTTGTTGGACAAGTGGGTTGAGACCCAGAGTTACCCCTCAGGCAAAAGCCCAAGCCTTGGGTTACCCATTAACTCCTGTGAAAAACCCCATGCATAGTCATCAGGGAGCAGACATGCCTCATCATTCAACGTAAAACAGGGCAGCGCCCATTTGCCCTTTGACTCTTATTGAAGCCATATAAAAACCCGAGGGCAGACAGCGGGTATTCATCGCGAAGCGCCACTCTCCTCCCTGATGCATCTGGCTTTCATAATAAACTCGTTTACCGTGCATATCTGTAATTCTAATTTCCACTGATGCTGCCGGAGCATCGGCCAGGCGAAGCATTAATTGGTCAGTAATTTGATCCGTTGAAAGGCTCAAGCTCAACTTTTGAGCAAGAATTTCTGCTTTAACCCCCGATCGTTCATAAACCCCTATATCTACCCGTCCATTGACAAAGCGGGAAGCCCCGGTAAAATCGTAAGGCGGCAGATGTAAACCGTTGGTATCCGATGCAGGAGTTCCCCGATCAACCAAGCTGGTATCAACCGGATAATAGAGCCAGGTTACTGTTGAGTCAAAAAAAGGTGGAATATCTATATTATGGGCAAAGCTCCCCCAATATCCTGCTCCTCCGCCACTACCAGCAAATGCAGCGTTCCCGCCTTCTATATTGCAATAATAAAAATCAGGATGCGAGAGCGGATCCCAAATATATACCGGACCATAACCCGATAAATTGGTATTGTAATATATGAGGGTATTAAACAACACTGGGGCGGCCGAATCATTGCAATAGAAGCCACCACCATACATAGCTAGATTGTCAACCAGGGTATTGTTTATAAAAACAGGATCAGAGGCATTGTTGCACGAAATGCCTCCACCAAAATAGAGTCCCTGATTTCCATGTACCAGATTATTGCAAAGCGTACGTGCAGGCCTGCAGTGATAAAAGGCCATTCCACCGCCGATATAAGCAAAATTTTTGTAAAATTCGCAATTATTAATCAACGGATTAGCATAATACATACAGGTAGCACCACCTGTCCACACTGCCTGGTTATTGCGAAAAATACAATTTCTAAAAACCGGAGCAGCATTCCAGACATAAACGGCTCCTCCATAACCCTCCTGGGGATTATAGGTGGCATTATCTTCAAAAATGCAGTTTATAAATTCCAGGTCGGCTCCATCGAAAAGGGCTACTGCTCCCCCCCTACTCCAGGCCCGATTGTTATTAAACCTGCAATTTTCGAATAGAACTGAAACCGGGCCCCTTGCATGGATAACGCCTCCACATTGAAGCAGAGAATCAGTATCCAGGGCTTTTGCAAACAAAAAATGGCAATGACGTAGCACTGAACCCGCCGAGGCAGTACCCATAAAACGCAACCCATGCCAGCTGCCCCGCTGCTCAAGGGTGTCGCTGAAACCCAGCGTATCTGATGGCTTGAATATAATCGGCTGATATTCTGTACCTTCAGCCATTATTGCTCCTCTTACCTCAATGTACCAGGGTCCATCGAAAAGCACTAACGTACCCGGTGCAAGGTGTAAGGTTTCACCTTCTGGAATTACTTTATTATCAGTAATCCAAAGAGTATCGTTAATTGTTTCCTGCAGGTTATAGAGTTGTATTGGCTCCGAACGGAGTTCTGAAAACTTCCCACCCCCAATCAGCCCAGTAAAAAGACATAACAATGTGAGTCGTTTCATGGAGTCAGAGATAATGTCGTTCGCCAAAGATAGCCGAACCTATTCGCACCATAGTGCTACCTTCTTCCACGGCCACCATGTAATCATTCGACATGCCCATGGAAATCTCCTTAAAATCTTTTGAATCAGCAAAGTAAGCACTTTTTAGCTGTTCAAAATACGATGTAAGCTGACGAAATTCCTTTCTTATCAGATGGTGATCGTCTGTAAAGGTGGCCATTCCCATTACTCCACCAATTCGGATATTTTGCATGGCCTTGTATTCCGGCGACTCAAGAAGCTGGCAGGCTTCCTCGAAATCGAGACCGAATTTGGTTTCTTCAGTGGCAATATGGAATTGCAATAAACACGGAATCAGCCGATTGCTTTTTATCGCTTCCTTGTTTATTTCAGAAAGGAGCTTCAGGCTATCTACTGAATGGATAAGATCTACAAAAGGAGCAATGTATTTGACCTTATTGGTTTGCAAATGCCCAATGAAATGCCATTCCACATCGGCCGGAAGCAGGGGTTGTTTGGCTTTCATTTCCTGGGCTTTGTTTTCGCCATATATTTTGTGCCCTGCTTCGTAAGCTTCCCGAATAAGCTCCACCGGATGAGTTTTGGTGACTGCCACCAGTTTTACGTGGGCTGGAAGTTCAGCGAGAATTTTTTCCAGGTTTTGTTTAACCGACATAGGCTAAGATTTCAGTAGATAAGTGCAAAGTTAGGCAAGCCATGGCATAGTAAGCGCCTGGTGGTATTCCTCTTCATGAAGATAGCTCAAAAGCTCAGGAAAATGTTTTGATAACAAATCAACAGCCATTTCGAGCCGCTGCCCATGCATTCCACTCACTATTTCGAAAGGTTGAGCGGATTGCGAGAGCTCCTGGTGATACCTTTGGAATAGTTCGCGTCGGAGATGAGGATGCTCGCGCAGGGGGTCGTAAGCCCAAGGTAGGTCGATATTAGTAAGAAGATATAGATGGTAGTCGTCTTCCTGGCGCAGGCGTAAAATTTCAGAAGGGCAAAATCCGTATTTTACCTCACACCATATTTTACAGACAATCATATCGGTATCACAGAACAGCACAGGCGGATTCATACTCGCCGCCTCTTTCTCGGCCTGGCGTTGCATTTGGGCAATATAAACAACATCCTCGAGGGTGTAGGGCCGATTGATATCTATCAGATACTGGCGCGCAAACTCAGGAACCCAGGGACAACCAAAAACCTTCGCCAGGGTGCTGCTCAGCCACGATTTGCCAGTTGACTCTGGCCCGGTGATCGAAATTTTAATCATTGAATACCAAAGATTTTTTCCATGAGAGGTAACCCGATAGGGCAAGGACTAAAAAGGCCAGATACTGAAACCCGGTAAAAACCAGCCCATTCATAGCAAACAAGGGAATGGCAATTATATCTCCCAAAATCCATAAAAGCCACGATTCGAGTTTTTTATAGGCTTGAAGTACCATGGCTACTATAAAAACAGCGGTTGTAAAGGCATCGAAAAACGGAGAGGAACTCTCAGGAAAATGCTGTAAAAGTCTCCACAATCCCAGTGTTAACACAAGTATGCTAATTAAAACACGAATCAGTTGAATTTTATTGATTCTCGAGACCCTGAGCTGTTCATCTCCTGCATGTTTACGGCTCCACTGATACCAACCGAAAATACTGACAATGAAATAGAAAACATTGATGCCCATGTTGGCATAAAGCCCGGTTTTAAAACAAAGCCACACATAAATGCTTACATTGATAAGTCCCGTTGGATAACCCAGAATATTTTGCTTCATGATGAAAAATACACTGAGCAATCCCAAAATTACGGCAATAAATTCGGTGATTGAGGTATTTAAAATATTTGCGAGCAGAGTGTGCCAGACTTCAGCAGTCATAACGAGGAAATTGAAGTGCAAAAGTAGGGAAAGTGC
>JBMFOU010000037.1:16042-23871 GCA_049969475.1 Bacteroidales bacterium | reverse complement strand
GGCCTAAGTGTTCGAGATGTGGAGCAATGGGTGCGCGATATAAAGGAAGCTGCCCGTCAACCCGAACCCGAGCCTATTACCATTGAAGATAAACCTGCCAAAGAAAAATCTGAATTACCCGAAAATATCGCCTTTGCCCGCGAACAACTCGCACAAAAATTTGGCACTAAGGTCGATATCGCCCGTACAGCCAAAGGTAAAGGGCAAATAGTTATTCGTTTTAAAAACGAGGCAGAGTTTCAACGGATACTTGCTCTGCTGCAATAAGTGTCCCGTGAGGCTTATCCGTTTATTGGCGTTGATCTTTTTCGGTCTTCTTTTTGCTTTGCCTCTTTGGGCACAGGAAGTGGGGACTGCGCCTCTGGCTCATGCCAGAAGTCCCAGAAAAGCTACTTTGTTGAGTATGGCCCTTCCCGGACTCGGACAGGCCTACAACGGAAAATACTGGAAAATTCCCATTATTTATGCCGGCCTGGGAACCACCGGTTATATGGCTCTGTCCAACCGCAGTGAATACCGGAAATTTAAAGCGGCTTACCAATACAAGGTATTCAATTTGCCCGGCGATCCACCCAACGAGTATGCTAACCTTTATACTGCTGACCAGCTAAGGGTGCAGCGCGATTTTTACCGCCGCAATATGGAATTCAACTATATTCTGGCTGGATTGGTTTATATTCTAAACATGGTTGATGCTGCTGTAGATGCACATCTTTCGGCTTTCGATATCAGCGACGATTTAAGTCTGCAGCTCGCCCCTCAACCTATACTTTCTGCCCCTGGCCAGCCTGGCACGGTTGCTTTTACAATAAGACTTTCACACTCATTTTGAGTTTTTGGGGTAGACTGTCTTCTGATTATCAATAAGTAAATAAATTAAGGAATTTTTGTCGATCTCCTGTAACTTTTATTGAACCTTTCCGTAATACGTCCAGATTGATACATCACACATAAGTGTTTCCTTAAACACAACAACAGGCCGCCCGCCTGCCCATTCGGGGTTAAATATCATAGCTAATACCCAGCGGAAGGGTTAATTCCGTGACATATTTTGTCCTACAATCTATTTTGAATACCGGTCAGTAAATCAGGTAGGGGGCATTGTGTATTCCCATTCTTCACATGTGAAAAGGCCTGTGCCAGGGCTTGGTTATGGCATCATCTTATCTGTTCAAAATGCCTGAATATCAGGTATTAAGTTCTTTTATTGTTAAAATTAAAATTGGAGAATCCCATGAAAAATTTAGCTGAAATGTTTCAAATAAGGATAGGAGAGCCTATCACAGCACTGGAGTATACCATCTATCCTTTATTTAACCAGGGAAAGCATGCAATTTCTTACATTCCTCTAGCCGAGGCCTTCCGCCGCAGCGCAGACAATAACAATAGCTTCGTAATTAAAGAGGTGTCTGAAGCGGGCAGCGTTAATCAACTCATTGTAATCAACGGTCTGGATAGCTGTGTGTTGATTTTGGATGGTGAACAGTTGAAAGGTGCCAAGCAAAACCGGGCAATAAATATAACTTCCCTTATTGGCGCTGGTAATAAGGTAATAATTCCGGTGAGTTGCATTGAGCGAGGGAGATGGCACGGTCAATCCACTTTTTTCGATATGAAAGACTCAGATTTGGATATGCCTGGTGATGTCCGTAGCTCTAAGTTAGAAGGGGTAGTTGAAAAGTTTCAAAAAGATTTTAAAAGGGGCATTGATCCACATTTCTCTTCCGATCAGCATGAGGTGTGGAAGGCAATTTTTAATAAGCACCTTTGTCATCGAGTGCAAAGTAAAACAGGTAGTATGACTCATATTAGCAGGTCGGAGCGATTTAGGGAGGCAAATAAAATTGCTTCCATGGTCCCTTTGCTTGAAAATCAGGCGGGAATTCTGGTTTTTAGAAAGAATGTTTTTCTCGGTATGGAATACATTTCAGCGCCAAGAGTTTTTGAGGATAATTTCAAAACGCTCTTAAACAGCTATTAGATTGTCGATGATGATTTTATTACGCCCGTTCATTTTGTAGCAGGAGATGTGCATCAGTGGTTGAGTATTCAGCTTTCCAACATTCCTGTACAACGCGGCAAAGGATTAGATTTAGGAACTGGTTGGGTAAGAGAATCTGGACTTGTAGTGCGCTGGAATACGAAGAAGAAATCATTCATCTTGCCGCTTTGCCCGTGAGCAGGAGGTCACTAGAGCTGCATAGAGGAGGATCAGAGTGGATTATCCGGGATTGAATGAGGTTTGATATCAACTTCCACAGTTAGAATTAGGGTATCTGGTATTCCTCTATAGGTAATGTTTTTCGCTTTTACTAAATATGAGCGAGTTTTGGTTAGATGGCCAGGCATATTTTAACCTTGCTCAGTAACCTGAAGCCGGGTATAGCGAGCCCGGCTTTTTAATTAAAAAATGTTAGTTTTGTGTTAAAATTCCGGGTATGACAGAAACGCAGAGGGAAAAGCCCCGATTAAAGCCCGAACTCATTTGGACTGATCGTTTACTCGATGGCCTGGTGATTGCTCTGATGATAGCTATATGGGCCTACGCTTTAGGAGCATTTAAGAACTTACCACATACTATTGCAGTTCATTTCGATGCCCAGGGCCGTCCCGATGGATATGGCGGAAAAATTTCATTAATGCTGATGCCTGCACTAGCTACCGTCTTGGCTCTGGGGATGTTCGTGATTAATCGTTATCCTCATATTTTCAATTATCCGGTAAAGATCACCCCACAAAATGCTATATACCAGTATACGCTGGCTACGCGGCTTATGCGTTGGATTAATCTACTATCGACCCTTTTGTTGGGAATGGTTACCCACTTGATGATAGCTTCTGCCAGCGGAAAATTCAATAAATTCTGGATCGTAATGATTATTGTTTTCACAGTTCTTATGTTTATCCCCTTTTTAGTATACCTGGTATTAGCTTCAAGCAAAAAATGACAAAACAAGTTCGCTTCAATTTATTCTGTACTTTTTCTGTACTTTTCTTTTACTTTCTGAAGATTTACCGAAGGCTTGAGGCCAAGTTTTTCTCCTTCTTCCAGCATCAGGGCAAAAGCTTCGTCAAAATTATTATGGATTTTCCCATCGAGGATGGCATCCTTGATATGATTTTTGATGACTCCCACGGGGTATGAGGGGGGAATACCAAAAGTCTCCATAATTAGGTCACCGTTTATGGGAGGTTGGAAGTTGCGTACGCGGTCGCGTTCTTCCACTTCCTTCATTCGGTGTTTCAGGTATTCAAAATTTCGTAGGTAGCGTCTTACTTTTTCCGGATTTTTGGATGTGATGTCGGCTTCACAAAGCAGCATCAGATCATCTATCAATTCGCCGGCATCGAAGAGCAGCCTGCGTATGGCCGAGTCCGTTACTTCATTATCGACGAGGGCTATAGGCCTGAGGTGGAGCTGCACCAGAGCCGCCACATAGTCCATTTTTTCGTTTAGCGGAAGTTTAAACTTGCGGAAAAGTTGTTTCACCATTCGGGCTCCCAAAATTTCATGCCCATGGAAGGTCCAACCCACAGCGGGCTCGAAGCGGCGGGTGGCAGGCTTGGCAATGTCGTGGAGTAGGGCAGCCCAACGCAGCCAGAGATTATCGGTATTGCGGCTGATTTTATCAAGTACTTCGAGGGTATGTTTGAAGTTATCTTTATGTCCCTTGCCATCAATGTATTCTACCCCTGTAAGTTCCAGAAATTCCGGGAAGAATCTGGCCATGAGACCCGACTCCCTCAAGAGGTTAAGCCCTCGCGAGGGGCGCTGGCTCATTAAAATTTTGTTGAACTCTTCCATGATTCGTTCGATGGATACAATGCTCAGGCGATCTGCATTGCGGCGAATTGCCGAGTAGGTATCTGGCTCGATTGTAAAATCGAGTCGTGAGGCGAAGCGAATGGCCCGCATCATGCGTAAAGGATCGTCGCTAAAGGTAATGTCGGGGGAGAGGGGCGTTCGAATGACGCCCTTGCGCAGATCGTCGAGTCCCTTGAAAGGATCAATAAAAGAACCGTAGGTCAGGGGATTGAGCGAAATAGCCATGGCATTGATGGTGAAATCCCGTCGGTTGAGGTCATCTTCTAGGGTGCCTGGTTCTACATAGGGTTTTCGGGAAGTGCTTACATACGACTCCTTGCGGGCTCCTACAATTTCTATATCCCACGATTCGTCATCGCGATAGTGCAAACCCGCAGTACCGAAATTTTTGTATACAGTTACCCGGGGCTTTTTTTTAAGGGTCTGTGCAAAACTATGGGCGAAGCTCACTCCGTCGCCCACAACCAGAACATCGATATCTTTACCAGGATTGCCTAAAATCAGGTCGCGAACAAAGCCACCAATGACATAAATTTCGGAGTCGAATTGTCTGGCTACTTCAGAAAGCTTTTTAAATACAGGTTGTTCCAATATATGAGGGTTGAAAAACATAGGCGGGTAAAAAGGGGTGCAAAGATAGGAATAAGTAAAAAGCCGGGGTATCTCAAGGGAATTCGTATGGGCGAATCCGGGCTCTGAGTAATAATGGAAATTAAAAAATAAAAAGCGCCTTCACAGGAAGCGCTTAGTGTAATCTGCGGAGAGGGGGGGATTCGAACCCCCGGACCCGGTTACCCGGGTCAACGGTTTTCGAGACCGCCGCATTCGACCACTCTGCCACCTCTCCTGAGTTTAATGGTCGAATACCTTATGGAAATTAGGCGGAGAGAGAGGGATTCGAACCCCCGGACCCGGTTCCCCGGGTCAACGGTTTTCAAGACCGCCGCAATCGACCACTCTGCCATCTCTCCGCTGGCAAAAGTACAACAAATTTCTGTACCGGCAAGGCTTTTGTCTCTGGGGCGTGTGAAACTCGCCGATTTGGTCTAACTTTGTATGCTCAGGGATTCGCGTATCTGTTCACTTATTTTCTAGTAATTTCGAAAATCTATAGGTTATGAAAAAAATATGGATAATTCTCGGGCTCAGTCTCTTATCTCTAAATATACAGGCCCTTGGAAAAACACTGAGCGCTAGTCTTAATTTCGCCACTTTTTATTCACCGGTCGATGGCACCTTTGTAGAAACCTATCTTTCGGTGGCCGGCCAGTCAGTTAACTATGTGCGCACCGATAATGGGACTTTTCAGGCTACAGTTGAAGTATTGATGATTTTCCGCCAGGACGATAAAATTGCTACGTTCCGTAAATATGAACTTAAAAGTCCTGAAATAACTGATACCAGTTTCGTTACTTTTAGTTTTCTTGATATTCAGCGTATACCCTTGTCTATAGGTAAATACACCTTTGAAATAAAAATATCCGATCTCAACAATGCCGGAAAATCATTCAAAGGCGAGATACCGCTCGAAATTTATTTTGATCACGACACTGTGGTAGTTTCTGGAATTCAATTAGTGGAATCCTATTCAAAGACCGAGCAGGAAACTGCCCTCTCCAAACATGGTTATGACCTGGTACCTCGAGTCAGCACTTTTTTCCCCCAGGAAACTAACCGACTCATTGCCTACTACGAGATATACAATACTGATAAAGTAATGGGAAGTGGGCAAAAATTTTTAAGCATTGTGTATATCTCCAATCACGAGTCGGGTTACCGTTTGCCCCAGTTTTCAAGGGCAAAACGGATGGAGGCACAGCCGGTTTTAGTTCAATTTAATGAATTTGATATTAGCAAACTTCCCAGCGGAAATTATGATCTGACCGTTGAAATCAGAGATAGGGAAAATCGGCTTTTGGCCTTGAACACCCTGTTTTTCCAGCGAAGCAATCCAGGATTTGTACCTGATTTTTTGAGTTTCGACTCCCTTGAAACTAAAAGCAGTTTTGCCAGCCGCATTAAAAATGCCGATAGTCTGCGGCAGGTAATCAAATCGTTCCGACCCATTGCAGCTGATTACGAGAAAATTTTTATTGACCAGGGGCTGAAAACGGCTCCCATAGAAGTAATGCAGGCTTACATTTACAGTTTCTGGAAAAATAGATCGGACAGCGACCCTGAAACAGCATTCAATCGTTATATGGAGCAGGTGCGAAAGGTTCAGGCACTCTTTGGCACTCGCTATCTCAAAGGTTATGATACCGACCGGGGCCGGATTTATTTGCAATATGGCCCGCCTGATGCTATCAATGAAAATCCTTACGATGCTGGAGCCATCTCAACATTGTCAGATAATGAAATCAACAGAGGAGTGGGAGGAAGCGTGCCTTATCAGATTTGGCAGTATTATCAAATTAAAAATCAGAGAAATAGATTTTTTGTGTTTTACAACCCTCACCTGGTGCCTGGTGGGTACGTATTGCTACATAGTGATGTGCAGGGAGAATTATACAACCCCATGTGGCAGAGTGAGTTGAAGCGTAAACCTATTGAAGATATTGATGCAGGAAATCCGCTTTCCAACCCCAACCAGTAAAAAGAGCGGATTCATCTAATACCTAATGATTCATGCCACCCAAACGCGTTGCTGTAGTCATACTCAATTGGAACGGCCGTGCTTTTCTGCGACAATTTCTACCTGGCGTCATCCGTCATAGTGCCCATATCGCTGATATTGTTGTCATTGATAATGGATCCACCGATGATAGTATCGCTTGCCTTCGGGAAAATTTTCCCGAGGTGAAGGTGATGGATAATACCCAAAACCTGGGATTTGCCGGCGGGTATAACAAGGGGCTGGAAAAAGTTGATAATGAATACTATATTCTTTTGAATAGCGATATTGAGGTTACCGAGGGTTGGATAGAGCCTCTGCTGCAATATATGGATGAACATCTGGGGGTGGCTGCCTGTCAACCCAAGTTACTCTCGTGGCAGCAACCTGAATACTTTGAATATGCAGGGGCTTCCGGTGGGTTTATCGATAACTGGGGTTATCCTTTCTGCAGAGGCCGTTTGTTCCAGTTGTTGGAAAAAGATGAAGGACAATATGATGAGCCTGTAAGGATTTTTTGGGCATCTGGAGCCAGCATGTTTATCCGCCGTAATGCCTTTTGGGAGGTGGGGGGCTTCGACCCCGATTTTTTTGCGCACATGGAGGAAATCGACCTCTGTTGGCGACTTCAGCATTTGGGTTATGAAATTCACGTGGTCCCCTCCAGTAAGGTGTATCACATCGGCGGGGGCACCCTGCCCAAGCAGTCGTGGCGCAAAACCTACTTAAATATGCGCAACAATGGGTTGATGCTTATTAAGAACCTGCCCCGGCGCCGTTTGCCATTCGTGCTCACGGCCCGTTTATTTCTCGATTTTGCAGCAGCCTTGAAGTTTTTGGCCGATGGTGGGTTTCGCAATTTTTTTGCTGTTTTCAGGGCTCATGCCAGTATTCTAAGACAATTCAGGAAAGCCCTACTTAAACGAAGACTCGTTCGCCCTGACGATAAGGCTATTATTTACAGAGGTAGTATCGTATGGGCCTACTTCATAGCAGGTAAAAGGCATTACTCTGAATTACAGCATGAAAAATTCAGGTAGATATTTACTCTGGTTGTAAAAATATTGAAAATCAATTAATTTATATCTTCTGGTGAATTTAAATGTCTTTATAGCTTTGCAGAGATCCGCATTTCGTTTGGGCACTCAGGACGGCGAATTAAGAAGACACAGAACACTCTACCCTTGAACGCAACAATTCGTGCATCAGCAGCTTAAATTAAAGGTTATCGTTGCAGTCTCACTGTTTAGATTTAGTGGGTAAACCCATGGGCTGCGGTGATGGAGCGTTGAAATGGTTGTTCGAAGGATTTATCCTAATAGTTAATTATATTGAGGTAAGGGAAGAAGCACCCTTCGGCTCCGCTCAAAAGACAGCACCCTTCGGCTC
>JBMFOU010000037.1:0-15942 GCA_049969475.1 Bacteroidales bacterium | reverse complement strand
TTCGGCTCCGCTCAAAAGACAGCACCCTTCGGCTCCGCTCAGGGTGCTGGTAGATCGAAAAGCACCTTTAAGCTCTGCTCAGAATACAGCACCCTGAGCGGAGTCGAAGGGTGCTGATGCCTTTGATTAAGCCCAGGGAGCGAAATTTAATTGCTCTACGGGCTTTTGGGGCAGGCTGAGCGTAGTCGAAGCCTGCCTGAATAAATTTCAGACGCACAAATTAGTCGCGGCTGCGGGCCCCCATGAAAATTAGGATATAATATACAAGGGTAGCCAAAGATGCCAGGGCAGCCACAAAGTATGTATAGGCAGCCGTTTTCAGGGCATCATAAGCAGCGTCATGCGTTTGGTAGTTTGTAATTCCCGTGGTTTTAAGCCAAGCAAGAGCCCTGCGGCTGGCATCTACTTCTACCGGAAGGGTAATGATGCTGAAGAGGGTAGTGGTAGCAAACAGGACAATACCAGCAAGCAAAAGCTGTGGAAAAACGTTAACCAGTAAAATTCCTGCCAGCAGCACCCACTGGACCCATTTGGAAGCAAAGCTCACCACTGGCACCAAAGCTGAACGCATCTGCAGCCAGGCATAGGCATGAGCATGCTGAACGGCATGACCACACTCATGAGCTGCTACGGCTGCAGCAGCCACGTTATCGCCATAATAAACGTCCCTACTTAGATTTACTGTTTTCTCTTGGGGATTATAGTGGTCGGTGAGCATTCCCTCTACTGATGTGATCCGTACATCGTCAATACCATTGTCGCGAAGCATTTTTTCTGCTACTTCACGTCCTGTCATTCCGATCCGCATGCGCGAATAACGTGCAAATTTCGCTTTCAGACTTGCACTCACTGCCCAGCTAATCAGGGCAAAAACAATGAAAATCAAATAGATTCCTGCCATATGTTTCGTTTAGGTTTTACGAAATTTTAACAAGGCTTGTGCCAATCGATATTTACTGACAAAACAACCAGGCCCGTGAATTAGTTCGCTGTTCGGGAGAGTCTGGAGACCCATATCACAGCAGCCAATGCCAGTAAAAAGGAGACTATTCGTACAGTTAGGAGTTCATTGGCACCCGGGATTTCCGACCAGACTACTGTACTTATAGCCCCTGTGATCATTCCGGCTAAAACACCCCGCCCAGTGGTTCCCTGCCACCATAGCATAAGTAGAATTGCAGGCCCGAAGGAGGCTCCTAAACCCGACCATGCATAGGAAACCATAGAGAAAATGAGTTGGGATGATGTAACTGCGATTAAGAATGCCAGCAGACCAACACCCAGGGTAGTTATGCGGCTGAAAAGAAGCATTTGTCGTTGTGTTAGGTTAAAGCCCAGTACATTATGGAAGAGATCTTCTGCCACGGCTGAGGAGGTAACCAGTAATTGGCTGTCGGCAGTGGACATCATGGCAGCAATTGCGCCCGATATAAGCACACCCGAAAGCCATGATGGCAGTAAATTATTAGCCATATAGGGCATTACATGCTCTACATCCGTAAACTGACCCTTCCCGTATAATGCTAATCCCGTGAGACCGATTAAAACAGCACCTGTGAAAGCCGGAATAGCCCACACGAAGGCAATTCTGCGACTCAAAGCGATTTTGCGTGGATCTTTAATGCTCATAAAACGTGTAAGCAAGTGGGGTTGGCCCATGTATCCAAAGGCCCAACTTAATCCTCCCAAAATGGCAGCCATGCCAGCCCAGCCTACTTTTCCACCCGTAATGTTCCAGAAGTCGGGGCCTTGATTGATAACGGCCTCGTTTAACGATTTTCCACTTTCAAACACCTCTACCAAACCTGCCAAGGGCAATATTACCAGCGTAGTAAACATGAGAGCTCCCTGAATGAAATCGGTCCAGGCTACGGCGAAAAATCCTCCAAGCATGGTATAGAGGATGATAACGGATGCTCCGATCACCATGCCCCAGAATTTGGGGATGCCAAAGGTTACCTCGAGGGTTTTCCCGGCTCCGTTAAACTGAGCTGAGAGATAAAACGTAAAGAAAAAGATGATAATAAGGGTGGATAACAATCGAATGGAGCGGGCTACTTCGGGGAAACGCCTGGCAAAAAATTCGGGAAGAGTAATGGCTCCCAGCGATTCAGTTTGTATGCGAAGCCGTGCCGCGACGAGATACCAATATATGATGATTCCGATAACGCATCCCAAAGCCGTCCAGATTTCCAGAAAACCCAGGGCCAGGGCTGCTCCGGGAAGCCCTAGCAATAGCCAGGCCGATTCTCCGGATGCCCTCTCTGAAAAACCTACTACCCACGGATTGAGCTTGCGCCCAGCTAGAAAATAATCATATTCGTTCTCGTTTCGCCGATAGGTCAGAAAGCCAACAGCAAGAATAACAATTAGGTAAATAATAAACCCGGCCAATGTCCAGTTCATAGGAAAGGTGGTTTGATAGGGGCTAAAATATAAAATTTGATGAATTGTTGCACGGCCAGGTTTTCGTGCCGTGTGTGGAGGTTTGGAATAAGCAAGGCCTTTAAATAAACCTCAGAGTAACCTCTTTGAGAAATTTTTCCTCAAGCAGTCGGGCAATACGTTTAACTACTGTACGGCGAATTTCAAGTTCTACTGGCAGGTTGGGGTCCTGGTGGGCAATGTTGATGCGGGTGCCGATGATAAAGTAAATCTCATCGCTATCGAGCAGCATGCGTACTATGCTGTCGGCTGGTCCTCTGCCTAGCTTAAAGTTGGGTCCGTATTTTTTGAGAATTTCATTGACTTTTCCCAGAGTAAGAATTCCCTCGGTTACCAGATCGATGCCTGGCATAAAACTGATAGGGGGCAAATCGGGGTCCTCGAACTCGAAGGAATCGGTGATTCCCACGCCCAACTCGCGTGCAATAATGTCGGCAGTGGTAGCTCCGCAAAGAATTTTCTTCCCCTCAAATGTTCTAACGGCTTCAGCATATTCATGGTCTTTGGCCTCGTCGAAAGGAGGTCCCGTACAAATAAGTAGTTTGCGTGGTTCCCGAAAATAGATGACAGCACAACTTGTATCGTCTTTGCTTCGATAACCATCGTTGATATGGGCATAATTTACCACCTTTTGGGCAAGCCGAGAGGCCGAGATACCTGGTTCATTCTGAATGAGGTTGATGACAAATTCCTGTACGCTGTCGCGCCCCCATCCAAAGGGGTATCGCTCGGTACCCATACCCGATTGGGCCACACCATCGCTCATTAAGATGATGCGATCTTCCTTGCGATGATAAAACTGGCAGGTCATCACCTCCTTGCCCGCATTTTTTTCGCTATTTAGAATTACACAGTTCCAGCCAGGGTTGAAGGGACTTCCTTCTCTGATGATAATGCATTGAGGATTATCGTATTCCAGAACCCGTGTTACTCCGTCCACTTCTACATCGACAATGCTAAAAGTACTGTAGCTGATTTTTCTTTCTGAGCACACGGGCAATGTATTCATGATGATTTCAGCAATGACGGCCACATCCTTGTGTTCTTCTGCGAAATTAATGGCCATGGTAGCGGTGAGGGTAGCTAAAATATTAGCCTTTACCCCATGCCCCATACCGTCGCTAAGTACTGCCAGCGTCCGGCCTTCTTCGCGGATGCGCCGGGATAGGAAGACGTCTCCGCAGATTCTCTCTCCATCGTGGTTAATCTGCTGACAACTAACTTCTATGTAAAATTTGTTTTCCATGCCTCACACTTCGTCTTCTTCTCTGGGCCGCGGGGGTTTTTTTTCAGCATCTGTCTGCCAGGCCTGAATGATAGAGTTGAGCATGCGTTCGGTGCGTGAGGCCCCTTCGCCCAACAAAAAGCCTATTTTTTGAACCATCTCCAGATTCTCGCTAATGGCCTCGTTGATACGGCTAATGATTTGTTCGCGCCTTACCTCTGGCATCTGTAAGTCGCGCACCACAGCTCCTACTATTTTCCCCGGACGTATGGTGAAAACACTTACGTTGAGTACGGTATCGTTGAGTTTTACATCTTTATTGGTTACATCATCATTGTTTTTTAACACGTAGGAAAAAAGATTATAGAAATTATAGGGCAATAGTGTTTTCAGGTCGGCGCCTACCAAGCCGGGTATTACCTCATCGATAATGCGGGCATCTTCGCCTAGGGTATCAATAAATCTTTTATTAGCCTGAATGATTTTGAGGTTTTCGTCAACAATGACCACGCCTGCTGAAAGTTTTTGCAACATGGTGGTAACTACTTCGTTAGCTTCTTTTGCTAGGGCTTGTTCCCTGCGTGCCATGCGCTCCGACTCTTTAAGTGCAGCTTCGGTTTTGGCCAGTTTTTCGTTCGTGGCTTTCAGAGTGCGAATGTATTCGTTCTGGTTGCGCAGGTTATAAGTCAGACACATTTCAGGTTTGGCCAGGCCCCGGGCCACAGCGATGGCAAAGTCGTGGCATGAATCGAAGCCGCAGGCTCCACAACCCAGGTGTGAATTGGCTTCGTTTTTACCAATTACTTTGAGTACTTCCTCAATTTTTTCGGCAGGAGGCATGGGCAATCGCTGGTCGTCGGGTTTGAAAGTGCGTTCCAGTGGAACATCTGCGTAGGTTTCCATTTGCTGTTCCCATGCATCACGGTCGAAGGTTTTGAGGCGTTTATTGGCATAATCTACCGTGAGCGAGCGACGCAAATATTTTTCGCCCCTGGGGCTGGTTCCAGGCCCCATGAGGCACCCATGGCAATAGAAAACATTGAAATGCCTTCGAATCTGGTCGGTGTATTTTTTGAACTGCCTGACTGAATCCATGAAATTTTCACGTCCTTCAACGGTGATAATAGTTCCTGTCAGCAAGTTTTCGTCGAGACCTACCGATTGAAGTAAACCATTGCTAATTGGAAACAGACTTCCCAGGTGCCCTATGGGTTCATCAAACTCCGAGTATTCTAGAGTTTGCTCGGTGATGCCTGCTTCGCTGAACATCTGCCTGAGCTCCCGAAAAGTGAGCACTGCATCCACCGGATTATCATCCCCAAGCAATTCAGGTTCATGCTTAGCTGAGATGCACGGCCCGATATATACTATTTTCAAGGGTTCCCCATATTTCTTTTTCACTGCCCTTGCCGTGGAAATCATGGGTGTTTCTATGGGTGCCAGGTTGTCGCAGAGCTCGGGATGAAAATATCGGATATAGGCCGTCAGGGTGGGGCAGAGGGAGGTTATGTAATATTTTCCACGAAAATCTTCCAGTAGGTTTTTATACTGCCGGGCTACAAGGTCTGCGCCGAAAGAAACTTCGTTTACATAGGTAAATCCCAATGTCCTAAGCATGCTCACAAATTTTCGGTAGTCGCTTATGTCCGGAAATTCCCCGGCAATACTGGGGGCTACGATAGCTACTACGGGAGTTTCCCCATTTAATAATTGCCGGGTTTTATCAATTTCGCTGATAAAAGTCAATGCCTCAGGGTTGCAAACACTCAAGCAGTCGCCACAACCAATGCACCGGTTATGAAGCACCACCGGGTATTCTTCATTCACTCTTACCACAATGGCCTTTACCGGGCAAGCTCTAACGCAGGCATAACACTGTTTGCATTTCTCTTTTTCCAGCTCTATTACATGCATAAGACATTCCCAGGGTTAAACTTTAAAATAATCTGACAGGATGGCAATAGCTTTTTCAGCGGTTACCCCGTCGTACAATTTTCCTCCGATTTTCAATATGGGCCCTTTGTCGCAGGAGGCAAAACAATGACTCCCGTGATAGTATACCTTATCTCTGAGTCGTTTCTCACGCAGCCATTCGTCGATAACCTTCACGGTGTGTTTGTTTCCTCTTGAAAAACAGGAACTTCCCAGACATATCACGATTTCTGTTTTTTCATTCATAGTCCTGAAAGGGGTTTCGACGCTCAAAGATAAATAAATAAGTGAGTAAGGCTAGCATTGAGTTGGATGACCTATTTGGATGGCCTTGTATGTCAATGAATTACTATTGTTATTTTTATAACAATTAAATAAACAACCCAAACACGGATTGGAGGGGCATAGTTTAAATGATTTATCAGATGCTTGATTTGCTTTGTTTTAGTGTTTGTTGTTATTTAAATTGTTTTCAAATTTTAGTGTTAAGGGAATAACATTGTTAGTTTTATAACAACGATTTTGAAAAAACATTAATTTAGGGGCCTAAAAAGGCAGGTGAGAAAAAATCATCAGGAATGAAAGAAGAGATTCGCAGGATATTGGAAAAAAATAGCCGGGGTGGGGCCGATTCGCTTATTCCAGTATTGCAGGAGATACAGGCACTGGAAGGGTATCTGAGCCGGGAAATAATTGCGGAAGTAAGCCGATACACAGGCATAGCCGAAAACCGGATTTATTCCATCGCCTCATTTTACGACCAATTTAATTTTATGCCCAGGGGTCGAAAACATATTCGTGTGTGCTCTGGTACTGCCTGTCATGTGAATGGCTCTGAAGCAGTGGTGCAGGAAATCAATAAACAATTGGGCATCAAACCCGGGCAAAAGACCAAAGACGGTTGGTTTAGCCTTGAACTCGTACAATGCATGGGCGCCTGTAGTCTGGGGCCCGTAGTAGAAATCGATGGAAAACATTTCGACCGGGTAACTCCTGAAAAAATGAGAACTATTATTGTGGCCCATAGGGAAGAAGAGGAGGAAATATGAGCCTTGACAATAAAAAAAACCGAAATCCTCTGGTTTCAGCTGTTTTGCTGCAATCCACTCCGGTTATTTCCAAACCTTTGGCTGAGAAACTGAGCCTTTTGAAACGGGAAAAAACGGAGCTACCCGTCATTTATGTGGGTTCAGGCACGTGCGGATTAGTCGCTGGAGCCGCCGAAACCCTTCAAATGGTAAAAAACTATCTGGATGACCACCGGATTAAGGCCGAGGTGGTGGAAGTAGGATGTATAGGTCTTTGCTCGGCCGAGCCCTTGCTTGATATTCAGTTGCCTGGTAAAACCCGCATTTCGTTTAAAAATATTACCTCTGAAAAAGTTTACTCAGTACTTGATGCTGCTTTCAACAATACCTACGAACCAGAGGATGTATTGGGTCAGTTTGCGGCGCCCAGTTTGGTGCCATGGGAAGGGGTTCCCTACTTGCACGATCTTCCCTTTTTCAAGGGGCAAAAAAGATTGGTGCTCGAAAACTGTGGAATCATAAATCCGGGAAGCATCGATGAATACATAGCCCGTGGAGGGTATCGTTCGTATGTTAAAGCAGTGATGAACTATACCGGAGAAGAGATATGTGACATCATTGAATTGAGCGGGCTTCGGGGAAGAGGTGGAGGAGGTTTTTCCACCGGAAAGAAATGGAAAATAGCCCGCAATACCCAATCAGATCAAAAATACCTGATTTGCAATGCAGATGAGAGCGACCCAGGTGCCTTTATGGACCGTGCACTTATTGAGGGTGACCCCCACCGGCTGATTGAAGGAATAGCTATTGCGTCTTATGCTATAGGCGCCAGCCAGGCCTTTATTTATATACGCTCAGAATACCAAAGAGCCCTGGAAAACCTGAAAGCAGCCCTGCAGCAAGCCCGGGAATATGGATTGACGGGTTCCAATGTATTTGATAGTGGAGTAAGTCTGTACATTCATATCAAAGTGGGCTCCGGAGCTTTCGTTTGCGGGGAAGAGACGGCTCTTATCAACAATATTGAAGGAAGAAGAGGAACGCCCGAACCTAAACCCCCTTATCCGGCTGTAAGAGGCTTGTACGGTCATCCAACAGTTGTGAATAATGTGGAAACACTGGCCAATGTGCCACTCATCATTCATCATGGACCTGCCTGGTTTAGCAGCATTGGTACCGAAACCAGCAAAGGAACCAAGGTTTTTGCTGTTACCGGGAAGACTGAACTGATAGGGTTGGTGGAAGTGGAAATGGGAACGACATTTCGCTCACTTATTTATGACATTGCCGGAGGAATTAAGGATTTTAAGGATTTTAAAGCCCTGCAAATAGGAGGACCGTCGGGTGCCTGCCTGGGTGCTGCCTGCCTCGATATACCCATTGACTACGAAAGCCTGAATAAAGAGGGTGCCATGATGGGTAGTGGGGGGCTGGTGGTGATGGATGAAACTATCTGCATGGTGGATACAGCCCGTTATTTCATGAATTTCATGCAAAAGGAAAGCTGTGGCAAATGTATTCCCTGCCGCGAAGGAACCCGGCGCATGTTTGAAATACTCGACTCTATCACCAAAAAACCTGCGGATGACCGCAATCACGAAACCCTCGAACGATTCAAAGGGGTGATGATGCTGGAGGAACTGGCCGAAGTGGTGGCTGAAACCTCGCTTTGCGGGCTCGGGCAAACGGCTCCTAACCCTGTTATCAGTACTTTACGTTATTTCAGGGAAGAATTCGAAGAACACATCTTCGAGCGAAAGTGCAGGGCCAATGTTTGTAAAGGTTTGCGCACTTTCTATATCGAAATCGATAAATGTACAGGTTGCACAGTCTGTTTTCGCAAATGTCCCGTGAGTGCCATTATAGGAACCCAACGTAGCCCACATTTCATCATTCAGGAAAAATGCATAGGCTGCGGTATTTGCTACGATTCGTGCAAGTTTAATGCCATCACCATTCATTGATTTGAAAAAACAAGCAAGCCCATGTTGTTCAACATAGAAGTCAACGGACAGCCGATTACTGCACGCAGGGGAGAAACGGTGCTTGAATGTCTTCATCGCAATGGCATTAAAGTGCCCACGCTGTGTCATATGGAGGGTTATTCTCCCACCGGAGCCTGCCGCATTTGTGTGGTGGAGGTGGAGGGTCGCCGCGACCTGATTCCCTCTTGTTCTCATCCAGTGGAGGAGTGGATGAAAATACGGACTCACTCACCCAAAGTGATACGCGCCCGTAGAACCATCGTGGAACTTTTACTTTCCAATCATCCCGATGAATGCCTTTACTGCGAACGTAACGGAAACTGTGAGTTGCAAAACCTGGCTATCGATCTCAATATCCGCGAGAGGCGATTCAATGGGCAAAAGCATGAACACAAGAAAGATTATGCTTCGCAGGCCATTCTTCGCGACCCTTCTAAATGTATTCTCTGTGGCCGATGTGTACGTTTATGCGAAACTGAGCAGGATGTAGGTGCGATTGATTTTTATCGCAGGGGAAACAACATGATGATTGGTACATCCTATAACCATTGCCTGAGTATAACCAATTGCCATAACTGCGGGCAATGTGTGCTGGTATGTCCAACCGGGGCACTCTACGAAAGACAGCATCTTCCTAAAATTCATGAAGCCCTGCATAAACCTGATACCCGGGTGGTTGCCCAGATCAGCCCTTCGGTGGCGGTTTCGCTGGCAGGCGTTTTTGGCATGCGTCAGGGAAAAGATATCTCAGGACTCATTGCCGCGGCCTTGCAGAAAATAGGTTTTCATAGGGTTTACGATACAGCAGCAGCCATTGATATTCATATCATGGAAAATGCGGCCTTGCTCAAAAAAAGAATAGAAGCAGCAGAAACCTTTCCTTTGTTTTCCTCGTGCTGTCCTGCCTGGGTACAATATCTCGAAACCTTTTATCCGCAACTGAAGCCTCATTTGAGCCCCGTATATTCGCCTATGCAAATCATGGGACGACTGCTCAAGAAAAATAATAACGAAAACAGTACGAACCTCTTTGTCGTGGGCATTATGCCTTGCACAGCCAAAAAGCATGAGATGCAACGGCCTGAAATGTACGACGGAGCAGGTTTACCTACCGACGCTGTGCTTACCACGCGTGAACTGGAAACTTTAATTAAGCTGCATGGAGTTGACCTAGAAAATACAGAACCAGTGCTACCTCATTCCCCCTATCATGTACGCAGCACTGCTGCACGATTGTACGGAGTTTCAGGGGGTGTCTCGGAGGCCATTGCCCGCACTCTTCACTTTATGATGACAGGACAGGAGATTGAAACCATACGCATCAATGAGTTACGCAACGGTAATTTGCGTCGCGAAGCGAAAATCGCTGTAGGAAAAGCCAAGGTAGGATTTGCAGTGGTGAGCACCATAACCGAAGCCCGAAAACTGCTGGATGAAATCCTGGCAGGTAGGCGCGATCTTCATTTTGTAGAAGTGATGGCATGCCCTGGTGGGTGCATTAATGGAGGAGGCCAACCTATCAGAGCCGATGAGAAGGAGATACGCCTGAGAGCCAAAAGCTTATATGAAACCGACGAGAAAGAGAATATCCGGGTGGCACATAAAAATCCGCTGGTCAACGAGCTTTATCAACGTTTTTATGAGTATCCTGGCAGTCCAGCTGCCTGTGAAATATTTCACAAAGCAGAAAATGCGGTGTAACTTTGCCAGGCCATGACCAAATCGTACAAAAATCAACTGGTTTTCACCATCAAAGATCGCTGCAGGGTTTGCTACACCTGTGTGCGAGAGTGCCCTGTGAAAGCTATTCGAATCATCAACGGGCAGGCCGAGGTGGTGAGCGAACGATGTATTGGTTGTGGAAACTGCGTAAAAGTGTGCAGTCAGGGAGCCAAAATTTTTCTTCAGTCGAAGTATGAAGTATACGAACTGCTGGATTCCTCCGATAAAGTAGCAGCCCTGGTGGCTCCCAGTTTTCCAGCCGAATTCGAAGAATTAGACGACCCCAGGATTTTAGTGGGTATGCTTCGTGCCCTGGGATTCAGCTATGTGTTTGAAGTAGGCTTCGGTGCTGACATGGTAGCCAGGCAGTATGTCCGGTTGTTTGAGGAAAACCCAGGTATAGGTTATATTTCGAGTGATTGCCCGGCTACTACTTTCTACATTCGCCACTACTATCCCCATCTGGTGCCCCGGCTGGCGCCTATTGTATCGCCCATGGTGGCTATGACCCGCATTGTGCGAGCCGCTTATGGAGAAAATTTAAAAGTGGTTTTTATTGGACCTTGTATAGCCAAAAAAGCCGAGTCGCCCGAGTTGGACGAAGCCATCACTTTTACAGAGCTGAGGGAGCTCCTCCTCGAAAAAAATATTCAACCGGTAAACATTAACCCCTCCGATTTCGACCCACCCCGCGCAGGAAAAGGTGGAATTTTCCCTGTAAGCCGTGGATTGCTGCAGACCACCAATATTCGCGAAGACGTGACGGTATTGGACTTGGTTGTGGCCGAAGGCAAAGAAAGTTTCAAGGAAGCTGTGCGCGAGTTCGATTCAGGACTCATTAGCACACACCATCTGGAGTTGCTTTGCTGCAAAGGCTGTATCATGGGGCCGGGTATGTCGAAAAACGGGGAGCGTTATGCCCGGCGAACCCGCGTGGCCCGCTACGTCAGGCAAAAGCTAACACCGGAATTTTTAATGGAGTGGCAGCAAAATGTGGAAAAATTCAACCACATCGATCTTAGCACTTCCTTTACCCCTGAAGATCGTCGGCAGCCCCTGCCCACCCCACAACAAGTTGAAGAGGTTTTGAAAAAGATGGGCAAGCTTACCGCCCGCGACCATCTCAACTGCGGAGCATGTGGATACGATACCTGTATGGACCATGCTATGGCCATTGTGCTGGGTTATGCCGAACCCGAAATGTGCCTGCCTTATGCCATTGAGAAATTGCACAAATCCATCAATGACCTCAATATCAGCAACGAAAAGCTAAGCCAGGCCAAGGCAGCCCTCAAGCAATCGGAGAAATTGGCCCATATGGGGCAGCTCTCGGCTGGTATTGCCCACGAACTTAATAATCCCTTGGGCGTCATCACCATGTATGCCAACATTTTGCTGGAAGAATGCAGCGAAAATGACCCCCTACGCAAAGATCTGGAACTGATCGTGGAACAGGCCAACCGCTGTAGAAAAATTGTGAGTGGACTGCTCAATTTTGCCAGAAAAAATCAGGTGAATCTGAGCGAAACGAATTTGCCGGAATTTGCCCAGCGTAGCCTTGAATCTGTGGTAATTCCACCTCAGGTGAAAACTTCCATCATTAACCAGATGCAAAATCCCATCTGCTTCCTCGATCAGGACCAAATGATGCAGGTACTTACCAATCTTGAAAAGAATGCTGTGGAAGCCATGCCTCCCGAAGGGGGAGAAATCAAACTTTTGCTTACCGATACCCCCGATGAGGTGACCATCTCCCTCAGCGATACAGGAGTGGGTATTCCCCGCGAAAACATGGACAAGATTTTCACCCCTTTCTTTACCACCAAAGAAGTAGGTAAAGGCACAGGCCTGGGATTGCCGCTTATTTATGGCATTGTTAAGATGCACAAAGGTAAAATTAGTGTCATGTCGAATGCCGACCCCAATCAGGGACCTACCGGCACCACTTTTACCCTGACCCTTCCACGAAATTAACAAGGACAAAAATATTTGCTGACCATGTTGAATATACCCCGAAAAACCATATTGCTGGCCGACGATGATCCCGATTATTTATTTCAAATCAAACTCTTGCTTGAGAAAAATGGTTATCAGGTGATTACGGCCGATAGCCAGCGCGAGGCAGAAAAAATACTAGAGAAAATAAAGCCCGACCTGGCCATTCTAGATTTGATGATGGAAAACGAAGACAGTGGATTTATACTCAGCTATAAAATTAAGAAAGTATATCCTAGTGTTCCTGTGATAATAGCTACAGCGGTAACCGCCGAGACAGGCATTTCTTTTGAAGCTGCCTCGGAAAGCGATTTGCGTTGGATTAAAGCCGACTTGTTTTTACCCAAGGGACTACGTCCCGATCAGTTTTTGAGGGAAATTGCCGAAATACTTAAAAAATAACAATCACCATGGCTCGGCTTAAAATTCTGGTAGTAGATGATGAACCTTTCATACGCTCGGGTATTCAGCGTATCCTGCAAAACTTCAGGGTAGACTATCCTTTTATGGATGAACCCTTTGAATTCGACATAATGGAAGCAGCTACAGGGGAAGAGGGCATAGCCATCATCAATAGCCAGAAACCCGACATTGTGTTGCTAGATAACAAGTTGCCTGGTATTCAGGGTGTAGAGGTGCTCAGTTATATCAAATCGCAGAAGCTCGACATAGTGGTGGTGATGATTACATCCTATGCATCGCTCGATTTGGCTGTGAGGGCTACCAGCGATGGTGCCCATGATTTCATACCCAAACCTTTCACTCCGCAGGAATTAAAATCGGCTATTGAGTCCATTACCAAACAAGTCTTTCTGCGCCGCATGACTCGCGAACTGCAAGTTACCGGAAAGCAAATCAGGTTCCAGTTCCTTTCGGTTTTGAGTCATGAGCTCAAGGCTCCTTTGAATGCTATCGAAGGTTACTTGCGGATGATGCAGGAAAAACAGTTGGGAGAAAAAATTGACGACTATCAGCAAGTGATTGATCGTTCCCTGCAACGTATTAAAGGCATGCGTAGCCTCATCCTCGATCTGCTCGACATGACACGAATTGAGAGTGGACAAAAGGAAAAAAAGATAGAAAGGCTCAATCTCAGGGAAATAGCTCAAACGGCCCTCGATACTGCCAAGCCCATGGCCATTCAGCGTGACATCACACTTCATCTTGTCAGCCCGGCTGAAGTGTGGTTAGAAGCCGATGCCACTGAAATGGAAATCGTATTTAATAACTTGGTATCCAATGCAGTAAAGTATAACAAAACCGGAGGGAGTGTAGAATGTATTATAACTCCCGGGGAAAATGAGCTTACCATCGAAGTGAAAGATACCGGCATTGGGATGACCCAGGAAGAAGCTGCCCGGCTTTTTCAGGAATTTGTAAGGATTAAAAACGAAAAGACCAAGGAAATCACTGGCACTGGTTTAGGCCTTTCCATCGTAAAAAAAATTATTACCACCTATGCTGGAACTATTACTGTGGAAAGCCAGCCCGATGTAGGAAGTAATTTTAAAATAAAAATCCCATTAAATTACAGTAAATCAAATTAATAAAATAATTATTGGAAGGATATGAATGCCAAAATTAATCCGATGCTTAAGACTGCCAACTTGCCCGACAAAACCATTGAGCGTTTGAGCCAATATAGGAGGAATTTGCTACAATGCCTGGCCAAGGGAAAGCAACACATTTTCTCACACGAGATTGCCCAAATTCACCATATAACCCCTGTACAGGTTCGTCGCGACATCATGTTGATTGGGTACAGTGGCACCTTGCGCAAGGGCTACGATGTTAAAGAACTCATCGATCTCATCGGGAATATACTCGACACTCGCGATGGGCTCAATGCTGCCGTGGTTGGCGTAGGAAATCTGGGAAGGTCGCTCATAGGATATTTTAGTGGCAAACGCAGCAAACTGAATATTGTGGCGGGATTTGACGTGAATCCGGAAAAGGTGGATAAGATTTATGCCGGTGTACATTGTTATCATACCGATCAGCTCGCTGAAATAGTGAACCGTGAGCGGATTTCTATTGCTATACTTACCGTTCCAGCCAACAATGCTACCGATGCAGCCGAGAAACTGGTGATGGCCGGAATCAAGGGAATTTTGAATTTTTCACCCAAGCCTCTGAATGTTCCACCGCATGTATATCTTGAAGAAATTGATATGATTACGTCTTTAGAAAAAGTGGCTTACTATGTGAAAAAGCAAAACGGGGAAGAGTGATTGGCTAAATTAAGGTATCACGATGCCAAAATCCGCAGTAATTTTGCATTGTTAATCAAAAAACAAAGATTATGAAATTTTATCCCGAAAAATGCCGGATTAAGGACGAGCGAATGAAGCCGTTTATTGATCCGGATGAGTTGTGGGATTTCATCAACAACACCCGCCCGGATCCGGTAAGAGTGAGAGAAACCATTGCCAAATCGCTCGACAAGCAAAGGCTTTCCCTGGAGGAAACGGCTTTGCTGATTAACGCCACGGATACCGATCTGGTGGATGAAATCAAACAGGGGGCCCGTGATCTGAAAAAGAAGATTTACGGAAACCGGATCGTGCTTTTTGCACCCTTATACATCGGTAACAAATGCACCAACAACTGCAAATACTGCGGATTCAGGGTCAGCAATAAGGAGGCTATTCGTAAAACGCTGACTGACGAAGAAATTATCCATGAAATAGAAGCCCTGGAAGACAACGGGCAAAAACGCTTGATTTTAGTCTATGGTGAACATCCGGAATATGATGCTGACTATATTGCTCACACGGTTCGTATTGCCTATAGCGTTAAAAAAGGACATGGAGAAATACGCAGGGTCAATATCAATGCGGCCCCTCTCGATATTGAAGGCTTCCGAAAGGTGAAACAGGCGGGTATAGGCACTTACCAGATATTTCAGGAGACCTATCATCCTGAGGTTTATCGGATGTATCACCTGGGCGGTAAAAAGAAAGATTATGATTGGCGTCTTACAGCCCTCGATCGGGCCCAGGAGGCTGGCTTAGACGATGTGGGTATTGGAGCGCTCTTTGGTCTTTATGATTGGCGTTTTGAAGTGATGGGCCTGGTGCGTCATACCAATCACCTTGAAGCGTGCTACAACGTAGGTCCCCACACCATCAGTTTTCCTCGCGTTCAAAGTGCTGCCATGCTCGACTTCGAGGGTAAATACCTGGTGAGTGACGCCGATTTCGCCAAGTTGGTGGCTATTTTGCGATTGGCTGTACCTTATACAGGAATGATTCTAACAGCCCGCGAGAATGCTGCCTTGCGCCGGGAAGTAATTCAATACGGCGTTTCGCAGATCGACGGGGGCACCAAGCTTGAGCTGGGAAGCTATTCACAGAGCCTCAACCAGGAACAGGATCTCAACCGCGAGCAATTTAAAATAAACGACGATCGCTCCCTCAATGAAGTAATCGACGAGTTGCTTGAAAACGATTTTCTACCTTCATTCTGCACGGCCTGCTACCGTCTGGGCCGCACGGGCGAGCATTTTATGGAATTTAGTGTTCCCGGGTTTATTAAGCGCTTTTGCACCGCTAATGCTATTCTCACTCTGGCTGAATACCTGGTAGACTATGCACCGGAAGAAACGGCC
>JBMFOU010000036.1:24852-26595 GCA_049969475.1 Bacteroidales bacterium | reverse complement strand
CAGCAAAAATCCGGAATAAAGCGTTTGCATGGGAGAGGGTGCCTCCCTGGTGGGGCTCACCAGAAAGGCACCTAAAATAAGGAGAGTTACCTCGAGGATAGGCAGTATTATTTTATCCTTTCTGCGTTTCATACAATTTTAGGGTCTTTTAATACTTATCTGGGTACGGTATAAGATATTACTTTTTTCATCTGTTATGACCAAGTAATACAAACCATTGGGTATTTCCGAAACATCTAACGAGGAGCTGTAATGAATAACTACTGGCTCTAACTTGTCGTTGTAAAGCAAGCACCTCTCTCCTGCCTGTAAACCTTCTATGGTCAAAACATTCGTTACCGGATTAGGATAGCACTTAAAAAAACGATGAGGTAAGCATTCTTGACTTACGTTGAAGGCCCCCTGGGCTTCATCGGGGAAAGCCTGACATTCGAGACTCGGTAATGCACCTACCCTGCCGTCAAATCGCTGTTTAAGCTCCTCATAATGATAAGTAAACGATCCTAAATACTGCCTTCCCTTACCATAGCACGACCGCGTTACATCTTCAGCGTACCATCGGGTACTATGCAAATCGGATAATGTACTGAACTGAAATGCCGAATGCCCATACAGCATGGGGGCAGCATCGATGGGCCGCACGGCTCCCGCAGGATAACCTGGTTCTAAACCCAGGATAAAATGATTCTCGAACCACTGATAGCATTTACCAATGCTCTCGCAATTCTGATAAGTTCCACTCCCGCATGGATTGCAAGAGGGATCTGTACAGGGAAGAAGATTGATACAGGTATTGCCATTCTTCGGACAATAAGTCTCAGGCATCACTGCATCAAAATATTTCGCTCCACCATGCATACCCACATATAAACTAAAATTGCCATTGGGGAAGGTAGTGGGATGGATCTGCGAGAAATAATGCCAGAACCAATGCACCGTGCCCATAAAAAGTCCATCCAAAGCCTGGGGCGGACCCTGGGGTTGAGGGGGATTAAAAAAGCTTGTTGTATAACCAAATTCCAATTTATACCGGAGCTGAGGTATTAGGGCCAAATATTGCGACAAGATATTATTATCAAAAGCGGCATTATTTAAATCGCACAGATTATCATACCATACATTATCGAGGGCCCAGGGTTCCAAATTGGTTACTACCCCATGAAAATGGGCTTTCTTGGTTTTAAAGCTTTGATTGTAAGGATCTAATCGTACATGATATTGATAGTAGGCAATGCGGGAAATCTTCTTGCGCGCCTTATGATGATTTTCTGTCAAAACATAAGTAGGATCATCTACCGTAAGGGCAAAAACTTTAATTCCCTGATTGGCACATTTATCAAGAAAATCGACCATTTTGTCTAAATATCTTACCCCATTAGAGTGAACATAGGGATTGATACCCAGATTTTCGGTGTTAGACGAATCTGCATACTTAAGGGTAGAAACCGAGAAAAAAATGGTATTGCACCCCATCATTTTCACCGTGTCGATAATGCGCTGGTTATCGGAGTTCATAAATTTAGTGGGAGGTGTTAAATCTTCAGGGTCTTTGCTTTCAACTGATTTACAATAATAAATAACTGCTCTGTAATTGCCAATACTAAACCACATCACTCACACTTTGCGCTTTGGCCCCTTGCCATCCCATTAGCCCCCACAGCATAAAAAAAAGGCTCAAAAAGAAAGTTCGTGTATAGAATACACTCAGATTTTGTTTGTTTGTTTGTTTGTTTGTTTGTTTGT
>JBMFOU010000036.1:0-24752 GCA_049969475.1 Bacteroidales bacterium | reverse complement strand
TTTGTTTGTTTGTTTGTTTGTTTGTTTGTTTGTGTAAATGTTTGAAATACACAACTTGAAATGATGAGCTGTCGTTTCATAATTGTAAGGAGTTAAAAGGTTAATACTAAAGCAATTCATTCCAGGCGCCTTTGGAATCAATCACTTTTCAAAGATATAAAACTAAACATATAAAATCAAGTGTAGGCATAACTTTAGAATTATTCCAAATTAAAAATAAGCCATAATGGAATAAATTTTTTAATCCTGAATTTCCCCATACTTTTGCGACAATCAAACACAATACATGACATGGACCCTCAAAATTTAGGTTTCAATTCGTTGCTGGTTCACGCAGGTGGGGTAGACGATGAACTCATGAGTGCAGTTACCCCTATATATCAAACCTCAACCTTTCGCTTTCGCAATGCCGACCATGGAGCGGCCTGTTTTGCCGGTGAGGATGACGGGTATATTTACACGCGGCTGGGCAATCCCACCATTGCCGATCTGGAACGAACCCTGGCGTTGCTGGAAAAAGGATATGGAGGCATAGGCACAGCCTCAGGCATGGGTGCCGTTACTACAGTTTACATGGGTCTGTTGGGGGCCGGCAGCCACATGATAGGACATGAAGCCGTGTACGGCCCTTCCCGGGTGGTGATGGAATCCCTCTTCAAACGCTTTGGTGTGGAAAGCGACTGGATTGATACCAGTGATGTGGAACGTGTGGCCCGCCACATTCGGCCCAATACCCGCCTCATTTACCTCGAAACCCCCGCTAACCCCACCATGACCCTGGCCGATATTGCAGCCATCAGCCAACTGGCACACGACCACGGCATTAAGGTCTGTGTGGATAATACATTCAGTAGCCCCTACCTGCAAAATCCACTAGAATTGGGCGCCGATATCGTGCTGCACAGCATGACCAAGTTCATCAACGGTCATGCGGATATCGTGGGAGGTATCATCGTAACAAAAACAGAAGAAGACTACAAAAACCTGCGGTCAGTCATGGTTAACATGGGTCCCAGCATGGATCCTCACCAGGCCTGGCTGGCCCGCCGCGGCCTGAAAACCCTGGCCCTACGCATCGAACGCTCACAGGCCAATGCCATGAAGATAGCAGAGTTTCTCGAAAATCATCCCAAAGTAGACTGGGTGAAATATCCCGGATTGAAATCCTTCCCTCAGTACGAGCTGGCTCAAAAACAGATGCGTGGGCCCGGAGCTATGCTTAGTTTTGAAGTAAAAGGCGGATTGGAAGCCGGAAAAAAAGTGATGGATAATGTAAAATTGGCTCTATTGGCGGTTTCCCTGGGCGGCATCGAAACCCTCATACAGCACCCGGCCAGCATGACCCATTCCAAAATGACCCCTGAGTCGAGGCTTAAAGCAGGAATAACCGAAGGACTCATTCGCCTTTCTGTAGGAATAGAAGAAGCCGAAGATATCATTGCCGATTTAGATCAGGCTTTGGAAAAGGCCTGATAATGTTTGTTATACAATCTTTAAGTATGCTTTTCCTAACCTGCTCCACCCTTAAAAGAAAACCAATAGGCTCGTAGCAAAAAATAGGCAAACACCCTTACCCTTTAAGACTTGCTTTGAGGAGCGTTAATTGGAAACTACAACCCAATCAATTTTCTTAAAGAAAGGGATTATTTCTTTTCTGATAAACAAAACCTTAACTTATTGAAAAACCTTCCTCAGGATATCATTCACACGCGCCCAGGGGTCGTGCCTGATGGAAATTTCTTCCGCTGCCATTTTATGGAAGAGTCCCTCCAGCGCACGCCGGGTAACCCACACATCGAGCTGAGAATTTACCGGGGTCAAACCCGCCAGTTGGCCCACAAAGGAATTAGCTACTGAATTATAGGAAGTTGTAAGGTCTGTCCAGGCCTGAAGAGGGGTTACACCTGGCAAAAGCTCTTTATTCAGCGATGCAAAAACCACAGGCTGGAAGGCCGATAGCAGTTTGTCGTACGTCTTCAATCTCAGGTAATGGGTGGCGGCTGTATCAACCCCATTCAGAATGCCCCAGGCATCAGCCACCGACATTTGAACGATAGCGTCCTTAAAAATAGGCCCTGCCTCACCGGCTGCATCTTCTGCTGCCCGGTTCATAAGCAGAATTACTTTATCAAGCAGTGCTTGTCCACCAGGAACATAACTTATGTTTTCAACCAGTACCCTGGCATCGGGGGGCATGAGGATTTTGATGGATGCATCTTTGAAAAAGCCATCTGTACGATGGGTCTGCACAACAGCGGTATCCGTGGAGACACTGAGGGCACTTTTAAGACCCTGAATAACTTCACTCTCGGTTAGCGTAGGATTCAGCGTATCTTCGCACGAAGACATTCCTATGGCCAAAACAACGGAAATTACGGCAAGGAGAATGGAACGTTGATAAACCTTCATGATTTTCAGTTTTTTCTTCAAATAAAC
Source organism: Bacteroidales bacterium (assembly GCA_049969475.1). Taxonomy (GTDB): domain Bacteria; phylum Bacteroidota; class Bacteroidia; order Bacteroidales; family TTA-H9; genus UBA2030. The sequence goes on along the minus strand of JBMFOU010000036.1, from coordinate 22,316 downwards.
ACAAATTGAGCCAAATCTATGCTCTCTCATGGCTCAGCGTTTCATAATCATGCGTTTATGTAATTCAACCAGCAAATTTAATTTCCTGATTTAGATGGTTTTAAACAGAATTTAAAGGATGGAGAAATTTTTGTATGAATTCACTAAAAAAGGTGAATGAAAAAGAATTTATGAGTATTATTGAGGAGGGGAAATAAAACATGATAGACGAAGAAAAAAACAAACTGGCATCGATGGTGCTGGCTCCTTACATACAGAAGGCCTACGCCCTGATTGGGGTAAGCCGTCGTACGGGAGGAAACCAGTTCAGGCATTGTATGGCTACCATGAGCATACTTATTGATTATCATTATATTGATGCAGTATTATTAAAAGCATCCCTATTGCATGATCTTTTCGAGGATTTTCCCGATGCCACAGATGAAGACATTTTATCCGTACGCGACGGGGATGAGCAGGCCGTGCTGGCTTTGGTGAAAGAGCTTACCCGAAATTCGGGCGAATCGAAAGCACTATTCTACCAGCGACTTAGCCAATCAGGCAGCCAGGAGGCCAAAATCATTAAATGTGCGGATGTAATCAGCAATCTGACCGACCTGCACATTGATATCTCACCCATTCCAAAAATTAAAACAAACCTTTTGCTTTACGAAAAATTTATCCTTCCCATGGCTCGTGGGGTAAATCCAGACATGGCTCATGAAATGGAAGACCTTATCCGCACCAGATACCAGTTTATTAAAATGTTTGAGAAGAGAGGGATACTGCAGCGTATCTTAAGAAACCGGGGACCTCGCGATTAAATCGCAGCATGCGTAAGATGAAAATGCAGAAGGCCCTCAATGGGTGAGGCTGTCACGAGCGAAACCTGCCATCCTGAGTTTTCTGCAAGGCGTCTGATATCTTCTTCAAGCATAGAGGAAATAGTGCCGGTGAATGCCAGATGTCTTTGGTTAAACTCCTGACATAAGGGTGCAACCCTATTCGAGAAAAAAGCCGTCAATTCGATCTCAATTAACCGACCCACCTCAGGAACGGACCGATGGCGAAGCACAAATGGGGCCAAAGAAGCCAGAAAACGGCCCGGAAAGGGTTTCGAGTAAAGATTTTCCATGATGGCAGCATAGGTAAGTCCTGATTCCTGTTCGAAAGCACTGGAAAGGGAGGGAGGCAACTGCCCGAGCAGATGTAATTTCAAAAACGCTTTGCCCAGGCTGGCTCCGCTGGCCTCGTCACCCAACAAATACCCCAGCGAAGGTTTTGTATAAACCAGTGAACCATCGTAATAGCCCGCATTAGCCCCTGTGCCGAGAATGCAGGCTATGCCCTCAGACTTTCCCCACAAGGCTCTGCAAGCTCCCAGTATATCAGTAAATACTTCTATCTGACTATAGGGAAAAACCGCATGTAAGGCATCCTTCATTCTCTGCCATCCCAATGCATTGCCACAACCTGCTCCGTAAAAAATGACCTCAGAGGGCAACATTTCGGTTATGGTTCGAATCGCCGGGTCTGCTAGAAGAACTTCAATTATACTGTCGGAAGACATATGTGTGGGATTGAGGCCGGAGGTAGTGAAAAGTTCAGCCTTACCCTCCTCATTCACCCATAACCATTCGGTCTTAGTGCTCCCGGCATCGGCTATTAACCTCATAGGTGCACAAAAAATTGAATAATGTGGGGAATAAAAATAACCATTCCGATAATGACGGAAAACACCGCAGCCAGAAGCACGGCTCCAGCTGATACATCTTTAGCCCTGCCTACAAGATTTTTCCATTTACCATCGGCGATTTCATCTCCCAGGATTTCAATAGCCGTATTGATACCTTCGGCCACCAACACCAGGGCAGCAACGAGGAGAAGCGCCAGCCATTCCATGCGGCTGATGCTCAAGAAAAAGCCCAGGACTATAGCAATGAAAAAAATTGATAAATGGATCCGGGCATTAGGCTGGGTGCGAAACAAATATTGTATGCCCTTCCATGCATACTGAAAAGTTTTTAAACAACAATATTTTCGATGAACTGAGGGTTCAAAATCATCCATGGCTTAACTGATTAAGTGCATTTAATACATCGTTTATAAGCACTTCGGGCTGCTCAAGACCACAGTATAATCTAACGATTCTCCAGGAAATCTGATTATCGGGAGGCCGATCGAAACGATAAAATGTGTAAGCCGGAAAGACCAGCGATTCGAAACCACCCCAGGAGACAGCCTTGAGAAAATACTTCAAATGATCGGCGAAAGCAATCACCTGAGCTGGATCTTCAACATTCAGTTCGATGGAGAAAAGGCCGCTGGCATTTTTCATTTGTTTTTGGGCCAAAGCAAAGCCATCGAAGGAAGGATGAAAAGGATACAATATCCTGCGAACAGCGGGGTGACCTTCAATAGCCTGAATAATCAGCTGAGCATTTCGGCTGCTTTGTTCAAGTCTCAGAGGCAGAGTTCGCAAACCCCGCAACATGAGCCAGGCTTCGAAGGGCTGAATAACAGCTCCAAAGGCAAGATATTCTGAATGATATATCCGTCGGATGATTTCATTGCGGCCTGCCAGCACCCCAGCCACCACATCGCTATGGCCTGCCAGATATTTGGAAGCCGAATGCAATATCAAATCAACACCCCATGAAAGAGGTTGCTGGTAAAGCGGGGTAGAATAGCTGTTATCGATTACCGAAACAATATTTCGCTCGCGGGCCAAAGCCGCCACTCCAGCTATATCGGTGATTTCGAAGGTGAATGTATTGGGGCTTTCGAGATAGTAAAGCCGGGTTTCAGGTCGTGTAAGAGCTTCGTAAGCAGCTACTGTGCCCTCGTCAGCAAAACTTACGTCTATTTGATAACGGGGCAGGATGTGCTCGCACATATATGTAACCCATGAATAGGGTTTTCGAATACATACCATGTGGTCTCCTGCCCTGAGGTTGCTCAGCAAGGCCGCGGTGATAGCAGCACACCCACTCGAGAACACCAGAGCATCATCGGCCCCTTCCAGGGCAGCCAGCTTCTGCCGCAACAAGGCTACAGTAGGGTTCTTCCCCCGACTATAAACCGAATGTGCATATTCATCCTGCAAAGCCTCTCGCATCTTCTCTGTATTAGGGAAAGCAAAATTGCTCGTCTGAAAAAGCGGTGGAACCACCGCACCCGCATAGTGCTCCCGGTCCTCACCTAATCCCAGGAGTATATCTGAGAGGTTATTTTCCATTTTGCCCTAAATTTCCTGCAAAATTGAAATATTGTGGTGGATTAGCAAGCATGCGAGACGTGAAAAAACCTACCTCCATCCAAGCAAATTTTAATAATTTCGCAACTTGTTAATAATAATTCTAAATAGTTATGCTTTGCATTGATAATCAAAATACTAAACCTCAATTTAATCTCGCTGCCGAAGAATATTTGCTTAAAAACTTTAGCGACGACATTTTCATGCTCTGGCGCAACGAACCCAGTATCATTATTGGCAAACATCAGAATGCACTGGCCGAAATCAATGTGGACTATGTGAAAGAAAATGGAATAAACGTAGTCCGTCGGATGACAGGTGGTGGGGCAGTTTTTCATGATTTAGGAAACCTGAATTTTACGTTTATTGAAACTCACGAAGGAGACGGCAAGGCTTCCATGGATTTTCGCAAGTATACCCAACCCATTCTCGATATTTTGCAGCGCCTGGGCATTGATGCCCGTTTCGAAGGTCGCAATGATTTGACCATAGAAGGGAAAAAATTCTCAGGAAACGCCGAATGCATATACAAAAACAGGGTTTTACATCATGGCACTTTGTTATTTTCTGCCAAACTCCCCGATCTCTCGGCGGCATTGAAAGTAGACCCTGCTAAGTTCAATGATAAATCGGTGAAATCTGTGCGCAGCCGGGTCACCAATGTTTTGGAACATCTTTCACAGCCCATGGATGTAGTCGAATTTAAGAATCTCATTTTCAATCACATTCTGGAGATGTACGAGGATGCACGCGTTTACCAATTTAGCAACGCCGACCTGGAGGCCATCGAAAAACTTAAAACCACTAAATACGACACCTATGAGTGGAACTTTGGCCAGTCGCCGGAATACAATTTCCGTAAAGTGGTGAAAACCAGCGGTGGATTTGTAGAGTTCGATCTCATGGTTGAAAAAGGCATTATACGCTCGGCCCGCATTTTTGGAGACTTTTTCAGTCTGGCAGATACGGATGAAATTGAGGCCGCCCTGCAAGGCCAATCACATACACCCGAAGCTATCAGTGCCGTCCTCGACAAATTCGATTTGAGTCAGTATTTTAGCAATATTTCCAAAGAAGAGCTTTTAAGTGCCATATTTTAAAATAAATCGAGCTTGAAAAATCAAACCAGGGCATATCTCCTAGCGCTTTTAGCTGTTTTCTTCTGGTCTACCATTGCCAGCGCGTTTAAACTGACGCTGCGTTACGTAAGTTTTATAGAGTTGCTTTTCTGGGCATCTTTAACCTCTCTTGGGGTCTTTTCCCTATTTTTAGGATTAAAAGGAAAGCTTTCAAGCATCTTTAAACATCCACGCAAACAGATTATACTTGCGGCGCTGGCCGGCATTTTAAATCCCCTGGCCTATTATCTTATCCTTCTGAAGGCCTATGAATTATTGCCGGCTCAGGAGGCGGGTACGTTAAATTACTTTTGGCCCGTGGTGCTTGTGGTTCTGTCTATTCCACTGCTTCATCAGAAAATCAGGCTAAGTAACATAGCAGCCGTTGTGGTAAGCTTCGCGGGTATAGTCATCATAAGCACCCACGGCGATCCGGCCTCCTTGCATTTTAGCAATCCTAAAGGCGTGGCCCTGGCTTTGACTACGCCATTTATCTGGGCTTTGTATTGGATTATCAACATGAAAAATCCCCTGCCCGACACCTTGAAACTCTTTATGGGATTTCTCACTGCATTTCCTTTTTTACTAATCATTTATGTTTTAAACGCTGCAGAGAGCCCTTTACCTGTCTGGCAAGGACTTGTGGGAAGCATTTACGTGGGACTTTTCGAAATGGGTATTACTTTCCTCATCTGGCTCAATGCATTGCAAAAGTCAGAAACCACTGCTCATATTTCCAATTTTGTATTTCTCTCGCCCTTTCTGTCTCTCATTTACATCCATTTCCTGGTGGGCGAAGAAATTCTTCCTTCTACTATAGGCGGATTGGCTCTGGTCATCGCAGGGATTTTCATTCATCATTATGCTGGGAACATCTATCGGTTTTTCCTGCAAAAAACATTGCCGTAACTTTGCCCAGCGAAAAATGTTTTTAATCAATATTTTAAATTAAGGTTAAGCGACTCCGAAATGGCCAATAAAAGCATTGCATTTCACACACTCGGTTGTAAACTGAATTTCTCAGAAAGCTCCACACTGGCGCGCCGTTTTAGAGAGCTGGGTTATGAAATTACTGATTTTGATTCGGAGGCTGATGTTTATGTAATTCATACTTGCACCGTAACACAGGTTGCCGAGAAAAAAAGCCGTGCAGCCATTTATCAGGCCATTAGGAGGAATCCTGCGGCTCGGGTAGCAGTCATCGGTTGTTACTCAGAACTTCGGGCTGAAAACATCCGAAAAATTGAGGGGGTAGATATAGTGCTCGGCAACCAGAATAAATTTGACCTACCAGAAATTATCGAGGGAAATGGCATAAATACAACAAATCAAAGTTACCAGCCTTGCCATGAAAAGCAGGAAGGCACATCAACTTTGGGACCATTTAATCCGGCTTTTTCTTCGGGCGATCGCACACGTTCATTTTTAAAAATACAAGATGGATGCGATCATTTTTGCACTTATTGCGCAATTCCTTACGCAAGGGGGCGTTCGCGGAGTGCCACGGTAGAACAGGCATTGGAAACTGCCAGAAAGGCTGCAGCCACGGGCGTTAAAGAAATTGTGCTCACAGGGGTCAACATTGGCGATTTTGGTCGGCGGAATGGGGAGAAACTCCTCGATTTTCTGCGAAGGGCCTCGGAAGAACGCATAGTGGATAGGCTTCGCATCTCGTCGATTGAACCCGAATTGCTTACCGATGAGATCATTGAGCTGGTGGCTGACTCTGATATGCTTATGCCCCATTTTCATATCCCCTTGCAGGCGGGATCAGACACTATTCTCAAGCGGATGCGCCGAAAATACGATACCCAACTCTTTGCATCAAGGGTTTACAAAATCAAGGAACTGATGCCTCATGCCTGCATCGCTGCCGATGTAATTGTAGGTTTTCCGGGTGAAACGGATGAGCTTTTCGAGGAAACCTATCACTTTTTGGAGCAGCTGCCCGTATCGTATATGCACATTTTCACGTATAGCGACCGCCCCGGAACGCCGGCCAGCAAAATGGACGGTAAAGTGGAACCTCAGGTGAAGCGAAACCGGAGCAAACGCCTCCATGAATTGTCGGAACTAAAACTTGTGCAATTTTACCGGTCCTGCCTGGGCATGCCTGTTACCGTACTGTTTGAGTCGGATAACGATAACGGCTGGATGAGTGGTTTCACTGAGAATTATATTAAAGTAAAAACACCTTTCAATCCGGAGTTATCCAACACCCTTGTTAAGACCACCTTACAAATAACCGACTCACAGGGCCAATACCTTTACTTTTCAGCCCCAGACTCTGATTGATCCCTCCCCCAATTTTACGTAGCTTGCAGGCCCATAAAACTCTTGATCTCAAAATAATATGTATCCGAAAATCAGCGACTTAATCAACGACCTGCTGGGTACCCAAATCAATCTTCCCATACAAAGCTATGGCTTCATGGTAGCGCTGGCGTTCGTGGTGGCCGGCTGGGTGGTTTATTCCGAACTTAAACGAAAGCATAGGCAAGGTCTTCTTCCTTTCTCTGAAAAGAAATTGATTAAAGGAAAACCAGCTTCTTCGGCAGAAATAGTCACTTCATTCGTTTTTGGTTATTTCTTAGGGCTGAAGCTTTTGGGTATGATAGGTAATTATTCCTTTTTTGCCGATCATCCGCAAGAATACATCCTTTCGTGGCAGGGCAGCCAATGGGGGGGCCTACTGCTTGGAGTCATAGCTGCATTACAGACCTGGTACGAAAAGCACAGAAAAAGACTCCCTCAACCCCAAACAGAAATCCTGAAATTAGCCCCTCAACAGCTTACCCTTAACTTTTTGTTGATTGCGGCCGCTTTTGGAATTTTGGGCGCCAAACTATTCGATGTCGTAGAGCATCTTGACGAATTGTTCCGGGATCCCCTGGGTACGCTGTTTTCGTTCAGCGGACTGGCTTTCTACGGAGGTTTGATTGTAGCAGCCATTGCCGTGATAGTGTATGCCCGCCGCAATGGAATTGCCTGGTATCATATCGCCGATGTAGCTGCACCTGCCCTCATGATTGCCTACGCTATAGGGCGAATGGGTTGTCAACTCTCAGGCGACGGATGCTGGGGCATTCCTAACCCCAATCCCAAACCCGAATGGTTGACCTTTCTCCCCGACTGGATGTGGGCATTCAACTATCCCCATAACATAATCAACGAAGGTATTCCAATACCTGACTGTAATGGCGCACACTGCTTTGTGCTTGAGACCCCTGTTTTTCCCACACCCATTTACGAGACCCTTACCTGCACAGTATTTTTTTTCATTTTGTGGGCACTTCGCAAAAAGCTTAAGTATGCGGGTCAACTTTTTAGTATTTACCTGATATTGAATGGAACAGAGCGCTTCCTCATAGAAATCATTAGAGTCAACCAGCGCTATAACCTGACGGGTAGTCTGGCCTTAACTCAGGCTCAAATCATCGCTATCGTTTTGGTTGCTACCGGAATAGCCCTTTATTTTCATTTTAGAAATCAAGCTCTAAGTATTGTCCATAAACCATGAACTACGAAAAAATAGCCCTGGAGGTAGAGTCTATAGCACGAGAAGCAGCCACTTTCATCCGCCAAAAAGCAGGCAATATCCGCGAAAGTGATGTAGAATACAAAGGATTGCATAATTATGTGACCGCCGTTGACAAAGGTTCTGAAGAACTGATTGTAAACCGACTGAGCGTTCTTATACCGGAAGCCGGATTTCTGGCGGAAGAAGGCACTGAAGCCCAAGGTAGTTCCAATCTTCGTTGGATTATTGACCCACTCGACGGTACCACCAATTTTATTCACGGCATTCCGCTCTATTCAATAAGTATTGCGCTGATGCAAGGAGATGATATTGTGGTGGGCTCGGTGTACGAAGTGAACCACCAGGAAAGTTTTCTGGCCTGGAAAGAAGGGCCGGCTTTGCTCAACCACCAACCCATTCGGGTTTCGCGCCGCAACGATATGCATGAATCGCTTCTGGCTACTGGCTTTCCCTACTACGATTATAACCAGCTGGACCCCTATCTTCAACTCTTCCGTAGTTTTCTAAAAAATACCCGGGGGCTTCGCCGCCTGGGTTCAGCGGCCCTTGATCTGGCCTGGGTGGCATGCGGTCGTTTCGACGGATTCTACGAATACGGCTTAAATCCATGGGATGTGGCAGCTGGTGCTTTCCTTGTGGAACGAGCCGGAGGATACAACACCGATTTCAAAGGTGGCAATGATTATATCTTTGGAAAACAAATTCTTAGCAGCAACAGTATCATCCACGATGCCTTGCTTAGCGAAATAAAATCCTTTTTCTGAACCGTTGAGATTAATTTTGTAGTTGGATCATCCCCCAAAACTCCTGACCATGAAATGGTTTCTGTGCCTTATCACATATATACTGTTGCAAACCGGCCTTTCTGGAAACGAGGCCTGGGCCTTAATCAAGAAAAGGCCCATCGACCAAAATCTGGAGAAAGTATATGTAATTGATATTAAAGAAGAAATAGCACCCCCGGTGCGTCACAAGGTACAAAAAGGGTTTGAGGAAGCCCGCAGGCTCAATGCCGGTCTCATCATTCTTCATATGAATACCTATGGTGGATTGCTGGATGCCGCCGACAGTATCCGAACCATGATTCTTACCTCAGAAATTCCGGTCTGGGTGTTCATCGACAACAATGCTGCCTCGGCCGGGGCTCTAATAAGCATTGCCTGCGACAGCATTTATATGCGCCCCGGTGCCAACATTGGGGCTGCCACAGTGGTGGATCAAAGCGGTAAACCCTTACCCGACAAATACCAGAGCTACATGCGCTCTATGATGCGTTCTACGGCCGAAGCCAAGGGCCGCAATCCTCAAATTGCCCAGGCCATGGTCGATCCCCGTATTTCCATTCCGGGTATTATCGATTCTACCATGGTACTCACTTTTACTACCAGCGAGGCCATTAAACATGGCTATTGTGAAGGCGAAGCAGAAAGCATTCGCGAAATCCTTGATAAGTACCATTTCAAAAACGCGCAGATAATCACCCAAAGGCTCAGTGCGCTGGATAAGATCATAGGCTTTCTTATTAATCCGATAATCTCAGGCATTCTCATCCTCATCATCATTGGTGGGATTTATTTTGAATTGCAGACTCCAGGTATTGGTTTTCCCCTAGGGGCTGCAGTGGTGGCAGCCATTCTCTATTTCGCTCCCCTATATCTTGAAGGATTGGCGCAACATTGGGAAATTCTTGTCTTCATTGTCGGGGTCATTCTTTTAGCCATTGAAATTTTTGCAATTCCGGGCTTTGGGGTTGCTGGCATCAGCGGTATTATTCTGATGATTACCGGCCTTACCCTCAGCATGGTTGACAATCTTGGTTTTGAATTCAGCGGACAAATGCTCACGCAACTCCTCAAGGCCTTTTTCACAGTCATCATTGCAGCCTTTGTTGCATTCATTCTTTCCTTATGGTTAAGTAAACGCATTTTTAGTCGGCCTGTACCGGTTCTGGGACATTTAGCCCTTGATACAGTTCAGGACAAGAAAGAAGGATACAGCATAGCTGATAGCCGCTACGCTCAAATGGTAGGAAAAAACGGGTATGCCGTAACTATTTTACGACCTGCCGGGAAGGTTAATATTGATGGAGAAATATTTGACGCGGTCGCTACTATAGGGCACATTGAAAAAGGCGACCCGGTAGTAGTAGTAAGATATGAAAATGCGCAACTTTTTGTAAAAAGAATCTCTCCTCAGTCCAATTCATAAAAAAATGGATATCAAAGAGTTCATGGCTGGAAGGCTCAAACTTATGATGGGTGACATTACCCGCATGGAAGTTGATGCGATAGTAAATGCAGCCAATAACAGGCTTCTGGGTGGAGGTGGAGTGGATGGAGCGATTCATCGGGCGGCAGGCCCTCAATTGCTCGAAGCATGCAGACTTATTGGTGGTTGTTCTACCGGCGATGCTGTAATTACGCCTGGTTTTAATCTGAAAGCCCGGTATGTAATTCACACGGTGGGACCGGTGTGGAGAGGAGGAACCCACCACGAAGCCCAGCTACTCAGCTCGTGTTATCGCAAAAGCCTTGAGCTCGCTAAAGCTAACTCATTACAATCCATTGCATTTCCCAACATTAGCACAGGCGTGTACGGGTATCCCAAAGACGAGGCTGCCCAAATTGCCATCCAAACCGTAGCTGATTATCTCAAGTTACACGATATTCCTACCGTTGTCTGGTTTGTTTGCTTCGACGAGAGCAACTACAACATCTACAGTAACTTATTAAGCTCAAGCTATTAAATACCTATCTCTAAAGCTTTACGTGACGATTTTTCGGGGTTCCAGGCATCGTAGTATGAAGAATGCCAGAATATCTCTTTGAAATAGGCCATGGTACGTATCACACGCATGTAATAACCTGTGTATAGGGTCATAAGTGGAACATAAATAAAAAGCTTCCACTCTTGGTTTCGCCGCTCAGAGAGCGCCATGGACACAAAAAACTGAATAAAACCTGCCGTTGAATAGATAAAGAATTTCAAGGGTATAATAAACATAAGAAATTCAATATTATTGAAAACCAGATTTATAAGATAAAACCACCAGGTTATGTCGAGGATAAAGTTGTAGAAAATATTATCGAACACGGCAAAAAAGTTGGAAAAGTTAAAATTGGCCTGGGGTTTGAAAACATCGGCGTGCTTGCGCATTCTAAAACGGACAAGAGATTTCGACCAACGCAGCCTTTGCCTCGATAAAGCCGATACCTTAGTGGGAACATTCGTTAAGCTTACTGCGCGCGGCTCGAAACGGATTTTATAGCCCAGTTTACGCATTTTAACGGTAATGTCGCCATCCAGTCCAGGACCAATATCCCATCCACCTAACCTATCCAGGACATCTTTACGGAAAGCCCCAAATGCCCCTGAAATAATTTTGTAAATACCCAAATAAGAAGTGACCATTCGACCCACAGAGATGGTCTGAAGGTACTCGATGGCCTGTAAACTGGTTAAAATATTCTCATCATAGTTTCTTACCTTAACATTGCCGCCCACGCCGCCCACATTTTCCTCAAGGTAAAAGGGAATCAACAGGTGCTCGATGGCATCGCGGTCGAAAGAAGTATCAGCATCTACGTGTACCACAAACTTACCCCTTGCATATCGCAGAGCCAGATTGGCTGCACTGGCCTTCCCTCCTCGCTCCTCGTTTCTGAGGTACATGTCTATCATGCCGTTTTCTTTCAAGTTTCGGCAAATAATGTAGGTATCGTCATCAGAGCCATCGTCGACAATAATAAATTCAAGATTGGTATAGGTTTGCTCCCTCAGGCCCTTTACTAGCTTGTAGATATGCCTCCCTTCGTTTTTCCCTGGTACAATCACACTTACCAGTGGATTTTCAGCCAACAACTCATAACGGGCCCGCTCATAAGCCAATTTTTTACGGCGAGAAGTGTAAATTACCACCCCTAAAATGATCAGGTCGAAAAGTAAAAACCGAGGCGCCTCGATATAGAAATAATACCAAAACAGGTTAATTATACGAATAAAACCCTCGTGTTCAAGATAATAAAAAAAATCATCCCAGAAAGTGTAAAACATGGCCTGAGGGAATTATGGGGTTACCAATTGACTAACAATTTCGTTGTGGTTTTTATCTGAGCTAATGGTTACCACTTTGGGAATCAACTCAAAACTGTATCCCACCAGGTTGCTTAAAAGAAGCTTCTGCACTGACTGTCGGATATTTTCCAGAAGATTTTGCAAGCGGGCCGGGTCGCTGTCGGGAGATATAATCAGGTAAGTATTATTATTCACCATGGATAAGATATCGGTAGAGAAAGTTGCATTTTTAATAAAGTCAGCAATTTCACCCACTAACTTGCGATAGCCCTGGCCCATGCGACTTCGATCTTCTTCACTCATTGAAAGTATAAGACTTCCGGCTGCCGATACCCGATTGGAATTTTTGGCCCTTTCAATTTCGTATTTTAAAAAGATATTGAAAGTAGTGAAAGTGATAAATCCAGGAAGCTCAATTTCTTCTCTCATTTCCCTTCCAAAACCGTTGATGGCGGTTTCCTCCCCGATAGGAGTGAGTTCAAAACTGTAGATTTGCTTATCAATCAATGCCTCCACAGGGTTTTTCTTCTGGCAGCTGAAGCAAAAAGCTTCCATGACAGGTTCCTGGAAAATATGAGAACAGTTACGGCAGTTGTAGATAATACTGGGTTTATCGTAATCAACCCCAATGTGACGCAACATGCGATTACACTTTGGACATACCAGGTAATCACCTGAGTGGAAATCATGCTCAGGGCCTACATAAGCGCAGACAAAGTGATGTATGAGGTTTTCGGTTACCAAATCAGCTGAATTGCACTTAGGACAGGTTTCCCTGAAATTAATAAAAGCAGAATGACAGTTGCTGCACAAGTGAAGGCGATCCACAAAACGGGGCCTGAGGAATTCCTTTTGAACTCCATCATCCAATAATTTAAAAAGTTCCGGCATGTCGCCGTTTTTATAATGTTCGGAGAGAATAGGATAGAAATAACCAATATTCGAATGACTATGAACTACAGGACTAAGGCGGGTTTCACGGGTATACAGGAAACGCAGCACCTTAGTCATTATGCGAATGTCGGGAGAAACCGAATCGATAGCGGCTAAATTGACCTGCCGGTTGCGAATTTTATCAATCTTACCTATAACACCTTCAACCTGTAGCGAGGACACCACTCCATCGGACAGGGATTCGGTAATAGGGTCAATATTCTTATCAATGGTATATATAAAAATGGGCAGCAAATATAGAGTGCCTATAAACGATGACCTGCAATGCCTGAGCAAGTTCACACAACCCTGCTGGTCGGTATAATCCAGTATCAATCCATCATAAAGGGCTAATTGCCTGACATCGATGTCCTGGTACTGGGAAATATAACCTACTTCCCTATTGTAGCTGTTAGGCAATTTTGTTATGTTAGATCCGGCCATGAGTTGATTGATTTTGTGGGGTATTAGTTTGTAGCCTGACTAAAACTTGTAGCGAACCACCTTCACTGAAAACTGATAGAAGGGCAACCAGTGAAGTCTTTCCTTTTCGTCGATAGGGTAAATTTCGGCTATCACTGTTCTTTCCTTTTCACCTCGAACACTACGGAATTCATCGGGAACCAGGTCAGTGTTTACATATAGGTCTTTTATAATGCCCTTGCCCCGGGTACCATCGTAAAACCTGAGATTGACTATATCACCCAACTTAAAATACTCGAGATTGTGTTGGGGGATGTAAGTTTTGATGTAAATACGATCGAAGTTGGTTATAAAAAGGGTAGCGTCTTTTTTGTAGGTTATACCATTCACCGGAGTGTTAATCTGAGTAATGACACCATTTACCGGAGAGGTATAATAACGGTAAAGACTTTCAATACCACCACCGCCTCCTGTTGTGGTTACCTGGGTGCTTTCCTGTCGCTGCTGCGCTAACAATGCTTCCAGTTGTCGGAGGTAGCCGTAAAGTTGCACCTGCTCCTGATTCAATTTTTCGAGCTGAACTTTATAATCTGCAAGGAGCATGCGTTGCTGCTTCAGAACGGCAGGAGAGTATACATCGAGGTAAACTTCCAGTTTAAGCCGTTCTATTTCCTGTTCGGTTTTTGTTATTCGGTTTTTTAGATCATTCATCTCCACATTGTTGAGCTGAATATTCCGCTTCGTTACCGCAATCTCGCGTATAATCCAATCGTTAGTACGAGCCGGTGTACTTACACTTATGCTGGCATTTAAATCATTTTCGTCTCTAAAATCGGTTCTGTATTTAAATAGCGTATCGCCTACCTTAACTGTGTCGCCCACCTGCACGTAATACTGTAGGATTTTCATATCCTCAGCTTCTTTCACATCGAAGCGGTCGGTAATTACCTCTCCCTGGGCAGTAGCTGTTATATTACGCTGTACCACATAAAAAACAAAACTAGCCAGGAGCACCGTAAAAATAAGCAAGTAGATTATTCGGTCCCAGTTGGTCTTTCTTTTGGGCTTTTCTTCTCTAATGCCCCGGATGATGCTTGCCTTATTTTGAAATTTAAACTGTTTCATGATGAGTAATTTCTTTAGTTAATCATTTCACTTTGTAAACCGACCTCTCATCAATCTGAATGAGACGATGCAGATCGTGAATAGCTATTTCGGAAAGCCCACTTGCTGAAAGGAGTTTAGAGATAAAAGCCTCCATCGACAAACGATCGGCAAAATCGTTGGGATTTAATGCTATGATCGTCTTGTCTTTGCCTGCCTCCAACTCATCGGCTATCTTACGTAAAATAAAATTTAAATCAGGTTTTTCGTAAGCCATGACAAATACTTTGTCGCACTTATTATACACTTCGCGAATTTCTGCAGTATCGTAATGCATAGGAATGGATGCAGAGAGTATAATTCCCCTGCTGTTGCAATTATTGCGTGCTTCTTCAAGCAAGGCAAGGTATTGCTGCATATATTGCTGGCGCCGAGTTCTAAAATCATTCATAACGTGAGGTTCTATGTCGAGATGTAAACCCCTATAGTTAATATCCTGAAAACGATTAAGCCATTGACGTAAGGCTTCAGGTCCCTGCCCAAGCAGGCGATTTTCACCAACCATCAAATGGGTCTTTATCCCTTCATTTTGAGCCTTAAAAACAAACTCCCTGAACTTGTCTACATGGTCCTGGCCCGGAGAAATGATTACCTCTTTGATCTCATTGTTCTGCAGGAAGGCAATCAAGTGTTCGTTAGACATCCTGCCAAAATATTCCGACCAGATGTACAAATATCGGTAACCATCATATCGTTTACCCATTTCTTCGGGACTAATTATTGAAATATAAGCATTGGGATTTTCCACATCGAGATAAGAGTGTATTTTCAGTAGTTTAAGATACATATCTTTTTTCAAATCAATAAGTTCTGATTCTACAGCCAGTTTTTCTTCCAGAATCTGCATCACTCGCAGGGGGCTAAATGATTCATCATCAAAATCTCGCATCACCATTTCTTTACGCAGCCTCTCCTCAATTTTCAACTTCTTGAAATAGAAACTAGTAAACTGCATCTTCTTGAACTGAAACTCATAATAATGGTTCAGCAATTCGTTGCCGGCTGCAAAATGATTTATATCCTGTTCATTTTCTACAATCTTCAGGCGTGCTTCTACCTCACTTTGCGAACGGCTCTTAAACTTAATTGGAAGGCTGGCTGATAGACCCACAGAGGCATAATTTTTAAGATCATAGGCGTCGGGTTGCAGCATGTTGTATCGCACAAAGGGACGTAACACATAGTCATTCCACCTCCAATATTCAGCCTTATAGCGTTCAAGCTCCAATTGCCTTATCTGCTCATCGGTCTGGGATTGATTGAAATGCTCAATCATTTTCTGAGGGTCGATGGAAAAAACAGGCAGAAAATCGTACATCAGAGCGTCGTCCATGAAAAACGAGGGCATATCTTCCTTCAGCCGCTGATTGTAATATACCTGGTTATCAGCAAGCATCGCGGCAAGCTCTGCCGATTTGCTCTCGAGTTCAATCAGATTTTCCCATGGATAAATGCGCATGAGGTACATCAAGCGGGCAATTTTCACCTGCTCGTCTACCACTTCCTTACGACGAAGTAACAAGTTGGTTTTCTCACGTTTGAAAAGGTAGGTCAGGTAAGCGTAAAGGTACAGATAGGAATTTTGTTTATTTTCAGCCTCATATTTCAATTGAGCTATCTGGTTTTGTTTTTCCAACGCTTTAATTTTGGCACGGTTAGCAAAAAGCCCACTGTTAAGCAGGTCCCACTCCAAACCGAAATAAACACGACGCAGGTAAGTAATATCTTCGTCAGAGATAACTCCGGTGGTGAAATTCTCAATGTAATTGCCACTCAGCCTCAATCCCAAATCGCCTTTAAGATATTGCATCTGGCTGGTGTATAACTGAACAAATGCATCAGCCTGATTAAGTTGTTCAAACTTATGGGTGAAAAGCAATCGCAGAAGCGCAGTATCTGACACTGATTTGATGGCAGAAGGTCTGGTAACATATTCATTTAGTAGAGAATCTACTTCGCGGGCAATACTCTTAAGGCTGAGTGTATCTGCCACAGTAAACTGATAAGCCTGTGATTGTCCTGCAAGGCTCAACTGCATAAAACAAAACACAGTGATAAGCACCTTTGACCATGAGGATTTTCTAAGCAATATCGTGGCAAATTTTTGCATACGTTTAAAATTACAAAATAGGCATATCCAATACTGTTCCAAATTTACAATAGTTGGTAGGACTTTTTCAAACTTGAAAGACACTTAAAATGACAAGTTTAATAAACTCATTATCAGTATTTGTTAAAAAATGTTTCATTTTAACCAAATTTTATTATCCCAGCATTTTAGTATCCCTGACTTTTACAATTATAAATCTTGGAAAAATACACCATTTTGAATTCAACACCCACTGAACAATTATTGCTTTTGTGGAAAGGCTTTTGTATGTTTGTAAAAAAACAAATAAATGATGGCAACCAAGATCCTGATTGTTGAAGACGATAAAGCCTCGGCCAAACTACTCGAAATTGGAATGCGCAGATTGGGTTACGAAATCTGCGGCATGGCTGCTTCAGGCCAGGAAGCCGTGGAAGTTGCAGCTTCTGCACAGCCTGACATTGTCATCATGGACATTAACCTACCTGGAGAAATCGATGGCATAAGAGCAGCCGAAATCATTAAACAAGACATTGATGTTCCTGTACTTTTTTTAAGTGCCAATATTGAAGACAACACGGTAAAACGAGCCCTGGAGACTGATCCTATTGGCTATATAAGTAAGCCTTATACGATGGAAACCCTCCGTATAATGGTAGAAACTGGAGTTTACCGTCATAAGGCTGAAGCAAGAATCAGAGAAAAGGAAAAATTTCTCTCAGTCCTGCTTGCAAATATTGGAGATGGAGTAATAGCCACAGATTCACATTTTCAGGTGAATTTTATTAACAGTGCAGCTCGTAAAATATTAGGCCTCAATCCTGAAGAAACCATCGAAAACATTCCTTTGGTTGAACTATTGCATCTGTATGATGAAAAAACCGGACTTCCCATTCAATGGCATCATATGAACTTTGAAGAACATATCATGCTAAAGGACGCAGTACTTAAAAACAGTTCGGGGCATACCTGGTATGTAGAATACAGTTTTAGTCGTTTATCGACGGGTAAAAAAGGAGAAGACCAATTTTTATTCACCCTACAAGACATCACTTCACGCAAAGAAGCCGAGCAAGCCTTGAGAAATTACAACGAAAAACTTGAAATGCAAGTAACCGAGCGAACAGCAGAACTTCGACAACAAAACATCCTGCTTGAAAAAGAAATTGCTCAACGCAAGAAATTCGAACAGGAACTCGAAATAGCTCTGACTAAAGAAAAGGAAATCAACGAATTTAGGACCCAAATCATCACAACTATTTCGCATGAATTCCGCACACCGCTCACAACCATTCAAAGCTCGGCTGAGTTAATAGTTCGATTTATAAATTCAGAAAACGAAAAAGAAAAAATCCAGAAACACCTCCGGCAGATCCTTAATTCGGCCAAAAATCTCAATGAATTGTTGAGCGACATTCTGACCATGGAAAAACTCGATCGGAGTAGTCAAGCGATTCAAATTGAAACTATTAATACACGCGATTTTTTTTACGACCTGATCGAACAATACCGTATTGGAATAGGGAAAAGTCATATTATTGAATTTCAGCATAATGCCATTCCTTTGGAATTGAAAACCGACCCCAAACTTTTAAGTCAAATCCTTAATAACCTGGTGAGCAATGCATGCAAATACTCTTCGGAAGGCTCCTTGGTTCTGATAGTGTTGTATTTCGAGAATGATCACTACAAGATAACCGTGAGCGACCAGGGCACGGGAATACCCGAAAAAGACCTTCCCAAGATTTTTGAATCGTTTTACCGTGCCAGCAATGTGGGCAACATTTCAGGAACCGGTTTGGGATTAGCCATTTTGAAACGTTCGGTGGAAGAGCTGGGAGGGCAGATTACGGTAGATAGCAAAGAAGGCAGGGGAACTATTTTTACTGTCACCCTGCCTTATCTGGAGTAATTATTTAATGCTTTATCTGGATGCCACCTGTTTAAAAGACCCAACAGTGCTAAACTTGAATGATTTGCCTTCTGGCGTAACTATTTTTCCAATTACGTAAACACTTTGGTTTCCATAAGATGGACTATCAGGTTTTATCTTTACCTTGAGGGGTACCCTGCTATCAGTGGGTAGTTGACTGAAGTAAATGGTTACGTTTCGTCCAGCTGTCACAAAAACGGCTCCCTCAATTTCCTGCTCAGGAGCAATATATTTATCAGGCAAAAGCAGTTTCACTTCAGCTTTTCCGTTGAGTTGAGATTTATTGAGCTCAATGGAAAGGGTGAATTCATCATTACCAAATACCTGCTCGGGGGCCCAACAAATGGCATCGATCATCGTGTTGCCATCTTTCACGTTTTCAGCTACAATACTACCTTTTTTATCGGGATTATCCGAAGATTTATCTTGTATTGCTTCTTTCTTCTCGTCTTTCTTTGCTTGAGCAGCAGTTTCTGCCATTTTTCTCGATTTCCAGGAAGAAGTTCCTGTACTAACCTCACTCTTACGCGAGGTGCGATACTTCTTAATATCGAAGCTGTATCCTACGCCCACCGAAGTATATTGCAGCACATCGTTTTTGTTGGTGCTGCCCACATAGGCATCCAGCTTATCAGACCCTGTGCCCATATAGGTGCTTTCAAGCGAAAGTTTAAGATTTTCGGCTACGTTGATATCGAGACCCAGGCCTAATGAGAGGTCTCCCTGCAAATTTCGGCCGTTGATACCGTTTCCTCCTCCAGCTCCCTCCGACCTGAGGTAAATATTGTTCCGATAGTCATAAAGATCAGCCCGATAATTCATTAGACCTATACCTGCAATACCATAAATTCTATAGTTATATTCTTCCTGAGCATTTCTAAGGAATGAACTTAGATCGTAGGTGGTTTGCAAACTGGTTTCCAACAATTTGGCACTGAATGCATAGTAATCCGGCCCTACCTCCCGCCTCCCTGCATATTTACCATTGATAAGGCGCCCACGCACGCCCCAGTTGGGTGTTATCTGATTGGTTACCGTAAGCCCATAGCCCAGGCGCCAATCACGGGGATAAGGAATAGGATATTCAGCGCCTTTTAATTCCACCAAATCACCGTAGTAGAAAAAAGCACCAGCATGCACATCAACCCTCCAATTCCTCAGCAACGGACTAGACAAGCTGTCGCTGCTTTGTGCCCTGATAATACCTGCCAGTAGAACCAGTCCTCCTAAAATTACTATAAGTTTGATATGAGTCCGTTTCATGTTTACTAAGTTTTAGGTGTGTATACGAGCTGCTTTGAATAATTGATACATAATGCTTTCAAAAAATAGACCAAAACAATTTTTTTACTGATTATCAATAATTTAATATACTTATAAACAGATTTTTGTTAATAACTGGACAGAAATTGTGCATTTTTGAAAAAATGATGCGGCCTCGCAAGGCCTGGAATATTCTTTCTTTAAAGCCCATTATCCTCAAAAATGATGGGACAACATGGCACAGAAAGATGGTCTATAGGAAGAACCAGCAGCTCAAACACTGTTCCTGAAAAAACTCTCGACAGAGCTAACTATCACCCAGATATATAATTGGAAACGAGAAAGAAATAAAACAAAAAAACCGGTTCACTAGTGAACCGGCGCTTGGGTGGGTGATGGGATTCGAACCCACGACTTTCGGAACCACAATCCGACGCTCTGACCGCTGAACTACACCCACCGTGTTTCGGGCTGCAAAATTAAAACATTTGTGGAATATTCCAAAATCTGTGGCTTTTTAAGCAATCAATTCTGCTTTGGAGGGAAATAAGCTGCCTTGCTTATTTGGTCCACTGTTTTCAATACAACCGGAGGTTTAAGGTATTGAGCGAGAAAACGATATATTCGGGTTCTGATTTCCCGGGCCTCACGGGTATCGATGCGGTCGAAGGAATGCCCTCCGGGCGCATCCTTAAAGATTTCATACTCAAAATTTTTACCTTCAGCTTTAAGGCTCTTAATAAGATTTTCAACTTCCAGCACATGCACATCATCGTCGTTGGTAGTGGTATGAATCAGCAGTGGCGTCTTCAACTTGTGGGCATTCCAGGCGGGTGAACGCCTTCGGTACTCTTCAGTATTCTCCGCCACGGTTTGACCTATGTGGTAGTCGGCCGAAAACAGGGCTTCGTAATCAGGACCATGATAACCCATGCGGGCCACCAGGTCGCTTACAGGCACTCCGGCAAATATTACCGCGTAATCATCCGGATGTTCAAAAGCTGCCATCAGGGCAATGAGTCCCCCATGGCTCCAACCTACAATTCCTGTGCGCGAACCATCCACCATGGGATAATTCTCAACCATATAATTTCGGGCAGCATGGCAATCTTCTATCTCCAATCCTCCATAGTCTATACTTTCATAAAACGAACGGCCATATCCGGTTGAACCCCGGTATTCAGGAGCCACCACGATATAGCCCTGAGCTATGAGTTCGCGAATGATATGCACATGATAGGTTGTGAAATCGGCGTGAACCCCACCGTGGGGCAATACAATAAGAGGATATTTCTGGTTTAGGTCGATCCAGCGGGGAATAAAGACATAAGAATAAAATTTGAAAGGATTTCTGGCACCCGTAGCCTCGGGATTTTTAACTCTGGCCCTGGGAGGACCTGTAATATAAACCTTATCAATCCAGGCTACATCACCCACCCTCTGAAACCAAAGAATATCATCGATTTGCTTTTTCACTATATCCAGCTCATGATTCAGATCTTCGAACTTTCTATCGAGAAGCGCTGGATTCTGGAGTCGCTCCTGCGACAGCAGAATCAACGCATTAAATAATGCAATTACCAGTAAAATGATTCGGCGCATAGGGTTTTGTTGTTTATGTATCAAAGTTATAGATGTTTTATGAAATTGTCTTATCCCCCTAAATAGCTGGACCAAACTCAGCAAATTAAATTGGGTGCCGCGAATTAGGGGGTTAAAACAGGGTGTCGTACTACCATTGGCTATAACGTTTGTGTTTGCGATGTGGCCGGTTTCCGAAGCCGCGTGTTGTCCCGCGAAAGGAAACTTTGTTGATTAAAATTACTAAAATTTAACTTGTCACCCGGCCATAGCGCAAACATGTTGTTGTGGGTAGGCCGCTTTAGTCCTCACCAAAATAGTCACTGTCAATTCGCTTTACTTCATAGGTACTCACAGTTGTCACACCGAGATGATAGTCAATCATTAGTTGAGCGAGTTGTTCAACGTCATTTAATACTGTATATTTAAGTTCAGTTGCCAAACATTCCCCTCCCCCTTTTCCAAAAATATAATACTTTTCTTCGGGATGTTTTTTAGGAGTAAACCACGACATGTTTTCAATAATACCAAGGATAGGTACTTTTAAATCGGGGTTTGTAAACATTGAAGCTGCTTTACGGGCATTGTTCAGGGCTATTTCCTGAGGTGTGGTAACAATAATTACACCTGTTAGTTTTAACTTTTGAACAGTAGTAAGTTGTATATCGCCTGTTCCCGGTGGAAAATCAATAATCATATAATCTATTTCACCCCATTGTGTATTTTCATAAAGTTGAGTAATAGCATTAGCAGCCATCGGACCACGCCAGATTAAACCCTGATTAGTTGCCACAAAGAAACCAATAGACATAATTTTTACACCCTATTTGTCAATGGGGAACATCATTTCTTTGTCACTAAATGATGTTACTTCGGGTTTTGAGTTTTCAATACCGAACATTTTAGGAATTGAGGGGCCATAAATATCTGCATCAACCAGTGCAACTTTTAACCCATTATTG
>JBMFOU010000035.1:0-27400 GCA_049969475.1 Bacteroidales bacterium | reverse complement strand
AGTTTAGTGTTTGTGATAAACCAAAACTGCAAAAAGAGCGGGGATGACATTGTATCGTCCTCACTCTAATGTTTTATCGGATAACAGTGATAACATTTATTCTACCTCTTATGGTGGTTGTTTGTTGGCCGGTGCAGCCTATGACTGGAGAATTCAATACTATGATAGGGATGCCATCCTATTAAAAGTTGATGAAAATGGTTTTATTACTTCTATTCATCAATTGGAATACTTACACACCCACGATGCCATTGTGTATCCCTATCCGGGCAAGGAGAAGCTTGTAATTGAGATTGGCCTTCAGATTGGCGGGGCCAGGTTTGTTTTGTATAATATGGTTGGTAAGCCAAGCATGGAAACCATGCTGAATCATACCTCTAAAAGTCTTAATACTTCTCAGCTTTCTGCGGACCTGTATCTCTGGAATATTATATACAAAGGGAAAGTTATCGAAAGCGGGAGGTGGGTGAAGGAATGAGATGAAGAGCATCGGTTATGCTTACCGGTCAGGGGTTAGAGAAAGGGCTCCTGACCTTGAGCTTTAATCTTTGCCTGTTTGAAAACGTTTGAAGGCATTTTTTTAAATTTAAATTATTTTATTTCAATAGTTTGTTATCCAAGTAATTATCAAAAAAAGAGACTGTCTTGTCGATAAAGGTAGTCTCTTTCTCATTTATTTCGCTTCATCACTCGTTGCGAGAGGCTTTCAGAAAATCATCTCTGGAGAGGAGGAATGTTGCTCAGGCCATTCATATCGCTTCAATAAAAGTTGTCGAGGATTTTTAAATAAATCTATCTCCAACCCTATTACCCGGCAACATGAGACCTGGTGATTTAGAGGGTCAGAAACTTTCCTCACACCTTAAAACTCCAGTATCCAGGGAAATTTTACTCAGTCTTGAAGCAATTCGGCCATTTTTGTGCCTATGTCGGCAGGCGAATCCACTACATAAATGCCGCATTCACGCAGGATGGCTTTTTTTGCTTCGGCAGTATCCGCTTTACCACCAACTATAGCTCCGGCATGACCCATGGTGCGGCCTTTAGGTGCCGTGGCACCTGCAATAAATGCCACCACAGGCTTGGTACCATGATCTTTAATCCAATAGGCCGCCTCAGCTTCCATGGTTCCTCCGATTTCTCCAATCATAACAATACCATGGGTTTCGGGGTCGTTCATCAGCAATTCAACAGCTTCTTGGGTTGTGGTACCAGGCACGGGGTCGCCGCCGATGCCAATGGCAGTGGTTTGTCCCAAACCTACCTTAGTTAACTGATCAACAGCCTCATAAGTCAAAGTGCCACTGCGCGATACGATTCCGACAACTCCTTTTTTGTGTATAAAACCTGGCATAATGCCCACCTTAGCTTCTCCGGGTGTGATAACGCCAGGACAGTTAGGGCCAATCAGGCGACAGTCGTAAGCTTTAATATATTCTTTTACCTGCACCATATCTCTTACAGGGATTCCTTCGGTAATACAAATAATAACCTTGATGCCTGCTTCGGCTGCTTCCATGATGGCATCGGCTGCAAAAGCCGGAGGAACAAAAATAACGGATACGTCGGCTCCAGTGGCTGCTACGGCTTCTTTCACCGTATTGAAAACAGGTTTTCCTAAGTGGGTAGTGCCTCCTTTTCCTGGTGTTACACCTCCCACCACATCGGTACCGTATTCTATCATCTGCGAGGCATGAAAGGTGCCTTCACTCCCTGTGAATCCTTGTACTATAACTCTGGAATGTTTGTTTACTAATACGCTCATAATAAAATATTTGTGAGTTGATTTTTATTTACGGATGGGTGATAGCTGAATTGATATCTTATTATAACTTATTGTAATTCAATTATTATTAAATAATTTTAATATTTAGAGATATAACAAATGAAAAACAGGGCCAAATTAAGAAATTTTGCAAAACCCACCTATGCTGGTAACTTTGATTGTCGTAAACCAGTAAAAAGAACAATAAAACTCTTGGTCATGGTTAGTAACCTAAATTCGTTGGCAGAGCTCATGAAGATGGACACCACAATATGTGCCCCAGCTACCCCTCCGGGTGTAGGAGCCATTGCTGTCATCAGGGTATCGGGGCAAGAAACTTTCAGCTTGTTAGAGAAAGTATTTCATCCTCTGGCCCGTCGGAAAAAAGTTTCGGATTTTCCTTCTCATACGGTTCATTTGGGGCATATCATGGATGGTGATGAAATTATCGATGAGGTGTTGCTGACGGTTTTCAGGGCTCCAAGATCCTATACTGGACAGGACGTAGCGGAAATTTCTTGCCATGGCTCGCGTTACATTCAGTCGTCCATCCTGGCCTTGCTGTTGAAGCACGGGGTACGGATGGCCCAGCCAGGCGAGTTCACCCTCAGGGCCTTTCTCAATGGAAAACTTGATCTTTCGCAAGCCGAGGCTGTTGCCGACCTTATCAATGCCGAGGCTCGGGCCGCTCATCAGATGGCATTAAAACAAATGCGGGGAGGATTCTCCTCTGAAATTCATGCCATGCGCCAGCAGCTGGTCGATTTCGTTTCGCTGGTAGAGCTCGAGCTCGATTTTTCTGAAGAAGACGTTGAGTTTGCCGACCGTAATCAGTTACTCTCTTTGCTGGGTACCCTCAGGCAAAACTTGCAAAAGCTTATACAATCGTTTCGAATCGGCAACGTAATAAAGCATGGAGTGCCTGTGGCAATCATTGGCAAACCGAATGTGGGAAAATCGACTCTGCTGAATGCCCTGCTTAACGAGGAACGCGCCATAGTGAGTGATATTCCGGGAACTACCCGCGACACTGTTGAAGATACCCTGGTGCTTGACGGTATTACTTTCCGTTTTATTGATACCGCAGGCTTACGCGAAAGTCAGGATGTAATAGAAAATCTGGGCATAGAGCGCACGTACGAGAAAATAAATCAGGCCCGGATAGTCCTCTATGTTTTTGATGTAAATCAAACATCACTCGAGGAAGTGATGGCCAATCTGGAAGACTTCAAGCATCACATGGAAGACCCGGATAAAAAATTTATTCTGGTAGCCAACAAAACCGACCTATTGGTGGAAGCCCCCCGGCATTTTGCCAACTTTGTGGATTTGGAAACGGTTTTCATCTCAGCCAAAAGAAGGCAAAATACCTCTGTATTGACTGATTTGCTTGTAAAAAGCATTAAAGAAATGGTGGCTGCCGATGCCACTGTCATCAGCAGTGCCCGGCATCTGGAGGCTATTACCCTGGCTGAAAAAGCCCTGGCTAAAGTGGAAACGGATATTCGTGCCGGACTGAGTGCCGATCTGCTTTCGTCGGATATCAGAACAGCCCTGCATTACCTGGGAGAAATCACTGGAAGCATTACCAACGAGGAAATTTTGGGAAATATTTTTAGCAAGTTCTGCATAGGAAAGTAATTTACGCAATTACTTATTTTTAGGTTTTTAATTTTCGATCTAGCATCTTTGGGTTGTGCCTTCATAATGAAATGCTTGAACCATACATACAACCTTATCCGTGTTGTTAAAGTCAAATGTATTATCTACTGTTTCTTGTTTAGTATTGACCAATCAATCACCAAAAACCATGAGAAAACTTCTTATTATCAGTATTTTGGTCATGTTTGTTAGAATCATGGCCCTCGCACAGCTACCCGGTTCGCTCGATTACACGTTTGGTTATTTCGGCAAAAGCATTTTTAAGGTGCCAGGATTTACCACCGACATGACCGCTATTCGTAGGGGATACGACGGTAATTTGTATGTTTGTGGGAATGCCTATACTTTTGAGACAAGAGAAGTATTTCTGGCCCGTTACACCAGTGATGGACAGCCCGACCTGAGTTTTCAAGGGGGGACTTCCCATTACATACAATTCAAGATCAACAACCAGAATACTTATCTTACGGATTTGACCATTAGGACCGACGGGCGAATACTCGTAGTAGGTTACGTGTTGAGCGGTAATCAGCCACAGCCAGCTTTGGCCCGCTTTATGCCCGACGGAACACCCGATGTTAGCTTTGGATTCAACGGACAACTGGTTCTCACTCAGTTCAATGCAACCCCCACGGCGGCCATCATGCTTGACAATAACAGGTTCGCTTTAGTAGGAGACGTTAATGTTGTCAGCGGATCAGACTTGATTGTCATGCGCTTTTTATCGGATGGCACCTTGGATGCCAGTTTTGGCGCAGCAGGCTACACTACCATTGACCTAAACAATAACTCTCAAGATTTCGGCGGATCGATAAGCTGGAATTATCAGGATGGTAAGTTGCTGGTAAGCGGAACAGCTGAGCAGATAGGCTCAATGACGGATGGAGTGGCCGTGGTAAGGCTCAATAGCAACGGGACTCTGGATGCTACATTCGGAAACAACGGAATTGCGGTTTTCGATGGTTTTGAAACCAATACATCCATACTCGTCGATCGAACAGCCCGCCATATCCGGCATCTGGACGGAAAAATTTGGGTGACGGCTAAATATATTGGTATCGATAAAACGTTGGGGATGATTGTCCGATTTCTTGACAATGGACAGATCGATCAGAGCTTTGGAGATTTTGGAATGAGGTTGTATGAATGGGGCGATTACTCCGACCGGCTTTTTACTGACCTGAGCCCACAGATTGATGGTAAAGTTATACTTAGTGGATATGTTAGTGCCAATTTAGCTTATTCAACCTTGTTTGGCCGGCTGCTCCCCAACGGTGATCCTGATCCTGCCGTAGGCGACGGAAAAGGTTATACTATCCACACCTTTAGCCCGGAAAACCCACCATACGACCTGGCTTTTAGAATTATTTATCAAACGCTTGACAAAGCTGTTATGGCAGGAAATGTCAAGAATGCTGATGGCTTTGGCGGAATTCTTTCACGTTACTACCTAGGGAATACAGTGGGTATGCCCGAAAATGAGAGCATGGGAGGTTTTCATGCCTGGGTAAGCGCCGGGAGAATCCTTCACGTTTGTCTTTCAAAAGCCGTAAAGAATAACTCGCATGAAAGCTTGCGCTTATTCACCCTTTCAGGTACGCATATAGCGGACTTTCCTATAAATTCGGCAAAAGAGGTTGAGGGGGAAATGATTTTTGAACTTTCCACGACGTTGAGCCCAGGGCTTTATCTGCTCAGGTGGGAGGGCTCTCGCACAGAAGTTTGTAAAATGGTGGTCAAGTGATTAAAAAGCAATTGATTTATTATCAAGAATTTAACCCGTAAGATTAACTCTCTTTAAAAAATTACGCTGGGATTTTAGGATGTTCATGGGGCAAGGGTAAACTATCTTTGCCCCATGATTACTGAAGCTATTAGAACTGAAGCAGACGGAAAGTACATCTCGCTTCTCCGTATTCTTAAACCCTATACGAGCCGGGGTGATACAGACCGGCTGAGAAAGGTGTATGAAAAGGCACTGGAACAACTCGAGCCCGGGCAAGTCAATTTATTAAGACAAATGCTCGATGTATCATACATCCTGGCTCACGAAATGAGTATGGGCACCAACACAGTGCTGGCCTATATGCTCACGCAATTAATTCTCTCGGGTTCAATGGACCGTCAGGAAGCCTTGATGCTGGCGGGGCCTGTTCCTCTGGCCATAGCCGATGGTTTGCTGGCCATCGATCGCCTGAATGTGAGAAAAATCAGCATGGAGTCGGAGAATTTTCGCAAACTATTGCTGGCCATTACTCCGGATATCCGCAGTTTGCTGGCTTCCATGGCCGAGAATCTTTTTGAACTCCGTAATTATACCAACTATGATGCAGAAATTCAGCGTCTTATTCTGAGCAAGGCAGCCCATGTATTCATACCATTTGCACACAGGCTCGGATTGTACCATATCAAATCGCAGCTTGAAGACCTTGAGATGAGGTATGCTTTGCCGGATGTTTATCAAGATATTGAAAGCCAGATTGCCAGGTTGCGCCCCTTACAGGAAAATTTCTTTCAGGAGTTTATTCATCCTATCCGTAAATCCCTGGAAGAGGCTAAAATAGCCTGTGAGTTTAAATGGAGGTTTAAATCCATTCATAGTATTTATCAGAAGATGAAAAAGCAGGGGGTGGGGCTGGGGCAGATCTACGATTTATTTGCTATCCGTATTATTATTCAGGGGAACCCTGCGGATGAGAAGGCTGAGTGCTGGAAGGTTTACAGTATTGTAAGCAACATTTACACGCCTGATACCTCACGTTTGCGCGATTGGGTTTCGGTTCCCCGTCCCAGTGGATATGAAAGTCTTCATACCACTGTTTCCATGCCTGATGGAAGGGTGGTGGAGGTTCAGATTCGAACCACCCGTATGGACGAAATTGCAGAAAAGGGGGATGCTGCTCACTGGCGTTACAAGGAAGCAGGTCGTGTGAGCGAGATGGATCTTTGGTTGAAAGAGGTAAGAAATATTTTAGAGAGCCGCACGGATGACCAGGAAGAAAGGTTGGAGATTCAAAGTGGCCCCTCAAGCCGGATTTTTGTGCTTACACCGGCAGGCGACGTGAGGGAATTGCCAGCAGGCGCCAGTGTGCTCGATTTTGCTTTTGATATCCATTCCACGCTGGGTGCTTCTTGCACCGGTGCTAAAGTAAATGGCAAGGTGGTGCCTATCAAGCACCTACTCACCAATGGCGATGTGGTGGAGATCCTCACCTCGCGCAACCAGTTTCCTAAAATCGACTGGCTTCAGTATTGCATTACCTCCAAGGCCCGGAACCGCATCAAAAGGGCACTGAGTGAAGATAAGCTGCGGGAAGCCGAAAAAGGCAAGGCTGACCTTATGCGTCGTTGCCGCAACTGGAAAATTCCATACAACGATGAGCTGATAGAGCGCTTGCTTAAGTATTTTAAACAAAAAACTGCCCTCGATTTATACGCTGCCCTCTCGAACGAGGAAATCGACTGGGCTGAGCTGAAAAAAGTAGCTTCCGAAGGGCTTCCAACTTCTGCGATTCCTCCGCCTCCTCCCCAAAAAAAGAAAACCGAGAAAATTCAGCAGGCTCCAGACGATGCCATTATAATTGGCGATAATACCCGCAATATAAGTTACACCCTGGCCAAGTGTTGTTCGCCCATTTACGGAGATGAAGTCTTTGGTTTTGTGACTATCAGCCGGGGCATTACCATTCACCGGAAAAACTGTCCTAATGCGGCAGCCTTGCTCTCAAGACATGAATATAGAGTGGTGGAAGCCCGTTGGTACGAGAAAGCCGGAGAAGGACCCTATACCGTTCAATTGCGCATTACCGGTGATGATCGGCTGGGCCTACTGGCCGACCTTACTGCAGCATTGACTAACGAAATGAAAATTAATATTTTATCAGTGGCCTTAAATTCCCATGATGGCTTTTTCGATGGCACAATAAAATTGCAGGTGCGTAGCCGGGCACAGCTCGATGAAGTGTATCACCGTATCCTTAAAATAAAAGGGGTGGCCCGCGTAAAGCGTTTCTTCGACTAAAATAGGTTCTGCTGCCTTTTGTAACTTTGCCAAAAATCATTAAGCCATGCTGAAGAAATATCTCTCATTATACGTATTGCTGATGGCTGGATTGCTCTTTGCAAATTACTCCTGCAAAAATTTCAAAAAGCAGGAAGCAAAGGATGAATCGGTGGCAGTGAGCCCATCTGAGCGTAAACCTCCTGAATTTAAGTACGATGACAAGGGTAACATCATTCAACGCAAAGATTTTACCTACGACATGCAGGGAGTGGTAAAATCCAAAAATCAATACGATTATAAGTACGACGATCGGGGAAATCGGATAGAGGAAATCACCCAGTCGTGGGATTTAACGGGCAAACGTATAGTTTATACTATTGCTCGATTCAAATATAACGAGTTTAATTTAAAATCCGAAGCTACGTTTGTATCGTACGACCCTGACGGGCGTGAACTTGTGAACGTCCGCAATGTATACACCTATGATAAAAATGGGTATGAGATTAAAGATGAGCAGTTTGACAAAGAGGGTAGGCGTCTGAGTGTAGTAACACGCAAACGGGACGACAAAGGCCGAATTCTTGAAGAAACAGCCACTCTTTACAATCCCGATGGAAGCATCCTTAAATCGAACGGGGCTCAATATGATATCAACGGGAGGATTCTAAAAACCTGGTAAGAGGATGTCGATTAACCCCGATCATTTTTTCAACCGACAATTGAAGTTAGGAATATTGGGAGGTGGCCAGCTGGGCAAAATGTTGTTGCTGAAAGCCAATCAGTGGAATATATATGCCCGTGTGCTGACGCAGGATCGGGAAGCCCCGTTGCAGTTGGCTGCTACTGAGATGATAGCCGGTGACCTTATGGACCTCGAAACCGTTTATGAGTTTGGCCGGTCCTGCGATTTATTGACCATCGAAATAGAGCATGTGAACACATCGGCCCTGGAGCAACTCGAAGCCGAAGGCGTGGTGGTGCATCCCAGACCCTCGGCCTTGAAAATTGTTAACGACAAGGGCCTTCAAAAGCAGTTTTTTGCCGCGAAAGGCTTTCCTACCGCGCCTTTCAGACTCTTCGAAGGGAAAGAGAGCATTCTGAAAGCCTTTGAGGAAGGCGAAGTGAAACTGCCCTTTGTACAGAAAACCCGCAAAGGGGGCTACGATGGCCGGGGTGTTTATGTTGTTAACCGGTCCGAAGACCTGGGTGATCTAATAGATGCTCCCAGCGTGGTAGAAAATAAGATAAGCATTGCTCGTGAGGTGTCGGTGATTGCTGCACGCAATTCTCAGGGCGATGTAGTTGCTTACGATCCTGTGGGGATGGAATTTAATCCCGAGGCTAATTTGCTGGATCTTTTGGTGTTTCCTGAACCCATGGCTAAAGCTTTTCATGATCAGGCCCTCGAGATTGCGAGGGGGATTATAACCAGCCTTGATATTTGCGGTCTGTTAGCCGTGGAAATGTTTCTGGATGAGGCCGGTAACCTTTTTGTTAATGAAATAGCCCCCCGACCTCACAATAGTGGGCACCAGACTATCGAAAGCTGCCTGACTTCACAATATGAACAACATTTGCGGGGAATTCTGGGTTTGCCTTTGGGACCTGTAGATGTGACAATTCCCTCAGTGATGGTAAATATACTGGGCTGGCCAGGGTACAGAGGAAAAGTAGTATATGAAAATATTGTTGAGGTCATGCAGCAACCTGGGGTTCATGTGCATATATACGGAAAGGATGAAACCCGCCCCTTCCGCAAGATGGGTCACATTACCGTTACCCATCCCATTCAGGAAGAGGCCCGAAAAATAGCTTTATGGGCGAAACAAACATTGAAAGTCGTCAGCCGCTAGTAGGCATCATCATGGGCAGCGATAGCGATTGGGAGGTAATGAAAGACGCTGCGGATTTTCTTGCCTCGCAGGATGTGCCTTTTGAATGCAAGGTAGTGTCTGCCCATCGTACACCGGCCTACATGTTGGAATATGCCAGCTCAGCTGCCAGTCGGGGTTTGAAAGTAATTATTGCAGGAGCGGGGGGAGCGGCTCATTTACCGGGAATGGTGGCCAGTTCTACCTCCCTGCCAGTCATCGGAGTGCCCGTAAAATCGCGAAACTCTATCGACGGATGGGACAGCATTTTATCTATTTTGCAGATGCCCAATGGCGTTCCGGTAGCTACTGTAGCTCTCAATGCGGCAAAAAATGCCGGCATCCTGGCCCTCCAGATCCTTGGCACCTCAGATCCTGCCTTGCAGCAAAAAATGATGAACTATAAGGAGAAGATGCGCAACGAGGTGCTGGCCAAGAAGCTGCCCCCTGAAAAGTAAGTCTGAATTAATTTCGGAGGACAATTTTTACATGAAGAAAAAGCGGATAGAAATCGCGCTGGTTCCGCAGCTCTACCCTGGGCTGCGTCCCGCCGAGCCATTTATTGTGGTTTTGGTTGATGTGTTGAGGGCTACTACATCGGTCTGTGCGGCCTTGCATCACGGAGTGAAGGCTATCATTCCAGTGGCTACCCTCGAAGAGGCCAGAGTTTTGAAGAGTCAGGGATATATGGTTGCTGCCGAACGAGAAGGCATTAAACCCGATTTCGCCGATATAGGCAACTCAGCATTCAATTTTATGACCTCTCTGGTGAAGGGAAAAGAAATCGTATACAGTACCACCAACGGCACCCAGGCTTTCGAACTTGTAAAAAATGAGGTTGATATTGTGCTCGGTGCCTTTGTCAACCTGTCGGCGCTGGCTTCATGGCTTGCTAATCAGCAAAAGCATGTTGTCATCTTGTGTTCGGGATGGAAAGGGCGGTTTAATCTTGAAGATACCGTATTTTCGGGCGCATTAGCCGAGAAACTCACACAATCTGGTATTTTTGAAGTCCAGAGCGACGCTGGATCCGCTGCCCTCGATCTGTGGAGCCTAGCTCGTAATGATCTCATGGGTTATCATGCCAAGGCTGAACACCGTGAGCGCCTTCGCCGCCTGGGGCTCGACGATGTGCTCGAATTCACTTTCACACTTGATACCTGCCCCGTAGTGCCTTTAGGACGAAATGGAATCATTCGCAGGGCTGAGGAATTTATGTGATACAACTTAGAAATGAACTTTTTTAAATGTATTTAAAAATATGAAAATCAAATGGTTTTATTTTATGATGGGAATCGTATGGCTAAGTGCCTGTAAGACAGGCGATGAGAAAGATAAGCAAACAGAGTTCAAATGGCAGGTTGATCGTTTTGCCGACCTAAAAATATTAAGGTATCAGGTGCCAGGTTGGGATTCGCTCAGCCTTCAGCAGAAGGAACTGGTGTATTATCTGAGTCAGGCCGCTCTGTGTGGACGCGATATCGTGTTTGACCAGAATTATAAATACAACCTGGCCGTGCGTCGCACGCTGGAAGCAGTTTATGAAAATTTCAAGGGCGAACGTGATGGAAACGATTGGAATGAATTTATGGTTTACCTTAAAAGGGTTTGGTTTTCCAACGGCATTCATCACCATTATTCCACGGATAAATTTTTCCCCGGCTTCAACCAGGCCTGGTGGCTGGAGGTGCTGAAGCAGATCGATGAAAAGATGCTTCCCCTGCCCGAAGGCATGAATAAGGAGCAATTTATGCCCTGGATCACCGACATCATGTTCAATTCCGACATTGCTCCCAAGCGGGTGAATCTCGATCCTTCACAGGATTTAATAGCCCATTCTGCCTGCAATTTTTATGAAGGAGTTACTACCGAAGAAGTGGAGCAATACTACGGGGGTATTAAAATTCCCGATCCTATACACCCTATCTCGTTGGGCCTCAATACAAAAGTTGTGAAAAAAAATGGCAAGATAGTTGAAGTACCCTGGATAGTAGGCGGACTCTATGGCCAGGCGCTGGAAAAGGTGGTTTACTGGCTGGAAAAGGCCAAGTCAGTAGCCGAAGATGAACGTCAGCGTGAAGGGCTCGGGAAGCTTATAGAATATTACCGCACAGGAGACCTCAAAACTTGGGACGATTACAATGTTTTGTGGGTTGAGGATACTTCTTTTGTGGACTATGTTAACGGATTTATCGAAGTTTACGGAGATCCGCTGGGGCGCAAGGCGACCTGGGAGTCGGTGGTGGATTTTCGCAACGAGGAGGCTACGCATCGCACAAAAATAATAAGCGCCAATGCACAGTGGTTTGAAGACCATAGCCCCATAGACCCCAAATTCCGTAAGAAAGAAGTGAAAGGTGTCAGTGCCAAGGTGATTACCGTGGCTCAACTGGGCGGCGACTGTTATCCCAGTACCCCCATTGGCATCAACCTGCCCAATGCTGACTGGATCCGTAAAGAACATGGTTCGAAAAGCGTTACCATGGAAAATATTACCTATTCATACAACCAGGCTTCCCTTGGAACGGGCTTTTTGGAAGAGTTTTGCTATTCGCCTGAGGAAGTGGAGTTGGCCAAGAAATACGGACCCCTGGCCGACAACCTGCATACCGACCTTCATGAATGCCTCGGACATGGTTCAGGACAATTATTGCCGGGGGTAAGCAGCGAGGCTCTCCGTAATTACCATTCTCCTATCGAAGAAGCCCGTGCCGATCTTTTTGCCCTGTATTTTTTAATGGATCCTAAAATGCAGGAAATCGGTCTTGTAGAGTCGGACGAGGTGGCAAAAGCCGAATACAATGCTTACATACGCAACGGATTGATGACCCAGCTAACACGTATCGAGCCGGGAAAAAACATTGAACAAGCGCATATGCGCAACCGGCAACTTATTGCCCGCTGGTGCTACGAGAAGGGTCAGAAAGATAATGTAATAGAAAAGAAAGTTAAGGATGGGAAGACCTACTTTGTGGTGAACGACCATCGCAGGTTGAGAGAACTCTTTGGAGAGTTGCTTGCAGAGATTCAACGGATAAAATCGACCGGTGATTATGAAGCTGCCCGCAATCTGGTGGAAACTTATGGAGTGAAGGTGGATGCTGACCTTCACCGGGAAGTACTTGAGCGCTATGCAAAACTGAACCTTGCTCCTTATGGCGGTTTCATGAATCCGGTGTTTGAACCTGTTTATAAAGATGGCAAATTGGTGGACATTCTGGTGAGCTATCCTGAGGACTATGTAGAACAAATGATGTACTACTCGAAGAACTATTCCTTTCTGCCAACCTATAATTGATTAATTTTGCCTGCCGGGGGCGGGCTCATATAGTGATTCACAAAACGTAAAAAACCCGGGTCCGGCCCGGGTTTTGTAGTTTATCCCTTTACCTTGCTAAACAATAAGTTAGTGATGAAGCTTTGGAATGGTGATACGTTGCGCTTGGTTATTTTCGACTGGGGAGATACCCTCATGCGCGATTATCCTGACAAACCTGGTCCTATGTACACCTGGGACAGGGTAGAGGAAATACCGGGAGCTAGGCAACTGCTCGAATATTTGAGTAAGAAATATTCGCTTTGTGTAGCCACCAATGCCGGGGTGAGCGACACAGAAGCCATGCGCATGGCTTTGCAACGGGTGAACCTCGAGTCGTATTTTTCTGGTTTTTTCTCTTCAAAAGATTTGGGAGTGGCAAAACCCGATCCAGGGTTTTTCCTTCATATTTGTCGCAAAATGCAGGTTAGACCCAAAGAAACCCTTATGGTGGGTAATGATTATCAAAAAGATGTTGAAGGAGCTGCGCGGGCAGGTCTGCACACAGTTTTTTTTAACAAAAATCAACAGGAAGGTGCTTATCCCCAGGCAGATATCGTCATTTCCCACCTGTTTGAATTAATCTCAATAATTTGAAACTCCATGATTCTTAAAAAGATATTTTCCACTTTCCTAATATCCGCCTTTTTGTTGCAAGGTGTGTGGGCTCAGAAGGATTTGTTTATCAATCCGCTGGCCCAGCCTTTACGCTTATCGGGAACCTTTGGAGAGCTACGCCCCAACCACTTCCATTCCGGCATTGATATCAAAACCAATCAGGAAGAAGGGTGGCCTGTTATAGCTGTGGCCGATGGCTATATCTCGCGTATAGCTATTTCGCCTACCGGATATGGCAAGGCTCTATACATCGATCATCCCTCGGGCTACACGAGTGTATACGCCCATTTGCAACGGATGAACGGTAAAATTCAGGAGTATGTGATTGGGAAACATTACGAACTGCGTTCGTTTAGCATGGATATTTCCCTAAAGCCAGGTGAGTTACAGGTGAAGAAGGGTGATACGATTGCTTTCTCAGGAAATACGGGTTCATCGGGTGGCCCACACTTGCACTTCGAAATACGCGACATCCGAACCCAACAAACCCTCGACCCTCTGGATTTGGGTTTTCCTGTTAAAGACTGGGTTCGGCCTACCCTTGATTTTATTAAAATTTATCCTGGTGACCAAAGCTCTTTGGTGGATAATTCACTTAATCCCAAAGTCTACTACCTGGCCGGGTGGGGACCCCGGTACCGGCTCAGAGACCGGGACACTATTTATATTTCCGGAAAAGCCTGGATGGGAATTTCTGCCCACGATTTGTTGGTAGACGAGCCTAATAAAAACGGAGTAAAGTCCATAACCCTGCTTATCGACTCAGTGGAGGTGTTTTCTATAAATTTTAAGCGCCTATCATTTGATAAAACACGATATATCAATGCTTTGTGCGACTATTCCGAATGGTTGAGGACTGGGCGTTGGATAATACAAACCCGTATTGCCCCTTGCAACGACCTGGACATTTATCAGACCGTAAGTAATAGGGGAGTTTTTGCCTTTGAAGCAGGAAGGGTGTACAAAGTGCAGTTTTCAGTGAAAGATCATTACGAGAATGAATCGATATTGCGCTTTGTGGTCAGGGGGACGCCTGCGGCGATTGCTCCGGTTACTACTTCAAAGCCCAAAGGACTATTATTTCACTGCGATAAGGCAGCTCGTTTCGATACAGTAGGTTTTAGTTTTGAAGCACCAGCCGGGGCTTTTTACGATACCGTCCAGTTCAAATATCGAAGAATTCCTGCTCCCAAGGCTTACTATGCAGATTTTCATGGAGTCCATAATGCTTCCACCCCCATTCATAAACCCTGTAAGTTATCGTTAGCTGCCGAGCGACTTCCCTCTCGTTTACGCAATAAGGCATTGATAGTCAAAATTAATGAAAAAGGCCAACCTTCGGCTGCTGGCGGCAGTTGGGAACAAAACAGGCTTTCAGTACAGGTGCGCACTTTTGGTACTTATTCTGTGCTCGCCGATACCGTTGCTCCTATTATCCGCTTGCTCAACTATAGGTCAGACTTCACCCTGCAAGGAAATCAGCCCTTAAAAGTAAGAATTTCCGACGACCTCAGCGGTATTGCATCTTATGAAGCTTTCCTCAACGGGCAATGGGTTTTGATGGAATATGATGCTAAAAACAACTTGCTGACTTACAATCCTGATGCAATGATAAAAGAAGGCAATAACTTACTTCGTGTTTTGGTCAGAGATGGGGTAGGAAATGAGAGTATTCAAGAGTATTCAGTGAATTACAAGCCATGAGGCGAGTAATAATCATTGGCGTTATTTTATTAGGATTGCTAACTGATTCATTGAGGAGTCAGACCGATACCTTATGGCTGCGTTTCAGACCGGGGAAAAAAGCAGCCGAATGGCCTGGTAATCAAATAGTCGGAGAACTTGCCCGAGAAAACGGATATTTATTGCGTCAATTCCAGTTGGGATATGTATTTCAGCGGACTACGACTTGCGATTGCGATTCTGGAATAGTAAAGCTTACCTTGATTCCCTTGCATATGACCGGGCCTGCAGAATATCTTGGTTATCCGCTCAATCACCTGCTTTTTCCTGAGAGTTACAGATTTCGTGCAGAAGTAAAAGGATATGCTAAAGTGCTGGAAGACAAGCGGCTAAATTGGCCTGATGGCAAAAGTACGGTGCTGCGAATTCCGGTTCATGCCTGCTCGGATACATTGGTTTTTTCTTTGAGTGAACCGGGTTTTACCCTTGAACAGGTAGAAAGCCTGAAGGCGGGAATATACGGTATCAGGACTTACAAGGCTATTGCGCTTGCCTTAAAGTATGCCCTGGATGTGGCTCAACACTTTGATTATCGAGATACTACCTGTAGGAGCTGCCTGGTGGCAACTGCTATCGAGCTCGACCGGGTCCACCGTATTTTGAATGCCTTGTCAGATAGCATCGATTTACCCATTAACGATGTAGACCCTGACCAGGTGAGGGAAGGTTTGCTCCGCCTGGGGGGTGAGGTTTATCGGCGTAGCTTGTTTCTCGAGAGAATGGGACGCTTGTCTGAAAACGATGCTCCTGACGTGGCAGTCAGTTCAGCAGCGTTTATTGCCGGGTGGATTAAATCCGACGGTTTTTTGAATCCACTCTACAATCGGGTATTTCGACAATTGGCCAGTGTCGAGGTATATGAAAGTGCGAATAGAGGTATGATGGCATATCTGGCCCGATGGTTACCCAACCAGGGTGACGAATGGCTGCCAAAGTACATTACTGCGCTGGCTGACCAATTAGTGAAGCTGAGCAGAAATTTTTATGAACAGGGTTTGTACGATCCCTCTTATCTGTTAGCCTATGATGCCCGAACTATTTTATGGACGGCGGGCTTTAAGGATGAAGCTGATATGCTTGAATCCAGTTTGCAAGAACCTCTCATGGCACTTTACAACGTTTATCTTGCTGTTGCTACCGATGCCGTGTCTAATGGTAATATAGGTTTAGGTGAAAATTATTTACAAAAGGCTCTGGATTTTCGGTTAAAATACAGGGCTTTTCTACCAGGCCGCATATCCGATGCAGGGGTATATCAGCGCTTTGCCGACGCCTGCCTCGAAAAGGTAAAACACCTGAAGGATGCCGAAAAATTAGGGGATGCAATTCCTTATCTGCTTAAGGCTTATGAATATGCCCGACGACTCACAGTCTATCTACGGCAACCCGAACTCGACCAGCTTCGCACAGAAGTGGTTCAGAAAAGTTACCTTCACTCTTTGCAACAGGCCTGGAATGCCTACCATTCAGGTGATTATGCCAGATCTGCAGAAATTCTTGATAACCTGATGGCTCTCCGTAAAACCTGGTCGGTCTGGCTGCATCCCTTGCATGATGAGGATTCTTTGATTGGGTTAACGCAAGCCGTGCGCTTAATCCTTCAGATGCAGGAGTTGTCGGTC
Organism: Bacteroidales bacterium; assembly: GCA_049969475.1. Lineage (GTDB taxonomy): Bacteria > Bacteroidota > Bacteroidia > Bacteroidales > TTA-H9 > UBA2030. Next base: position 10,800 of record JBMFOU010000035.1, on the reverse strand, counting down.
ACTTTGGCCAGCAGTCCTGCTGACAGTTTATGGCAGCAGGCTGATCGTATGCTTGAGCAAACGGAAAAATTGCAACTGGTGAATGAACCGATATTTTGTGCTGCTGTGCAGGATCTAGGTAGAAAAAAGTTTGACGCTTTAATGCAACGGGCCGGGGGCTTTCTCTGGGATTTTAAGCTCTCTGCAGCAGAAGATGCCTTGTTGCAAGCAGATAGTATCGCCCGAAGATGGTATCTGTCGGATTGTGAGAATATTAACATCAGCCTTGAAAACTTTCGTAAGCGACTGGCTCGACAAAGGACATTATTTGCTGATTATCAATACGATAAGTATTATTATCGGGCAATCAATGCCATGGAATCTGGTTCTTATGCCTCCGGAAAAAATTATGCTGATACCGCCTTGCAATGGGCTTGTTGTGGAAAGGACACTCGCCTCATCGTATCGCTTCTCGAAAAATACAAAATAGCTCTTACTTACGACAGGGCTCTTCAGCGTTTAGAGTTATTCTATGCACTTCGGCAGGCCGACTCGATGGAAGTGATGCGTCAGCAATTGGAAAATCTCAGAGCTTCCGATACGCTTGTAACCTCATTGTTTCCCCCGCCCGATACCCTATGGCTGCTCATGCTCAAACCCCGGGCCTGGTTGTTCGATTCTTACTTCAAACCATATTTACAACGCGGGAAGGCAGACATTATCCTCCGTTGGATGGAAAAACTTCGCAGCAGAGGAGCACAGGCTGAATGGCTCGAAAGTTGGCAAAAAGAAACCGCGAGGGCGTTGGCTGAAGCCGATATACATATTAAAACTTCAGAGGCAGCTTATGCCCGATTGGCCGTAATAGCGCCGGATGTGGTGTGGTATCAGGTTTTTCGGGCAAATTACCTGCATTACCGATTATCGCTTTTCCGGCGCCTTACGAATTAAGGTATTTTGTCATCTGCCTATCCTTGTTTTTGTATTTTTGAAATGACGATTTTTTCCATGCCTGTAAAACGTTTTGCAGATAATTTTAAACGCTGGTTAAGTGGCCTTCTGCTTGTTGCATCCCTGCATTCGATGGCCCAGGAGTGGGGCATACCCGAAGGCGTAGAGTGTACCTTTGTGGGGGGGCTTTGTCTGCACACAGATTCACTTCAGGCATCTTACCTAATGGGAACTTACTTTACTTTCGCTGATAGAGTCCTTGCGGGAGAGGGAAGTTACGAGGCATCCAAGGCTTTTTCCGAACACCAACGACAAGGCTTCTGGCTTCGGGCCGATTACAGGTTGGCACGAAATTTTACAGTAGGCATCACACTCCCTTACCACACGTCAACCATTCGTTTAAGTAATCAACCCCCAAAAAAATATTTTCTGCGTGGTATTTCTGAAATCCGCATAAGGCTTGGGTTCGACAAGCATTGGACCCATATCTCGTTTTTTGCAGGTTTATCCAGTGGCTTACCCGTTCAGGAGGGACGAATGTCGTTTACCAGCCCGGAAATACCGCTTGGCAACGATGCTTATTGGAATATAGGTCTGGAAGCCGGGGGGCAATACCTTGCTCATTCAGGAGTAGGTATTATTCTTAATGCTGGATTGATTATAAGAATGGCGCAGGCAGGGTATGTTTACTGGAGCGATACCCTTGACCCGGTGCTGGGACCTTATTACAATTCTATACAGGCCACCATCGACCGCCGCGATTATTTTCAAACCACATTGGCGATTCGCATCCCCATGGGAAGGTTTTATGGGGTAGCGGGGTATAATCTTTTCCTCGAATGGCCTGATTACGCCAATAACATAACTCCCTTGCAAACCCCTGAGGTTCTCGCTCTTGTGCAAACAGCCTTGGGCAAAGGAACGGTTTTGCATGCATCCATTGCTGGTATTTTTACTGCCTGGGGCCCCTTCCAGGCAGGATTGCTGGCCAAAGCCTATGTGGCTGGAAAGGGTGGAATAGCCGAGAATTCTTTATCTTTGATGATCAGATACCAAATGAAAATGTGATAAATTTTTTTTAAAGATGAATCTATTACTTATCAGTAATTCAACCAATTTTGGTGAGCCCTATCTTATGTGGCCCCGTCCTTTTATAAAGGCATTTGCCGAACGGCACCAGTTTCATAAAGTACTGTTTATCCCTTATGCAGGTATTTCTCTGTCTGACGAAAGTCTCGATAGATCTTATGATGTGTATGAAGAGCGGGTCAAGGAGGTATTTGCTGGTTTGGGACTCACCCTCGAGAGTATTCATCGAAAACAAAATCCTTTGAAAGCCGTTTTCGAGGCGCAGGCTATTGCCGTAGGCGGAGGAAATACCTTTCATCTGGTATATCAGATGCAAAAGCTTGGACTCATGCAGGCAATACGGGAACGGGTGCGGGGCGGATTGCCCTATATGGGTTGGAGTGCCGGTAGCAATGTAGCCTGTCCAACCCTTATGACCACCAATGATATGCCCATTATTCAACCCATCAGTTTCGAGTGCATGGGGCTTGTGCCTTTTCAGATCAATCCGCATTATCTTGATAAAAATCCTGAAGGACACGGAGGTGAGACCCGCGAGGCGCGTATTGAGGAATTTCTTATTCTCAATCCTCACCTGGCTGTAGCCGGTCTGAGAGAAGGCACTCTGCTCGAAGTTTCTTGTCAGGGCATGGAGCTCAAGGGTACCCGGCCCATGCGCCTTTTCAGAGCCCGCCAGCAACCCCAGGAGTATGAGCCCGGCAACGACGTGTCATTTTTGTTGAAATAAATTTTATGTAACACCCTAAGGATAAATAGATTTCTATCCCTGGGCAGTAAACATTATTTCTTGAAAGCGAAATCATCCGGACTTTAAATAAGTCGTATATTCTAATATATTCTTATTGATTGATTTATAAAGTCTAGCTCGAAATTATAGATTAGGATTCTCTTTCAGAAGTATTCGTAAAAATCTGAGACAAATCACCTCGTTAATGTCTTCATAATAGATGTTATTGTTTATTGATATGGCTATTTAAAAAAGCTTGGGAGCTGCCATCCTCAGGATACAAATTGGGTTATAAACTGATTTATTCCCCTACGCTTTCGTAGGATTCGATAATAAACAACAGATAGTAAGTTTTTATTTCCCTCTTCCTTGCAAAACGATCATGATAGTGTAAACCAGAATCTTAATGTCCATGGCTATCGACATGTTTTCAAGGTAGAGCAGGTCGAATTTGGCTCTTTCGATCATCTGGTCCACATTTTCGGCATAACCGTATTTTACCTGACCCCAGGACGTAATACCAGGTTTAACTTTTTGAAGCAGGCGATAGTGAGGCATACGCTTCACTATCTGATCAATATAATACTGTCTTTCAGGCCGGGGGCCTACCAGCGACATATCACCTCGAAGTACGGTAAAGAACTGGGGTATCTCATCAAGCCGATACTGGCGCATGATACGACCCCAGGGCGTTATGCGTGGGTCGTCTTTCGAAGACAACTGGGGCCCGCTCTTCTCTGCATCGGCATACATGGAACGGAATTTCACCATTTTGAATTTTTTACCATTTCTACCCACCCTTTCTTGCCTGAAAAGAATAGGCCCGGGTGAAGAACGTTTCACCATGATGGCCGTAAATATAAAGACAGGTGAAAGGACAATAATTGCCAGTAGCGAAATAATGATGTCCATCAGCCGCTTGATTACCTTTTGCCATGAAGGCATCAGGTCGGTTGAGATTTCGATGAGTGGAGAATAAATAGAACTTGTTCTAACTGTACCCAGAAGAATATCTTGCATCACCGGGGCTATTTTAATAACCACATTTGCGTCTTCTATTTCGGTGATGATGGGTTCAATAGCATTGACCTCCGAACGTTCAAAGGCAATGATTACTTCCTCAATCTTATATTCATTTATAATACGTTTCAGGTCTTTATAACTTCCGAGGTGTGGGAGATAAGGCTCCATAAGGTTTTGCTCTTCTACACCTGCATCCACATATCCCACAAACTTGTTGCCTGGAGAAAGGGGCTGCTTTTCAATGTCCTGATAAACTCTTAGGGCATTGCCATTGGAGCCTACAATTACAGTATTGAAACCAATGATTCTCCGGTGTATTTTGCTATTGGTAATGGTAGTTATAATAAAACGGGCGGCGTAGGTAAGTGTAAAATGTATGCTGAAAAGCACCAGAAACGATTGATAATAAGATTTATAGGAACGAATGACATCATCAAGTAAAAGAGTAAAAAATATAATGAGCACTCCTATGGCTGTTGTGGCGAGAGTTTGCCCCAGTTCCTTGATTCGCGATTTACGAAAAATGCGCCGGTAGTATCCTGAGATGGCATAAAGGCCAATCCACAATAAGGGTAGTCCAAGCACACCATAGTAAAAATTACGGTCGCGGAGTATGGCAGAGGCTTTTTCAACAAACCAGGGATCTACGTAGTATTTCCTGTAAAGGAAAAACAATGCCCAGGCGATGCCTGCTGTCAGGTAATCGGCTGCGATGTATCTGGCGATTTGTAAATTTTTATTCATTGACCTGAGCTTTTATCCAGATAAACTAGTTTCAGGTTGTCTAACCCAATAATGCCTTTCTCCGAATTCTCGTCTAGCGTTGCTCCCACGAAAATCTTAAATTTAAGCCCCGTATTAGAGGAACTAACATTAGGAGTCAGATTGATGTAAACTTTATTCCAGCTGGCCGAGGGATTAAGCGAAAGAATGGGGGATTGTATTAGATCGCTGGCACCCAGGGCAATAATACCCACAGTGAAAGAATTGGTGCACCTGTAATTCATTTCTAGGAATACTGGCGAGCCGTTGCGGGGAAGGCTTAATGCTTCACTAGCCCAGGCTTCGAAAAGGTTGTGGTCTTTGTCAAGAATAACCTTTCCGGAATGCTGACCTTCGAAAGTCTCGCCAAGGTTATCCGTTAGTTGAAAATCGGTTTTACTGTTTTTAACGGTATCGAAGGCCAGGTTGGCATCCTCAAAGTTTTCGGCCCATGCAAATTGCACTTTATCATTGTAATTGGTGTACAGGGTATGTTTACCGTTGAGGAGTTGCCCTTTCACATAAGTTATTGAGTCAGGTGTAAGTGTTATGGTTTTATCGATATCGGTGTAGAAAGGATAATAGGATCGAAGCTGAACCATACCATCGAGCCTGATTCCAGGCTTAATCTTAAGGCGCCGGCTGCCCTGGCTTAATATGGGGATAGTAGCTGGTAGTTCGAAGGCTCCAATCAATTGTTCATCGATGTATACCCAGGCGTCGGTAATCCGGCTGGAGCTTGATCCCTGAGCAGGACTCACGGTTTTTAGTGCAATGCTGTCAATTCTCAGGTAGGCCGGAATCGTCTGTTCGCCTTCAAATTTATCGCAGGATGCAAGTAAAAAACTAAGCGTGACAAAGAGTGTGATTTTGAGTAAAATTTTTGAATTCATGCAGAGCTACTTTGGTCCCTGTTTACAGTGCAAACGTTTGAGGTGGGCGTTTAGTATAAATGTTAGTAAAATGTTAAAAAGATTTGACCTGAGGTTAAAAGGCTATTTTATCCATGATTTGCCAGGCTACCTGAAGGGCGGTCAACCCGTCGAGAATCGTTACGGGAGGATCGCTATCGGTAAGTATGGCCTGGGCAAAGCTTGCCAGCTCAGTCTGAATGGCATTGATGGGTTTAACTTCGGGTCGGTTGAACTCAAATTTGCGGGGAGGCTTTCCGTTGTCCAAATCAAGCACCATATCAAAAGGTCCGGCGTTATCGGGATCATAGTTGGCTAAAGCCACCACCTCCACATCTTTGTTCAGAAAATCTACAGAAATATAGGCATCGCGCTGAAAAAAACGGGTTTTTCGCATGTTTTTCAGACTAATACGCGAAGCAGTAAGATTGGCTACACAGCCATTCTCGAATTCTATTCTGGCATTGGCTATATCAGGGGTATCGCTGACAACAGCCACCCCGCTGGCATGTATCCTTTTTACATTCGATTTTACCAGACTCAACACAATGTCAATGTCATGAATCATAAGGTCGAGCACAACAGGGACATCGGTGCCTCTGGGATTGAACAAAGCCAGCCTATGGGCTTCAATGAACATGGGCTTGTTCAGGTAAGGGAAGGCAGCCAGAAAGGCAGGATTGAAACGTTCAACGTGGCCAACCTGTACCTTTACTCTGGCCTCAAGGGCTATTTTCATCAGTTCGCGGGCTTCAGCAGGAGTAGCCACTACAGGTTTTTCAATAAAAACATGCCTGCCTTCGCGTAGGGCCAACGAGGCACAGGCAAAATGTTCCACGGTTGGGGTAACAATATCTACTACATCTACCTTTTCAACCAAATCCCCTAACGTGTCAAATGCTGGTACTTCAAATTCCCGACTTACTTCTTCTGCAACCCTGGGGTCAGGGTCGTAGAATCCTATTGTCACGTATTCAGGGATTTCTTTAATGCACTTGAGGTGTATCTTTCCTAAATGGCCTGCACCTAAAACCCCGATTTTCAGTTTTGATTCCATGCTGGTTTTAGTCGTCATTAATCGGGTGCAAACCTATCCAAATTTAGCTAATGGGGCAAACCTGTATTGCAGAAGTCAGTCGTATTATGGTAAATTCGCAATCCCAAACGAAGTTCATGGTCATTTTTAATTTTGAAGATAACTACCGGCATAAAGGTTTGAGGCGCAAACTTGTGGAAGAAATCCGCAGCAAGGGAATTCGTTCAGAGGCTGTGCTAAAGGCTATCGAGGAACTTCCCAGGCATTGGTTTCTCGACCCTGCTTTTCTTGAGTTTGCTTATCAGGACCAGCCCTTTCCCATTGGCTGCGATCAAACCATATCACAACCCTATACTGTGGCTTTTCAAACCGAACTGCTTGATGTGAAGCCTCTCCAGAAAGTGCTGGAAATCGGAACTGGAAGCGGTTATCAGGCTTGTATTTTGTCAAAACTGGGCGCCAGGGTTTTCACCATCGAGCGTCAAAAGAAACTTTACGACCGCACCAAAGAGTTTCTTACAAAAGCAGGTTTTCGGACGATAAAAATTTTTTATGGTGATGGTTACCAGGGTTTGCCTGCCTATGCTCCTTTCGACCGCATTCTCATTACAGCTGCTGCACCTGAAATACCTAAGGCTTTAATTGATCAGTTGAAACCCGGGGGCAAAATGGTGTTACCCTTAGGCAAACCGGGGCTTCAAACCATGACCCTTGTTGGCAAAAGAGAGGATGGGGCGCTTTATACTGAGGAACACGGGGTTTTTGTATTTGTGCCCATGTTGCGCGATAAGGCCAACGGAAATTAGTTGGCGTATTTTTTAATATCAGCAGCCGTAATTGGCTTGTCGCATAAGATGGCCAACCTTTCAACCATGTTGCGTAATTCCCTGACATTACCTGTCCATTTGAGATTCTTGAGCTCTTCCATGGCTTCCTCTGTGAAAGGTAAAGGCGCTTTGCCCATTTCGGACGCTATAATTTCCATAAAGTGATTTGCAAGTAGAGGAATATCTTCTTTACGCTCAGCCAAGGAAGGTAGCCTGATAATGATAACCCCTATGCGATGAAACAGATCTTCCCTGAAATTTCCCTTTTCAATTTCCGCTTTCAGGTCTTTGTTGGTAGCAGCAATAACCCTCACATCCACGGGTATTTCTTTTTCTCCACCTACGCGGGTTATTTTGTTTTCCTGCAGCGCCCTGAGTACCTTAGCCTGGGCCGAGAGACTCATATCCCCAATCTCATCCAGAAATAGCGTGCCACCATTGGCAAGTTCAAAATCTCCTTTTCTCTGTTTGATAGCCGAGGTAAACGATCCTTTCTCGTGTCCAAACAATTGACTCTCTATAAGTTCTGAAGGTATAGCCGCACAGTTTACTTCGATAAATGGTCCGTGGGCCCGTTGACTGTTCTCGTGCAAGGCTCGCGCTATAAGTTCTTTTCCAGTTCCATTTTCTCCTGTAATGAGCACTCGGGCATTGGTGGGCGCTACCTTTTCTACCATGCGTAGCACCTCCTTCAATGCTTCCGATTCGCCTATAATTGAATTATATTTGAAAACCTTCTTTTTCAGCATCTGGCTCTCGGCTAACAATCTACCCCTATCAAGAGCATTTCGTAAGGTGACGAGCAAGCGATTTAAATCCAAGGGTTTTGAAATATAATCATAGGCGCCTTTGCGGATGGCTTCCACTGCTGTATCTATATTACCATGGCCCGAAATCATGATTACTTGTGCCTCGCTTTGCTCTTTTATTTTGTCAAGCAATTCCATGCCATCGATCCCTGGCATTTTTATATCGCATAACACTACGTCATATACCAAAGATTGAATCTTTTCCAACGCTTCCATGCCCGAAGCGGCTTCATCTACCTCGTACTTTTCGTAAGTTAAAATGTCTTTTAAAGTATTTCTAATGGCTCTTTCGTCATCTACCACGAGAATCTTTGCCATACTTCGAATTTTTAAATTTAGCATGCAAACTTAAAATATTAACTGAAAAGTGCTGCGAACATGGGGCTGGGTCAACCATCCGATAAGTGCATTTTTTGCAAAAGCAGATACAGATTTTATAGTGGAATGATTGAAAAAAATAAATCTTGCTTGAAAAAATATTCAATTTTAATAAAATAGTGTAATTTTGCACATCCAAAATCTGCCCGAGGCAGAACCAGTGCAGGGGAATTTTTTCCCCTGTTTTGTTATGTAAAAATCAATACTTTAACCGCAGTGATAGACAATTTGACACTACTTGAAATCATCGATAGTTACCTCGAAGGAACACCGTTTTTTCTGGTCGAGCTGAAGGTAAAAACCGGGAATCGAATCATGGTTTTCATCGACGGAGACCAGGGTGTAACCATTGAGGATTGTGTCGCCCTCAGCAGATACATTGAAACGAAACTAGACAGAAATGTTGAAGATTATTCGCTTGAAGTATCTTCTGCCGGAGCTGATGCGCCCTTGAAATTTAAACGCCAATATCCACGGCACGTGGGAAGAACTTTGCTTATAAAGCTCAAGGATAATCTGGAACTTAAAGGTGAACTCTTAGCAGCCGACGATCAATGCATAAGGGTTAAAACCACTGAAAAAGCCTCCAGCCCTCAAGGTAAACCCAAAAAAGTAACCGTGGAAAAAGTTCTGCGTTACGAGGATATCGTGGAAGCAAGAATTGAATTGTCATTTAAATCATTAAAATAGAGAATCTTAAAAATCAAAATATCATGAGCAGTAACTCTGATAACATTAACCTGATCTCTGCTTTCGCTGAGTTCAAGGAACTTAAAAACATTGACCGAGAAGTGCTTATGCGCATACTTATGGATGTGTTCCGTCATGCGATCATAAAAAAATTCGGTTCAGATGATAATTTCGATATCATCGTAAATCCTGACAAGGGCGACGTGGAAATTTTCCGTTGGCGAACTATCGTGGAGGATGGTCAGGTGCAAGATCCCAATAAAGAAATTGCATATTCTGAGGCTTTGCGCATTGAGCCTGATTTTGAAATTGGGGAACAGCTCTCGGAAGAAATTAAACTCACAGATTTTGGTCGTCGCGAAATTCTTACCATCCGACAGAACCTCAACAGTAAGGTGCAGGAGTTTGAAAAAGACAGCATTTACAGGAAGTATAAAGATAGGGTAGGCGAGATTGTTACAGGAGAAGTGCATCAGGTATTTAAAAAAGAAATATTGGTGCTCGACGACGAAGGTATTGAGCTTATCCTGCCCCGATCGGAGCAAATACCTACCGACCATTACCGTAAGGGTGATTCCATTCGGGCGGTAATTTTGAAGGTAACCATGGTTAATAATAAACCTGAGATTATTATATCCCGCACTGCACCTGAGTTTCTTGAGCAATTGCTGACCCTCGAAGTGCCTGAAATTTACGATGGTCTTATCACTATACGTAAAATTGTGCGGGCGCCTGGCGAACGAGCCAAAGTGGCAGTAGAATCCTACGATGATCGTATAGATCCGGTAGGTGCCTGCGTGGGTATGAAAGGTTCTCGTATTCACAGTATTGTAAGAGAATTGCGTAACGAAAATATTGATGTTATTCCCTGGTCAAATAATCCTGAATTATTTATTAAAAGAGCCCTTAATCCGGCCAAAGTAAGCTTCATTAAAATTGATGAAGCACAAAAGCGGGCCGAAGTGTACATGAAGCCCGACCAGGTGGCTTTGGCTATTGGAAAAGGTGGACACAACATCAAGTTGGCGGGTATGCTCACTGGATACGAAATCGATGTTTATAGAGACACAGATGAAGAATACATCGACGATGTGGATCTTCAAGAGTTCTCGGATGAAATCGACCAGTGGATTATTGATATATTGAAGTCAGTAGGACTGGATACAGCCCGCAGTGTGCTGAATCTTAGTGTTGAAGAATTAATGAAACGAACCGATTTGGAGGAAGAAACCATTCACGAAATACGTAGGATTCTCCAAGCCGAATTTGAATAGATTATTGCCTTTATTAGGAAAAGCCGGGTCTATTCTTTCAACGACACACTGTACTTTTCTCAGAAATCGGTAATAATCACCTACCTTTGCAAAATATTAGGACGGCCTAAAAAATATATATGTCAGAAGAGAAAGCACCAAAACGACTTGCTAAAATTGCTGCGGAGATCAACGTAAGTTGGCAGCGGATCAGCGAGGATCTTGAGAAAAAGGGGATCAAGATCGATAAGAATCCGAATGCCAAAGTACCTCCTGAAATTCAGGACGTTATCCTTAAAATGTATGAAAAGGATCGGAAGACGAAAGAGAAGGCCGATTCAGTACCGACGTTGACTAGGAAGAGC
>JBMFOU010000034.1:0-31806 GCA_049969475.1 Bacteroidales bacterium | reverse complement strand
TTCCATTTTCATTATGGTCCTGTGCATTTGATTTACCATTTGTAATTTCACAAAGTTCTCCCAACCTTTTCACTTCCCATTCTCCATTGTTTTGAAATTCGGGGAAGCGGAGGCGGGGAACTAATTTATTTTTGTCGTTCTTATTCATTGTCTGCACGATAGTTTATTGGGTTTTTTGATTATTTTGATTTTTTTCTTTATTTATTGCCTTTGTTTGTTTTTCTATCAACCTTTTATTGCATGTTCATTGATTTAATTTTGGAACTTGCTGGGTTTTATTTTCCGGAATTGTAAAAAACGGGAAAAGATTCCCCCTTGTTTTGTAAAATATATGTGATTGAATGTCAGTGATATGAATATTTTTATTTGACAAAATGATAAAAAATGGTTGATTATTTCTCCCTGTTTTGTCAAATAAAACGGATTGATAATCCATGCCATGCGATTTTATTGAGCAAGGTTGTTTAAAAAACGAAGCATTATTTTCCTTCATTTTTGTCTAATGACGAATTAAGTGAATACGTTCTGAATTTTCTACTGCTTTGAGTCATAATTTTATTTTCAGCAATTAATTCATTGATTGCTTTTCTGATTTTTCTTTCAGGTATTTCTTTACCAACTCGTTCACGTATTTCATTTAATTTACTCTTACCAAAATCGTGTAAATCGGTTAAGATGAGTTCTTTTAAGCGATGTATCTCAATTTTATTAAGTTTTGTAATGGCTAAAGATGTACCTTTCAGGATTTTCGGATTTACAAAATACTCGGTGCCCTTGGTTCTTCCTTTGGTTTTTATAATATCATAATCCAACAAATTTCCCAGCCAGTTTTTAATCTGTTTGTCATTTTGCGATTGTATCATTCGCGAAAATTCGGTAGCCAACAGCGATTGGTATTGAGCAATAATCCCCAGGCAGATAATTTCTTTTTGGGTTAGGTGAAATTGTTTTTTGAGATTTTCAATAAGTTGAATAATATCAGGTCGTTTGATTTGATTGGATACTGTAACAGCAACACGGTCGTTGCCTTCTTCCACTTCGGGCAAGGGTTTGGCTTCGGAAACCTGAATTTCGTAGATTTTATCGTAGCCACTGCCTTCGCGTTCCATTAAACCTAAATCGTAAAATACTTTGGAAAGATGTTCGTTTCGTTTTACCGATTGATGCAAAATGTTGTGTGGTGTAACGCCCAATGGAAGAAGGCCGGGATTATGAATTTCGAACCTGTCGGGAAACAGGTTAATGAAAATATCGCCTCGCGTGGTGTATGGACGATGTACCAAAGCATTGGCGAGCAGTTCTCTAACTACATTCTCGTTGTAGTGGTAAATGATGCGTCTACCCAGAATGCCTTCGGAAATTTCAATACCTTCTTTCCATTCGGGCAAGGTGTTCCAGATGGCTTCGATGAGTTCTTTAGGATTGAGGGAAAAATCGTCCCATATTTCTTTGCGTATTTTTTCGCCCCGTTCATTATACTTAGTAAATTGAACCACAGGAGCATAAAGCAGGCGTGCCCGCTGTTGCTGTGTGCCAATCCAGAGAATGCCTAAATTGGTAAGATATCCGTCGGAATCAATAAATTGATAATGATTTAAGAGTTCTTCTTCGGATTTTTGTTTTACAAAATCAGACATCCTTTGCGATTGTTGAATATCTTATAAAAATCGGGTGAGTTTGTTTTTGTCGCAGGTGTTCCAAGGGTTTTTGCCGACCACTTTGGTTTCCCACTGAAAGGCAGGTTTATCGGGAAAAAGGTGGGTGAGTTCATCGGGTAAAACGGGTTTGCAATGGTCGGAAATGGGGATGTAATACTGCCCATCGGTAGTTGAGGCGATAGTAGAGGCAGAAGGCAGTATGGTTATTTGGATATACTCTGCTTGATTTTCGGCTGTTTTCAGTTCTACATTTATGCCCACGTTTATAGTAAGTTCTCCAATGCGTTTGCGAATTTGTGCGGCTAATTTATCCGGAATTTTCTGTCCTGTTGGAGGGAGTTCGTTATTATCTTCAATGCCTATAAGAATTTTGCCCCCTTTGGCATTGGCAAAGCAAACACAGTCGCGAGCCAATGCCCGCCAATCAGGGTTAGCATTCAGAAAGAGTTTAAGTGATTTTTTATCGAAAATTTCATTCTCATTCATAAAGTTTTTTTATATTCTATTCATACGCTTTCAGTCCTGATATTTCCCGCCCTTCGGCTTTCTTTTTCAAAATGGGTGTCAATTCTTCCATCAATGCCAATTCTCTTTTGGTGCGTTCTTTCCAGCCCAAGTCTAAAGGTGCAAAGAGTTCACTGAGCTTGTCAGCATCAAAAATCATTCGGCCAATGATATGGTTCGTAAATTGTTGTAGAGTCGATAGTTCCAATCCATGTTTTTGTGCAATCTCCGACAGCATTTTGGCCAATTTTTCTTCCTTAAATTTCTGGTAACCGTCTTTTATTTGTTGCTCGTTGAGAGCTTTACCCACTTCCAGAGTATTTATATAATCGGCCATATCGTCGCGTTCTTCCATCAGGTTGGCGCTGCTGCTCAGGATGCCAATCAGTTGGTCGCGGGTCATTTTTTGTTTTTTGGGTTGCTGCTGTGTGTATTTGGCAATCAGGTTCATGATGTAATCGTAATCCACCACCGCAGAAGCAAACAGCACAAATTCAAAATCCAATTGCTGAATAGTTGAAGGGGCTTTGTCGCCTTCTTTTTGCTGAATTTCTTTGAGTTGCCTGGCAATTTCCAAATACGAACTGCGGAACGAACGCAACTGGTCTTCGGGCATAAGTTGTTCGATTTTAGCCTTTTGTTCTTCCGAAAGGTCAGTGTATTGGTCAAGCTGCGTTTTCAGGCGTTGCACTTCTTTAAAACGGTTGATAAATTCCACACGGGCAGCATCGCCTTTAATGTTATACACTTCTTGGGGTTCTGCTGCCATGTCTTTGTCGTGCATCCATTTTTCCATAGCCTTAACTGCTTCTTGGTATTTCTCAATCACCTTAGGAGCGGGTTCTACCAACCAAATTTCTTTGGCTCGTCCTGTATCTTCTCCGCTAAATAGGGCTATGGCATCATCTACCTGTTGCTGTTGTTGTCTGAAATCGAGGATATTTCCGTATGGCTTGGTATCGTTCAATACGCGGTTGGTTCGGCTAAAAGCCTGAATAAGTCCATGATATTTAAGATTTTTATCAACATACAGCGTGTTGAGGTATTTGCTGTCGAAACCGGTTAGCAGCATATCCACTACAATGGTTATGTCGATTTTATTTTTGTGTGGATAGTCGGCATTGCTAAATTGTTGATCTTTTATGCGTTGCTGTACATCCTGGTAATAGAGGTCAAACTCTGAGATTTTATGATTGGTGCCATATAGTTGGTTGTAATCGTTGATAATGGCTTCTAATGCTTTTTTCTTCTTTTCGGGTTCAACTTTGTTGTCGGCTTTTTCTTGCTCTAAATCTTCCTGCAATTGCAGAACATCTTTGTTTCCTTCGGCAGGTGGAGAAAATACACAAGCGATGTTGAGAGGGGTGTAATCTGGTTGAGATGCACTACATTGCATCTGTACGGATTTGAAAAGTTCGTAATATTCAATAGCATCATTGATAGAATTAGTTGCCAACAATGCGTTAAAGCGTTTGCTGTGAGTGGCAGCATCGTGTTTTTTCAGAATAGCATTTACAACCGCTTTTTTATGGTCGGTACTACCCACCGTTACATTTTTTTCCGGTTTGAAATAATCAATATGAAAACGAAGCACGTTTTTATCCTCAATAGCATGGGTAATGGTGTAAGCATGAAGTTGTTTCTGGAAAATATCGCGGGTGGTAACAAAGGACCCAATCGTTCCATCGATTTGTTTGTAGGTTGCATTTTCCTCGAAAATGGGTGTGCCGGTAAATCCAAACACCTGTGCTTTGGGAAAAAACTCTTTAATAGCTTTATGATTTTCACCAAATTGCGAGCGGTGGCACTCGTCAAAAATGAAAACAATGCGTTTGTTTTTTAATGGAAGTAAGCGCTCTTTATAGTTGTTTTTGTTGTTTGGGTCTAAAGCCAAACCCAGTTTCTGAATGGTAGTAACTATTATCTTGTTGGCATAGTCGTCGGACAGCATGCGCCTTACCAGTGTTTCGGTGTTGGTGTTTTCTTCCACACACCCTTCCTGAAACTTATTAAATTCCTCTCGGGTTTGCCGGTCAAGGTCTTTGCGGTCGACCACAAACAAACATTTTTCAATGTCGGGGTTGTCTTTTAGTAGGGTAGAAGCCTTAAAAGAAGTCAAGGTTTTTCCGCTTCCCGTAGTGTGCCAGATGAAGCCGTTACCCCGGTTTTGGTGGATGCAATCAACAATGGTTTTTACGGCATAAATCTGATAGGGCCGCATGACGAGCAATTTTCGTTCGCTTGCCACCAATACCATGTATTTACTAATCATCTCGGCCAGGGTGCATTTGCTCAAAAGCTTTTCAGCAAAATCGTCCAGGTGCGTAATCTTTTTGTTGCTTTCATCGGCCCATTGATAGACGGGTAAAAACTGTTCGTCGGCATTAAAACTAAAATGGGTAGGGTTGTTATTGGCAAAGTAATAGGTGATTGTGCGATTGCTCACAATAAATAATTGCATAAAGCAAAGTAGCGAATTGGTATAGCCGTTTCCGGGGTCGCTTTTATAGTCCACAATTTGCTGCATAGCTTTGCGCGGACTTACTTCAAGGCCTTTCAATTCGATTTGTACGACGGGAATTCCATTTATGAGCAGAATTACATCGTAGCGATGATAGCTGTTGCTTGTATTTATGCGAAGTTGATGGATGACTTCAAATTCGTTTTTGCACCATTCTTTAATGTTTACTAATGTGTAGTGCAAAGGCGTTCCATCTTCACGGGTAAAGGTGTTGATTTCCCTGAGGCGTTTTGAAGCAGCAAACACATCCGAAGTAATAATTTCGTCCCTCAGTCGGGCGAATTCGGCGTCTGTAAGGTTTACCTTGTTGAGTGCCTGAAACTTTTCACGAAAATTCTTTTCCAGCGAAGCCCTGTCCTTGATGTCAGGCCTGTAAGTGTATTTAAGATCAGCGAGTTTGGTTATTAAACTATCCTCTATTTGTTGTTCTTTGATCATCTCCCCTTAATTTAAGACAAATTTACTTTTAAATTCTGGTGGTCAGTTTATACATTGACGGAAAAGAAGTTGTCCTGGTATTGCAGAAAAGCTTGTCTCGGGTGCCGGATAAAAGCCCATGGTGTGAAAGACGGTTCAATAAGCGTACAGACTATCTTACAAATCATGGGTAAACCTATAAAGCCTGTGTGCAATCAGAGCTATGTATAGTTTATCCAGGCAAAGATAAAAATGTAAAAAATGTCCAGCAGATTTTTTATAACCCTATCGCCCTATATTAGCCAGGATTTTGTGGATTTCTCCTGAAAAATAATTCTCTTACCGCTTTTTTTCGGGTTTTTCGTTTATGCGAAATACCGTACAATCTTTTTTCTCATCTTTACCCTTTGTAGGAGTCTCGTATGCAGGTGGAGAAGAAAGTTGAGGATAGAATTCCGAGGGCCTTCAGTCTCAGGGTGATTGCATGGTTTTGCGATCATCCTGTGGGGAGGGGTGCTGGGGTAGGGCTGGGCCTGGCATTATTGCTGGGTCTGGCGTACTTTCCCTTGCTCAGTGGCACATCCACCCTCAAGTGGGATGCTCTCGACTGCTATCTGCCCTGGCGTTGGTTTGTGGCTCATGCCTGGCGCAGTGACATAGTTCCCCTCTGGAATCCCTATCAACACCTGGGCTATCCTATCTTTGCCGACCTGCGTTCGGTTTTCTGCCTCGAACCTTATGTGGTGGCGGGCCTGGGAGGTTATTCAGTACGATTGTTACATCTCATCTTCCTATTTTATCTGTGGTTGGGCGGACTGGGCTTTTACCGCCTGAGCGGTCATGTGCTAACCGATTACCTGGTGCGGGCATTGGTGGCCGCCACTTATATGTTGTCGGGATATTTTGTGGGTCATGGGCAAGAATTGTTTGGACTCACGGCTGGGGCCCTCATGCCCTGGGTTTTGTTTTATTTCATTCGCCTGCAACAGCACAAGGCCCCGGGCGACATCTTTATAACCTCCTTGTTGCTGGTTCTCTTGCTTACAGGGGGATACCAAGCCCTAAGCCTTATCCTGTTTTACCTTCTGCTCATCCTTTTCCTGAATCAGGGGATAGGTCATCTGCGGAGGCATGAAGGGGCTGAGCTGCGCAGGTTGTTCCTGGTGAATGCCGGGTTATTGGTTCTCACGATCGGTGCGCTGGTGGTACTTTTAGTGGCCTTTGTGCAGGGCCGGCCCTGGGTAGCGCGTATGAGTGGCATCAGTCTGCAGGAGGCTTGGTTTATGCCCTTCAGCCCGCAATCGCTGCTGTCGCTCTTCACACCTTTTGCCACCGTGGGCCAGGCTGAGTTCTGGCAGACCGACACCTCGATGAATAATTTGTATTTCGGCATCACCCTTCTATGTTTTCTGGGTACAGGGCTGGCCATTCGTGGCAGCTCTCCCTTGTTTCGCATCCTGATGATTTTTGGTGCAGTATGTTTGCTGGCAGCTATGGGTCCTTATACTCCGGTGAGGGAGTGGCTCTTTCGCTATATGCCTCTGATGAACTTATTTCGTATGTCGGCCTGGTTTGCTTGGTTTGCCCTGCTGGCTTTTATTCTGGCGGCAGGGCGAGGATTGGAAAGATTTGTTAGTAATCCCTACCCTCACCTGCCGGGACTGGTCGTAGCCTGCTCACTTATCCTGATGGGATTGATTGCGATAATCTATTTCTATAGCGATCATGTGGGTTCGGCCTTGCACCACATGCTGGCCGGGGGTAGTATGCATCAGAAAACCGCCACTTCCACGCTGGGCCAGCGCTTTGCTTTCAATGCGCTGGTGCAACTGGCAATTATGTCAGGATTCGCTTTAATCATCCTGTTTTCACGGCGTTGGCCCCGTTTATTGCCCTGGGGGCCTGCCTTTCTCATCCTGTTCGACTTGTTGTTGTCTGTACGATTAAATTTTTATGGTACGGTAGGCTCTGAATTCACGATAAGTCAGGTGCAGGCCGTGCTCGATAGGGCACCGTATCAATACCCAACACCCGATTTGCGGACTCCACTCTATTTATACCCTGATAATCAGCGCAAAACCGCTCCTTTGTGGAGAAATACTCATATCTTCACCCAGACGGTATCGGCGGAAGGTTTCAATAGCTTTCGCCTCGATGCTTACGAAAATCTGTCGGGGAAGAAACCGGAGCTTTTCGCAGAAATATTACGCAATCCTTTGATGTATGGGGCTGATACCATAGGCCAGTGGAGCGATACGGGACGTATAACGGTAGTGCGGCGTGTGGCCTGGGTAGAAGGAGACCGCACCCGGCTGCCCCAGAGGAGTAACGGAGCAGGACTAGCAGCGGAGCTCAGGCAGTTCAGGCCTGGCCATTGCTCTGCCAGGGTGCAGGCCAGGGATACTGCCCTTATGATAATCTCGCAGGCCTGGTTTCCTGGATGGGAGGCTCGTTTAGATGGACGACCCGTAGAAATCCTGCGTGTGAATGGGTTTCAGCAGGGGGTGGTGGTGCCTCCGGGCATTCATGCCCTATCTTTGGATTACTATAACCCCCAGGTAATGCAGGCCTGGGGCTTCTCGGCCTGGGTTTTCTTTATCCTGTGTGCCATTGCCTTCTTTTATGGATTGCAGCGGACGGGATGGTCAGCTAAATATAGGGGATTGATAGCAGGAGGATTTTCTCTACTTCTCGCCGGGATGATTTTTTATGCCCGGGGACGAGATGCCGAGCCTTTATCAGCTGCTCAGTGGAGGGAAGCAGATGCTCTGCGTGTCACGCAGCAAATCGGCGACCGGGGTGCCCTTTGGGTTAGCTCCGGAGGGCAGCCCTATCGCATCGACTCATTAATCCACGCTCTCGACCTCCCGCTTCATTTCTTCTCCCTCGGACCCAGCCCCGAACTGCAGATGCATTCGCTCGACAGCATGTTGCAGCGCCAAAAGCCAGAGGTGGTCTATTTCTGGCGAGATGAGGCTTTTCGTTACTTCAGCCCTGAAGATGTGCTTCGCCTGCAATATCCGGCCATGGATACCCTTTGGGCCGGTAATAACCGGCTCTTGCTGCGTTTTCATTCGCAAGGGAGGAAAAAGGTTTTGTATGAGGCTTCCTTGCTGGCGGGAGTGGCTGCAATGCCTGAGGAAGTGCAGTTGGGTCAGGGGATGCTGGAGACGCATCCCGGAGGCGCTTGGTCTTATCGTCTGGATAGCATCAACAAAGGAAGTCCAGCATTCAGGATACCCATCCCTGATGCCTGGCAGGGCTATTCATTGCATATCGTGGCTACAGCCCGCGTGTTCCTGAGCAAGGGAGCTGGCGTCTCTCTTTATTTCAAAGCAGACGTTGGGGGCCGGAAGCTTTATCAGCAGGGCACCGGAAGCCATGAAAAAGGATTGCCTTACGAGCAAAGAGTCTTCATGGCCCAAACGGCTGAAATGAATTTTCCGAAAGGAACCGAGACGCCGGTTCTACAGGTATTTCTTTGGCTTGATGGCAAAAAGCCCGTATGGGTGGAAGAGCTCCGCGTGGGTATTTATCCATAAACAAGCCCCCAACTGGATGCTGTTGTTTGGCTGTGCACTCAAGGGTTTAAATCAGAAATTTATGAGGAAGGATTATTTCCTAAAATGTTTTTTTTTCGCGTTGATTTGCCTTATTCAGCATCTGCGTTAATCCAACGTTTGAAAATATTTCTCCATTTCATTCTTTCCCATTGGGTCTTGGTCGCTGGCTGCGAATGATGTAGGGGGGACGGCGCTTGTTCTCCATAAATAGCTTTCCCAAATACTCGCCCATAATACCCAATACGATGAGCTGGATGCTTCCCAGCAAAAGAATGCTACCGGTGGTAGAAGCCCAACCGGGGATAGCCCGGTCGGTATAGAGATAAATGTAAAGAATGTAACAACCATACAGGACTGCCAGTAGAGCGATGAGCAGACCAAGCACAATACTCAATCGCAGAGGTTTGATGCTGAACGAGGTGATGCCGGCAAGAGCCAGGCGGAACATTTTACGAAAATTGTATTTAGATGCCCCTGAATAACGTTCATAAGCTTTATATTCAATGGATGTCTGATTAAACCCTGCCCAGCTGATAAGTCCCCGTAGGAAAATATCCTTTTCTTTTATGCTTCGCAATATATCGGCCACCGCCCGGTCGATGAGGCGAAAGTCGGCCGAACCTGGGGGAAGTTCGATATCGCCAAGAAAGTGGATGAGGCGGTAGAAGGCTTTGGAAAACAAACGCTTGAAAAAAGATTCTCCCCGGGTATGCAACCTACGGGTCGTAACTACATCGTATCCTTCAAGCCACTTATCAACCATCGAAGGAATAAGTTCGGGGGGATGTTGTAGGTCGGCGTCGAGAGACACAATACAGTCGCCAATGGAATAGTCAATGCCGGCCTTAAGGGCAGCCTGGTGTCCGAAGTTCCGCGAGAGCTGTATCAGACGCAGGTTTGCATCCCGGGCGGCCAGTTGGCTAACCCTGGAGGCCGTGTCGTCAGTGCTCCCATCGTCTACAAAAATTACCTCATAGGAATCAAAAAGCTCCAGCTGCGGCCTGAGCCGGTTGTAAAGCATTTCCAGGTTGCCTGCTTCGTTGTGGCAGGGCACTACAACCGAAAGACAAAACCCAGTGTATGGAGACATAAGAAAGAAGGTGCAGGGACTGATTTTCGCCCGGGGTCAAATTTACATAAATGAAATGGTTTTATTTCGTAAGGTACTTCCCTATATTTGCCCCGCTTTATCCATTTACAACCATGAAGACATTTTTCACCCGTTTATTTTTAAGTATTGGGCTATTCTCCATACTCTCAGGGCTCAGGGCCCAGACCGATGTTCCCGACGCCCGCTTCGAATCAGTGGTCAGAGAATATACCCTCCACAAGGATGGTAGTCAACAATATCGTGAGTATTTTTCTGTGAAATTACTCTCGCATCGAGCCTTCCACGGGAAGTATGGCGAAAGTTTTATTGTTTATAATCCGCAGTTTCAGAAGTTGAAAATTAACCGGGCTGAGACCGTGATGGCCAATGGACGCAAGGTGATAGCCCCGGCCCATGCCTTCAACGAGGTGCTCCCGTCGTGGGCAGCGGGCAGTGCACACTTCAGTCATTTGCGAGAGATGGTGGTATCACATACAGCGCTGGAAGTAGGGGCCACCATTTTTCTCGATTACCAGATTGAGAGCCAGGCCGATTATTATCCATTCCTTTCCGGAGCCGAAGTGGCTTCACTTTCTATCCCTGCAGAATCTTTCAGAGTTGTGGTAAAGGTACCGGCTGGCACCTGTCTCAACTACAAAGTTTTTAATCTGCGCCTGGCCCCGGAAATCAGCAAGGAAAAGGGTTTCGATGTTTACAGCTTCAACTTCGGTTCTACGGCTGCTTATCCGCAAGAAAGTTACCTTCCCGGACGTTTTACCTTTCTGCCGTCGGTAGCTTTTAGCACAGCCCCTGATTTGAACCAGGCCGTAGCAGCCTGTTTGTTGCAACCTTCTACTGCTGGTGCTCTTCCTGAAGGAGCTCTGAAAGCCCTGGGCGAATTGAATAACAAGTCGAACAATACCTCAGCCCTGGCTGCCGCTTTGCGCGACATGGTAGCCTCTGAGATGGTGACTTTATCGGTCAAGCCTTCCTTTACCGGATGTAAGATGCGGTCATTCAAAGAAATATGGGAGAGTCGTTCGGGAACCCCCAGGGAAAAAGCTTTCCTTTTGGCTTTTCTGCTTCAGGAGGCTGGATTTAAAGCCCGGCCCGTGCTTGCCCTTCCGGCTACAGTGGCTTCCGCTGAAATATGTCCTATAGGGTTGGTTGAAGATTATTACGTTATCCTTGAAGGAGAGGGCTTGCCTGAGACGGTATTTTCCCCCACGGGCACTTCTTCTCGCGATGAAAAGCCTTTTCTCTATGGGCAAACTTTGCTTGGAATTGGTCCTTCGGGAAAGGTGGAAAAAAATACTTATGCCCCGGTGAATTCCGAATACAGAGTCGAGGCCACCTTTGAAATGGATACCAGCGCCAACCTTTCGGGAACGGTGAAGATAAAAGCTGAAGGGCTGTTTCATCCCTATTTTAGCCTGAATAACGATAAGAACAAGCTCAGCTCTACAATTAATGGGATGTCGGGAGATAAGGCAGAGGTAAGTCTGCAACGCTTCAATCCACGCAAGGTGGAAGGCACACTTACCGTATCGGAGATTAAACTGAGAAAGAAGGGAGAGGTATATTTGTTTGAGATTCCTCATGCTGCTGCGGGCGCCGATAGCTGGAATGCCCGTGTATTACCCACCCGTCGCGACGGACCTTTCAGCCTGCCGGCCTTTATCCTGGAAGAATATAAATACATCCTCACCCTTCCAGAAGGTTGGGAACTTATCACTCCCGAATATCAGCGTGAGGTGAAAAGAGATTTTGGAGGAGTCGCTCTCAGGATGGTTCAAAAAGGACGCACCGTGGAAATATACCAGGCCCTGGAGTTTATCGAGAAAGATATCAATCTGCTGAATTATCCGTCCCTTCGTGAAATCTTAAATACCTGGTATGACCCTGGATTGCAGGTGTTGATGCTACAAAAGAAATGAGAACCAGGAATGCTCTTCATGGATGAGAATTCCATGAATCATTGGAGCAGCTTTTGGGATAAGTTAAAGCCTATAGGTGATAATTTTTATTAAGACGCACCCTTCGGCTACGCTCAGGGTAAAGTCGAAAAAATGACGCCCCCTGAGCGAAGTCGAAGGGGGCGTGGGGTGAAGTCGAAGGGGGCGTAGGTTTTCTATAAACCTGCTAGATAAGCTTATAAAGACTTATAGCAGAACCACCAATCATACCCTTCGTACTGCGTGAGGCGTTTTTTGGCATTTTCTAAATCCTTGGCCGGCGGAATAATGACCTTATTGCCAATCAGGCTGTTGTTGGGCCAGTTGGCAGGGGTGGCTACACCATGTTCGTCGGTGGTCTGTAAGGCCTTGAGAGCACGAAGAATTTCCTCCATATTACGGCCGATTTCCTGCGGATAGTAAAGAATGAGGCGAACAATGCCCTTGGGGTCGATAAGGAAGACGGCACGAACGGTGTTGCTTCCCTTGCCAGGGTGTACCATGCCCAATTTGGCCGAAACTTCACCAGCTCCATCAGCAATAATGGGGAAGGGAATTTCTACATGCAGCTTCTCTTCGATCCACTCATGCCATTTGATGTGGCTGAATACCTGGTCCATAGAGAGTCCCAGCAGTTCGGCGTTGAGTTTGTCGAACTCGGGTTTCAGTTGAGCAAAGGCCACAAATTCGGTGGTGCAAACCGGAGTAAAGTCGGCCGGATGGCTAAACAACACAAGCCATTTACCTGCATAATCATGCGGAAGTTTTTTCATACCATGGGTGGTCAGTACTTCCATTTCGGGCAGTGCATCGCCCAGCAAAGGGAATTTGTTTACAGTGTTTTCCATAGAGATTTGATTTTTAAGGGTTAATAACAATTATTTTTTTAGGTACGCATTATACATCCATACAAGCTTTTCTTGCTGGCGAATATAATCGCTCATCAGGGCATTAGTACCCTCGTCGCCGGCCTGGGCCGAGAGTTCGAGGAGTTCGCGTTCCTTGATGAGGATGGTGCCGAACGATTCCAGAATACTGCGTATGGATTCTTTGCCATCACTCAGGTCTTTCACTTCTTTCACGTCGGCTGTCTTCAAGAAATCAGTAAAGGAATGCATAGGAGTGTATCCCAGCGTGAGGATACGCTCGGCAACTTCATCAATTTTCACCTGAAGATCGGTGTAGAGTTCCTCAAATTTGAGGTGGAGTTCAAAAAACTTGTCGCCCCGGATATTCCAGTGAAATCCCCGGGAGTTCATGTAAAACACATGGAGGTCTGCCAATAGGCGATTGAGCTTTTCGGCCAGCTGCTGCGATTTTTGGACGTCGAGTCCGATTTGACTTAAGTTATTCATAGCGTTTAGATATTAAAATTAAACCAATTTATTTTTCGAAATAACCTGTAAGTTGAAGTTTGATGTCGGTTATACGAAATCCTTCAATTTTTTTTCTAAGGAAGTATTCGTGGATGAGTTGGTCCAGTTCAGGGTCGCAGTAATCTTCCATACGGTCGGATGCGGCACAATAGAGGTGATGATGGGGCTCTTGAATGGCATCGTAGCGCTGGGTTCCCTGTTCGGTTTTTACCCTTTGAATGAGCCCGGCCCGGCAAAGCGAGTCGAGTGCATTGTAGAGGGTAGCCGGTGAAAGACCGGGAAACTGTGACTTGAGCTCTTGATAAAGCATCTCCACGGTGGGATGGTCCCGGCGATCAAGCAGGGCGTTGTAAACAGCAATGCGCTGGGGCGTTGCCTTAAGCCCTTTTTCTACAAGTAATTGTCGAATGGCTACCGGATCATTTTTCATCCCATAAAATTTTTTATTCAATAATAATTACAATTTAAAATTGGGTTTGTTCAAAGAGGTAATAAAAAATCATAAAAATTTTTGTGAATAGCTTTCATTTGCTTTGAAAAGTAAAACAGGCCGAGCGCTTGTTGTTTTTCTGACATTTTTTGTTAGGTTTGAAAGTCGAATGCATAAACTATATTTGGTTGAAAATCAGAGATATAATTAATGGGCCAAAAGTCCTTCGCTGGCGATTCCGACACCTAAACGATCGCCAGGTGGTGTATGGTCTAAGCATTGCCGTGGGTTTACTCAGTGGTCTGGCGGCTATTATACTTAAAAACACCGTTCACTATACCCATGTGTTGGTTTCAAGCGATTTTGGGCTGGGTAGCAACAGCTTTCTGCTTTTTCTCTCTCCGGCCATCGGCATCCTGCTTACAGTACTTTTTGTAAATAAGGTCATTCGCGATGATATATCTCATGGGGTTAGCCGTGTCCTCTATGCTATTTCCAAGAATAGTTCTATTCTAAAGGCTCACCATATGTTTTCTTCCATGGTAGCCAGCACCCTCACCATTGCCTTTGGGGGGTCGGTGGGAGCCGAGGCTCCTATTGTGCTCACAGGGTCTTCGTTGGGAAGCAATCTGGGTCAGTGGGCCAGGGTTTCATACAAACATCGCACTTTGCTCATTGGCTGCGGTGCTGCCGGAGCTATTGCAGGTATTTTTAAAGCCCCTATTGCCGGTATTGTGTTCGCCGTAGAAGTGCTTATGCTCGACCTGACCATGGCCAGCCTCATCCCCTTGTTGCTATCAGCCACTACAGCTTCGGTCCTTTCGTATTTTTTACTGGGTAAAGAAGTCCTTTTTGCATTCCCCTTGCAGGCCATGTTTCAGATGAAGGAGCTTCCTTTCTATCTCCTGCTGGGAGTTTTTGCAGGACTGTATTCCCTTTATTTTATCAAAGCATCAGCTTTTACTGAAGAAAAATTAAAAAAATTCAATAACCCATATTCCCGCCTGGCCCTGGGAGGGCTTCTATTGGGTTTGCTTATCTATTTTTTCCCCTCGCTCTATGGAGAAGGCTACGACACCCTGAAACTTATGCTTACGGGCCGAGGCAGCGAGATTATTAATGAATCCGTCTTTGGCCAGTGGGATATCTATGACTGGCTATTTCCAGGAGTCGTTTTTCTTATTTTGTTGCTTAAGGTAATCGCTATGGCTTTGACCAATGCAGCCGGGGGAATTGGGGGCGTGTTTGCCCCTTCGCTGTTCGCCGGAGGCCTCAGCGGTTTATTCTTTGCACGAAGCATGAATCTTATTTTGGGTCTTCATCTGCCCGAGCCTCACTTTGTTTTAGTGGGAATGGCCGGCGTCATGGCTGGAGTGATGCATGCCCCTCTGACAGGAATTTTCCTCATCGCTGAAATTACCGGAGGATATCAGCTCCTTACCCCCCTGATGATTACCTCCGCTGTATCTTTTATTACCATCCATTATTTCGAGCCCCATTCCATCTATACCAAAAAATTGGCCGAACGCGGAGAGCTGATGACCCACCATAAAGACAAGGCTGTGCTGTCTTTGATGAATGTCTCCAATTTGATTGAAACTAATTTCAAAACCGTAAAACCTGAATATACACTCGGAGAATTTGTTAAAGTGGTAGCTCAGTCGGAACGCAATGTTTTTCCTGTGGTGGATGATGAAAACAACTATCTGGGAGTGGTGTTTATCAATGACATACGCAACATAATCTTCGATCATTCGCTCTACGATAAGCTTTATGTGCAAGATTTGATGTTTATGCCCGATGTACAGGTTTCGCCTTCCGACAGCATGGAGGATGTAGCCATGGTCTTTCAGCGCACCCAACACTACAACCTCCCGGTCATCGATCAGGGGAAATACGTGGGTTTTGTCTCCCGGGCCAATGTATTCTCTCAATACCGTAAGCTCCTTAAAGAGTTTTCAGAAGATTAAGCATAATTCGGACAGGTGGGGTCCAAAAGCCTTGACCCAACCAAATACACTATTTTTGCCCTGCAATCGTTTGAAAACAATAAATCTACTTTATTTCCACAATTTAAAAAACACACATCTATGTCAAACGACATCCGTAATTTAGAACCCCGGGCGCTATGGAATAATTTTTATAGCCTGACCCGTATCCCTCGTCCTTCAAAAAATGAAGACCAGATCCGCAATTTTTTGGCTGAATTTGGAAAAAAACTCCAGTTGGAAACTCTGGTTGACCGGGCAGGAAACGTCATCATTCGCAAGCCTGCCACTCCAGGCATGGAAAACCGTAAGGGGGTCATTCTGCAGGGACACATGGATATGGTTCCACAGAAAAACAGCGACAAACAGCACGATTTCAATACCGACCCTATCGAAACCCTCGTAGACGGAGAATGGGTGAAAGCCAACGGAACTACGTTGGGGGCCGATAATGGAATTGGTGTGGCAGCAGCTATGGCCATTCTTGAAAGCAAGGATATACCGCATGGTCCTATAGAAGTGCTTATTACCACTGATGAAGAAACTGGCATGACAGGGGCCCAGAATCTGGAGCCCGGCATTCTGCAGGGAGATATCCTGCTCAATCTCGATTCGGAAGATGAGGGTGAGCTATATGTAGGGTGTGCCGGGGGTATCGATGGCACATTTACCTTTTCTCCCCAAATGGAACCTGTTGTTGGAGAAGTGGCAGCTTTCGCGCTGGCTGTTACCGGCCTCAAAGGGGGCCATTCAGGACTCGACATCAACTTGGGCAGGGCTAATGCCAACAAAGTACTTTTCCGTCTTCTGCGTCATGCGCACAAAGAGCACGGCTTGCGCTTAGCCCGGGTAGAGGGAGGAAGTCTGCGCAATGCTATCCCGCGCGAAGCCTTTGCCACAGTTATCGTGCCCGCCTCAGAAAAAGAAAAATTTCTTAAATGTTTCAACCATATCGTTGAAACCATCCGCAAAGAATATGAACTGGCCGAACCCAATTTCTCCTTTACCTGCAATCCTGCAGCCATCCCAGCTCAGGTTATCGATAAAGAAACCCAGAGCCGATTGATAAATGCTGTTTATGCCTGTCCCAATGGAGTGATTCGCATGAGCGATGCTTTCCTTGGCGTGGTTGAGACATCTACCAACCTGGCCAATGTTAAAATGGAAAATGGCCATATTAAGGTGTTGTGTCTGCTGCGCTCGTCGGTGGACAGTGCCAAGCAGGACCTGGCCGACATGATGGCTTCTGTTTTCGAGTTAGCCGGAGCTACCATCGACTTCTCAGGCTCATACCCTGGTTGGAGGCCCAATCCCACCAGCCCCATTCTGCAAACCATGAAGGAAGTCTATAATCAGAAATTCGGAAGGGTACCCGAAGTAAAGGTCATTCATGCAGGGCTCGAATGTGGTATCCTAGGTGCTGTTTATCCTCACTGGGATATGATTTCATTCGGCCCCACCATTCGCAATCCCCACAGCCCCGACGAAAAGGTACATATCGGAAGCGTTCAGCTTTTCTGGGATTATTTGCTCGAAACGCTGAAGCATGTCCCAGTAAAAGAATAAAAACCAAGAAGAGATTTTGTTGCAGAGCTCAGAGCCTATTCCTGCTCGCTGAGCGTAGCCGAAGCGAGCACACACAATAGCTCTCAATGATTCTCCAAAACGCGCTCTCTGAGCGGAGTCGAAGAGAGCGCTGAAAATTATACCCGTGCTCGTTGAGGGTATCCGTGCTCGCTGAGCGAAGTCGAAGCGAGCACCCAGATAAGCCCTGCTCGCTGAGCGTAGCCGAAGCGAGCACACACCAAGGCCTTTTTTGCGTAGCTTCTTTATTCTGGAGGAAGGCGCTTAAAGTAGTTCCTCCCCTTGACAAATATTATTATTTTTTTATATTTGATACGTTTTAGCCCCTAAGATGCTAAAACTATGAGTACACACATTATCAATGACTTATTGATTATCAACCTTTTTAAGGAGTCGATCCACATGCTACCCCCCCCCCGTAAAATATTGATTAGTAATATTTTATGGATTTTTGTCTTTGTTTACGCATTTGTAGGTTTGGAGGCCCAAACTTCTTTACCATCCAATATCAGGGCCGTTTGGTACGATTGCAGCGATAGGGGCAAAGGTGAATTTACCGACGGAGCTCCCAATCTTTTCATGACAGAATCTAATGATGAAATTTTAACAAATGTTGCCAGTTGGGGTTGTAACTACGTGTTTATGAACGTTTCATTGCTCCCTTACAATAAATCAGCCACGCTTTCCAATCTGGGTTTAGACACAGTCTTTCCTGGATATAAGGCAAAACTGGTTGATTTTATTGATAAGGCGGAAGCTCGAAACATTAAGGTCTACGCTGTACCGGCCATCATATCCTATTGGATTTTGCCAGGATATACCTATAAGGCGATTAGTAAATTACAACATCTTACTTATTATCAGAAGTATGTTCAAACACAGTTTCCAGGTAAGAAATGTCATTTTCATGGGGTGGTAACCAATATCGAACCTTGGGCTATCGATACTTCATCATGCGATATCTGCGGCCAATATGGAATGCACTGGGAATCTAACATGTGTGTCGGCTCTAACCGTCAAAATAACAATGTGCTTGTGCAGCATTACTTGAACCTCATACCTGGTTTATGGACAACTTTAAATAACAACCAATTCTTCAATCCCCAAGGGACAACACAAAATTTAGAAGGCTTGTTTATGGGCACAGTGCATTGGAATTGGCATTATTTTTCGCAATGGCACAAAGCCAATACCAATTATTTTCCTAATGGTAATTTTAGCTTATTTACTGGAATTAGAAACGGCCAACACTATTTTGACATACTGTTGCCAGAAACCTATTGTAGTAGCGAGGCAACTACCTGCCTGTCAAGTCCATGCATAAGCAACGCTATTACTACCCTGTGCAATAATAATAATTCTCAGGAGTACGGAGAAAGCACGGGCCGGTGCTGGCAATGGTTTCGAAAACATTATGTGGACCCCGACTTTTATGCTTCTCATCCTAATATGACCTGGCCTATTGTAATGCCTATTGATGCTGCACCAATGCTTTACGGGCATGCTGCCCATATGTATACCAGTTTGTGTAATTTGAACCTGGTGAGGACCTTATCCAAAGATTATACAGCTTATTGTAAGTCAAAGCAGAATTATAAAGGTTCGTATATCTATGAATACCATAAAGTATTACTTCTTACGCAGAATATGTGTTATGGTCAGGTAAACTGTAATCATCCACCAAAGGAAGATGAAACAGCCACTCCAGAAGGTATCCAGATTGAAGAAGAAACAGTTGAAAACCATGGTATTTCTGTATTTCCAAATCCAGCGAATAATTGGCTTTATATAGAAGGAATGGAACCAGAAATGAAGGTCAGGATTTTAGATTCATACTTTCAACTGCGCATCGAAACTTCCCAATCGCAGCTCTCCACTGACGGTCTCGAAGAGGGGATGTATATTTTCCAAGTTCTAAGTTCACAGAATCAAGTACTCTTTAATAAAAAATTGTTTATAAAGCATTGAGCGGACACAGGTTTTTCCTCATCATCTTGTTATTCTGGGCTGGGCTCATCGTTGGGAGTAGGGTTCAGGCTCCTGTGCCGAACGATAATTTCAGTAGACCAGGAGATATCCCCGATACGTTGCGCAGCATGGTGCTCGATACCCTACCCATGTTCGATTCCTGTCATCGGGCTCGTCCCATGTGCCTAAATAGTACATATAGTTACGTCACTCCCCTTGTAACCTCATGGGCTTACATATGGTGGTATGAGTGCTGTGTGGGTGATACCCAACCCGAATGCTGCGTTGCTTTTGGATGTATTTCGCAATTTAGTGGGTCCATTGTTCACTTTAGACCCCATTGGTTTTATATAAAAATTGCTACCCCAGGTGCCCTTATTTATAAGGCTTATACTGTGCCTTTTGTTTCGGTGGGTATGTTAATTTATGGGCCTTTTTCAGATCCTACCTCTGCCTGCGTTGAGGGTCTAACCAGTGATAAAATTGTAGATTGCTGGAATCCATTTCAAGCGTACCCTGGGGATACTGCTACATGCACAATTCCAAATGCCTTACCCAATGAGTATTACCTGATTCGGATATCTGGGATAGATCACGATGTTTTTCAATATCAGGTAAACTTTTACCAATCGAATTATGGCCAACCCGGAGCGGGGAGCACCACCTGCGATTTTGTCACCCATTGCAGTATTCTCGAAATCACCCATCAAGAAAGTGCATGCAATCCGCTCTCCAATACATTTTCTGTGAGTGGGCAGATTTACTTTAGCAATCCTCCATCTACAGGGTATCTGGTAGTGTGGGACAGCCTCACGGGTTATGCCTCTACTATTCCACCCCCTTTTCAAAGTCCAATGTCATTTACTATTGCAGGCCTGCCGTGTGATAATTTATTGCATCCTATTTATGCCTCCTTTTGGGATTCAGTGGGTTGCGAAAACCATATCAATGTTCAAGCTCCTGTGCTTTGCCCCGACGCAACTATAAGCGGTGGAGGTGGTATATGCGATGATGGTGTGAGTACGGCTCAAATACAGATCTCTTTTACTCCCAATGCCGCGCCTCCTTATACCTTTGCCTGGAGGGTGAATGGTGTTGCTCAGCCTTCAGTTACCAGTTCTGGTCCTTTTCCTTTTTTGTTCACTACGCAAGTTGCAGGTATTTATACAATGGATACTTCTTATAACTCTTTTTGCACTGGAACACTGAACGGACAAGCTGTTGTGAGTTTACTGCC
Source organism: Bacteroidales bacterium (assembly GCA_049969475.1). GTDB lineage: Bacteria > Bacteroidota > Bacteroidia > Bacteroidales > TTA-H9 > UBA2030. Next base: position 11,515 of record JBMFOU010000034.1, on the reverse strand, counting down.
CCTTCCCCAACCCAATCTGGGTACTGATATTACCACTTGCGAAGGTCGAGTTGTAATTCTCGACCCTGGAACAGGGTTTATGAATTACTTATGGAGCACTGGTGATACAGGCCCTACACTCGAAGTTTACAAGGCGGGAACTTATTGGGTTCAGGTTCAGGCTTCCAATGGTTGTATCAATTCAGATACCATCTCGGTTAACTTTGTCCCCCAACCGGGTGCTAAATTTATTAAACATCAGTAAGATTGCAATTTTAAAAACTTAATACCATGAAAAAACTTTTTCTCCTTTTTCTCATCCTGGTAGCTTTTACTCTCCAGGCCCAGCAGGCACATTGGCTCGTGCCCCAGCCATTTGGCGCTGATATTTACGATATGGATTATTACGACAATAGCCGGGTATTAGCGGTGGGTAACATGGGTTCCATGGCCATATCGCACGACGGCGCTCAGTCGTGGACACAACTACCTGCTCTCACTGGACAAACTTTGAAAGAAATTTATTGGCTCAACGAAAATGAAATTATTGTTAGGGCCGATGGCATCTTGCTATACTCGGCAGACGGCGGTTTTACATGGTCTGTCCGTTACCAAACCAGTGAATACATCATGAAACAAATGGAATTTGTGAGCCCTTCGGTAGGTTATGCACTTTTTGAAAGAAAAGTGGATAGTTTGACGTATCTGGCTAAAACCATTGACGGTGGACAATCGTGGAACATTTTCCCTGAACCTGGTCCGTGGCTTGACCTGACATTCAAAAATGCCGACACAGGTATACTGCTTTCAAACGAATGGAATTATAAAATTTACCGTACGACGGATGGAGGCAATACAATTCAGGTGGTGTGGGATAATTATCAGTATTTGGCTCGTTTACCCTATGCCTGCGCCTGGGCAGCAGGTGATACGGTGTTTGCCGTAGGGAAGTATTACTGGAAAGCTCTGGTTATGCGCTCCACGGATAACGGAGTTACCTGGGAAGACGTCTATAACAACCTACCCTTTGACAGAAAGCTAGATCACCTTAAGATTAAAAACAAGAGAAATATTTATGCTTGGGGTAATTATGAAATCGTTAAGTCTCATGACATGGGGGCTACATGGACACGGGTGCAAGTGGAAAATACGCTTATCATAAGTGGTAAGGAGTCTTTTATAGCTTTAGCAGCCGATAAGGAAAATCTCAAAAGTGTTTATTATTTCGATCCTGATATGGAAAATCAATCTACGCGCTACCTGTTGGCATACAACGCAGCCCAAAATTCTATTTCTCGGGACTTTGACCAAACCATGTACACCCATATCTATGCATTGGATATAAATTCGCAAAAAGTATTAACAGGCCTTCATAATCATCTTTATGTTAGCAATAACACCGGCCTTACCTGGAGTAATTCATTGTATTATGATTCGCCCTATTTGTATCATTTGGCCTTTTTTACAGAGCTCAAATGGGCCAATGCTCAGCAGGCTTTAGCATGTGCAAGGCTTTATAAAGTAAGCAATTTGGGCCCTGATGAGGTTTTTACTTCGGTTTTTTATACCCCCGATGGGGGCCAAACCTGGAATCTTCAACAGGATGCCAGTTTACCGGCCTGCATTTCGCTGGCTTTCCCTACTTCCGATAGGGCCTATTTCCTGGGTCGGCGGTGTTTGACCATCACAAAAAAGGATTTCTTCCCCAATCAAGAATTAAGCTACTATGGTCCACCCAGGTTCTTCCGAAGCTCCGATCAAGGCCTTCACTGGACAGAATTACCTTTGCCTGCAGATACGCTGGCCAACATGGACTTTTTGAGTCGTGAAGAAGGATTCATATTCGGGGGAGGAGGTACCACACCCTCTACTGGTTTCTATCATACTTTGGACGGCGGTGATACCTGGACATACGTGCCCTTAGGTTTGCCCCCTATTGTAAAAGGCCAGCTCGTCGATGCCCATCTTATGTACTTTCTTACTGCCGATTCTATCCCTTCCATCTATAGGGCCTTGTATAACGGAACCAATTGGGATACCCTTAAAGTTTTTACCTGTCTTCCGGGGCAATGGATACGCGACATCGGATTTACTGGGGAAAATACTGGATATGTTTTGTGCCTGAGCCATCAAAACTCACAAACTTCCTTTATCTATTACACCACCGATGCCGGCAATACCTGGCAGCTGCTGGGTACCTATCCTTACCTCAATTCACTGCGAGTTACCTATAATCTGAATGGTTTTGCCTATGGACTCATGGGTAGAATCTTGCAACTCAACGAAGGCTATCCTACAGGGATCAGTTTTCCCCAGGTGCCTACCTCCATGAATGAACCGACGCTGCGTCCCAATTCCTTTGGTGAGCGTTTTCGTATAATTCTTCCTAAGTCTCAATCAGGTTTGCGTAGCGATGTCTCCATCTTTGACCTGGGCGGACGACTCCTATACCAGACAACTTTCCAGGGTACACAGGCTGAAATCTACCCTGGGCCATTGGCATCGGGCGTATATCTGGTAAGCATACAGAATGAGCAGGGCCGCTGGGTAATAAAAGGGGTGAAGGAGTAGAGAAAAATAAATTTCGCCTTTGATACAATACTAAACTCCGGGTCGTACTTGTTGAAAATACGACCCGGGAATTTTTTATACTGCCATTATTTCCAGACTTCGATGCGAAAACAACTTAAATTGTTGAAATACAAATGTGTAATAAACTTTTTAGGCACTACAGGGTTTTATACAATTCTTTTTTCAATACTAAGCTCAACAGAAGAAGGATTAAATATGAGTCTTTGCCCTGCAAACTGTGAATATATCTTGCTTCTGTTTACCAGGCAGACAGAATCCTAGCATTTAACTTTCAACGTTAATTAGTAAAATTCTGCTTCTAGGCAAACGAAAATTTGAATTAAAGGAGGGGAACACCATATCTTTTGGCAAAAGGAAAACGGCTGATGTTCCCAAGTGTTGCAGATATCCTATTTACATAGGCATTTTATGCAGCTGGAGTTGTTAGTTTGAATTCAATGCCCTGATGTTTTGCCTTCACATTACCCTTGGGTAGTTTCGACATCCAGACGTTGGAATCGGATAATGAGAGATTGCGTAAGATCGTCTCCCGTCAGAAACTAGAGTTAGTGGTAGAAGAAGACCTTTTATAAAAAACGAAACTTCTGCGCAAATGAGTGGGCGTATGATTCTATGTCAGTTGTGTCTGAAGGATTCAAAAGTCAAATGTCAATATTTTATCCGGTCTGAAATTTGCTTGAATAAAGAACCTTTTATCATCACTTCCTTTATCATTTCTCATTGTTTTTATTTCCATGAAATCCCTGGTGGAGGCGGATTATATTAGGGGCAGGACCCTCTAACATAAACTGACTTGCCGGCAACGTTTCATGGAATAATCTGGCCTTGATAGATGCGTAAAGGTTTCTTTTCCTTTTCTGAGTTAAACTAAGTTTTTTTTCAATTTAACGGCCTTTCGTACCCTGGTTACTCAGGATCATCTGGTCCTCGCGTGGGGGTATGCAAAAGAGAAGGAGGTAAAAATTTGAGTCAGTGGTTTTCTAAATCCGAAAAAATACCTACCTTTGCACTCCCAAAATTCAAACGGATTATGAAACGGACATTTCAACCCTCGAGAAGGAAAAGGGTAAACAAGCATGGGTTCAGGGCCAGGATGGCTACTGCCAACGGCCGCAGGGTACTGGCTGCCCGCCGTCGTAAAGGCCGCAAGAAATTGACCGTTAGCGACGAAAAGCTCGACAAGAGATAAACCGCCCTCAGGGCCGGCTTTTACCATTCAGCGCTGAAGGAGGTAGTTGGGCTGCCTCCTTTAGTCGTTTACATTCAACGGTATGGAATCTTTCTTCAACACCCTGCTTATTATCGTTCTCAGCTTCTTCCTGCTGGGCTACATTATGCGTCTTGTGGCTCCTTACATCATTCGCTGGTACACCCGCCGGATGTTTCACAAGTTTGAACAATTTCACCAGACCATTTTTCAGCAACCCGAAGAATCACAGCCAGAAAATAAAGCGGATAATAAAAAATCCCCCCCATCGCTTGACAATGTAGGGGATTATGTAGATTTTGAAGAGATAAACGACAAGTAATTATTTCTTATCCAGCACCAGGGGATTATCCATATACCATCGCTGGGCCTTTACCACCTCCCGGAAGTTGGGCCATTCGGCCGGCTCATAGATGCGTTTATTGTAAGTGGCTTTGTGTCTGATGGTTAATACTTTGTTATCCCATCGGGCGCTTCCCTCAAACGAAGCGGCATCGCCCAGAGTGCTTAGCGAGGGCTGCAGGTTTCGGGGAATATATCCCTCCGGAAGCTCAATAGTTTCTTCAATATCCACCAGACGGGAACACCGGTCGCGGAAGGGGTACTGACGTTCTATTATGCCTATACTCATACCCAGTTGGGGCTGGGCCCGCATAAACAATCCATTGAAAAGCAGGGGGGTGAAAACCATTTGTCCTTTCCCATTCACGGCATAGCCGGGGATACGATATTTCACTCTGATTTCGATAGGTCGGCTCAGATAATCGTCGGGGTTGGTAAAGGTCTTTTCAAGTATTTGGGCCTGGGGATGAACCCTCAGCAGCTCGCGTTCGAGGTTTTTGTCCCATTCCGAGGGAGAGCTCCCGGAAAAAATGCCCCGGATGGCTGCTTCGCTTTGCCCTTCACCCGTAATGGTGAAGCTGCCTTCGAGGGTACCATCGGGCAAAAGCTTGGAATGACCGGAAATTTTTACGGGATGATTTTCAGGGGCCGAAATAGGGGTGTACATCAGGTCGGCGCCTTCAGGCAACCCCATGAGCACGCCTTGTTGTTGCTCTAGGCTGGACCATAATTCGCGTGTAAAAGGTACCCAGGTGGGGTCGAGAAGCATGTAGGTGCCATCTCTTCGCTGAACTACCGTAACTGAGTGATTGAACTGGTCGGCCGGTATGTAATCAATTCTTTCGCCGGCCATGGTCATGGCAGCATACGATTTAAAGCCTGCAGCCCTAAGCATGGTAATGAGCATGCCGGCTTTATCCTTGCAAACCCCGCAGCGATCGCGGAAGGTCATTTCTCCCTTATGAAGGGTATAGCCCTCGCCTTCGCCCATTGACAGGCCGGAATAGCGGATCTCGTCGGCTACCCAGTGGGTAAGTCGGCTAATAGAATCGAGCTCATCGCGGGCACCTTGCAATATTTCTTTCACCTTAGCATCAATCTCAGGGGTCGATTCGAAGCTTCCATAATTTTCGTTCACTCCGTAAAACCACAGCGATTTGGCTTTCCAATCGGGGCTGGTGGAAAGGAGCAATTTAGGGGCTACATCGCTCCAGGCTAGCATCGAGGGCTCGGATTTCAGGGGCATAATTTCTTTTTGGGTAAAAGTATAAATGAACTGGTCGCCCCGCAGCACCGACGAAACCCGGACTTCGCCGTTGTAAAACTCATATTGTAATTTTTTTGTGGCAGGAAGGCTCACCTGATACACTTTTTCGGCGATGGGTTCGGAAGACCAGAAAGGCACAATATCGTAAAAATGGCCACGCATGGGGGGAATGTATCGTTCGTCGTCCGGTTCGTCGGTCAGCAGGGCATAAGTAAAGCCTTTACGAAAGAGCTTCACTTCGAGGGCGTCGCCGGGCTCCAGCCTGCCCACTTCCAGCATCTTTTCGCGGGCTCCCCAATAAATGGCCCGGGCTGGAGCCGGATAATCTTTTACCAGGGAGGTATCCACCCTTATGACATCTCCATTGGGTTTGTATATGTTAACTTCCAGGATTTTTACATAGGCCGAAAGCGGGTCGTAGCCCATGGTAACCACCCTTTTGGCAAGACAGCCCTTTGCATCTAGCATTTTGTATAGCTGGTGCATGTAAACTTTTGATAAGCCTGATTCTTCCACCTTTACTCGGGTGGAGTCGAAAAGGACCACTACATGGTGTCCTTCATATTTTTTTAGGTCCTTAAATCTGTTAAGGGTCAGGCGGATATCCTCAGAAGCAGGGCTAGCTAATACCGCCCCGAGCAGAAAGGTTAATAAAAGTTGAAAGGTCTTTTTCATAAGATAGAGTATTGGAAAAAGTTTGGAGTTGATGGGTATGTAAGCAGATATTTTAGGGTGAAAGAATCCAGCGTTAATCGTCGATAATATGGAAAGGTAAAGGGCCCGAAAACCCATAGGCATTATAAAACTCTCTGAGCGTATGCAGGGTAATGCCGTGGGGTTCGAAGCCCGCCTGACGGCAGGTAAGATAGATAGAAGCAGCTTTGGCAGCGAGATGGAGCAGGTCGAAAGCTTCGTTGGGGGTGGGGGCCACACTCAGGGCTCCGTGTTTTTCCCAGATAACCACTTGATGGTTGTTAAACTCCAGAGCCGTTTGCCGGGCCAGATCCTCCGAACCGGGCAGGGTGAGGGGAACGTAGCCTATGCCTTCGGGCAGGAAATAAATGGTTTCGGGATGCATGCTTAGCAAAGCCTTGTTGATAATATCTTTATGGCACAGCTCGGCAAAATGCCCCAGCGTGATGAGTGGAGTAACATGGGCATGAAGAAGGGTTCGGGCCGGGCTGTTTTGGGCCATCAAAACTTCGTGAACGGCCAGGTGAGTAAGCAGTTCACTGGTGGGCTCCAGTTTACCAGTATCGCGGGCATATTTAATAACCGTTGCATTTTCTCCACATTCCGGAAAATGAATTAACACCATGTGCCTGGAAGGTTTTTGGGCTATCTCTCTCATACGCGATCCGGCCGCACTAATCAGGAGAGTTTGCCCCGCCAAATGTTCATAACAATGGATTAGGGGGATGTGTTTCTGCTTGCGGTCGCTTATCAGGTCGATAGGGCTTAGCAGGTGTGTGACATTTACCGAAATGTTCCCTGCGTTGCGTTCGGCCCAACCTTTTTCCCAAAGTAGTTGAGCTATCCTGGAAATTTCTTTAAGAATAGGTTTAAGGGTCGGAATAAGCAGATTCATTGGGTATTGGAATGGAGTATCTGACGGGCAAAGGCTTCGGAGATGTAGTTTTCGTAACTTTCGCAGGCGTTGGCTGCAAAAGCGGAAGCAACCGAGAGAATATCACCCCATTCGCAGGAAGGCATATCCCGGTAATTGGCAGCCGATATTCCCCGGGTGTACAAAGCGTAGATTAGGCCGGCATTGAAGGTGTCGCCAGCGCCGATGGTGCTTACAATCTGGGCGGGGTAGGCTTCTATGGAAGTGCTTACCATGGGTTTCCTAAAAATGATTTCGCCCTCGGCATGTGTCATGATAAGGTGATCGCAGCCCCATTGGATGGATGTCTGGAAAACCTCATAAGGGTCATGGGTACCCAACAGGTGCAGAAAATCCTCGTGGCTTCCTCGCACAATATGGGCCAGGTTGAAATTTTCCTGTAGGTCAGGCAGGAGCTCCTCCAGCTCATCTGAGTGATTTTTACGTATATTGGGATCGTATATGAGCAGTGCCTGTTGTTGCCGTGCTTGTCGTAGAAGGGCCACCAGAGGGGTTCTGATAGCCGGGTCGAGGGCAAAGTAGGAACCAAATAGAACCACGTCGCCCGGTTGGAAATCAGGTGGCGTTATTTTTAAACGTTGCGAAGGATAATCTTTGTAAAAGGTATAGGAGGCATGGCCTGCTGCATCAAGGCTGGCAAGCGACAAGGCTGTTTTTCCTTGTTCAAAAACATGTACCAGCTGAATATCTACCTGCTGACGGATTAAAAAATCGGCAATAAGCTGTCCGGCTACATCCTTTCCCCATTCGCTGATAAGTGCAACCGGAAGCTTCAATCGTCCCAGGCTAACGGCTGTATTGAGCATGGCGCCTCCCGGCACGGCCTGACGTAAAGTGTGGTTTTCAAAAATAAGGTCAAGTACGGTTTCCCCAATGGTATAGATGCGACTCATGTTTTTTCAGCCCCATTTTCATAGTTCTTGTAATAGAATATGCATTCTTCGCGGGTGCATTCGCGGTTGAGGGAGAAATAGCGGCAGATGATGTGGCTATCGCAGGGGAGTTTTATTTGCAGGAGTTCGTCGAGAAACTCACAGGCTTTGCGTATGGCAATGAAAGTGTCGCGTTTGCAGCAACGGGGACCTCCTGAGCGAGCAATGGATTCGAGGGCTTTAGCAGTAGCCAGGTTGCTTAGATACCATTCTTTACCAGATAAGGCAGTAGCCTTGGTGATGAGGCTTACGAAGGTTCCCACCCCAATACCTGCGGCACAGGTTCCATTGGTCCAGCAAAAACCACCAGGAATTAGCGATGCTCTCTTATGGGCTTCTTCCAGCAATTCTTGTTTTCGGTCGGTCTGACCCGTAAAGTTGAGGTAGGCAGTAAGCAATACGGCAGGAATCAGAAAATGATGCTCAGGACCATGTATCATAACTCCTGCATTGTCTATCACATTTTGTGTTATACGAACCGGGTCTGTGTCTTCGCTTCGAAGGCAGTAAGCTAAAATCCTTTGGTTGACCGGCAGGTTGTGGCAGTTTTCACAAACATAATGCTCCATCTCGCAAACCCGCGACCCTTCGGGTGCTGGTTCACCACAGTAATAGCATGAATGTTTACCCTTTGGGGAAAGATTTATTAAATAATTTCCACAAACCAGACAGGTTTCACTTTCGGCCATTCCAATTGGATTTGCGCAAACCTAAAGATTTTTTCTGAATTCCCGAAATGAAGAGCCCGAGGATTGCCGTGGAGAAAAAATGACTGAAACAGGGCTAGTTGTGTCTGATAAGTTTAGGCCCCGGAAGGGGTGCCACTGTGAGCTGCAAACTATCCGATGAAGTGCATAAATAGATATCAGTAACCGTTACTGAAATTGTTTGGGCTCCTGGTACTGAAGTATCAGGGGAATAGGTCATGTTGGTACTCCCATCCTGCCATTGATAAAAGCGATAGTTTTCTCCTGCATTGTAGGTAATGGGCGTACCCTGGCATACTGTGGTGTCCGAACCAATATTAACCGGGTTCCAATCGGCTAAATAAACGGTGATGGATGAAAAGGACGTTCCTGTACAATTGGAAGAGGAAGAATAATAGAAAATTAGGGTTTCGGTGGGTTCGACAAGTGCATCATAAACGGGGATAATGCGGATATAGTTGCTGGTTTGGCCGGGGGCGATATAAATACTATCGTTAATAAAATTACAGTCTACTCCATTGGTAGCAGTTCCCCTAATGCTATCGAATACCAGCCACATGGTATCAGCCATAGGGAAAGGAAGGGAAACGGTAAGATCTACATACGAACAACCTTCCACAGCCACACGCTCGCCACCGGGTGTTGAGTAAACAGGGGTTATAGTTATACCAGGACTACTAAAACTTCCAGCTTCCAAAAACACCCCGCTATCCAGCGAAGCATCTACGGCATCTGCAATAACTAGCTTTAAATGATAGGTCTGACAGGGAATAACCACTGCCCAGGCGGTAAGCACCACGGTATAGGCATCGTATTCAATGCTAACTCCAGATGCGCATCCATTCTGGCAATCCCCACAATTGTTTACAAGGTATTCACAATTAACACAGGCAGTGCCTGGGCAATCCCCAATATTACCAAAATTAATATTAAAAATGCTTACAGGAAGAGTGGTATTGGGTATAAGGGCAATGTTCTGGTTAGAATAATTGCCGCCACTCGGCCTGGGGCCAGATATAAAAAAGGCAAAAATATCGTTGTAACTTGCTACAAATGAATTGTATTCATCGGAACCGAACACATAACGAAATCGAATGGTATCATATTGAGGTATAAAATCAAACTCAAGTGCACATGCATCATTGGTGTTTACACCAGCCATAGCAGATAATTGAGGATCACCCGGAAGCCCTGCACCTATTCCGGCACTCCCTTGGTTATTAGGGCCTTGAGCCATTAATGCACTACCGGTAGTCATAACAATACCACTATCAATACCAATGGAATTAAGTCCACCATGAAACTTACCTGCCAGGTATACTCCTGATGTTCCCTGAATTCCTGTGCCCGTAACATTCGAGATAGTAACACCTGGTCCCACCAGCATTTGAGCCAATTGTTGGGCAGTAAATCCAACATTTACGGTTACCTGAGCTTTACCAGCCAGACCGAATAAAAACAGGAGAATAAAAAAAGCAGGGAATGCCCTCATGAGTAGAGCTTTTCCCTGCAAAGGTAATATAAGATTGTTTTTAAATACAGTTTAACTAGTCTTTTTTGGCGGCCTGCATTCGGCTCCAATCATGGATGATATGCATGGATTCGAGAATGTAGGCATCAGAACGCAAACCTTTGATCCAGCGGGTAAGTATGTTGGTTTTGGTGGTATCTGAAGCCAAACGATTCAGGTCTTCCTGTAGAGCCTGGGGTTTGATACTCAGAGGAGTTTTGAGGAGGCTGTCAGCTTTTTTGGCCTCTTCGTCGTACATCTTTTTACGGTTTATGAATGTATCCAGGTTAAGCGAAATGAGGGTTTCATCCCGGCGTTGTTTAACCCTGCGGGCATTTTCATCGAGCCGGGCAAACAAGGGGTCTGCTTTCATGCGTTTAATACTGTTGGCCTTGAGCTTTTCAAATAAGCCCTCGTTAGGTAAAGGTGTATATCGGGCGGGTTCTACACTCGTCCATTCCATGGGGAACTTGAGTTCACTTTCTCCTATTTCGATATAGGAATAAGGATCGGTCATGAGAATGTCAGGAGTAACTCCCTTAAGTTGGGTGGACCCCCCGTTGATGCGGTAAAATTTTTGGATCGTCATTTTTAGAGAGCCCAGGGGTTTTACTTCATCGAAACCACGAGCCAGGTCATCGAGGTTGAAGAAGCGCTGAACGGTGCCTTTTCCAAAAGTTTTGGAAGATCCCACGATTACTGCCCTGTGATGATCTTGGAGTGCAGCGGCCAGGATTTCAGAAGCACTGGCGCTAATGCCGTTTACCATCACCACCAGCGGACCGCCGTATACTACCCCGGGCTCTGGATCACCATACACACGGGCGGCACCTATCTTTCCTTTTACCTGCACAACCGGCCCTTGATCGATAAAAAGTCCTGCTATCTCAATGGCATCCTGCAGGGATCCTCCGCCGTTGCCCCTCAAATCAAGGATAATGCCTTCTACGCCTTCGGCCTTCAGCTTGGTGAGCTCTTTTCGCATATCCTGCGATGAACTTCTTCCGTTGGGATCATCAAAATTGGCATAAAAAGAGGGAAGGAAAATATATCCCACTTTAGCTCCAGTTATCGTATCGGTGAGTACAGCCGACTTAGCATAAGTTTCTTCAATGATAACTACATCCCTTACTATGGTGATGGTTTTTTCTGTGCCGTTCATCTTCCGCACAGTGAGTTTCACCGTCGTACCTTTTTTACCCCTGATGAGTTGCACGGCTTTATCTACCCTCCAGTCGGTAATGTCCACGGGTTCACCATCCCCTTGAGCTACCTTGATAATTTTGTCGTTTACCTCCAGTTCACCCTGCTTCCAGGCCGGCCCGCCGGGAACGATATTGACGATAGTAACA
>JBMFOU010000033.1:0-32064 GCA_049969475.1 Bacteroidales bacterium | reverse complement strand
TTTTTATTTTTATTTATATCATTTTATCCTTTGTTAATAGAGGAAAAGTATTTTTTCTACAAGATAGACCAGGCAAGAATGGAAAAATATTTAAGATTATTAAGTTTAAGACAATGAATGATAGACGTTCTGAAGATGGTCAATTGCTACCAGATGCCCAAAGAATTACGAAAGTGGGTAAAATAATACGATCACTTTCACTTGATGAGTTACCACAACTTTTGAATGTAGTAAGAGGAGAGATGAGTCTAGTAGGGCCACGTCCTTTATTACCTAAATACTTACCACTCTACAACCCTCATCAGGCCCGAAGACATGAAGTACATCCTGGTATTACAGGTTGGACACAAGTCAATGGTAGGAATGCCTTGACTTGGAAGGAAAAGTTTGAGCTTGATGTTTGGTATATTGACAATATGAGTTTCTTTCTGGATATAAAAATTTTAATGCTTACAATTTTTAAGGTATTTAAAAGAGAAGGAATAAACTCTCAAGGTTCTGTAAGTGGTGTTCCTTTTAACGGTAATGAAGAGTAGTTATGAAACTTGCAATATACGGGGCCGGTGGATTCGGTAAAGAAGTAGCTGCCATGGTGAATTACATTAATAAATTGAATCCAACCTGGGAATTTATTGGATTCTTCGATGATTCAGTTCCTCAGGGAAAGTTAATCAGCCATTTGGGTCCTGTGCTTGGTAATCTCGATACGCTTAATCGATGGAGTGAAGATTTAAGTGTTGTTTTTGCCATTGGTAATCCTGTTGTGCTCAAAAAACTTATAGAATCTATCTATAATCCGCGGATTGAATTTCCGAATTTATTTCACCCGGACGTATATTTTGCCGATCCCTTAAGTTTTAAAGCTGGAAAAGGGAATCTGGCCGTTCGGGGGGTTTCTTTTTCTGTAGATGTAGAAATTGGGGACTTCAATCAATTCAATAGCTTTTCGGCACTAGCCCATGATGTTAAAGTGGGGTCTTACAACGTCTTTATGCCCCTCAGCCGTATTTCTGGCGAAGTACGTATAGGTGATGCAAACTATTTTGGTATAGGTTCTGTCGTGCTACAAACCGTTATTATAGGACACCAAACCAGGATCGGGGCGGGATCTTATGTTTTGCGATCTACTGAAGATAACCACCTGTATTTTGGAAATCCAGCTAAAAAAACTTACTTTTGAAAAAATTTAAACCTTAAAAATTAATATTATGGAAAAAAATTTTATTCAACTTTTCGCTCAAACTCTCGAGATGGCTAATTGGGAAAATTTAAATGCAGATACAGAATTCCGTCAGTTGGAACAGTGGGACTCAGTGGCCTATCTTTCAGTAATTGCAATGATTGACGAGGAATACGGAGTTGTGATCGAAGGAAAAGATTTCTCCCAATTGAAAACCCTGGGTGACATTGAAAATTACATCAAAAATAAAAAGTAATGGCCCGTTTGCATTTTGAAGGAATAGGTGTTCGGGCATTAGCTGCTGCAGTACCTAAAAATAAGGTTATTAACCTTGAATATACTACTTATTTTCCGCCGGAAGAGGTTAAAGAAGTTGTAGAAAAGATAGGGATCTATGAAAGGAGATTTGCGCCGGAAGGAATGACGTCGTCTGATTTATGTTTTGCTGCTGCCAGTCAACTCATTACAGATTTGAAAATTTCTCCGGATGAGATTGATTTATTGGTTTTTGTATCCCAAACTCCCGATTATAGAATGCCAGCTAGTTCTGTAATCCTTCAAAACCGTTTAGGCCTACCCAAAACAACAATGACGTTTGACGTAAATATGGGCTGTGCGGGTTTTCTCCATGGGTTATCCATCGTTTATTCTTTTATGTTGCAACCCGGCTTCAGAAAGGCGCTATTACTTGATGGTGAAACCCGTTCAAAAGTCTATTCTCCCAAAGATCGCAGAACAGCCTTTTTGTTCGGTGATGCGGGAGTCGCTGCTTTAATCGAGAAAGATGCTGCCTTCGGTTCAAGTTATTTTTCTATTAAGTCTGATGGCTCCAGGGAAAATTTAATAAAGATTAAGGCAGGTGGTTACCGATTCCCGAGTAGTGCTGAGACCGTCAAAGAAAAAGTTGTAGATGAGTATGGTAATATACGTTCTGATGAACATGCTCATATGGATGGAGGGGAGGTCTTCAATTTTCTCATATCTGAAGTACCGCCCGACATCATGGAATTAATGCGTTGGTCAGGCAAAGACTTGTCGTCCTTCGATTTCTATGTATTTCATCAAGCGAATAATTTTATGAACACCTATATCCGGAAAAAACTGAAACTACCGGCCGAACGTGTTCCTATGATTATTGATCGTTTTGGTAATACATCATCAGTTTCCATTCCTTTAACGATAGCCGTCGAACTTAAAAATCAATTGAATAACAAGGATTTGTTACTTTCTGGATTCGGGGTGGGTATGACCTGGGCAAGCGCTGCTATCCACGTTGCGGATATGTATATTCCCGATTTAATAGAGCTGGAATGAACTTTTGCAATAGAAATTTTGCAGGCAAAACTTTTCTTATTATAGGTGCTACTTCCGGCATAGCTAAAGCCATTGTAAATTATCTTGCCACAACCGGGGCTCATCTCATTCTTACGGGAAGAAATAAAGATTTACTGGCCAGGGTGTCCCAATCGTTGGCTGTGGATGATACAGAAACTTTTTCATGTGATATTACTATGGAGACTGATATAGATTCTCTTGTCGCTCATCTTAATTCATTGGATGGTTTGGTTTTCTGCAGCGGCATTAACAAACGTTTACCCCTTAAAATGTTAAAATCTAATGCAATAGAGGAGATCTTTAAAGTCAATGTTTATGGTTTCATTCTTCTGGTCAGTAAGTTATATAAACATGGAAAATTAAACAATGGGTCATCTGTTGTCGCAATTTCCTCTGTGGCCTCTCGCTATGCCTCATTAGGTAATATTCTTTATATGAGCACGAAAGGTGCCTTGGAATCAGCCATTCGAGGTATGGCTCTGGAATTAGCAAAAAATAAAATCCGAATTAATGCTGTAAGACCAGGCATGATTTACACCGCTATGAGTACAGCACTCACAGAAGATATTGTTCAAAAAGATTTAGTAAAATACCCCTTGCAACGCTATGGCTTACCTGAAGATGTTGCATATGCAGTAGCCTATTTGCTTTCCGAAGAGTCGTCGTGGATTACTGGAAGCTTCATTACAATGGATGGTGGTTTAACGCTAAACGCTGAATAGTTATCCATTGACTTATCAAAGCATTCATTGTATTGAAACTTAAAATAATTTTTTACATGCAATTTTCCATTCTTGATTTAGAGTCCCAGCTTTTGGGTTTCCCAGTCATTAAACTGATTGATTTTACTACTCTAACCCAGGAATTACGTTTTTTAAACGATTATTTTAAAAGCGCTGGCAAATGTTACCTTTACGTTGAATTCCCTGCCACTGAGCTTAAGATAATTCATGAATTGGAAGATTATGGTTTTCGTTTTAGTGAATTCAGAATTCATTTATCAAGGGATTTAACAACATACGAAAATTATTCGAATTCTTACTTTCCTTACCATGCTGAATTGATTTCGGAATCACCTGCTAAATCGGTGGCAATTCATTTATTAAGCATGCAAGAATCCGATGATCGCTTTGCCTCTGATCCTTCCATTCCAAAAGAGTTTTCAAAAAAACGGAATGCTCGAAATCTTGAAAAGTCATTTGATAATTTTCCTGCTGAGCAAGTCATTGGTTTATTTAATGCATATTCTCCTGCATTAGAAGGATTTTGGTCGTTGTTTATAGAGGATAATTACCTGGCTCACCTATACCAGCATGCTGTTAATCCCTCAAAAAAAACTTTTTTATTACCTATACTCGATACTTTAGTTTTCGCTTATCTTAAAGAGCAAAATATACAAACGGTAAAGGTTGTGAGCACAGGCTTTAACATTAGCGAGATCTACCGCCTTATTACTCATTCTGGTTTTGAGGTAATGAATTCAACCATTATCCTTAGATATTCTAATATCTAAAAAATCGATAGAAAAACTGGGACTATTCAGGTAATGAGATTGAGCAGACGAAAGAATACTTTTATAAAATATGCTCTTGCCATTGGTGTTTTATTTCTTTTGATTTTTGTTTTTAAAAATGCCGGTTTTTACCTTGTACGCAGTTCTTATATGTTGCATCACGTTTCATCTATCATATGCATGGGTTCTATTCCCGACCGGGCTCTTGCAGCTATTGATTTATATGAAAAGGGTTTAATCAGGCATATATACATAGTTGAAGAGAATATGTTGGGAATAATAGATTTAAAAAAGAAAAAGTATACCATTCAAACCCATAGTGAGCAAATGAAATCCATTTTGCAGCAAGCAGGCATAGCCGACAGCCTCATCACCATCATTCCGGGCTATGCTCGAAGCACGCTCATGGAAGCTCAGGCCTTCGAAAAATGGCTTTCACTTCATCCGGAAAGCCGACCCGATACGCTTTTAATAATCACCTCTGCGGCGCATACCCGGCGTGCTACAATGATTTTTAACCACGTCCTCAATCGAAACGCGTCCCACAATATTTCTATTGCCTCGTATCCATCACCCTATTCCGGTTATAATGCCCAAAAATGGTTTACTTCCAAAGAAGATATACAAACTACGCTGAGTGAATACATAAAGATTTTATCTTTCCAGTTAGTGGAGAGATGGAATTAATTGAATAGATTGAGATCTTTATGTTTACGAAGAGTAATAACTGTTTAAAAAAATTTATCGATTTGTATAGAATACGGGATTTGTTTATTGCTTCTGTATTGTTAATTATTCTTTTACCTTTGATGCTACTATCTGCTTTGCTTATTAAATTATTAATGCCAGGGCCTATATTCTTTGTTCAGCAACGGATAGGCAGATATGGAAAGCCATTCAGTATCTATAAATTCCGAAGCATGGTCATCAATTCAGAGGAAAATGGTATAACGCTAAGTAAAGATAAACGTATAACCCCTTTAGGCCGTATTTTACGAAAATATAAAATTGATGAATTTCCGCAACTTATTAATATCGTAAAAGGGGATATGAGTCTGGTGGGACCACGCCCCGACTTACCGGGGTATTATGACACGTTGGAAGGTGATTACAGAAAAATATTGAACCTGCGACCCGGCCTGACGGGCTTGGATAGTGTGGTGTACCCATACGAGGAAGATATCTTGCAAGATGTTGAGGATCCGGTGGATTTTTACAAGCAGGTATTGTGGCCTCATAAGGTCAAAATCAACTTCTATTATCTGCAGCATCGTTCGTTTATCTTCGACATCAAAATATTGTTGAATACATTCTCCTTGTTGTTTTTTAGAAGGCGGATTTTTGATTTTTCGGCTCTATCAAGTGAGCTGAAGCCTTTAAAATAAACCGTATAACCGAATATTCGAATGAAGAGTAAAATATGGCTCTCATCACCTCATATGGGGTCGGAGGAGATTAGGTATGTAATGGAGGCTTTCGAGAGTAATTGGGTGGCTCCCCTGGGACCCCATGTGGATGCTTTTGAACGGGAGCTCGCCCAATACACCGGTGCCCGGCATGCTGCAGCTTTAAGTTCCGGGACTGCAGGCATACACTTAGCCCTGATTTTGCTGGGCGTTCAGGCCGGCGATGAGGTACTTTGTCAGAGTTTTACCTTCTCTGCAACAGCCAATCCAATTGTTTACCAGGGGGCTACCCCTGTTTTCATTGATTCCGAATCAAGCACTTGGAATTTAGACCCCAACGCATTGGAGCATGCTATCCGCTCCCGTCAGCAAAAGGGGATAAAGCCCAAAGCCATTATTGCAGTGCATTTGTATGGCATGCCCGCTTTAATGAAAGATATTGTAGAGCTGGGTTTAAAATATGATATACCGGTCATAGAAGATGCGGCAGAGGCATTGGGTTCTCAGTTGGATGGCAAGAAATGTGGCACCTGGGGACGCCTGGGTATTTTGTCGTTTAATGGAAATAAAATCATAACCACCAGTGGGGGCGGAGCATTGCTCTCTGACGATGAAGAATTCATTAAAAAAGCTCGGTTTTTAGCCACCCAGGCCAGGGATCCGGCTCCGCATTATCAGCACAGTCATATTGGTTATAATTACCGAATGAGCAATGTGGTTGCAGGAATAGGCCGGGGGCAGATGAAGGTGCTTGATGCTCGCATAGCAGCCCGGCGCAGCAACTTTTATCGCTATAAGTCTTATTTTGAGCAACTCAATCAGAAGGGGTATGCAGTGGAAATGCCTCCTGAGCCCAAGGGCCATTTTTCCAATCGTTGGCTGACAACCATAATCATAGATCCTCAAAAGAATCGGAGTGTAACTCGAGAGACGCTCAGACTGGCCTTTGAGCAGGAAAATATAGAGTGTCGTCCTCTGTGGAAACCCATGCATTTACAACCTGTTTTCAAAGATGCTCCTTTTTATGGCAGCAATATCAGCGAAAGACTTTTCGAAAATGGGTTATGTCTTCCTTCAGGGTCTAATCTTACGGATTCGGATTTTGATCGAATATTTGCTGTACTCGATAGTGTTTTCCAAGCCTGATGTAAGGAATGATTTCAAATCATCCTCTATTGCCTCATATCATTGCCAGAAGCTTCCATTGGAAAGTAGTGGCTTTGCCAGGTCTGGGAGAATTTGTGGACACCGGGAAGAGTATGGTCTCTCTTCCTCATTTTTCGTATGGTCAGGTTAGTTTAGCATCTGCCTCAACCAGGGTGAATAAAGATGAGGTGATGGATTTTCAGGCGATGATGGAGCAACAAGCCCGAATCACGGGAAAATCCATTGAAATAAGGCTTCCTGGTGCAACTGCTCAGGAGCAAAATCATTTCAATAAAGTATCTTCCTGGCTTTATTTAGATGAGTCTCTTACATTATCCAGGGGAGAACAAACAGGGAATCTGGGCAGAAAAATACGAAGAGCCCAAAAACACGGGTTAAAGGTTGAAAAGGGCGGTATGGAGCTGCTTTCCCGGTTTTACGATGTGTATGAATTACGATTACATGAACTCGGGTCAGCGGCTTTGCCGCTGTTTTTTTTTAAGGAAATCATATTAGCCTACCCTGATAAAACATTAAAGGCCGATGCAAGGGTTTACCTTGTACGAAAAGATGACCAGATCATGGGTGGAGCTATTACTTTGTTTTATAACAATTTTGCGGAGAACGCCTGGTTTGCTACCTTGCGTAAGTATCAACCCCTTTATGCTTCTTATTTGTTGCATGCAGCCATGATAGAGGATGCAAGGCATTATGGCTGCCAAATCTACAGTTTTGGGCGAAGCACCAGCGGTAGTGGAGTTCATCAGTTCAAACAACAGTGGGGAGCCAGAGATGTCCCCTTACTTTGGTTGCATTTTCCCGTAAGGGGGAAATCCCTCAGAGATTTTCCTTTTCTTCTGGATCTTTGGAAACGCGTTCCTTTGTGGATGGCCAGGCCGATAAACAGATATATATCCCAATGGATTTATTAGCATTAAAATTGTTACTCAGGTTTTTATGGGAGTACTTAATGGAAGCATCATCTTGTGCTTTTTCATGGGTCTTATTACTTGAAAAAGCATTTCAATAACCCCATCCTGAAATACTGAACCATAAGTTTGAAGTTGTGTTTAATAAAGGAGTAAGCTTTTACCGATTGCATGCATATACTTACCTTCGATATAGAAGATTGGTATTTGAGTTATCATTCCTCACAAATACCGGATTCGAAATGGGAATCCTTACCCTATCGCACGGAGAGAAATACAGAAATCATCCTCCAATTTCTCGACGATAATCACCTCAGGGCAACTTTCTTTTTTCTGGGTTATGAGATTCGTAAGAATCCCAACCTTTTGCGAAAAGTTTATCTGGCTAATCATGAAATAGGATTTCATGGTATGTATCATGTTCCTCCGGAGCACTCAGGGAGAATAAAATTTGCTCAGGAATTGAAGGAGGGCTTAAGTCTGATGGAAGACCTTGTGGGCGAAAAGGTTATTTTTTTCAGGTCTCCTGGTTTTTCCTGGAATGCAAATTGTCCGTGGTTTCCAGAAGTTTTGTTGGAAGCAGGTATAAAGGTAAGCAGCAGCATTGTGGCTGGCAGAACTTTAGGCTCCTTGAAGGTGCCAAAGCATCCTTTTACGTTTTCATTAAACGGTTTTTCGTTGGTTGAGTTTCCATTATCTCTTTATCAACTGATTAGTGGGGGGATAAGGTATTCGGGGAGTGGTTATTTTAGATTTTACCCTTGGTCTTTTCTTCAAAAGGCCTTTTCGCAAGGCGAGTATCATATTTTGTACTTCCACCCTCGTGATTTTGATACTGAGATACCCTGGACTGATGAACTCCCTTTGTACAGAAACTTGATGAACCGCTGGGGAAATGCCAGTACGCTGCAAAAACTTCAAAGACTGGTTAATCATTATCCTCTTATTTCTTTAGGAGAGGCATACAACCTTTGGAAGGGAAATTATGCCTGAAAAGTGGACTTTTTTTCAACTTGGCTATGTGTTCAAAAAATGTTAATTTTGAAAAACAAAGCAGATCAACCATGTATCAGCAAAAAAAACAAAAATGTCTGTTATGTGGTAGTTTACAATTGAGTTTGGTTCTGGTAATAGTAAATCATTAAAATCCTTCGGTATGCAACGCTTGATATCCAATATTTTATACCGGTATAACGATCGATTTCTTTCGAGATGGATTACGCTGGCTTTCGATATTGCGATCGTATATGCTTCGTACATTATAACTGTATTAATTAGATATAATTTTGTGCCCTCCAGTGTGCAGGCTCCCCGATTCGATCTCATTTCGCTAATCATAACCTTTGTCTATGCGCTGGGGTTCTTGTTTGGAAAAACCTATCATGGCATTTTGCGGCATACAGGCCTGGGTGATTTAGGAAGGATTGCCGTTGTTAACCTCTTCGCTTTTCTTGTTCTTTTGACGGCAGCCGTTTTCTCTCTCAGAATTGGTATTGCGCCTGAAAGGGTAGCATCCGTTGGTATTTTGTTGGTACATTTTTTCATGACCACCCTTCTTATGTTAATGAGCCGCCTGGCTATAAGAGCCGTTTACCATCGTTTTAACAAGGAGCAAGGGCGGCAGCGGATCAACTATTTGATTTTTGGTGCAGGTCAGGCCGGTATGCTGGTATTAAATGCATTACGCCAAGATAAAATGTTATATAACTATGTGGTGGCCTTTATTGATGACAATGAAAGCAAAATCAATAAAACCTTGGATGGTATACCCGTAATTTCTTGTCAAAAGGGGATGAGTTACGAATTCGTGAAACGAAATCTGGTGAGTCAACTTATCATAGCTATTCGCGATTTAGAGCAGAGTCGTAAGCAGGAGATAGTGGAAAAAGCGCTTTCCCTGAAGCTCAAAGTAAAAACTGTTCCACCGGTGCACAAATGGATTGATGGTCAGCTAACGGCTAAGCAATTGAGACAGGTTAAAATTGAAGAGCTGCTGGGCCGTGACCCCATTATTCTTGAGAACAATAATATCAGTGCTTTTGTTAAGAACGAAATCATTTTAGTTACAGGTGCGGCAGGATCAATTGGTAGCGAAATTGCTCGCCAGGTTTTACAGTACAAACCCGCCCGGCTTATTCTTTTGGATCAGGCAGAGTCTCCTTTGTATGATTTGCAATTTGAGTTGAAAAACAATAAGAAATATGCAGATTTATTTAATAGGGTAGTATTTCTGGTGGCCAGTGTGAAAGACAAATACAGGATGCAGCAGGTTTTTGATAAATATAAACCCAATGTGGTTTTTCACGCAGCAGCCTATAAGCATGTTCCTATGATGGAAGAGCATCCGTATGAGGCGGTGATGATTAACGTATTTGGTACGAAAATATTAGCTGAACTCTCGCTGGAGTACGGAGTGAAAAAATTTGTAATGATTAGCACGGATAAGGCAGTAAACCCCACCAATGTTATGGGTGCAACCAAACGCATAGCAGAAATGTTGGTACAATCGCTGAGTAATGGCACCACTCAATTTATTACCACCCGGTTTGGCAATGTATTGGGCTCCAATGGAAGTGTAATTCCTCTGTTTCGTAAGCAAATTGAGCAAGGTGGCCCGGTAACTGTAACCCACAAAGATATCATTCGTTATTTCATGACCATCCCTGAGGCTTGTAACCTGGTGCTGGAGGCAGGTGCAATGGGAAATGGCGGGGAAATTTTTGTTTTCGATATGGGTAAACCTGTTAGGATATATGACTTGGCAGAACGAATGATCCGCCTTTCAGGACTGGAACCCGGCAAGGATATTCAAATCGTGGAATCCGGCCTTCGACCGGGTGAAAAGCTTTATGAAGAATTGCTTTCAGATGAAGAGAACACTATAGATACCCACCATCCCAAAATACGTAAAGCCAGGGTCAGAGACTGTGACGAAGGTTTTATTCGTGTTAAGCTGCTTGAACTCGGAAATGCATTAATTGAGGGAAGCGATTTTGCCCTTGTCGCAAAAATGAAAGAGCTGGTTCCTGAATTTAAGAGTAATAATTCCATTTTTGCCCGTCTGGACATAAAAAGCTAACTCCAACTTTAACATCTGCCCATGAAATCAAACTTTTTCTCCTTTTTTAGAAAAGGATTACTAAAATATTACTATACTGACACTTTCTGTAGACCCATTATACAGGTGGTTCTTTTTGCAGGAATTACTGTTTTCTTTCATTTTTTATGGTGGAATGGCGGATTACGCGATTTTCTCTCTCATTTCGAAGCATTTGAAGCTTTCCGGCGTTTCATGGTATGGCTCGTGTTTACGATGGCCGCCTGGTTCAATGAGAGTATTTTAGGTATGGAAATCATAAGGCAGGGCACAACCATTATATTGCCCGGCCATGGCTTTGTGGAGGTAGTGGAAGATTGCAGTGGTACCAAGCAATTTTATCAAATTCTGGTTTTATTTCTCTTATTTCCTGGCCCATGGAAGCAAAAACTTGGGTATATCCCCTTTTCTATTCTTGTCATGCATATTACCAACGTCTTACGTATTGTTTTTCTGACGCTAACGCTTCTTTGGTTTCCGGATGAATGGGATTTTGTTCATCTCTATATCATGCGCCCCTTCTTTTACGTAGTATTGTTTGTGCTATGGATAATATGGGTGGAGAAGTTTGAGAATCCGAGAATCAAACGTGTAATGGAAAAGGAAATGATAACGTAATGTTTAGCTGTTTAAGATTTTCTGGACCGTAAATAATCAAATATTTTATTCTTATGCAAAGGTTTTTACTTTTTGGGGTTTTTATTATATGGGGCATGTTATTGAATTCCCAGCCTTTACTTCAGCGAAGTATTCATCCTGATTATTTTATTTTGGAAAAATATATATATCAACCCGGAAAGGGATTTCATACTTCTGTCAGGCCTTATCTATCCGAAGAGATAACAAGAGCTGCCGGGGCAGATAGCCTGTTGGGGTTAAAGGTTATAGCATCCCCCTACGAAACGGGTACCAGGAAATGGCTATGGAATAAATTATTTAATGAAGATCTGATAACTATTAAAAATGGGGATTATAAGTTCATTGTTAATCCCTTGATAAATTTTGAGCTCTCCAACGACTTTAAAAATGATGACAGGGCCTGGGTGAATACGCGGGGATTTATGGTGGAAGGAAATATAGGCCCCAGGTTTGCTTTTGCTACGCGTTTTTATGAAAACCAGGCCACATTTGTTGATTATATCGATGAGGAGATTCAGCGCACACAGGTAATACCTGGCCAGGGGAGCTATAAGGGCTATAAACAGGATGGTTACGATTTCTCTAGGGCTGAGGGTTATATTTCTTACAGCCCCAGTGAATACTTCAATTTCAGATTCGGACATGGCCGAAATTTTTGGGGAGATGGGTATCGCTCCCTGCTGCTCGGTGATGCGCATTTTCCCTATCCTTATTTTATGATCAATACAACCGTATGGCGTATTCGTTACGTAAATCTTTATGCGGAGTTTATGGATAAAACTTATCCCCGGCATGGAGATCAATTGTATAGAAAAAAATATGGTACTTTCCATTACCTCACGCTTAATCTTACTTCCCGCTTAAAGGTTGGATTGTTTGAGGCTATTATCTGGAAGGCTTCGGATAGCACTGGTTTTCGGGGTTTTGATTTTAATTATTTAAATCCTGTGATATTTTACCGCCCGGTCGAATTTTCATTGGGCTCACCCGATAACGCATTGATGGGTGCCAATGCATCGTATACCCTGGGTGCGAATACTACATTTTATGGGCAATTATTGCTTGATGAGTTGAAGGTAAAGGAGGTTTTTTCAGGAAAACAATGGTGGGGCAATAAGCAAGCCGTTCAACTGGGCGTTAAAACTTTCGATTTTTTGGGAATAAA
Organism: Bacteroidales bacterium; assembly: GCA_049969475.1. GTDB lineage: Bacteria > Bacteroidota > Bacteroidia > Bacteroidales > TTA-H9 > UBA2030. The sequence continues at coordinate 19,654 of JBMFOU010000033.1, read as the reverse complement.
AAACCTTCGTTTACAACTTGAATACAACTACATTCGTCCATACACATACAGTTACAGAGAGTCTATTCAAAACTACGGTCATTATAATCAACCCCTGGCTCATCCCATGGGTGCCAACCTGAGGGAGGTTGTGGGATTTATGGGGTATCATCTTAACCGGTGGTTTTTGAACTACCAGTTGCAATTTGTGAAATATGGGGCCGACACCAATGGCATTAATTTCGGAAAGGATATTTTTAGGTCATACGAAGATAGGCCTTTGGATTATGGTGTAAAGACGGGCCAGGGATTGAGTACCCAATTGTGGAGACATGAATTTAAAGTATCCTGGATGATTAATCCGAACTACAATTTGGTATTAAGTTCGGGTTTCGTTTGGCGTAAGTTAACGAATGCCCGAGAAACCCAAAACCTCATGTTAGGTTATGTTTCATTATCCACTGCATTGGAGAAGCTTTATTACGATTTTTAAAGGAATTTTCAATGATAATTAATTTTTCTTTTCGTCGGATTTTATTTTTTATTTACCTGGGGATTCTTGCCATACTTTCCCTTTTGCCTCCATCCGATTTACCTTCAGTGAAGTTATTTGAGGGCGCCGACAAGTTGGTACACATGGGTATGTATGCGGGTTTTACCTTCCTGATGTTTTGGGCATGGCCTAAGTTTTTTAGAGGGAGCTTTCAGCTTATTCCTCTGTTCGCGGTTATGTTCTATGGTCTGGGAATGGAAATTCTGCAGGACCTAGGGCATTATGGGCGTAGCTTCGAAATATGGGATATTGGAGCGAATACCTTGGGGTATTTTCCGGGTCTTTTTTTATTTAGAATGATTGGCTCCATATAGGATTGATATTCATGGAAAATTGCTTATATAAGTAATTCAAATATATTTTGCATAGTATGATTGATTAGTGCATCGGAAGCATTAAAATTATTTAAATTTAATTTCTATTAATTGAGATCCATATACTTATAAAAATGATAGACAAAAAAAGTAAAATTTATGTTGCCGGCCATCGTGGCCTGGTTGGTTCAGCGATCTACAGACAGTTGAAGGCTCAAGGTTTTTCTAATGTCATTGGAAGAACCCGAGCGGAATTAAATTTGCTTGATCAAAAGGCAGTAGAGAATTTTTTTGCTGAGGAAAGGCCTGATTATGTGTTTTTGGCAGCAGCGAAAGTTGGGGGGATCGCTGCCAATAATACTTATAGAGCTGATTTTATTTATGAGAACCTAACAATACAAAATCACGTAATTCATTTTTCATGGAAGTATGGTGTAAAAAAACTGCTATTTCTTGGTAGTACATGTATTTATCCTAAAAATGCACCTCAGCCAATGATGGAGGATTACCTTTTAACATCCCCTTTGGAATATACAAATGAGCCCTATGCAATAGCTAAAATAGCAGGATTAAAAATGTGTGAAAGCTACAATATCCAGTATGGAACTGATTTCCTGAGTGTAATGCCAACTAACCTATACGGGCCTTATGATAATTTTGATTTAGAAAAGTCGCATGTTTTACCTGCGCTGCTTCGAAAAGTTTATTTGGGTGCTTTACTTGAAGTTAATAATTGGCAGGCAATAAGGAATGATCTCAATAAACGGCCAATTGAGTCGGTCAATGGGGAAACATCTCAGAATGAAATTTTAGCATTTTTTGAGAAATATGGAATTAAAATTCATAAAAGTGACACTATGATGAATCGGGTCTCAGTAGAAATTTGGGGAACTGGCAAGCCATATCGTGAATTTATGTGGAGTGAGGACATGGCAGATGCTTGTATTTTTATAATGAATAATATATCTTTTAAAGATATTTTAAACATAGATTTATCGTCAAACCCGGACAAAAAGGAGATAAGAAACACCCACATTAATATTGGAACAGGACAAGAAATAACTATAATGGATCTTGCCTATTTAATTAAATCTATTGTTGGCTTTAATGGGGATTTCTACTTTAATGCTTCAAAACCTGATGGAACCATGAGAAAGCTTACTGACGTTAGTAAGTTGCATAAATTAGGTTGGATGCATAAAATTGATATAAACGAAGGGGTTAAAAGGCTTTATGAATGGTATCTTTCTAACTAAAACTTGCTAATAAACATAAATTAAATAATACGGATATGGCTGATAAAGTTGCGCTTATTACAGGTATTACTGGACAGGACGGTGCTTATTTAGCTGAATATCTCATAGGTAAAGGCTATGTAGTTCATGGAATTAAAAGGAGAGCTTCACTCTTTAATACCTCCCGAATTGATCATTTATATCAACCGCCATGGGAAAAGCATAGAAACTTTATTTTACATTATGGCGATATGACAGATTCTATGAATCTGACGAGAATTATTCAGGAGACTCAACCCGATGAGATATATAATTTGGCTGCAATGAGCCATGTAAAAGTAAGTTTTGAAACTCCTGAATATACTGGTAATGCCGATGGTCTGGGGACTCTTAGGATACTAGAAGCAATTCGCTTACTTGGCCTGGTTAAAAAAACGCGAATCTACCAGGCCTCAACATCTGAATTATATGGATTGGTGCAAGAAGTACCGCAATCCGAAAAAACTCCTTTTTACCCCAGGTCTCCTTATGCTGTAGCGAAATTGTATGCATATTGGATTACAGTAAATTACCGTGAGGCTTACAATATGCATGCAAGTAATGGTATTTTATTTAATCATGAGTCCCCAATAAGAGGTGAGACCTTTGTTACTCGAAAAATTACACGTGCCTTAGCAAAAATTGCTTTAGGACATCAAAACATTTTATATATTGGTAATTTAAATAGTAAGAGAGATTGGGGCCATGCTAAAGATTATATACGCGCCATGCACCTCATATTGCAACAAGATAAACCTGGTGATTATGTGATTGCAACAGGCATAACTACTACTGTTCGTGAATTTATTACAATGGCTGCCAGGCACATGGGCCTGGAAATTGAATTTGAGGGAGAAGGAGTTGATGAAAAAGGTTATTTAGTGGGAGTGAATGATAATCTGTTCTCATTACATGTTGGAGCTGATTATCTTGACCATATCAAAAAGCGGGTGAAAGAGAAGAGTAAAGTAGTTTTGGTTGATCCTACCTATTTTAGGCCTACGGAGGTTGATTTGCTCATTGGTGACGCCTCTAAGGCCAGAAGAGAGCTTGGCTGGATACCTGAATATTCTTTGTTAGATCTTATCAAAGAAATGATGGAAAGTGATCTGAAACTGATGAAGCAAGAGGCCTATCTCAAGAAAGGTGGATACAGGATCATGAATAATTTTGAATGATTCTTAAATTTTTAAACATCATCGGCTTGTATTTTATAAGCAGTTGCGATCAAAATGATAGTCAACAATCATTATATATCTATGAAATTTCTTGTAAAATATTCCTGGATAAAACTAATAAAGCTACCATGCGTATTTTATAACCACCTTAAGTTCTTTTCAGGCTGGTAAAAAATCTCGTAATTTGTAAGGAGTTACACAACAACAGATAGTATAAACTTTTACTTTTTGCTAGATCCAGGCATGTTTTAGCTCTATTGGGTTAAAAAATAATATTATTCCGGAATTATTATTTTAGTTTATTTCAGTTGTTATTCTAAGTATTTCGATTATCAGTTTTATTTTTCAAAATTATATTGAATGCTTACCCTCCTGACCGTCATCGGTGCCAGACCACAATTCATTAAAGCCGCTTCTTTGAGCCGTGTTTTTCGGAGTAGTCCAATAAGTGAGCATATCCATGAGATCATAGTCCATACCGGCCAGCACTACGACGCGAATATGTCGGATGTTTTTTTTGAAGAAATGGATATTCCTCGTCCTGCTTATAACCTCGAAATCGGTGGGACTCTGCACGGGAAAATGACCGGGCAGATGCTGGCAGCGCTGGAAGAACTGTATCTGGAATTAAAACCCCATGCTGTGCTGGTTTATGGAGATACCAATAGCACTCTGGCCGGAGCTCTGGCTGCCTCGAAGCTAAATATTCCTGTAGCCCACGTTGAGGCAGGTCTGCGCAGCTATTGGATGCGCATGCCCGAAGAACAAAATCGTGTGCTAACGGACCATATATCCACCTGGTTATTTTGTCCCACAGATACAAGTGTTCAGAATCTCTATAAAGAAGGTATCCATAAAGGCATCCATAGGGTAGGGGATGTGATGTTCGATGCCAACCTGTTTTACCTCAAGAAACTGGAAGAAGAACAAAAACGAGGCATTCAACGTCCTCTGGGTTGGACTCAACCCTTACCAGAAAATTTCGTACTGGCTACCATACATCGGGCTGAAAATACCGATGAGGTTACCCGGCTCAAGGGGATCCTGGAAGGATTGGAGCGTTTACCCTTACCCATTCTTTGGCCCGTACATCCACGTACGGCTAAGGTGCTCAGGTCGAATAGTCTGACCTTGCCAAGGAATCTGCAGCTGGTGGATCCCGTGGGCTATTACGATATGTTAACCCTCGAGCAAAAGGCCCGGATGATTATCACCGATTCAGGCGGTGTTCAAAAGGAAGCTTATTTCATGCAAAAACCTTGCATCACCCTTCGCGATCAGACCGAATGGGTAGAAACGGTAGAAGATGGCTGGAACCTGCTGGCCGGCACCGACCCCGAACGCATTCAGACTGCTTTTGAACGTTTCCTGCAGTCTCCTCCTCAAAAACAGCAAAAACATTATGGGGAAGGCCATGCCGCACAAAAAATTGCAGAGATACTTATACGTGAAATATAAATATACTAAACTGTTTGTTAATAGATTAGGGTATTATTTTGCTCAGAAGACCAAAGGATAAAAGGTTAATTAAGGAAAGCCAGGCACTTTTCAAATGTGAGCATTCGGTCAATTCATTTTGCCAGAAGTTCTTCTTCAAATGTTTTAGTAAATTCTCAACCTTTCATACCACCCGTTTTATTTCCACGCTTTCATTGATATAAATCAAATATCCTTTAATGTTTTGATAATCCGCATTCTGTAGAGCGTTTGAATAAAGTTGAATTTGACGCTCGTGTTTGGCATCCCAAGCTCCGGTTTTGTAGTCCACAATGGTAATTCCAGATTCATGAACAATCAATAAATCAGGCCGCAGAATACCCTCGCCGGGAATCGCAATTTCCCGTTCTGAGAGGTAATCGGCATGGGGTAGAAATATTTCATTATACAGCGGGTGTAATTTTAATTGAGATAAAATTTCTTCATAGGCAGTCTCTTCGGGACTGCCTTTTTTATTTGATTGGGTGGCCAAGGGAAAGTCTTTTTGCTCGGTCATCAGGCTCAGATAGCGGTGCAGCGAAATACCTTTTTTGCGGGCTTCGATGAGGGTGCCCGGAAGCCATTCCTCAGGCGCCTGTCGTCTGATTTTAAAACGCTGTTCCCAGGGCCGATTTTGGTATGTAAATGATGGCAAGGAAGGCAACCTACGCTCCATTTCTTCGCTTATCATGGGCATGGGCTGCTCTTCTGCGGGAAGTGAAGGATACGAGAAAGATTCGCTTTCATCCAGCCCCTTTCCAAACTCCCTGGAGGTCTCCAGCACCGCCTTTTTCAACTCATCGCTGGGCGATTTAGGGAAGGGTTCTGAAAAAATATACAATTGCTCAATGGCACGGGTGAAGGCTACGTATAAAATATTGAGCCGATCGAGCAATTTTTTTTCACGTATTTCCCTGAGCTCCTGGCTAAAAAACATATCCTCTTCTTTGGTATTTACAGAGGTTAAAATAACGGGTGGTAGCTTTACATTCTCCAGATGAACTCTGGTCTTTTCCTCAGGAACAGGCAACCAACCCTTTTCCCAATCCGTAATTGGGCTGAAAAGGAAGGGGATGATTACAATATTAAATTCTAGTCCTTTGGCTTTGTGTATGGTCATCACTTGTACGGCATGGGTTTCGCCCGTGAGGCTTACCGACCATTTATCGCCCGAATCCTCCCAGGCACTTAGCAAGTCGGCGATAGACGATTTTTTTTGATTAATTAGCCTTTGAACATATTCCAGCAGGGTTTGACCATGGGCATGGCCCGAGCTGTGGTCCTCGCCTTTCATGAGCAGGTATTCGCAAAGCGAGTAAAGGTCTTTCTGCATGAGTTGTTGATAATCTATTTGCAGAAATTCCCGGGTGACCTCATCTACCGAAAGGAATTGCTGTTTAAGCTGATAGAGCTCTTTCTCCTGCTTATTATAGAAGGACAGGACCTGGACCCGGTAATAATCGTCTTCAGGATTTTGGAGATAATACAGCCAGGCAATTACCTTCAACACCCGAGGTGAAGTGTTCAGAAGCAGGGAGTCGGAAGAGAGGACAGGGATGCCGTAGGTGCCCAGGAGAGTGGAAATTGCTTGCCCTTCCGTGCCGCGACGCACCAGTACAGCCATATCTTTCCAAGCATATCCTTTGCTTTTGAGTTCTAAAATCTTATCCAAAACCCTCTGGGCTTGCGGATCCAAATTATCTTCCGCATCCTTGTTTTTTTCTACAATATTCCATTCTACATATCCTTTGTTTTCGGTTTTATGTGGGGTTTGACGGATATCTTTGTAAACCTCTCTCACCAAATGATATTCTGAAGATAAGTTTTCTACGATTTTACTGAAGAATTGATTATTAAATTCCACGATATTCTTTTCTGAGCGCCGGTTTGTGTCCAGCGATTCGGGCGAGGCATTTTGCTCAAATAGTTTTTCGGCTTCGAGAAATCCCTGGTTGGTAGGTTTTTGATAGATTTTCGGCAGTTGCTCGAAGATTTGAAGCTCCCCGTTACGAAATCTATAGATACTTTGCTTTCCATCCCCTACAATTACTCCTGCCAGCAACGAATAGCTCTCTGCCAGGCTATTGGCCAGCAGAGGAACCAGATTGTGCCATTGCGATACAGAAGTATCCTGGAATTCGTCGAGCAGGTAGTGTTTGAAACGGGAACCTAGTCGATAGTATATGTAAGGTACAGGTTCATTGATAATTACATGGCGTATGAGCTCGTTGAAATCGCTGATATGAAGGAAATTCTCTTCTTTTTTCAGGGCTTCAAGTTCCTGCGCCAGGGTACCGGTGAGCGCAAGGCTGGGTAGGGCATCGGATATGCGTTGAAGTGAAGGAAGAAGAGTCGTCAGTTGCACGATTTTTTCCAGGTTTTCCCTAAGAGTCGATTTAATGGGTTCAAATGTCTGAGCTAAAGCCACTTTACTTTTAGGAAACCAGAGATCTTCATTCAGCGCCTTATCAACATAGGAGCTTTTGGGAATTAAAACGGTAAACGATTTCGCTTCGCTGGCTTTTTTCAGCCAACCTACCGCTCCCTTATTACCTTGATAAAAATCTTCCACATGCAACCCCTGCTGGCTCAAAAGCCTCATGCACTCCTTAGCTATCGATTGAATCTGATGAAATTTCTCCTGGATGGTTTGTCTTACCTTATTTGTCGTTTCTAGTAGCTCAGAAGGTTTCATGAGGAGGAGTTCGGGAAGGTGGTGGCGGGTATCCTCCCGAAAGAGCGATTCTGTGGTTTTTTGCAGCAGGGAACGCAGATTCCATCCTTTTTCATCGTCAATTTGGTTCTCAAGTGTAATTTCAAGCACGAGCGTGATGTCCTGTTCGAGGCCTACCTTGCTCATTATGCGGTCGGCTGTCTCTTCTACGAGCGGGGCCGTATCGAGTATCACTTCAAAATCGTGGGCAATACGCAGATCGAAGGTAAAAGTGCTCACCACGCGGTACATGAACGAGTCGATGGTGGAAACAGCAAATTCTCCGTAATTGTGGAGAATCAGGCCGAGCGCTTCCCGTGCCTTGAGGGCTATGTCATCCGGGCTAAGCTTCAGACCTTCTTTAGCAAGGTTTTCGATTAAAACCGTTTTAAGGGATGATTCTCTATCGGTGGCCAGTGCGGCCAAGTAGGAAAGAATACGTTTTTTGAGTTCTGCAGCAGCCTTGTTGGTAAAGGTAATGCCAAGAATTTGACGGAACGATGTGGGCTGTTGCAATACCAGGTTAAGGTAGATAATGCCAAGCTTAAAGGTTTTTCCGCTGCCCGCCCCTGAACGATAGATTCTTAACCGGTGTGAGTTCATGGTTTAAAATTAAAGCTTTTTATATTTCTGCTATCACCCCCAAATGGGTAAGGCTTTCCTGTCCTCAATAATATGCAAAAAAGCTATTCCCCATTCCTGCTTTCTCCAGATAATCTGCTAATGGAGAAGCGATTTTACATCTTCATTTTGAGATTCCTTTCTTTTGTTGAATAAAAAAATTCTCCCAAAGTTTTTCTGTAATAATTCATTTCCTTGACAAAATAAAAAGCCCCCCTCAAGCACCTCACAAACTCCAAACTCACAAACTCCAAACCCACCAACTCCAAACCCACAAACTCCGAACTCATAAACTCCGAACTCATAAACTCCAAACTCACAAACTCCAAACCCACCAACTCCAAACTCACAAACTCCGAACTCATAAACTCCGAACTCATAAACTCCAAACCCATAAACTCTGAACCCATAAACTCAATTTCTCATACAAAACAAAAAACCGCCCCCTACTGGAAGCGGCATTTATAAGGGAAAACGCTAATTTTCAGCTTAGAGCGTTGCGCTGATAATAAACGTTGCAGCAAAAGCAACGATAGCATAAAGTTCTGGGAACACAGCCAGCACCATGGTTTTTCCGAATACATCGTATCCCGAGCCGATACCAGCAATACCATTAGCGCAAACCTGTCCTTGACGGATAGCCGAGTAGAGACCTACAGCACCCAGCACCAGTCCGGCAGCAAAAATGGCCATCCCCTGACCGAGCGTCATGGCTGCTAAAAAGGCAGGGGTTAGTTTAGCATTGATAATAAAGAATCCTCCGAATCCATAGAGGCCCTGCGTTCCAGGAAGAGCACTCAGGAGCATATAGGAACCAAAGGCTTCTTCATTTTTCTTCAGGGCACCGATGGTAGCATTTCCTCCGATGGTAACCCCGATGGCACTTCCAATACCTGCCAGTCCGAGCATGAGGGCAAGTCCGATGTAAGCCAGAATAACTGCAGTTGTCATAATGATTGAGTTTTAACGTTGGTTAGATTTTAATTATTAATTCACATCAATTTTTAGCAACAGATGAATCGGCAAAGGGGCGATATTCTTTTCCCCCACCTGTAAAGCCGGCGTTTTTATAAAACTCTACGAAAGTGAGACGCATGGGGTGCACAAAGGATCCCAGCGAGCTGATGGCGATATTGGCCAGATGACCAATGGTGAGGAAAACGACGAATAGCACTGGCCCTAAATAGGGAATGCCCAGCATGCTCATCCCCACGCTATTGATAACCAATCCAAGAATTGCACTCGAGATGCCTAGGGCAAAAAGACGGATGTAGGAGAGCAAATCACCGAAAATACCTGTTACCACTCCATAAACATCCCAGATGCCTTTTCCAACTCTTATAAAGACGTTGGCATCGGGGTCGTTGAGGAGGAATATCAGTGCACCGCCCACGCCCAACACGCCGTACATAACCCATTTATCTTCAGCGGGGATAATCCCTGAGGAGATGAGCATCTGACGGGTTAATAGTCCAAGGATAACAATGAGCCATCCAATGGTGCTCAGTGCATATTTAAAACCCTGCTGACGGGTTATATTCATTACCTTGACTATCATGCCGAAAACGATCTGAACACCTCCCAGAATGAGGGCAAGGACGAGCATTTTATTGCTGTCGAGGAAATACTTCTTCACATTTTCCAATGCTGGGATGTTTGCCTCTATGAGGTTGATACCGAAGAAGGTACCCGAGATGATGCCAAAGATGACCGTGGCTAATCCTAAGTATTGGGCCAGCGAGAGATAAGGTTTGAGCGAAGCGGGAGCTTTGAATTTTTTGTACAATGTAGCACCCAGTAGCACCACCAAACCGTAACCTGCATCGCCCAGACAGAAGCCGAAAAACATCATAAAGAAGGGAGCGAAAAAGGGTGTAAGGTCCAGTTCGGTGTATTTAGGCAGGGAGAAAAGGCGGCTGATGGGTTCAAATAGGCGGGCAAAGCTTCCATTTCTCAGGAGTATGGGAACCCGTTCGTCGGGTGCCGGATCCGATTTCAGGAAGAAGATGTCATGGGCCTGGCAGAATTTTTCTACTTCTCCAGCAGCCTCCACCGGCGCAAAGCCTTCGAGAATTTTTAATTTGTCGTCAGCCTCTGATAGGGTATTGCTTACCACCACGCTATATTCCATTTCTGATGAGAGCTGATGCGCATATTGCTCGAGCAGGGGAATAGAGGTGGCAGCCAGTTGGTCGAGTTCTGCATCGATCTCGCTCAGACGGCTATTGAGCTCTTCCTTTCTCTTCATCAAATGGCTGAGGGGCTTTTCCGGTCTTTTGACCATTTCGGCCGCCCATTCGGGGAGTTCCTCGCCTGGTTCGGTGATGAGGATAAAGTAAATGGTACCCGGCGTCTCGTTGACGACGCCAATTTTGTATTGGTTCAGCCAATCCTGATTGAAGCGACGGGGTGCGATGGTGTAGAAATGGATGTGTAGGCCTGATTTGCGCAGCTTTTCAAAGATTGTGGGATCGTAATCTCCCCAGGGCTCGGTGTAAGCTATTTCCTTATTCAGGGAGGCAAGTTGCTGCTGAAGGGTTTCTGTTTCGGCCTGAAGTTCGCGGAAACGTTCCATTACCTCACTGCCGTGGCTGAAGGGAGGTTTTTCTTCACCGGCTTCGGTTTTTCGTCTTCTCAGCTGTTTTATCACCTCGCTTACCTGGCGTTGGAGCATGAGCCTCTCGGTAGCCTCCTCACTCAGGGCTTTGGTACGCCTCACAATGTCCACCACACCCATCTCCCGAAGTCCTTTTAAAAACGGATGATAATCGGCATGGAAGACCAGGAAGGTATATTTGTGCATGGGTACTATCATAGGCCTGCCTCCATCTGGTCGAAACGGTTTTTCAGAATTTTCTGGGACGATTTGGAGAGGTTTTCCTCATCTTCCAGGAATCGCTTGATTTTAAGTACTGCCTCTTCGTAGCCGGGTATCTGTACCTTCTCGTAGAGATTCACTTTTTGGGTGGTTTTTTTACGGGCGTGGTCGAGAAGGTTCATTTTCGCCAGGAAAAATTCCCTTTCGATGGCAATGGTAGCCAAACCCTCGATAATCTTCACCCCATCAAGAAACCAGACAGGTTGACTAAAGAGGCTGAAGGGTTGTATTTCGAAGTGTATTTTCTGAAGAACCGGGGTCTTAACGCCCGCAATTTTTTTAATACCCAGTTCTACATCCTGGATGCGCACCAGTTTGGGATTGAATTCACACCATAGGCGCACCATGTCGTCATACTCACGCATGGCTGCGTTGAGTTTTTCTTCCAATGCCATGGCGTGGTCCTTAGCTCGCTTTACTTCCACTCGCAGGGCCGATTCCTTGTTTTTCAGGGTAGGAAGCGCCCGCTTGCGGATGCGTAGCTGCTTATTCATTTCCTGCAGCGAGGTCTTGTTATATTGAAACTTAATAGCCATGGTTCCATGTGTTTAAATCAAAAGACGATAACTTCCCGTCAGTGACTGGGCCAGTATTTATCTACAAATTCTTTCTTGATACCTACCTCAGCTTGCGAGAAATGACGGGCGAAGAGTTCCCAGGCCGTATCGAGCATGCGCTCGGTGTCGATGTTGACGTCGATAGCCAGGAGCTTGTCGGAATATTCTTTGGCAAACTGCAGGGTGCGCTGGTCGTAGTCGGTGAGGTCGAAACCGTTTTCCAGCTTGGTTTTGGCATTGGCTGCATCGGCATAAAGACGTACGGCTGCATTCATTACCTGGGGATGGTCGGCCCGGGTTTTCTTTCCGATTACAAGTTGTTTAAGACGCGAAAGAGAGCGGAACGGGTCAACAATTACCTTGCCTATATCGGTATCGCGGCGAAGGAAGAGCTGCCCTTCGGTGATATAACCCGTATTATCAGGGATGGCATGGGTGATATCGCCGCCAGAAAGGGTGGTTACGGCAATAATAGTGATGGACCCTCCACTGGGGAACTGAACTGCTTTTTCATATATCTTGGCCAGGTCAGAATAGAGCGAACCAGGCATAGAGTCTTTGGAGGGAATCTGGTCCATGCGGTTTGACACGATACTCAGGGCATCGGCGTAGAGGGTCATGTCGGTGAGCAAAACCAGTACCTTTTCGTTTTTATCCACGGCGAAATATTCTGCGGCTGTAAGGGCCATATCGGGTACCAACAGTCGCTCTACCGGAGGATCTTCGGTAGTGTTTACAAAGCTGATGATACGATCGAGAGCGCCGGCATTTTCAAATACGTTTTTGTAATACAGGTAGTCGTCGTTGGTTAGACCCATGCCGCCCAGAATGATTTTATCTGCTTTGGCGCGCAGAGCCACCATGGCCATTACCTGGTTGAAGGGTTGGTCGGGGTCGGCAAAGAAAGGAATTTTCTGACCGGTAACCAGCGTGTTGTTGAGGTCGATGCCGGCAATACCCGTGGCAATGAGTTCCGACGGTTGCCGACGGCGAACGGGATTTACAGAGGGGCCGCCAATTTCACGTTCTTCACCTTCCACAGCAGGTCCACCATCAATAGGTTCACCATAGGCATTGAAAAAGCGGCCTGCCAGATCCTCGCTTACCTTTAGCATTGGCGGGCGATTGAAGAACACTACTTCGGCATTGGAGGGAATACCTTCAGTTCCTGCAAAAACCTGCAGGGTAACCTGATCGCCCATGATTTTTACTACCTGGGCCAGGCGTCCATGTACCAGGGCCAGCTCCTCGTTTCCAACACCCGTGGCTTTGAGTGTACAGGTGGCTTTGGTGATATGCGTAATATGGGTGTAAATTTTCTGAAATGCTGTTCCACTCATGACTGTACCTTCCTTTCTGCAATGATGTTGTGCAATTCCTCTTCAAACTTTTTGAACTCTTCCGACATAAAACCGGAGTAGTTCATCTGCTTGAGTTGGTTGATAATGCGTTTGAAATAGGGGTTAACCTCTTCGAAACTATCGAAATCGAAATCGGTGTGGTATATCTCCAGTACTTTTTCCACCATGTAACGCTGACGTTCCATGGGTGTGTTGCTATCAATACGGTCGAAAGCGTCTTGCTGAAGGATAATACTATCGATGACTTCCGATTTCCAGTAGGTGAGGTGATAATCGAGGGGAACGCCATCGTCACCCAGGATATTGATTTGTTCGGCAGCCTCCTTCCCACGGATGAGAATATTTTTCATCAGCATCACCTGATCCACCCAATTGTCGGCCACAGTATTTTTCAAGGTCTCCTGTACCTCGGGATATTCGAGGTATTTGGAATAGGAGTCAATGGGGTCGATGGCAGGGTAGCGCTTGCTATCGGCACGTTGCTGAGAAAGTGCGTAGAAGGCACGGGCCACTTTTTTGGTGGATTCGGTAACGGGTTCCTTCAGGTTACCTCCGGCAGGCGAAACCGTGCCGATAAAGGTGATGGAGCCCGTGTGTCCGTTTTTAAGATATACGAATCCGGCCCTTGCATAGAAGTTTGAAATAATAGCGGGTAGGTCCATGGGGAAGGCGTCAGGACCGGGTAGTTCTTCCATGCGGTTCGACATTTCACGCAAGGCTTGAGCCCAACGCGAGGTTGAGTCGGCCAGCAGCAAAATTTTATGGCCCATCGAGCGGTAATACTCAGCAATGGTCATGGCTGTGTAAACCGAAGCTTCACGGGCAGCCACAGGCATGTTGGAAGTATTGGCAATGATGGTGGTACGTTCCATCAGTTTACGGCCCGTGCGGGGGTCTTCCAATTCGGGAAATTCCACAAAAAGTTCCACTACCTCGTTAGCACGCTCACCGCAGGCGGCAACGATTACAATGTCCGCCTCTGCTTGTTTGGAAAGCGCATGCTGCAGCACGGTTTTTCCACTGCCGAAAGGTCCGGGAATAAATCCTGTGCCCCCTTCCGTGATGGGGTTGAGGGTATCGATGGTTCTGACGCCCGTTTGCAGGAGTTTGAAAGGGCGGGGTTTTTCGCGGTAGGCTTTGATGGCTTTTTTTACAGGCCAGTATTGCACCATGCTAATCGGATATTCCTTGCCATCTTTTCCTGTAAGGATGGCAATGGTGTCGTGCACTTTATATTTCCCGGCAGGAACGATGCTTTTTACGGTGTACTTTCCTTCAAACACGAAAGGCACCATGATGCGGTGGGGTATGGAATTTTCCATCACTTCACCCAGCCAATCGGCAGCTTCTACGGTATCACCGGGTTGGGCCAGGGGGGTGAAGTCCCACTCTTTTTCGGGATCTACGGCGCGGGTATATTCTCCGCGCTTAAGGAATACACCCGTCATCTCATGGAGGTCGTGCATCAGACCATCATAGATGCTTGAAAGAATGCCAGGTCCCAGTGTGGCCTGAAGCATGTGTCCCTCAAATTCTGCGAAGGAACCGGGTCGCAGACCGCGCGTGCTTTCGAATACCTGCGTGTAAGCTTTGTTGCCGACCACTTTGATGACTTCGGCCATGAGTCGTACCTCACCATGGTGTATGTAGCAGATCTCGTTTTGGGCAACCGGACCCTCCACTTCTACTATCACCAGGTTGGCTACTATGCCCGATACTTTGCCTGTAGTTTTAGCGGTGGTTTTCATTATTTTTTAAATTCTTTGGGAAATTCATAACTATTTTCGAGGTCTTTAAGCAAACGGCGGAATATTTCCATTCCTGCCTTTGGATCTAGTGCCATCCAGCGCTGCACAATCTGTAGTTTGATAATAAAGGCCAGAATGACTTCTATGGTGAAATAATGGAAGGTATTGAGTTCGTCGAGATAATTCCAACGAAGCACGTCGAGGCTTTTCTCCCGCTCGGCCAACTGGGTGGTTTCGAAAATCTGGATGATTCTTTCCACCTGAGGAAACAAGTCATGAATTCCAAAATCGCGGGATTGACTGCGGGCAATCGCACGACTCACCTCGTCATCGCCGATAATAAAATGGCTGGCATCTAGTTTAAACTTTCGGGCCGTGAGGGCAGCCAACACATTACGAAGGTTTTTTTCGAAGGTGAACCAATGCTGCATGAATTTGTTGGAGGATCGCTCCATCTCATTGATATATAGGGCGGTAAGCTGATCTTCCCAGCTTAGTTGAGGCCAGATGGGCTCGTTGTTTTTATGAGCTTTAATAAAAGTAGCTACATAACTGGGTAGTCGTGAGGGATTTTTAATCTCTTCCTCCAGCTCATCCACACTGAAGCGACCTCCGGGTTGATAGGCTTCTCCCGTTTTTAGTAGCAGATGGTAAACGTTGCGATGGTCGATAGGCCAGAAAAGCTGTTCTACCAGCCTGAAATCGGCCGGGTGAAGGTAATGGGCTAATTCTGTCTTCAGTTCCTGAAGGGTACTCTTTACCTTCGACTGCTCCATTACCAGGTCGGGAAGGCCGGCAACGAGATAGTAATAGTTTCTGCCCGACATTATTCTCCTCCGTAAAGCAGTTTAATGGTTCGAGGGCGCAGATAGGTGCGGAAAAAGTTTTCGAAATCTTCTTCAGTAAACGAAATGATGTAGCTTTTATCGGCCGGGCCAATGCGGAAACCTTTGCCGGTTTTATCATCATAAACTACCTGAATGCCTCCTGAGAGCAGTTGTCGTCCCCGGGATTCGATCCAGGCTCCCAACTCTTTTTCCTCCGAGGGCGAAAGCATGACCGTCAGCCCTTGTCCGTTCGACTGGTTATTCCAGTTTTTAATAATGGTTTCCATGAGTTTTTTGAGGAATTCCCGGTCGTTGATGGCTTCCTTAAGGGGACCAGCAATCATTTGGGTAGTTATGAGCTCGGTGATTTGCTGGCGTAGGGCGGCCATAGCCTGCCTCGACGACATACGGATTTCGTTACTCACGTTTCGCTTGAGCTCTTCCGCTTCTTTTTGAGCTTCTTCTACGATGCGCCGGGCTTCAAGCCGGGCGTTTTCGAGCATTTCTTCAGCCTGCCGGCTGGCTTCTTCCTTAATCTGCGCGGCCTCTGCCTGGGCCTTTTCTATCCCTTCACGATAAATGCGTGAGGTAAGCTCCTGAAGTTTGCTTTCCATTTCTTTTATAGAATGTTGCGGGCGGCAAAATTAGGATTAATTCCCATTGTACCAAATCAAAAAAACTACATATCAATTACTTTTATAAATGTAAAGTGTTGATTTTTAGATAATAAAATAATTGTTAATTTTTTAACAATGTTATTTAATTAACAATTGATTAATCAACCGAGCCCTGGTACAGGCAACCTCCAATACTGTTGCGACGTGCCCCGGTTACTTCTTTTAGGCAATTTACCTCTCCCTCTACGAACAAAACACCCAAAAAAGCAAAAATCAAAGCTTCTTTGAAATCAACCAGTCGTGAATCAGGAATTGTAAGGGGTATGTTAAGTTTTTCTTTAAACGTCTTAATAAGAAATTGATTGTGGGCACCTCCACCGGTTATCAGCAGGCCTTGCCGAGGGTTAGGGATAAATGTGACCGCTTTTTCCAGTGTCCAGGCAATCAGTTCGCTGACCGTGCGGAGGCCATCTTGGGGTGAAATTTCATGCCTGTGCAATTCTGGCAGAAACACCCGCTCGAACCATTCTCTCCCCAATGACTTGGGCGGGGTTTCATGGAAATAATTGAGGTTTTGCAGACGGTGTAGCAAATCTTGAATGACGTTTCCCCGGGATGCCAGATGACCCTCCTTATCGAAAGGCAGGCCCACCATACCAGCCAGATGATTGAGGGCCATATTGGCCGGACAAAGGTCATAAGCTATGCGATGGCCTTTGGCGTCGTCGTGGCTGATATTGGCAAATCCTCCGAGGTTAAGACAGGCTCCGTATTCGCTGAACAAGAGTTTGTCTCCGATGGGTACCAATGGAGCTCCCTGCCCTCCCAGGGCTACATCCACTGACCTGAAATCGCTTACAACTGGCAAGCCCGTTTGAGCAGCCAATGCTGCTCCGCTGCCTGCCTGAAAAGTATATCCTGCTGCTGGATTGTGGTAAATGGTTTGCCCGTGGGATGCTATAAAATCTGGCCTAATCCTGTACTTGTGAATAAATGCAGAAGCCCTGCGTCCCATTTCATGCCCCAGCCTGAAGTGAAATTCCATGAGCTTCGGGCCTTGCAGGTAATAAGCATCGTGAATGCTTCTTTGCCAGCTTTCCTCCCAGGGCAGGGTCTCAGCAACCAGTATTTCGTATTTCCATTCTCCTTCACTACCCCGGGTAAACCGGCAATAGGCCATATCGAGTCCGTCGAGCGAGGTACCCGACATCAGCCCTAAAACTTTGTATTCGTCTTTTTTACAAAACATCCGTGATTTCTTCCAGATGATTTCCCCGGCTTCCTTTCACCAGAATCAGATACCCCTGCAATGGATTTTGCCTCAGATAATCTTTCAGCTCAGCTGTATTTTCAAACCATGTCCCTTGTTTCACATCCCTGAAGCCAGCGCCGGTAAACCATATTTTGTCGAATCCACCGGACTCTGCCAGCCGGGCAATTTCGGCATGTTCGCGGGATGAGTCCGCTCCCAATTCCAGCATTTCCCCCAAAATCACCGCTTTGGGCCGATGAGGCTGTTTCATGAAATTGAGCAAAGCTGCCTGCATGCTCGAGGGATTGGCATTATAGGCATCCAGGATGACCCGGTTTTTTGGGGTCTCCAACCACTGCGAACGATTATTGGTGGGGACATACGACTCCAGGGCTTTAACGATGTTTTCGTCGGTAACTCCCATAAAATGTCCGATGGAAGCAGCAGCCAGCATGTTGGGCAGGTTATATCCTCCTACCAGCTGGGTTTGCACTGTATAATATTGGTTTTTTATGAGTAATCCGATTTTCAATAAACCTTCATCGCTCAGCACTTCACCCCTGATGGCGGCTTCGAAGTCATTATACACGATTCTATTCAAACCCTCACTATGTTGCATTAAAAGATTGTCGGAACCATTCACAAAGGCAGTTCCAGTGGTTTCCCTGAGGTATCTGTAGAGTTCGGTCTTGGTGCGAACGACTCCTTCAAAACCACCAAATCCTTCGAGGTGCGCCTTTCCTATGTTGGTGATGATTCCATGGGTAGGTTTGGCGATGCGACTCAGGAAATCGATTTCTCCCGGATGATTGGCTCCCATCTCAATAACCGCCATTTCAGCTGATAAGGGAATACGCAGAAGGGTCAGAGGAACACCCAGATGGTTGTTCAGGTTGCCGCGGGTGAATTCGGTAGAGAACTGAGTGTTTAAAACGGCAGCAATCAGCTCCTTGGTTGTCGTTTTTCCGTTGGAACCTGTTATGCCAATGACGGGACAGGAGAGTTGCCTGCGGTACCAGCGGGCCAGATCTTGTAACGCCGTAAGCGTATTTTCTACGAGTATGAACGACTCACCTGCAACTACCTCCGGATTATCAACCACAACAGCCATTGCTCCCGATTCAAGCGCCTGAGCAGCATAAAGGTTTCCATCAAATTTCTCTCCCTTGAGAGCAAAAAATATATTCCCTGGCTTTACAGACCTGCTATCGGTGGTGATGCCGGTGGATTGAAGAAAAAGCGTGCCCAGTAATTCTGTAGGTTTATTCATAGGGCAAAATTACGATAATGATAATGATAGGTATTGTCCCAATTTTAGTTGAAATTTATCAAGAGGTAGGAGTTGCTTCAACCTGAAGGTGTTGCATAATAGTTTTTCTCATTTTAGAAAGGTTTTTAAAATTATTAACTTTTCTGGTTCTTGTTTCCACCTCAAGTAATGCAGCTGCTACCCATCGATAGCGTTGCTCTGAATTCATCCATCGCTTCACTCTACCTAAATATTTGCTTAGTTGTGCATTAATGTTTTCAATGCAATGAGTGGTCGAAAAACTATCAAAAAATCCCTCGTTAATGCCCAATTTGTGCAAAGTCAATAGTTCCTCCATGCCCTCAAGCAACGAATGGGAAGCACTCAGGTTTTCTTTTTTAAGCTCGGCTGCTAACTCATACAAACTTTGCCTTGCTTGTAAATAGTTAGGTTTATTAAGAGCCGCATGGTATTTCTTTTTGAAGGATATATGTAAGCTTTGAGGTAAATAACTAAGAATGTTCTCTCTTTTGTGCCAGGTACATCGTTGAATTATAGCTCTGTGAGCAAAAATTTCCTCAATTCCCCTCTTAATACCTTTACTACCATCTTTGATGAAGAGTAACCCTTGCTCATACTTAAGCCCTCTATCTATCTGACTTTGTAAAAATTGTGTTATTACTTTGCTGTTTTCTGTAGTTTAACACCCTATTTTCTGGACACTTTTAAAAAAATGGTTTAGGACAAATTCCTTGTCATCCTGCCCGAGCAAAGATAGCCCCCGCTGGCGAATTTGTCAAGGGTAAAGCAAGCGATGATAAGCTGTTTGGTTTTTCAAAGGTATCATCGCCCTGGACAAATTCTCCACTTACGGCTTTTGGTGGCACAGGCAGGATGACAAGGAAAAGCTCTATGCCAGTAATCTGCAGGGCTAATTTTACCCAACGCATGACGTCGTTTTTTATGGTTATGCCAGTTAAAGTATCGTTCCAAGACATCGCAGGCATGGTAAAGGCTTTCAAACTCAAAACGCCGGATTACCTCCTTTTCCAGTAGG
>JBMFOU010000032.1:0-32915 GCA_049969475.1 Bacteroidales bacterium | reverse complement strand
CTGGGAGCTCAGTGAGGAAGAGAGAGAAGATGTTTTGCTTCAATGGAGCATCAATGCCAATAAGCATGCTGAAGTCTTAATCCGCCAATTTCTTAGTAACATGAAAAATTTACCGTAAATTTGCCTCTCTGTTTATTCCTTCAAAATAATTACATAATTACACTTTTATGGGAAAAGGAGATAAAAGAAGCAAACGCGGAAAAATCATCCTGGGGACTTATGGAGTTCGCCGTCCCAGAAGGCGCAAAAAGGCATCAGCCAAAACCCAGGCCGCTGCCGGAGAAATGAAGGCATAACAAAAAAGGGAGGTGCGAAGCCTCCCTTTACTATTATTTCTATGACAAGAATTATCAAAGCCGGCGATTATCTTTGGTGATATCGAAAATGGCTTTAAGGATGCCCTGTTCGATTTCCGAGAATGAAAGGTTTCTTCTGTTAAACATTTCTGCAGCTGTATCAAGCGCTTTATCCAGGTCGTAGCCCTGATAGCCCGTATGAGGACCTCCCCACATGAATGAAGCTACAAAATTTCGCTGGTAGCCATAGCCAAACACATTGGAACTAACGCCCACCACCGAACCCGTGTTAAACGCAGTATTTATTCCTGTTTTTGAATGATCGCCCATCACTAAGCCGCAAAACTGCAAACCGGTGTCGATAAAACGGGCCTGTGTATAGTTCCACATTTTTACAGGTTTATAGGTATTGTTTAGATTGGCCACATTGGTTCCGGCTGCTATATTGCACCATTCACCTATTACGGAATGGCCCAGGTAACCCGCATGAGGTTTATTAGAATACCCAAAAATAATAGAATTTTCGATTTCGCCTCCTACCTTGGCATGCTTACCTATGGTTGTGCCTCCATAAATGATGGCATTCATTTTTACGATAGCTCCATCCAGGATAGCTACAGGTCCTCTAACCACAGCTCCTTCCCAAATCTCAGCATCACGACCGATATATATAGGGCCATTACTAGCATTGAGAATACAATTTTCTAATTTGGCACCTTCCTCAATAAAAATATTCTCAACGCCCGTTGCACGGACTGAGGCTGGAATAGGTGCCGATTTACGGTAGCGGGTGAGTAGCTGAAAATCGTCGGCAATATATTTATCATTAAAACTAAACAGATCCCATGGGTAATTTATTTTAATAAAATCGACTTGAAGATCGGTTTCCTCGATACCCTCAGTATCCCCCTCGCCCACTTTGTCCAAATTTTCGGCTTCCACATGCAGGGCTACTATTACATCGTTGCTTAGCAAGGCTTGATTGGGGCTTAGATTTTTTATGGCTTGCACCACAGCCTCATTGGGGACTATAGAGCCATTGATGAGTATATTGTCCTCACCTTTTAGCAAAGGAAATTTTTGGGCGAGATATTCCTCGGTAAGAGAGGAGGTGGGGGCGCCTAACATCAACTCCCACTTTTGACGCAGAGTGAGGATGCCGGCCAGGAGGTCAGCTACGGGACGGGTGAAGGTCAATGGCAAGAGATTGCTTCGGGAAAAATCGTCAAAAAGGATATAATTCATTACTTTAACAAATTTATATTGAGCAACTTAAACACTCAGCGGATTTACAGGTTTTCACACCTCAATTTTAACATAAATTTAGCAAACATAAACCCCAGAGAGTATTTTTTTATTAAAAACATATTAACAATCCTATAAGTTCAGAACGGGGGAACAAAAAAGAGGCTGCCTCTAAGAAGACAACCTCTTTCCCTTATTAAACAGCTAATTTGTTATTTCTGTTTGTCCTGATAGTGTTTCTTGTATTTGCTCATAAACTTATCAACCCTTCCGGTGGTGTCAACCAGTTTAACCTTGCCAGTGAAAAAGGGATGCGAAGTATGCGAAATTTCAAGTTTTACCAAAGGATATTCTTTACCATCTTCCCATACGATGGTATCTTTAGTTTTGGCCGTGCTGCGGGTAAGAAATGCGTAGTCATTCGACATATCTTTGAAAACCACCAGCCTGTAATCGGAAGGATGAATATCTTTTTTCATAGGTTCTCCACTAATTTTTAGGGTTGCAAAGGTACGCAAAAAAAAATATTCTCAAAGGTTTTTGGCAAAATTTTTTAAATCGCATAAAAATGACATAGTATCTATCCTGTCAGCGTAATCGGTAAGGGCAGGCATCTGAGTGGTTCCGGGCTGTACATGGGGATAATTCAGAGGGAGGGCTGTCGATACACATTGAATTTGACCCGAGTGGTGCTTCAGGTAACTTTCAATTTCCTCCAACGAATGATAACGAAGATAATGAACCACCGCCAGAGGACTGTTAATAGAAGCATTTTCTGTGAGTAAAAGGAATCCTGTGTCGAGGTGGGGTACTTTGTTGACCAGCATTACGGCCTTGTTGTATTCATAGTTGTTGAAAAACTTGAAATGAACTGAGTAGTGGTCATATTTATAAAGTGCCTTCAAAATAGGGCCCCAATCGTAATCAGCGGGAACCAGAAGTTGGGAAACACTGCGACAGCCCCTGCCATAGTAGAGCAGTATATCGTCGACTATTCCTTCGAGTTCGTCAGGAGCTTCATTGCCTGAGATCACTGCCACAGCATTCATATTTCGTCGGATGATGTGGGGATATTTTCCAAAGTAATATTCAAAATAGCGGGCCGAATTGTTTGAGCCGGTGGCAATTACAGCATCGAAGCCTCGCAAAGGTTCGTCGAAAAAATGAATAAAAGGAGAGAAGCGGGGGTATAAAGTAGTTAAACAGTTTGCCATCCATGGAATCAGCCAACGATCTTCGGAGGAGAGGCGAATGAGGGCAGAATGCCCGGCCAGCAGCACCGACAGGAAATCGTGAAATCCCACGGCCGGTAGATTTCCTGCCATTATCAAAGCAACCTTTTGGTTGCTCGTTTCAGTAAGGCCCGGATATGCCGCTGCCCAATGTCGGAGCTCGTTTTCACCCAACATACTTGCAATAGCCTGAAGGGCATACCTCACATGAAATGGGTCGAACCAGGGATTGGTATTTAAATGGTCCTCAATCAAGAATCGTAGATCGGCAGCCAGTCGCTCTTCTACAGGTGAAAGCGCCTGTGGCATTTTTTCACCGACGACCGATCGAATGATCCGTCCCAGATCAACAAAGGCTTGTATTCTTTCTTCCAGCGTCATATTTTTCTTTTGGGCCTGCAAAAATATAACTTTGACCCGGCCGTTTAGTAAGCAAAATCCTCACAAATGAGAAAAGCTTGCTTGATGGTTTGGATAATTCTGAATTGGAATGCCACAGGCATAGCCGCAGACACTTTAGCCATTAAAGCCATCAGGGCAGATTGGGATACCATGCTCCATGCCCCGTCCGACCGAATAAGAATAAAGAAAACCGAAGAAGTGGCTCATCGTCTTTCTGAACTCTTAAAGCAAGGGCTGCGACCGGGACAAGTTCTTAAACCCGGTGCAAAATTCAGCCTCCTTGCCACCAGGGATTCTTCGGTACAAATCATTTCGTGGAGCGTTCCGCTCCTCACGGGAAGTTTTTATTATGGAGGTCTTATCCTTACCCCAAAAAAGAGGGAGTTCCAAACTTTTGTACTTAAAGACTCCAAAGAGACCCTTAACCGACCAGAGGCGCTCCAGACCACGACAGCACAATGGTTCGGGGCCGTCTATTACCAGTTAATTGAGTATCGATACAAAAAACACAATTATATCATTCTTCTGGGATGGGATGGAGGCAAGTATCCATTAGCCCGCAAACTCATAGAGGTATTAACTTTTACATCGGCTGGCGAACCACTGTTGGGCGCTCAAATTTTTTCTGACCACCGCAATTTTAGAAAAATATTTGAATATCAGAAAGATGCATATTTTCCATTAAGATACGAAAAACAGAAGGTCTATCAGCGAGTATGGTATAGCCGAAAAGCTATTCCTCGCCAGTACTTCTTGATAGTTTTCAGCCGGTTGGGTCGCGAGCCAGGCGTAGCCGCCCCTGTTCCTATTCTGAATATTACGGATGCTTACCAGTGGCGTAACGGGAAACTTTACCTGATAAAAGACATAGACGCACGCAATCCAGCAGTAAAAGATGAGCCTGCCACACGTCCTCAACCAGCTCAGGGACTAAGTCCCAAAGAATAAAAAAAGAGGTCTATAATGACGACCTCTTTACCTAAAAAGCCTTAATCCTAGTTATTTAGGCTTGACATGAGGTTTGCTGTTTTTGGTAGGTCCGGAGTTGCGGAGATCATTGAGTAATTCTTTTCTGAAGAGCATCTCTGCCATGTACATACGTAAAACTTTGTGCTCTGGCAGAATTTTTCTGAATTTCTGGTTGTATTCTTTTTCCAATGAATTTAGTTGAGCCTGCTTATTGAAATAGGCATCCATTCGTTCAGCTGCTTCCTTATCAGAAAGGTTCATCAACAGGTTAATTTCTTCATCGGAAAGCTTGGGATACAATTCAAACAATAATTTATCACGTTTATCACTGTATTCGTTATAAAGTGGCCAGAATGCCTGGCTTTCCTGTACTGTCAGGTCGAGCTTCGAAGTCATGTATGCTACTTTGCGGGCCTTTATTTTTTCCCATTTATCTTTATCATCCTGATCACACAGTTGGGCGACACGGCTTGCTGAAACCGTCAACCCCATAAACATGAGTAATATAATAAAAATTCTGTTCATTTCCAATCCATTATTGTATAAACATTTCCGTTGTTGTAGAAAAGATATTCAATGACTTCTTCCGGGTCGAGGTTTTCTTTCGATTGAGCCCTCTCATGGGTTAAACGGTGATCATTATTCGAAAGACTATCGAAGGCAGAATCTGGCTGAAAAAGATTCTGTTCTGCAGTAGTATATACCAAATAAGTAATGTACGATTCCTCTGTATAATCATTAACTACCCATTTATTACTATCTTTGGAAGCAGGTGGTTGATTGACAGATTTAAAGAGAAAAAAAGCTAGTGTTACTGCGGCTGCAGCTGAGGTTATTGCAAAAATAAGCTGAAAACTTTTGCTCCTGGGTCTGGCTAATTCTCGTTGCACTTGCAAGCGGGCTCTCAGACGTTCATTGAAACCCTCGAAGTAACCATCAGGTACAGGAAATTCGCCTCCTGTTCCCACAAGGTCTCTGAGGTTGTCTTCAGAGCTCGCTTTTATGTTTAACTTATTTTTCATTTCCCCGTTTCCTGTTATAGATTTTGAAAGGTGCTAAGTTAGTTGGTTTAATCTAATCAAGGTATTTTTCGATTTTCTTCACGGCCAGGTGGTAGCTTGCTTTAAGTGCACCCACCGAAGTACCGAGCATCTCCGATATTTCTTCGTAGGTAAGCCCCTCGTAGTAACGCATGTTAAAGACCAGCCGCTGCTTATCTGGCAATTTCAAAATAGCTTTCTGCAATTTTCGTTCAATCTGGTTACCACTAAAATGTTGCGGATCATCTATTAGTTTTTCCAATTGGGCAGAAATGTCGAGCATAGGAAGGAAAAGACGCAAGCGCTTGCTTTTGAGAAAACGTAAGGATTCATTGATGGCAATTCGGTAAATCCATGTGTAAAGAGAAGACTCTTCCCTAAATCCATCGATATTTTCCCAAATCCTAATAAAAACATCCTGCACAATGTCGTCGGCATCGTCGTGGCGAATAACCATACGACGAACAATGGAATATAGCCTTTCCTTGTAAGTATCCACCAGCAGTTGAAAACCATAGTTTCGGGTTTCAGGTCTGCGCAAAAGGCTCAGTATCTTCTGATCTTTGTCGTTGGCCAACGTTCGGTAAAATTATGCGGGATATAGAATTGAGGGAGGGTTGAGTATCTTAACGGGTCAAAGTTCGTTAAATTGTTTCAAAACTCAGCGATTACCTATCTTTGACGATGGCTATCCATAACATCTAAGCATCGCAAGAAATGGCGCCCACCCGTAGCATATTTTTCTGTCTCCTAATTTGTTTTACGTTTCTTTTGCCCCTCGTCACCTCCGCTCAGCCCAGGACCTCCATCCGCCCCGATTCTATGGTTTGGGTCGACTCGGTGCTGCAAAGTCTCAGCCTTGACGAGAAAATAGGTCAACTTCTGAATATCAGAGTAATGAGCGGTAAAGACGAAAAATACTACGCTGAAGTTGAAAGGCTCATTCAAACCTATGCAATCGGTGGACTAACCTTTTTCAAAGGATCCCCTACTTACCAGGTTCAGCTCACCCAAAGGCTGCAGCAAAAGGCCCGAGTACCCCTAATGATTGCCATGGATGCTGAAACAGGTCCTGCCATGCGACTCGACAGTGTGGTGGCATTGCCCGATATGATGGTAATTGGAGCCACTGGCAATGAGAACTTTGCACTAGAAGCGGGTAGAATGGCGGGCGATCAATGTAAAAGATTAGGTGTGCATCTCAATTTTGCCCCAGTGGCCGATGTCAATACCAATCCTGCCAATCCTGTCATAGGGCAGAGGGCTTTTGGTGAAGATCCGGAACAGATTGGGCGATTTTCGGGGAAATATCTTGAAGGGTTGCATCAGGCCAGAGTGCTGAGTTGTTTAAAACATTTCCCCGGGCATGGCGACTCCGAGACCGACTCGCACTACGTTCTTCCGATTATCAAACTCAATGCTGACCAGATTTATAAAAAACACCTCGTACCCTTTCAACAGAACCTGCAGGCTACTGATGCCATCATGACAGGACATTTGTGGGTTCCCGCCCTCGATTCGCTCTCAGGGCAACCTGCTTCACTCTCGCCTATCGTCGTTACCCAGCTACTAAGGAAGCAGATGGGTTTTTCCGGGTTAATCATTACCGATGCCCTCGATATGCAAGGCGCTGGTAAACCCTCCTATCCAGGAGAAATTGAAGTAAAAGCACTAAAAGCCGGTAACGACATCCTTTTGCTACCCAGGAATGCCGAAGAAGCCATAAAAGCTATCCGAAAGGCAGTGGATTCGGGGCAAATCACCCTACAGGAGATGGAAGAACATTGCCGCAGAGTGCTGGCCTACAAATTTAAGGCTGGACTGTGGGAGAATAGTTCGCCCAACTCACAAGGACTGCTAAACGATTTGAATCGTCCTGAATATTTTTCGCTGGTTAAAAATATTTACCGCAATGCTATTACGGTGTGTGGCGACACCTCCCTACTTCCCTATCGTCCGGCGAAATTTCCGCGATTGGCAGTTATCAGCATCTTTCAGCATAATCTAACCTTACAGGAACTCACCTGGCTGATGGCTGATGCGGGTTATTTCATCCTAAGCAACCCAGAAGACACCATAGAACTCCAACGACTGACAGATACACTACAGTATTACGATATGACACTCGTAGCGCTCCATATTCCCTCTAAATTCCAAAACAAAAACTACGGGCTGAATTCTAAAAGCACTGCTGCATGCAATCTACTGATTAATACATTACCGAATATCACTCTCATAGTGGGCCCTGGCTATGCTGCGGGCAACTTTACTTTTCGTGCCAGCCAATCCGCCCAGGTTTTTCTCTGGCAAAATCAGGAGCAAGCATTGCGTGCAGCCATGGAAATAGTTTTTGGGGAAGTATCTAGCTCAGGAAAGCTTCCCGCCAGCGTCGGCGCCCGGTTTAGGATGGGTGATGGCCTCAAGACTCAAACGCAAAATGTACTCCGCTGGGCCGAACCTGCCGAAGTGGGCATCGATCCCCATAAACTAGTAAAAATTGACAGCATAGCCCAGGAAGGAGTAAAAAAAGGTGCATACCCCGGTTGTCAAATACTTTTGGCCCGCCATGGGAGGGTATTTTATTACAAAGCATTTGGTAAACAAGATGCAGCAGGTACATCACCAGTTGCCATAACTGACCTTTACGACATCGCTTCTGTTACAAAAATCGCAGCCACCACGCTGGCCGTCATGCGATTATACGAGCAAAAAGTTTGGGACGATGATACACAATTGAAAGAAATTCTCCCCCAATTGACCAATCACCGGTTACGTAATGCCAGGCTGAGCGATGTTTTGAGGCATCAGGCTGGGCTATATCCCTGGATTCCCTTTTACAAAAAAACATTGGACGAAGGAGTTCCCTCTTCTCGCTACTACTCATCTACCTTCAGACCAGGTTTTGAAATCCCAGTGGCAGGCAGTCTTTACATGAGAAACGATTACATCGACACCATCCTCTCAATAATCGACCATACAAGAGTAAATCCATCAGGAAAATTTGTCTACAGCGACTTTGGATTTATTTTGTTGAAATTTGGTATTGAGCGGGTAACCCATCAGCCCTTTGCGGAGTACCTCGAGGAAAATTTTTACCGCCCCATGGGGCTGGCCTCACTCAGGTTCAATCCATGGGAAACCATTCCCTCCCGAAGAATAGCGCCCACAAGTATTGACACCGAATTTCGCAAACAACTACTCAAAGGCTATGTGCACGATCCGGCGGCAGCCATGCTGGGCGGAGTGTCAGGCCACGCCGGCCTCTTTTCGCATGCCCTCGACCTGGCCCGCATTATGCAAATGCTTTTATGGGAAGGAAATTATAATGGAGTGAAATTTTTCGAGGCTGAAACTATCAGACATTTTACCAGTTACGGTCCTCATCCTGAGAAAAACCGCAGGGGGCTAGGTTTTGACAAACCGCCTTTGTATCCTGAACCCAATGGCCCGGTATGCCCTGCTGCCTCGCCTCAAAGTTTCGGACATTCAGGTTTTACGGGTACTTACGTCTGGGCCGACCCCGCAAACGGTCTTATCTATGTTTTTCTGAGCAATCGGGTGCAACCTAATGAAGAAAACCACCTGATTAATAAGCTCAACATCCGTACCCGCATTCATCAGGCGGCTTACGAGGCAATTGTGGAATAATATTTTTGCAATTTTAAAAACGGAATACAAGTGCACTATCATAAACCGCAGGCAAGCTCTCAAGAAAAGCGCTTGGCGGATGCTACTGCCGCCAATATAGGCATAGCCCTTGCCGAAGTAGCAGGAGGACTGTTGTCAGGCTCTCTGGCACTATTATCCGATGCTATTCACAATCTAGCAGATACCCTATCGTTGGTTATTAGCTATATAGCCATCCGGCTGAGCCAACGTCAGCATACTGAAAAACATACTTTCGGACTGCGCCGTTCAGAAATATTGGCAGCATTTATCAACAGTTCGCTGCTAATAGCCATTTCAAGTTTTCTCATTCTCGAAGCTTTTCAGCGATGGCTGCATCCAAGGGAAATCAATTTTCATCTCATGGGATGGATAGCACTGGCAGGACTTATTGGTAACCTGGCCGGAATGCTTCTGCTTCATGGTATCCATAAAGAAAGTGTGAATATACGATCGGCATACCTACATTTGCTGGGAGATACGGTTTCTTCGGTTGCAGTGATAGGGGGAGCCATAATAATGGCTTTTACCGGATGGCATTTTGTGGATCCCCTGCTAACGATTATCATCAGTCTTTACATCGGATACGAAGCATTACATATTCTTCGCAATGCAGTTTCCATTCTGTTGATGGCAGCCCCACCGGGTATTGACATCCAGGTCATTTCCCAAAAAATCAGACAGGTAGATGGTATCAGCGACATTCATCATATACATATCTGGCGACTCGACGACAATACCATTCATTTCGAGGCTCATTTCAGAGCTAATGCAGATATGTCTCTAAAACAGGCTGATTTACTGAGGGTAAAAGCCGAGGAAATACTGACCACGGAATTCGGGATTGCGCATGTAACTTTGCAGATTGAACCTAAAGACCATGATAATGGTTGTGGTAATAGTCTGATTGAACCCGAATTTGTTAAACATTGAAAAAGAATCCCATGAAAAACTCTTCCCAATCGGTGCTCTTGTGGATTTTAGCGTTTGTATTGATGCTGGCATCGGCCACTTATCAACGACTTACGGGCCCTACACATCCCAAAAGAGGCAAAATAGAAATAGAAGGCCACATCATTAAATTTCGCCTGCTCCGAAGTCAGGAAAATGATGAGAATGCCAAAATCGCCATTCAAGTGGCTGACACCTCTATTCATGGAATTTACAAATACAAACGTCTGAATGTAAATGAAGAATGGGATGGAGGAATTTTGCAGCTGCAGGGTAATGAACTGGTTGGTTTTTTACCCAAACAACCGGCTGCTGGAAAACTGGAGTATATGGTTACCTTAATTAAGGATGGTCGTTCCTATCCTTTGACCAACGAACCCGTAGTTATTCGGTTTAAAGGTAAGGTTCCTCTTTACATCCTTATACCACATATCATTTTTATGTTCTTTGGGATGTTGTTTTCCCTCAGAGCAGGGTTGGAGGCCATTTCAGGCCGTATGCAAACCTTTAAATACGCACTAACGACCCTCATTTTATTGTCCATCGGTGGATTAATTTTGGGTCCGCTGGTGCAAAAATTCGCTTTCGGAGCTTTCTGGACTGGCTGGCCTTTCGGGCATGACCTGACCGATAATAAAACGCTCGCAGCCATCGTTTTTTGGACTATTGCAGTGATAAAACTCAAGAAAGAACCTCAAAATCGGCTTTGGCCTGTTCTTGCAGCAGTGATAACCTTGCTTGTTTATCTTATTCCCCATAGTATGTTTGGCTCCGAACTTGATTATTCAAGCGGTGAGGTAAAAACAGGTCCCAGAGGGTAATACTTTTAATTTTTATATGTCTGCTTCCCTTATCATATTACTAATTACTAGCATTGTATCAATTGCAGCTTTTTCCAATCAAAAGATGTTTGATAAGCTGAAGTTTAATGCTTTTCGGATAAAGTATGACAAGGAACAATGGAGGTTTATCACTTATGCCTTCCTCCACGCTGATTGGATCCACTTGTTCATCAACATGTATGTACTCTATAGTTTTGGTCCAGCAGCAGAGAGATACTTCATGTATTATTTTGGTACCAAAGGGGTATTCTATTTTATGTTGCTTTATTTGGGGGGCATAGTCTTTTCGGTTACTCCCACGTTTGGAAGGCATAAGGAAAATCTCCTTTATAATGCAGTAGGGGCCAGCGGAGCTATAAGTGCAGTAGTATTTTCCATAATTATTTTCAACCCTTTCATGCGCCTCAGCCTTATTTTTCTGCCCTTTAGTTTTCCTGCAGTATTATTCGGAGCTGCTTATCTTTTGTACTCCTACCTTATGGCACGTAAAGGAGATGGGCCCATCGGGCACGATACCCATTTCTGGGGCGGTGTATTTGGGATAGCTTTTACCGTAGCGCTAAAACCCGCTATTTTGCTTAGTTTTGTTCAACAAATTATACAATCGCTTAGTTAATCAAGTCTTAACCAAAACAAAACCCAGAAGCTATGAGAAAACTGTTTAGCATTTTCATTGCAGCGCTATTCCTGCTCACTGCGGCGAAAGTCGATGCCCAGAAAATAGGTGTAAAGACGGGTATCAATTTTTCAAACATTGGATTCACCGGTAGCGAATCCGACTTATACTCCAGCGCCATTGCATACAGGATGGCAAGTACATACGGGGGCTACATCAACATGAAACTGGTTCCCCTGGTATCACTGCAATTTGAAGGCAATTATGATCCCAAAGGGATGAAATTTAATGCTCCTCCCATTGCCAATGGACAATTTCAGGGTGATTTTACCTACTACGAGCATTACAACTACTTTACCATGCCCTTGCTGCTCAAGGTAAACCTGATTGCTTTCCACCTTGAAGCCGGACCTTACCTAAGTCTGCTGCTGAGTGCACGTGAGGTAAAAAAGGGAAAGATTCAAGTTCCAAACCCCGATGGAGGGTGGATTGAACAATTCTACAATGAGGATAATGATTTGAAACTTGTAACCAATAAAACCGATTATGGCATTGCGGCAGGTTTAGGAACCACCTTCAATCTGGGGCCTGTTCAGCTGATGGCCGGTGCTCGTTACAACCATGGGCTTTCCAATTTGCTTAAATCTCCACTGACCGATCCTAATGGCAATGTAATTCTCGATCAGAAGAAAAACCGCAACTTTACGGTTTATGCGGGTGTAGCCCTTGGCCTGTAAACAAAAAGCAATAAAAAATAAAGGCTGGCATTCCCAAAGGAGCCAGCCTTTTTCAATTCTAGAAAAAATTTTTATTTCTGAATTTTTACTTCAATGGTTATGGTTCGATCGGCACCTAACGTGCCATCAATGCTCATCACTTTAAACAAGCCTTTTTTGCCAGGGTTAGCAGAAGTAGCAGCTGTCTCAAATGCTACAATATCGCCAACCTGTAGCATGTTGACCCGACTATCGGTAAGATTGGTTGCATGAATAAGTATGGATTCTTCGTTATATTCGGTTATGCTATTCCAATCTATACCTCCAATCTTTTTGAAACGAGTAGTATTTTTCACAGTCCAGTTGTCGAAAAGGTTGTTCCAGGCAATGGCGGCCTGATCATCGTCAACGGCTGCGATGGTAGCCTGGTTGATAGTTCCATAGAAGTAGAGTAAATCTACCTTATTTTGATTAGCTACTGCTTCAGCCTGTTTCATTACTTTATTATCAGCCGAGCTCCAGAAACTGCCTACATTCACGTTGTTCTGTCCACCCATAAGAATTGCGGTGTAAACATTTACTACAGGTGCACTGGTAATGTTGAGGCTCACACTGGCACTTTGTCCGTCTTTATCCACAATTTCGAAGGTCCATCTTTCAGTACCAGCTTCCTTTCTTACATTAATGGTGCCTTCCATATTGAAAGAGGATAGATTTGCCAGGGTAGAGTCGAGCACAACCTCTGGAACGTTGTTGAAGGTACGGGTAACTTTAAAACGAACTAATTTGGCATTGGTGTTGGCATTAGCTGATGCAAGAATACCAACGGAAGCTTCACTACCTGCTGGCAAAGTGGCATCGGCTGAAGTGTAGCCAGCTCCTCCCTTGAATGCAATGGTGGGAGCTTTGTCGATTGGTTCATCATCCTTGGTGCAGGCGGTAAACACACTGGCTGCTGTTACAAACATCAGGAAAAGAGCAATCTTTCGCATAGTTTTTGAGATTTGATTTGACTTTTAGGGTTAGTAATTTGCGCTGATAAAGGTACAAAAACTTTGCCAGAAAAAAATAGTTCAAATTTTATTATTTTTGCAGCGAAAAGTTCTTTGAGGGGCTGACTGGTTTTGACAGCATGACAGTGTAATTGTAAGCATGCCGGGCGTTGAGGAAAGGCCCGTAAAAAACTGCCTCACAGCCAATAAATGGCAACAACTACAACTATGCACTGGCTGCTTAATCTGGACTGATTGAGCGCTGTGTGTCCTCCGGGAAGCCCTGCCTTTCGGCGTCCCGATCAGGGCATCGTAAAAGAGAGGCTGGCCGGGTTTTTGTCCCGAAAATCCGGCGAGATAACAGGGACTAAGAAGCTGGATAGGTTGGCCCCTGGCTCGTCCGCTTCCGACAACCTAATCAGGGGATAAGCATGTAGAAAGCAGTTATGCTGCGTGTTTGGACCGGAGTTCGACTCTCCGCAGCTCCACAATCGCCTAATTACTTCCGATCGATTGGCTTTCATGGCCAGTTTTTTATACCCCTTGAATAAAAAAAAGAGAGGGCATACCTCCCCACGGTATGCCCTCACTATAGCAAAAGGCCTAAAAGATCTCAGTTATAGTTCATTCTCTTCATCCACAAATCTGTATGAACCATCTTCCTGTTCTTCGGCCAATGGGGCATGTCGTAATTCGTTGATTACGAGTATTGCAAACAGCACTATTAGTAATATGAATATTGAAAGTTTAAGCATAGCGGTTAAGAAGTTGCTTAAGTTTATAATATTCTTCACTCTGGGGATCGCACAATTTTAATGCATGATCGGTATATTGAGCAGAGGCCATCCGATCTATTTTATGATTAACTATTGAATATCCACCACCGGAATTTCTGCTCCGGAAATTTCTCAGGATCTGATTCAACTGCTCTTTTACAGCCATACATCAAACGTTTGCGATAAATATAAGAGCCAAAGTTGTGCCGAATCACATAAATAATTAGTAAACAATTACTTATATTATGATTTAATATTTAATAATACTCCGTTTTCAAAGAGATAATAATGACTGATGATGCCATAAATCCCCATTTCTAATTATTCGTTCTGTGGAAGAGTTAAAGTTTGGCGATAAAAAATCCGAAAACGGATAAGTTTTCCGTTTTCGGATGGTGTAGAATTTACAACAAAAAATTGTGCAGTTAATCTTTTAAGTTGAAGACATCCTTAAAAGTATCGACGTAATCGAGTTTTTCCCAGGCAAAGAATTCAACATTTTTATAATAGTGTTCTTTACCCGATTTGTCGACCTTAGTCCAGGTATTATCATCCTGATAAGCCACCTCCACTACCTCAGTGAAGGGATCGCGGCCAAAATGACCATAACGAGCTGTAGGTGCATACACAGGGTTAAGCAGCCCCAGGCGGTGGATAATAGCATAGGGGCGAAGATCGTATGTTTTAAGAATAACAGAAGCTAGTTCAGCGTCCGAAAGGATTTTACCCTGGCTGTCCTTGGCTTTGCAAGTACCGAAGGTGTTTACAAAAAGCCCGACCGGTTCAGCTACCCCAATAGCATAGGCTACCTGCACTAAAACCTCAGTACAAACTCCTGCAGCCACCAGGTTTTTGGCCACATGACGCAGGGCATAGGCTGCTGAACGGTCTACTTTAGAAGGATCTTTTCCAGAGAAGGCACCACCGCCATGCGCACCTCTTCCTCCATAAGTATCTACTATAATTTTACGACCCGTTAATCCGGTATCACCATGAGGTCCACCAATGACAAATTTCCCTGTTGGGTTTACCAATAGCTTAAAAGCTCCATCGAACAGCCTGGATACTCTCTCTGGAAGTTCTTTACGAATACGGGGAATAAGGATGTTTCGGATATCCTTTTCAATGGCCAGCTGCATCTTTCTTTCTGCAGCTTTCCGAGCCTCTTCTGAGTCATCCTCGGGTTGAATAAATTCATCGTGCTGAGTGGAGAGGACAATGGTGTCGATTTTGAGCGGGGTACCATCATCCGCATATTCAATGGTAACCTGCGATTTGGAATCGGGGCGCAGATAAGTCATTTCTTTACCTTCTCGACGAATATCAGCCAGCCGCTGCACCAGCAGATGAGCCAGTTCGATGGGCATAGGCATGTAGTTATCCATCTCGATGCAGGCATAGCCAAACATCATCCCCTGGTCGCCAGCTCCCTGTAGGTAAGAGTCACCCCTCTCCACGCCCTGGAAAATGTCGGGAGACTGCTCGTGGATGGCATTCAACACCCCGCACGACTCGGCATCGAAACGATATTCGGGTTTTGTATAACCAATCTCACGTATTTTCCTTCGCACCACTTCCATAATATCTACCCACGCTTCGGTGCGCACCTCTCCCCCCACAATTACCAATCCGGTGGTAACGAATGTCTCAATGGCAACTTTGGAGTTTTTGTCTTTTCGTAAAAATTCATCGAGCAAAGCATCGGAAATTTGATCAGCCACTTTGTCGGGATGGCCTTCCGACACAGATTCTGAAGTAAATAGATATCCCATTACATTTTGATGTTTAAGGTTAACACGAAATGGGGAAACTGATTGAGAGTAGGTAAAAAAGCATTGTTTTAGCATTTTTTTACGTGGTTGCAATCAATCAAATCTCTCCACTACCCCTGATTTTCAGCAGGCGGGCAAAGATAAATGTTTTTGGTTGAATAGTTTCAGTGCCCTTGGGTTATTTCCCTAAAAATATCTTCAAGTGGACGAACATTTTCGCTTAGGGAAAGCACGGTAAGCCCCTTTGAGACAGCATATTTGAAAACTTCACCCCGAATATCTGTTTCACCTCTACTATAAAGTAGGTAAACCTTTCCATCCACCTCTACCTTAACCACTCCTTTAATGGATTTAAGTCCACCCACATCGGCTGCTTTATCAAATTCCACCCAAATGATTCGGCCCCCACCCGTATAGCGTGCCAGGTTTAGGGTAGTATCGTCAGCTACAATTTTACCTTTATTAATAATTACTACACGATCGCAAACAGCTTCTACTTCCTGCATAATGTGGGTTGACATTACTACCGTCTTGTTGCGACCGGCTTTTTTTATCACCTCTCTTATTTCGACGATCTGGTTAGGATCGAGACCTGAAGTTGGTTCATCGAGAATGAGAACTGACGGATCGTTGAGCAGAGCTTGAGCCAATCCCACTCTTTGTCTAAAGCCTTTGGAAAGCTTACCTATAGTTTTGTGTATTTCAGGCCCCAGTCCAGTCACCTCTACGACTTCATCAATACGCTCTCTGGGTTTGCTTATCTTGTAAATTCCGGCGATAAATTCAAGATACTCCCTTATGTACATCTCAGGATACAGGGGATTGTTTTCGGGCAGATATCCTAACTTTTTCCGGATTTCGAGGGTATGCTCCCTGACGTTGAACCCTTCAACCCATAGGTCGCCCGAAGTGGGAGGAATAAAACAGGTAACAATTTTCATCAAGGTCGATTTTCCTGCACCATTGGGTCCCAGCAAACCCGTTATCTCTCCTTTGCGAATAGAGAGCGTTACATCATCAAGTGCTTTTTGTTCGCCGTACTGTTTGGTGAGGTGGCTGATTTCGATGGACATGAGGAGAAAGATTGAAAGGCTGCAAAATTAGTCTAAGCGTTGGATTAAAGAAATAAGCTCAGGAATGGCATGATGAGCTTCGTTTCCCGGCAACTTGATTACCAATGGATAATTGCCCCACAAACGTTTCCATGCAAACGCATGAGCTTTGTAGGCCTTCCAGATATAGTAAATATACCAAAGAGGCTCTATCCCCCATCGGTCATCCATTTTCTTTTCGGCAATAAATTTCCTTCGAGAAATGGTGAGAAAAATCCCCAGATGCAGCAGCGAAAATATCTCGGGGACACTAAATACAAAAAGGCCCTCCAAAATTATAACCTGAGCTTTTTCGGATAAGGTTTCCATTTTATGGCGAAGCAACGTATAATCAATACTTTCAGGAATTTCCCAATTTATATGATTTCGAATGCGAGGAATCATTGCCTCGGGAAGCACACAATCATCCAAACTAATAATTTGCGAGTCGAAAGGTAAAGCCTCCTTAAGATGCAGGGCCAGTGTGGTTTTGCCGGCCCGGCTACCTCCTCCTATTCCCACCACCAGAGGATGTACGGTTTTGTGCCAAATGAAAGGATATTGTTCTTCAAAATTCATCCCTATGGGGTTTTTACAGGCAACGCCATTTGCAAATGTAAATGTAAAAGAAGGGCGCGAGCCGGCTAGTTGAAATGTTAATAATTTTTTATTGAAAATGTTGTTGTAACAAAAATTATTGCCTACCTTTGCGCCCCTTTTTGAACCATACTGAACACAATTAGAAAGCACTGAATAATGGATACACTAAGCTACAAGACGGTAAGTGCCAAAAAGCAAACCGTTAAGAAAGAATGGGTTCTCATTGATGCCGAGAATCTGGTTGTAGGGCGGCTTGCATCGGAAGTTGCCAAGATTCTCAGAGGCAAGAATAAGCCTTACTACACCCCTCATGTTGACTGTGGGGATCATGTAGTGATTATCAATGCTGAGAAAGTAAGATTCACAGGTCAGAAAATGAACGGGAAACAGTATGTAAGGTACACTGGTTATCCCGGGGGGCAGCGTTTTGCCACACCCAGTGATCTATTAAAGCGTACCCCTGAACGTGTGCTTGAGCATGCCATCAAGGGTATGTTGCCCAAAAACAGGCTTGGACGTCAGATGTTCCGCAATCTGCATGTTTATGCAGGAAACACTCATCCGCATCAGGCCCAGCAACCGGTTGAAATTAAAATAAACGAAGCTAAATAAAGCATGGAAGTCATCAATACCACCGGCAGAAGAAAGACTGCAGTTGCCCGCATTTACGTAAAAGAGGGCAGCGGCCAAATTACAGTCAATGGTCGTGATTTCAAAGAATATTTCACTACTGAGGTTTTGCACTACAAAGTGCTGCAACCTTTTGAGCTAACCTCCACACAGGGTAAATACGATGTTAAAGTAAATATAGACGGAGGCGGCATTACCGGGCAAGCAGAAGCCCTACGGTTAGCCATTGCCAAAGCTCTGTGCGAAATCGACGAACAGTATCGACCTGTACTTAAGCAGAATGGCTTGCTCACGCGCGATCCACGTATGGTTGAGCGCAAAAAGCCTGGTCGTCCAAAGGCACGCAAGCGTTTCCAATTCTCAAAACGTTAATCTTTGCCTGCTATTGGAAAAAATTGTGTTTAGTATCTAAATTCCTGAGACTGTTGTCATTCGCACAATGGCGGCACTACTCAGGAATTGCTTTTATGGAACGTAAACCTACCTAATATTATCAAAATGCCAAAAGTAACATTCGAAGAACTGCTGGATGCCGGTGTACATTTCGGGCATCTGCGCCGCAAGTGGAATCCCAACATGGCTCCTTATATTTTTATGGAGCGCAACAAAATTCACATCATCGACCTGTATAAAACCATGGCCAAACTCGAAGAGGCAATGGCTGCTATTAGGCAGATAGCCAAATCGGGTAAAAAAGTTCTTTTTGTGGCCACCAAAAAACAGGCGAAAGATATTGTGAAAGAACAGGCCGAACGAGTGAAAATGCCCTACGTTGTAGAGCGCTGGCCGGGGGGTATGCTCACCAACTTTGTAACCATCCGCAAAGCGGTGAAAAAAATGGGCACTATCGACAGTCTGATGAAAAGCG
Source organism: Bacteroidales bacterium (assembly GCA_049969475.1). GTDB lineage: Bacteria > Bacteroidota > Bacteroidia > Bacteroidales > TTA-H9 > UBA2030. The sequence continues at coordinate 14,211 of JBMFOU010000032.1, read as the reverse complement.
ACAGCTTCCTAACCATGTCGAAGCGTGAACGCTTGCAGATTGAGCGCGAAAGAATAAAACTGGAAAAGAACCTGGGCTCTATTGCCGACCTGCGGGGTTTGCCCTCAGCCATCTTTGTGGTGGATATTCTCAAGGAGCACATTGCAGTGGCAGAAGCCCGCAAGCTCAATATTCCCATTTTTGCCATGGTGGATACCAACAGCAATCCCTTGCTGGTAGACTTTCCTATTCCTGCCAACGATGACGCTTCTAAATCGATCGCTCTGATCGTGAGACTGATGGCTGATGCCATTGAAGAAGGCATCAACGAACGTCGCATGGATAAAGAACAGGCTGAGCTGGAAGAAGCCGAAGAAGCTGAAGAAAGAGCCAGACTGGCCAGCTTAGAGGCATTGGAAGATGAAGAGGAAGAACAGGACGAAACCGCAAAGCCTGTTAAGGCTCATGCAGGAGAAGAAGAGGAAGAAGAAACCAAGGGAAAACGCCCCCGCAAAGTGATTACCAAGAAACGGTAAATCGCGAACCTCAAAAGAGTTATAAAACAATTTAAATCCGAGATATTTATGGCAATAACTGCTGCTGATGTTAACAAACTGCGCCAAATGACAGGTGCAGGTATGATGGATTGTAAAAAAGCACTCGAAGAAGCCAATGGCGACTTTGAAGCAGCTATAGATATACTGCGCAAGAAAGGTCAGAAAGTGGCTTCGAAGCGTGCCGATCGGGCAGCCTCTGAAGGCATTGTGCTTGCAGGCACCAACGCAGAAAAAACCTTTGCTGCAGTCATCATGGTAAACTGCGAAACCGATTTCGTAGGTAAAAATGATGAATTCACTGGCCTGGCAAAAAAATTGTTGGAAAAGATTATCGAAAACAAACCGGCCAGTCTCGATGAAGCCCGTCAGCTAAAGCTCGACGACCGTACTTTCGACGAACACCTGACCGAACTCATAGGGAAAACCGGTGAAAAGATGGAGTTTCCGGCCTATCACTTCATCGAGGCACCCGTGGTTACTGCCTACAATCATCAGGGGAATCGCCTGGCAACCATTCTGGGATTCAACAAGAAGGTGAATGAGGAAACCTACACCCTCGCCCATGAAGTGGCTATGCAGGTAGCTGCCATGAACCCTGTATCCATCGACAAAGACGACGTTGATCCCAAAATCATTGAAAGGGAACTCGAGATTGGTCGTGAACAAGCCAGGGCTGAAGGCAAACCTGAAAACATGATTGACAAAATTGCCGAAGGGAAACTGAATCGCTTCTATAAAGAAAGCACCCTGCTGAATCAGGAATTTGTGCGCGACCCCAAAAAGACCGTAGGACAATACATTGCTGAACACGACAAGGACATCAAGGTAGTGAAATTCTATCGCCTGATGCTTGGAGAATAATTCCTTCGACATTCAAATCAAAAAAATGCTCCCCCGGTGGGAGCATTTTTTTTGCCAGGACATGGCTATCAAACCATTACTTAGATAATTAAAATACAAACAATTACCTCTATCGTAAAGAAGTAATCTTGCAATATATCCTGGCTGGAACCGTTGCTTATTAAACCCGGGAGAAGGCGTAAGTTCTATTTTAGAAACAGCAAATCCGGATATTTGCAGATTAAGCAACTTTAATTATGAAAGGCAAAAGAATTTATCTGTGGCTTAGTTTAGGCCTACTTCTACTAATAATTATTTTTTTCGTCAGAAGACGTGGGGGGAGCTCGGATAAGGAGCTTACGGCCAAAGCGGTCAGGGGCCCATTTCAAATTGTAGTTACCACCACGGGGGAATTGGAGGCCAAAAATTCTGAAAAAATTATGGGACCTGAAGGGCTCAATCAGGTTGGTATTTGGCGGACCACTATTGAAGACATAATTGCCGACGGCTCGGTAGTCGATAGCGGTCAATATGTGGCGCGTCTTGATCAAACAGAAATAAGTAACAAGATAAAGGACAAGGAGACAGAGCTTGAAAAACTGGAAACCCAGGTTACCAAAACCCGCATAGATACCTCCATCGAAATGCGGGCAGCCCGCGACGAGCTGATTAATTTAAAATATGCGCTGGAAGAGCGTCGTATTGTGCTGGAGCAATCGAAATATGAGCCCCCGGCAACCATCCGCCAGGCAGAAATAGCACTGGAGCGAGCAGAAAGGGCTTATGAGCAAGCATTGAAAAACTATAAACTCAAGTTGGATAAAAACCGGGCCAACATGCAGGATGTGCAGGCCTCATACGAACAAGCCCGTCGGCAACTCGAAATTTTACTCAAAGTGAGGGAGGGATTCACCATAAGAGCGCCGAAGGCAGGTATGCTCATATATCGGAGAAACTGGGATGGGAAAAAAATGGGTGTGGGAGCACAAATCAGTACTTGGGATAATATAGTGGCCACCTTGCCCGATCTATCTAAAATGATTTCTAAAACCTACGTCAATGAAATTGATATTTCTAAGGTAAAACAGGGGCAAAAAGCCATTGTCACTATCGATGCTTTTCCGGATAAAAAGTTGAAAGGCGTAGTGCGAGAGGTAGCCAACATAGGCGAACAGATTCAAGGCTCGAATGCCAAGGTGTTTGAAGTGATCATCGACATTTTAGAGCACGACAGCATTCTACGACCGGCCATGACCACCAAGAATCAAATTATCACTAAAGAATTCGAAAATGTGCTGTATGTTCCATCCGAAGCTGTACATACCGAAGGGAAAACAACATTTGTTTACAGTCGTGGCAACAAAGTAGAGGTAAAAACCGGCGAAAGCAACGAAAATTATATTATTATTGAAAAAGGGCTGGAAGAAGGAGATGAAGTGCTGCTCACTATTCCCTCGTCTGCTGAAAAATGGAAGCTAATTCCGCTCGATAAGGGAAAAGCCGATAAAGAAAACACACCGCAAAAAGGAGATACACTTAAACGAAAATAAAAGGCCCATGCAAGCCGGAATCAAATACACACATATCCTGCGTATAGCGCTGGAGTCTCTGATGATAAACCGCACTCGTTCGGCCCTTACGGCCCTGGGCATTATTTTCGGCGTGGCTGCTGTAATAGCTATGATGGCGGTAGGAAACGGAGCCAGAAAGGAAATTTTGGACCAGATGAAGCTGGTGGGGGTTAACAATATAATCATAGTGCCGCTAAGCGATGATGATAAGCAAAAGCAGAACGAAGAAAACAGCAAAGGCAAGGAGATAAAAAAGGGTTTCTCAACAGGGCTGACCCTGCTTGATGCTGAAGCCATCCGAGAGATTATTCCTGGGGTGGAAATGGTAAGCCCGGAAGTGACCTACGAAACCATGGGTATTTTTGAAAAAAGCAGCAAGAATCTCAAGCTGAGCGGAGTTACAAACGATTTTTTTAAAACATTCAATCTTAAATTCGAGAAAGGAAGCTATTTCCCTGAAAAAGCTCAAGTTGAGGCCACGCCGGTTTGCATCATTGGTGCTGAGGTTAGATCAGGGCTTTTCCCTGACCGGGATCCAATAGGGCAATTCATAAAATGTGGAGGTGTCTGGCTCAAAGTAATCGGTGTATTGGCTTACACGCCTGTATCGGAAGCAACGGCTGGCAGTTTAGGCATATCGAATTACAACCGCCATGTGTATGCACCTATACAGACTGTTTTAGGAAGATTTAAAGATCGTTCGCTTATAACTGCCAACTTGTTGTCAGGTGGAACCACTTTTTTCGGAGGTGATTTTGTAATTGTGAATGATGCCAATCCGCAAGCAGAAAGTAGCCTGAATCAGCTCGACAAAATTGTGGTTCGAATGAAAGAAAGCTCTGATTTGAAGCCCGCTTCTGAAGTGATAAAACGTATGCTTCTCAGGCGACACAACCAGATAGAAGACTTTGAGGTAAAAATTCCGGAGATGTTGCTTAAACAGGAACAGCGCACCAAAGACATTTTCAACATCGTGCTGGGAGCCATTGCCAGCATTTCACTATTGGTGGGTGGTATAGGAATTATGAATATCATGCTAGCCTCGGTATTAGAACGGATTCGCGAAATCGGGGTAAGAATGGCCATAGGAGCCCGTCGCCGGGATATCGTTTTACAGTTTCTGAGCGAAGCCACTCTGATCAGCCTAAGCGGAGGGTTAGCTGGCATCTTGTTGGGACTTATTCTTTCGAAAGCCATCATGCATTTTGCCGGGATTTTGACCATTATTTCGCCCTGGAGCATTCTTATCTCATTTGGGGTTTCTGCAGCCGTGGGTATGATTTTCGGATACATGCCGGCACGCAAGGCTGCAGCCCAGGATCCTGTAACATCCCTAAGGTATGAATAACCCTTTCAAAAAGATGAAAAAAAAGATCGGATTAATAGCGATAGCCTTTATACTGCTGCTGAGTAGTGCACGGCTATATCCTCAGCAAATCACAGACAGCCCTGTGCGACAACTCACCCTTGAGCAGGCTATAGAACTGGCCCGTGAGCAATCGCCCGATGCACTGATAGCCCGACACCGCTTTTTAAGTAGCTATTGGGAATACCGAAGTTACATTGCCCAATTTATGCCCAAGCTTAGCCTTAGCGCCACTCTCCCGTCCATCAATAAGTCGGTGAGCTCTTATACCTTGCCTGATGGCACGGAAACTTTTGTTCGGAGACAATATACAAGCTATTCAGGAGACCTTGCTTTGAGTAAAATCGTGGGTATTACAGGTGGAAGCATTTACATGCGCTCACGGCTTCAGCATCTACAAAACAGCCTGGATACCACAGGGCAGGGGTCCTGGCTATCCAATCCGGTGACAATAGGGTTTAATCAACCTCTTTTTAGTTACAATCCTTATCGTTGGAGCCGGAAAATTGACCCCTTGAAATATATTGAGGCAGGAAGGCGCTATGTGGAAGAAATGGAGCAAGTAGCTATCACAGCAACAACCTATTTTTTCAATCTACTTACAGCGCAGGGCCAATTACAGATTGCCGAGGTTAATCTGGCTAACTACGATACCCTGTATCGCATCGCACGGGGGCGGTACAATATGGGAACTATTGCCGAAAACGAACTCTTGCAATTAGAGCTAAACCTGCTGCGTTCGAAGTCAGAGGCTGAAAATGCCCGGTTGGAGGTTGAAAATGCCATGTTCAGGCTCAGGTCATTTTTAAGAATAAAAAACAATGAGCAAATTGAATTGGTTGCTCCGGCTGATATTCGCTTTGCTGAAGTAGGTGCCACTGAAGCGATACAACTAGCCCGCGAAAACCGCTCTTCCTCTTTAGGATTTGAACGCCGCTTGCTGGAATCCCGCCGCGATGTAGATCAGGCCCGCCATCAGGGAAGATTTGAGGCGAACCTGGCCCTGGAGTATGGACTTTCACGCGATGCCTCGAAGCTATCCGACGTTTACCGCAACCCTAACGACATGCAGCAATTGAGCCTCAGCCTCTATGTGCCCATTCTCGACTGGGGACAGGCCAGGGGTCGTATAAAAATGGCCGAATCGAACCGCGAACTGGTAAAAACCTCCGTAGAACAGGAACTCATTGATTTCGATCAGGAAGTATATCTGGCTGTTATGCAATACAATATACAGAAAAACCAATTATACATAGCAGCAAAAAGTGATACCGTGGCAGCCAAGAGCTATCTGGTAGCCAAGGCCCGCTATATGATTGGCAAAATAAGCATTACCGACCTCAACATTGCCCAGGCTGAAAAAGACCAGGCGCGGATGAGTTATCTTCGGGCTTTACAGAAATATTGGACCAACTGGTATAACCTACGGAGAATCACTCACTTCGATTTCATTGAAAATAAATTAATTTCGCCAGACCTGAACAAAATTATCCAATAGAAGTTAAAAGATTAACAATAAATTCTAAAACCTATCTTAAAACTAAATTTATGGCAGTATTAGTTGGTAAAAAAGCTCCATTATTTTATGCCAATGCTGTAGTAAACGGAGGGCAGTTTGTCGAAAAATTTTCCCTTGAACAATACATCGGCAAGAAGTATGTAATATTTTTCTTTTATCCCGCTGATTTTACGTTTGTTTGCCCTACTGAGATTCTTGCATTCCAGGAAAAGCTCCAGGAATTTGAGGCCCGCAATTGTGCAGTGGTGGGTTGCTCGGTAGATTCCAAATTTTCACATTGGGCCTGGCTGAACACCCCCAAAGAAAAAGGAGGAATCCAGGGGGTTACTTTCCCGCTCGTGAGCGATTTGTCAAAAACCATCTCTGAAAATTATGATGTATTGGCCGGTCGTTACGAATGGGATGCCGAGGACGAGCTCTCTACTTTTGTAGGGGAACCTGTGGCCTACAGGGGCCTTTTCCTCATCGACCGTCAGGGCATCGTGCGTCATCAGGTGGTAAACGACCTTCCATTAGGTCGCAGTGTGGATGAAGCTATCCGCATGCTCGATGCATTACAGTATTTTGAAGAAAACGGAGAAGTATGCCCCGCTAACTGGCACAAAGGAGAAGAAGCCCTTAAGCCTACATTTGACGGAATATCGGAATACTTGTCCAAACACTGACTTTACACGCAAAAATTTAATCATGGGCTGTCTCAAAAAGGGGCAGCCTTTTTGATTAATGCCTTAGGAAATCCCAGAGTCTAATTTCATTTCAATAAGATACTGAAATAAAGCACAGATCAATAAATTCCCACTTCAGATAAAATAGGGCATGCCCTTGCATCCACAATCACCAGCCGGAAGCGATCGGAAGTGACGGGTGGCAAAGCGACGATACGTTTGTAGCCCACTGTGGTTCCCTTATACAAGTCGGACCATTTTTTATTGACCAATGCCTGAATGCTGAAAGATTTGATGCGTTGTCCAAGGGCAATGTATTCCTGAAGAACAATAAAATGGGGGCTCAAGGGCTGCCTGAACCTAAATTCTAATTCAGCTTTAATCACCCCATCATCAGTGGCCCACCAGGTATCAAATTGTTCGTCGGCAAGATGACCCGGGCCAAATAATCCGGAATTCAGACGAGTGTTTGAGGCATTGATTACAGCTTCTGGAGCTAAATTATGTTGAAAAACCGAATCCAATATTTTTCTGAATCCTCTAAGAGCTTTAATATCCTGATCATGAATTCGGCCATCAGGCCCTGGAGGAATGTTGAGCAGCATTACTCCTCCCCTACCCACCGAACGAAGGTAAATGGCAAATAGTTCTTCAGGAGACTCAACCAGGGAATCTTCCGCCGAATGATAAAACCAACCCGGACGTATAGAAACATCGCATTCGGCCGGAATCCATCGATTTCCCGTTTCGCTCCCTGTTTGCAATAGCGATTCTATACCCGCCTTTCCGGGGTAAAGGGTGTCAGGGGCTAGCAAATTCCAGTTGGTTTCAGCGGCCTCTCCCCTTTCGTTGCCCACCCATCGAATGTCGGGCCCTGCATCGCTGAAAATGAGTGCTTCCGGATTTATATGACGAACATACTCGATAACCGACGGCCAGTTGTAATAAGATTTGCGATCAATCCAGCGGGTTTCCCGAGCACCGCCGTAATAACCTTCGCCTCCGTTGGCTCCGTCAATCCAGATTTCAAAAAAAGGGCCGTATTGGCTAATAAGTTCTTCTAATTGGTTTCGGTAATAGTCGAGGTAGGCAGGTCGTCCATATTCAGCATGATTGCGATCCCAGGGCGAAAGATAGATACCAGGTTTTAGTCCGGCCTCACGACAGGCTTTGACAAAAGCTCCCACCACATCGCCTTTACCGTTCATCCAGGGAGATTTTTTTATGCTATGGTCCGAATATGCCGTCGGCCAGAGGCAAAAACCATCGTGATGCTTGGCTGTAAGAATCACTCCTTTAAAGCCAGCTTCGCATAACACCTCCATCCATTGCCGGGAATCAAAGTGTGATGGATTGAAAAGGTCCGGCGACTCATCCCCATAACCCCACTCCCCGGCCGTGTAAGTGGTGAGAGAAAAATGAATGAAAGCATTCATCTCCATTTGATGCCAGCGAATCTGCTCCGCTGAGGGAAGGGGCAATACTGGTTCAGGAATCAGTTCCACGGTCTGGGCATGGGCTAATCGGGTTATCAGTCCCAGTCCTATCAAAAAAGAGGAGAAAAGTGTCCGCAACATGACGGAACGCTTAGTACAATGAATAAATAATTACTAAGGCCATACCGAGCGTTAGAGCCACAGAGGGCCAGGGAAGGGATTTTTTTCGTATGCCCAGGGAAATTTTAATTCCCAGAATCAGCAAGGTCAACACACTGATAAAGAGAATATTTTTATCGACCCATAAAACTGAAGCAGCGGAAATAAGAATGAATACAAAAAAGAATAGAAAATTAAACAGATAGTTCAGGTAATTCGAAGGTTTATGTGTTAAGCGGGCCACCAGAAGATAAACCAGGGCCAGGGGGAGATACCATAAAAAACCCCATTTCAAAAAATGCCAGAGAGGATAAATTATCAATGACGAGAGGGAGATTTGCTTTTCACCATTCTGCAGTGGTTGATTGAGCAGTTGCAATGACTGAAGGGCTGCTGAAGATTCCCTGCTCAATCCTTCTACCGAAGCAGCCTCATTGAGCGAGGAAAAACCACCCTTTTGTTTTCGGGCCTCCAACCATAAGGGGGCATCAGCCGGCCGAAACCCCTCCAGGCAAACCAGGTCAACAGAGTCAGCCGCATTCAGGTTGAATGGATACGTCTTGCTAAGGGGCCCAAAACTCGACATTACCCAGGGAATAAAATGAGCCCTGGAATTTACTACCCAAAGCTCCATGGAAACATCAGAAGTATAATCCACGCCTGAGGACTCTTTCCAGATGGCTTTTACAATTTGCTCTTCGGCTGGAAACTCCCGAATGTAACCATCAATAAACTGAATGATAGGTGGAACAGAGGCATTGTTGAAGTTGACGTATTTATCGAGAACTGTAAAAATTTTAAGGTACTGATTGCGAAGCGGATAAATCTCGCGTTCAAACACAAAGCCTGAGTCAGCCGGGAAAAAGTCACGATAGTATTCAGGTGGATAATAGTTTTTTTTCAGGTCGCTCTGAATCATGTAACCGAAAAAAGCAGCCATTACACCCTCGGTAGCCACTGCATTTTCAAGCGTACGATAATGTCTTATATCGGGCCAAACGGCGGCATCGAGATAGAGGCGCTGCATCCAGGGATCGCTATTCTCGATAGTCCGGGCGGGTCGCTGAACAAGCTTGCTCTCAATAAAATTATAACGTCGGTAATTTTCCAGATCCTCATACCATTTGGGCATGGCAGCCCGGTAGAAACCCAGACGGGCAGGCCAGGAAAAATCACGGCGAAAGGCATGAATTTCACGCGTAAAGCTTATGCCGATATCCCTTACATTTTCCTGAATCGACCGTTTAATCCGTGGGTCTTGTTCAGTAATAATCGAAACATATTGAAAACTTTCGGCAAAACCCTCGGAAAAAGCCAATCGGGGATCAGTCTGGGTGCAGAAATAGTGCACCTTTGAGCTAAAAACTTCTGGTTTGCCCAATAATAGACCCAATATTACATGGGCAGTTTCGTGAGGAAGTATTTGATGATAAGAACCCAAATCAGCCGGATTTTCCTCCAGAGCCTTGCGATGAAGGTCAACATACCATGCATTGGGGAGCTCTTTCCGCTGATTTCCTTCTTCCACCAACACAAGCCCCTTGCGAGCCCAACCTCCCTGATGATCGGTTAAAGCAAGATAAAGTGGATATTTTTCTTTGATTTTTCCTTTTTTTAATAAATAATTCTGCATCAAACCATGCAGATATACACTTTCTGCCATGAACCCCCGGGTAAACTTGTTGCGGGCCTTGAAATAATCAGCATCTGAGGGTTTCATTTTACGAAACACCTCTAGCCCGTTTTGCATTTCACCCGTAGGAACCAGAAAAACGAGCGTACCTTCAGCCCATGAACTACCAGCGACACTGAGTATTATTAAAACAAATAACAAAAACCTCCTCATAGCACGGATTTTTAAGGTTTGCAATAATAGCCATTTGCCGGCAGGCAGAAAAATTCTAAACGAAGTCCATCCCGAAGACTTCAGCCATTTGCATTCGAAGATGAGTTTTTACTTCATCAAAGTCCATGGGACGGCCTAATTCCTTTTGCATACTAGTAACGCCTTTATCGGTAAATCCACATGGGTTGATATAGCCGAAATACCTGAGGTCTGTGTTTACATTAAATGCAAAGCCGTGCATAGTGATGCCACGCGAAGCCCTGACACCTATGGCACAGATTTTCCTGGCCGATGAGTTACCGGCATCGAGCCAAACGCCGGTGGCCCCCTCAAGCCTCTCACCCCTGAGACCGTAAAGACTCAACGTGCGAATGACAGACTCTTCCAATAAAAAAATATACTGCCTGATGCCCTTGCAAAAAGCATCCAAATAAAGAATGGGATAACCCACAATCTGGCCCGGACCATGATAGGTAATATCGCCTCCCCGATTGGTATGGTAAAAGGTAGCCCCTATGCGTTGCAGAAAATCGGGTTGAATGAGCAAATTGCCAGCATTTCCATGCAATCCCAGGGTGTAAACTTGGGGATGTTCTACAAAAAGAAGGTAGTTCTCGGCCGAGGCATAATTTTGGCTAAGTACATCCGACTGGAGCTTACGCAATAATTGCTCCTGATAGTCCCAGGCGGTTTTGTATTCCATGTGTCCCAGGTCCTCGAAACGAGTCTTACGATGAAGATTCATACCAGGAGAAAATTAACTGGAAAAAAGACTGAAAGCCCATTTACGACTTAGCCACATGAACTGCTTCAGCGGCATGATAGGAAGATCGCACCAGGGGACCACTTTCTACGGCAACAAAACCTAGCTCAAGTGCCACATTTTTCCATTCTTCGAAAACTTCCGGACGGATGTATTCTGCTACAGGAAAGTGTGCGGGGGTAGGCCGCAGATATTGCCCAATGGTAATGATGCTACAGCCAGCCTGTTTGAGGTCCCGGAGGGTTTCGAGCACCTCATCGTGGGTTTCACCCAATCCCAGCATAAGGCCCGACTTAGCTGTCATCCCCCTACTGCTGATACGTTGTAATACGGCCAGACTAACATCATAGCGTGCCCGGGAACGAACGGCTGGGGTAAGCCGGCGAACAGTTTCAACATTATGTCCTATGATGTGAGGCTGGGCTTCAATAATGAGATCAATAAATTGATTCTTTCCCTGAAAATCAGGTATTAGCACCTCAATAGTAGAATGAGGCAATAATTCCCTCAGGGCCTGAATGGTGGCCACCCAATGCGAAGCACCCAGGTCGGGCAGATCGTCGCGATCGACGGAAGTAACAACAACATGCTTAAGGTGCATCTTAAGGGCTGCCTGAGCAACACGCCGGGGTTCCTCCGGGTCGGGAGCCAGGGGACGACCAGTTTTGGTGTTACAGAATTTGCAGGATCGCGTACATATATCACCCAAAATCATAAATGTTGCTGTGCCTGCCATCCAGCATTCTTTTATATTGGGGCATTTACCACTCACACAAATCGTGTTTAGCCCATGCTTTTGCATAATAGATGCTGTGGCATGATACTTATCGTCGCGTCTTAACCTTACTTTCAGCCACTCAGGTTTGGGTTGCCTGTAGTCTTCCACGGGATGAATTTTAGCCAATGATTTCGGTAGCAAAAATACCCAAAAAAACCAGGTGAAAACCCTAATATTGCAGCTCAAATTTGATTTGCTATGAGATGGAGAGCATTTGGCTGGATTTTAATCACTTTGTTTACACTACAGTTGAGCCTTAAGGCACAGAAATCAGGCGGATGGCTTGAAAAAGCAGCCGGGAAAGATTTTCATATCAAAACCGATCTCCTTGCCAGGGCTCCAGGCATGGATACCTCGTTTGTATTGTGGATTGAGCAGCCCATCGATCATAAGCATCCTGAAAAAGGGAAGTTTTTTCAGAGGGTTTTGGTTCAGCATCGGGGGTTCGACCGCCCCGTAGTAGTTGTAACCGAAGGGTATGGTGCTGAGTACGCCAATAATGGCAAGCATCTTGAGGAACTGACTACCTGGCTGGGAGCCAACCAGTGGGTAATAGAGCACAGGTATTTCGGCCCTTCGCGGCCTCAGTCAGCCCCCTGGGATTATCTTACGGTTGAAAATGCAGCCACCGATCATCACCGCATCATCGAATTGGTGCGTCGTATCTATAAGACTCCTATTATCACCACGGGTATCAGCAAAGGGGGTCAAACAGCCATTTATCACCGAACATTTTTCCCTGAGGATGCAGACGCTACAGTTGCCTATGTAGCACCTATTAATATAGCACAAGAGGACCCCAGAGAAATCTACTTCCTTAAAAGCGTAGGAAATGGAGCCACACGCGACAAAATTTTAAAATTTCAACGGGAGGTGCTAAGCCACCGAAGCGAAATAATCCCTCTAATGCTTAATGACCTGGCAGCTAATCAGTTAAAACTGTCCATGAGTCCCGATTCCACGCTCGATTACCTGGTCCTCGAATATCCCTTTTCGTTTTGGCAATGGGGGACACGAGAAAACGAAATACCCGCTCCGGGAAGCCCAGCCGCAGCCCTCTACCGACACCTGACCGATGTCATTGGGCTCGATTCCTATTGTCATCCCTCCATGGATTATTTCTATCCTTTCTTTTACCAAGCCTATACTGAAATCGGTTATTATGGATACGACACCACTGGCCTGGGCAATTTTCTCTCAGCCCGCTCAGGCTATTACAGCAACAAGGTGTTGGCACCCCGAAAAGCTTCTTATGTCTTTAACGGGCTTACACTTCAAAAGGTGAGGGATTTCGTTGCCCTGCAAGGAAACCATATCATTTACATCTATGGTGAAAACGACCCATGGAGTGCTTCGGCGGCCATGCCCACCACAGCCGTCGATTCACAAAGGTTCATAGCCTCGGGATATCATCACGGCGCCCGAATTTATCACTTAAGCCCCGAAGATCAGAAGGCTATTGCCAAACTTCTCAGAAAATGGCTGAATATACCCATTGCTGAATATCGATGATCCCTCCGCAAGAAACCATTTATCTGGCACCTTTTCAGGGAATTACAGATGCCGCGTATCGCAATGCTTTCAGGCTTTACTTCGGTGGGGTGAATAAATATTTCTGCCCTTACATTGCCGGAATCACTGGGAAACGGGTAAGCCGTTCGAAGATCCGCGACCTGGATCCCTCCAAAAACAATCTGGCCGATACAGTGCCCCAAGTACTCTCGAAAGATGCTCAAGAAATCCTCACCTTAGCCCGACAAATGGAGGACTGGGGATACACCGAAATGAACTGGAATTTGGGATGTCCATTTCCAAGGGTGGCGAAAAAAGGCCGAGGGTCGGGCTTGCTTCAATATCCTGATACGATTCGGGAAATTCTTGAGCAAGTTCTTCCAGCTTTAAAAATAAGCTTTTCTATCAAACTACGAAGCGGTTATCAGTCGCACGAGGAAATATTTAAGATACTGGAGATTCTTAAGAAATTTCCGATTCAGGAACTAATTCTGCATCCTCGTACCGGTACCCAGATTTATAGGGGAAGTGCCAGGCCCGAAGTGTTCGCAGAAGTGGCCAGCATCACTCATATTCCACTGATTTACAATGGTGATTTATTTAGTGGGGAAGATTATAATAGAATCACAAAGTGTTGCAGTCCGACAGGCTGGATGATAGGAAGGGGGGCTCTTCGTTATCCTTTTTTACCCTCAATATTAAGGGGCCAGGAATGGACACAGGATTCGATGCGCAATGCCCTGAAAGGTTTTCATGAAATGATTCTCGAAGATGCCTTAAGTCGTCTTCAGGGCAGAGTTCAGGTACTGGACCGCATGAAACCAGTATGGGCTTACCTCTGCCACTCATTTGAAGACCCACTCAGGGTTTACCGAAAGGTAAGAAAAACGCACTCGGTGGACGAATACCGCCAGGTCACCCTTGAAATCATGCGGTATTATCCTCTAAAATTGAGTCCTGAGCCGTTTGCAGAAAAAAATTCCGTTCTGGATGGTAACTTTCAATAAAATCATCTTATCAATGAAAAAATCAGATTTTCGTTAATTAGAAGTACCTTTGTAAAAATAACCCAAAATCCCAGAATATGAAAACCAGGAAACTACTTGTGTTTTTTGTTGCAGCGCTTATGATTACTTCTTGCAGCACATCCGAGTACCTGATGGTGTCGGAAGGTGAGAGTTTCGATGCATTATCAAAAATTACAGACAATGAATACCCCT
>JBMFOU010000031.1:0-35795 GCA_049969475.1 Bacteroidales bacterium | reverse complement strand
TAAAAGTAGATTTTTTAACTATGTTGTTACCCTTAAAATTTTTTTCATTTTCTGGAGACAAGAAACTCGTTTGTTTATTAATTAGTAATCTGTCGATTGAGTGTATTCTAACTTTAATTTTTAAGGGCCTTATACATTATCTCAATAGGATGCAAGGCTAATCGTCCTGTTCCGTCGTGTATCTGATGCCGGCAAGAGGTTCCGGGTGCAGCAATAAGAGTATCTGAAAAGGAGTTTCGAATGGCCGGGAAAAGCACCAGTTCGCCTACTTTCATGGATATTTGGTAATGCTCTTTTTCGTAGCCGAATGACCCGGCCATTCCGCAACATCCGGATGGGATTTCTTTTATCTTAAAACTTCTGGGAATACTTAACATTTCTATGGTTGCTCTGGTTGAAGCAACTGCTTTTTGCTGACAATGTCCGTGGAGTAATAAGTCCTGGGCCTGATCTGTGAAATTTTCCTGGGATATTTTCCCTTTCTTAAATTCACGCATGAAAAATTCTTCAAATAGCAAAGCATTGGAAGCTAACTTTTTGGCTTTTTCTCGTAAGGGAGGACTGCATAATTCAGGGTATTCATCACGGAAGGAGAGAATAGCCGAAGGCTCTATTCCTATCAGAGGAGTCTCATCATTGACGATATCTGCCAATAGGCTTACATTTTTATCGGCCAATCGACGGGCTTTCCGCAGCAAACCTTTGGAAATAAAAGTTCTTCCACTGTATGTGTGTCTGGGTATAACTACTTGATATCCAAGCCTCGATAACAACTGGATCGCTCGTACTCCAATGATAGTGTCGTTGAAGCGAGTGAATTCATCAAGGAAAAGATAAACTTTCCCCTTAAGTGGCAGTGATGGCTGGGTTGCCTGGATATATTGGGTAAAGTTTTCTTTTCTGATTTTTGGAATACTCCTTTGGGTAGCAAATCGGGTGATCTTTTTGAAGACTCCAGATAAAAGCCTATTTTGAAGAACAATATTAGCTGCCGATGGAAATAAGCTTCCTAAAAAATTGAGATAGGGGAAATAGGCAATTAAGAGGGCACGAAAAGGAATTCCATGGGCATCGTAGTAGTGTTGAAGAAACTCGGACTTAAGTTTGGCTACATCAACGTTAGATGGGCATTCCGATTTACAGGCCTTGCATGAAAGGCACAAATCCATGATTTCATAAATTTCTTTGTGGTCGAATGGATTTTTACGGGTGGAACGCGTTAGGAATTCTCGCAGGATATTGGCTCGGGCCCGTGTGGTGGCGTTTTCGTCTCTGGTAGCCATATAACTCGGACACATCGTACCACCTATTACCTCTGTCTTTCTGCAATCACCACTGCCATTGCAGCGCTCGGCTGCCCGTATGATGCCCATATCTTTCGAAAAATCGAAAATTGTTGCAATTTCTCTTATCTGCTGGCCGGGCTCGTAGCGCAGGTGGGTGTCCATGCGTGGTGTATCCGTTATCTTGCCTGGATTAAATATTCCTTCAGGGTCCCAGGTCTTTTTAATTTCCTGAAGCAGCCGGTAATTTTTTTCTCCCAGCATTAGAGGGATGAATTCTCCTCGCAGTCTACCGTCTCCATGTTCACCGCTGAGCGAACCCCTGTATTTTTTCACAAGTTTTGCTGTCTCCAGCGCTATTTCCCTGAAAAGTCTTACATGATTGGGGTCCTTTAAATTAAGTACCGGCCGCAGATGGAGCTCGCCCGTTGCGATATGGGCATAATAAACACAAGACAGGCCATGTTTTTTTAGTAATTCATCAAATTCTTCGATGTATGCTGGGAGCAATTCGGGTTTTACGGCCGTGTCTTCAATCACCGGCACGGGTTTGGCATCGCCTGGCATGTTTGATAACACGCCTAATCCAGCCTTACGCAGGTTCCATACCTTATTAATATCGCTCCCGGTAACTAACGGGAAAGCATAACCAAGACCTGCAGCGCGCATCTCGCTTTCCATGGCTTCGATCCTGGGCTTGAATTCGTCGAGCGAGTTCCCTTCAAATTCAGTGATTAAGATGGCTCCTGGATCTCCCACCACAAAAAAGCGATTTTTCTCCTGGTCGCGGTTCTCACGCGTCAGGTCTAAAACAGTTTTATCCATGAGCTCTACCGAGGAAGGTTGATGCCGCAAGGCTATAAGATTGGCCTTGAGCGCCTCTGACACGCTGCGTAAATGGACACAAACAAGCGCCTTAACCGGAGGAGGTAAGGGAATTAAATTGAGTTTTATCTCAGTAACGAATGCCAGTGTTCCTTCTGACCCCGCAAGGAGCCTGCAAAAGTTGAATGAAGGTCCACCCTGAGTGAACGGCTCGCACTCCAGAAGTAAGTCCAATGCGTAACCAGTATTGCGCCGTTTGACCTCAGGGTCGGGGTATTCCTTACGAATATTTTCTTGATTTTCAGTGTTGCTTAAGATATTGTAAATCTGCTGATAAAGCTTCCCTTCCAGGCCAGCAACCTGACGTTTTTTATGAAATTCGTTGATTGATAAATCTTTGAATGTGACTTTTGACCCATCGCTCAAAAGCGCCACAATTTCGAGGGTATGTTCACGAGTGCTACCATATAATAAGGAATGGGCTCCGCAGGAATTGTTTCCCACCATCCCTCCAATCATGCACCGATTGGATGTTGAGGTTTCAGGGGCAAAGAACAGACCCGTAGGCTTCAGTATTTTATTTAACTCATCTAATACTACTCCAGGTTGAACCCTGACCCAGCGCTCCTGTGGATTGATTTCGAGAATGCGGTTCATGTATTTTCCGATATCCACCACAATGCCATGGCCTACAACCTGTCCAGCAAGCGATGTGCCGGCAGCTCTCGGAATAAGGGGGATTTTATTTTCACGGGCAAATTTTATGAGCACACGCAGATCCTCTTCATCGCGCGGCCTTACCACAGCCAAAGGGACTTCCCGATAAGCCGAGGCATCGGTGGCATGTATGAGCCGCATAGAAATATCAGTAAAAATATCGCCCTTGAATTCTCCTTTTAGGGTTTTTCGAAGGTTATCAGGTGCTGACGAAATATTCATAATCATGAAACAAAGTATAGATGGACAAAGTTATCTTTTTAACCCGAGATAAATGCCCTTTTAGCCTTAAGATGGTTTACAAAATAAAAGAGGGAACCTCCGACGGAAATTCCCTCCTTGGTTTAACTATGAATCTGATTTATTTCTTTTTATAAAAATTGGTGCTTTCAAAAATTTTATCTGCCGATTTGGCTATAAAACCGCTGTACAAATGTCCCTTTTCGTCAGGGTAGCGTTTAGCAAACTCATAATAAGTGGAAGGAATGGTGTATTTTCCTTCAATGAAATCCACTTCAATAATACCGGCTTTGGTGCTCGACTGTTCGAGAAGCTCAGCCGGAGTTCCTTTTACTTCTCCTCCCGAGTCATTGATAAGGAAGCCTTTGGCCTTTAAGAAAGAATTAACGTCTGCCACTTCAGGAAATTTCTTTAAGTGATTGACACTAACCGTGAAGTGGTTGGCACAAAAACCGAACACATAAACCCAGGCTGCATATTCCGACTCTTCCCTCAACTTATTGTAAGTTTCAAATGAAGGTTTACTCCAAGGATTTCCTTTGAAAATCAAATCATCGGATTTAAGGTCACTTTCAGGAATACGGTCAATCCATTCTTTAACGGTTTGCTGCAGGAAGCGACTGAATTTTCTGGTTTCTAACTGACTGATGAATACCCGAGGAGCTTCTGGTTGACCTTCTAGTTCGTAATGTCTGGCAACCAGTTTTTTTTCTTCAAAAATATAAAAGCCTTTTTCTACATAGCCTTGTTTGATAAATGGCCTGGAAAGAACCTGAATGTCGATGCGAGGATCGTCGAAGGTCCGAAATGCAATATGGTCGTTTACAACAGTCTCACCTTCAGCAACAAAAAGATCATGAATCTGGCGGACCTGGGGATTTTGTGTGGTATAGATTTTCCACAGTTCTTCAAAAACTTTCATAGGAATTTTCGTTGAAATTTAAATTGATTAACAGATAAAATCCCAGAAGGTTCAGATTATTCATCTTCCAGTAACTGAAGGAACCACAAAGGCGCTCTTATAGGCTTTTTGGAGGTTGCACTAATAAAAATCAGAGTGGTTTCCCCCAAGTTTATCAGTTCGCCTGCTTCGTTAAAAATTTCATAACCGAAGATTATTCGGGCGGGAGTCAGATGTTTGACAACGGTTCTGATGCTGAGAAGGTCATCGTAAAATGCAGGCTTTTTGTAGTTTATCTGAAGGTTGATTACTGGCATCATGATACCCTCTTCTTCCAGTCGGCGATAGCTACTTCCAAGGCTACGCATGAGTTCGGTACGGCCAATTTCGTAATAAGCTGCATAGTTTCCATAATAGACAAAGCCCATAGTATCTGTCTCGCTGTAGCGTACCCTTATTTGTGTGGTGTGCTCTTTCATTTTTTAAATTATCAATATCCTAAATCAATTCCTTTTAGATGGGCTGGGATTCCCTCTTTCATCCAGCGCGGCGCCGGCTGATTTTTTAGGTAATGATCGAAAAACTGATTCATGCGAATGCTCAGGTCCATGCGATTGCCCCATGAACCAGCTTTAAGATTGTGCTCTTCATTGTTGTAAACCAGCATCCAGCATGGTTTACCTAATCTGCGCAGTGCTGAGAATAATTCAATTCCCTGGTACCAGGGTACAGCACCATCCTGGTCGTTGCTCATGATAAGCAGCGGTGTATGGATGTGGTCAGCAAAAAACAAGGGTGAATTATTTATGTAATTCAAGGTTTTATCCCATAGCGTTCCACCTATGCGACTCTGGGCTTTTTCGTATTGGAACATTCGGCTCATTCCTGATTCCCAACGTATTCCACCATAAGCGCTCGTCATATTCGAAACCGGAGCCCCGGCCATGGCACAAGCAAACATATCGGTGCGGGTGATAAGGTAGGCCGTTTGGTAACCGCCCCAGCTTTGCCCCTGAATACCAATATGTTTCTCATCAACAAATCCCTTGTCAATCAGGCTACTTACGCCACTCACCACACAATCGTAGGCATCCTGGCCCGGATTACCTGTTCCATATATAATATCGGGAACGAAAACCAGGTAATCGTTGCTAACCAAATACGATTGATTGATAATGGAGCGGGAGGGTCGGGGCAGGATGTAACGATGGAGTTCATCTGCATTACGTTCGTAAAAATACACAATCATGGGATATTTCCGTGTAGGCGAGAAGTCGTCGGGAGTATATAGCAATCCTTCGAGTTTTTTGCCTTGCAACGATGTCCACCTCACTAATTGCACTTGGCCCCACTTGTACTCTTTTTGCCAGGGATTGGCATCAGACAATTTTTCAATGTCGTTGAAATTTGAACCGCAAACAAATAAATCTGGAAATTCACGAAAGGTCTCTCTTCTAAAAAGGTATTTATCAGCCCAGAGGGCTTTTAATGGATCGCTGAGTCTAAAATCGCCAGCAAATAAGGAATCCATAGAGGGTATGTCCTTATTGAATGATAATCTGTAATATCCTGAGGCTTTGTTATTCTCGAAAAACGCCGAAAGCAATACAGGTCTGGAAGTATCAATGTATGGTTCTTCTGCATGTTCATTGAGGTACCTGAAACGAATGGTTTTGTTTTGGCTACTGGAAAGGGTCAAATTTTGCGGAGGAAATTTTCCTTCTGGGTCAAATGACCAGATATCTCTTTCGTCGTATATCCAAACCCGGGCATCTTCACGGGTCCAACCTGCCATTCCGTAGGATGGAGGCAAGGATGGTAAATCGTGCTCCTGTTTATAAAAGGTTGATTGGAGTTTACAGGTGAGGCAATGGGTTTGCTTGGTCTTCAAATTTAAAGAATACCACTGTCCTTGCTCTGGCGCAAACCAAATAAAATACCGGCCATTAGGACTGAGCACGGCTTCGCTGTTGTGTTTTCGCAGGAGTAACCTATATTTATTTTGCAATAAATCAATTAGATATACATCGTAGTAGGTATCATCCCACGATTGAAGTTGTTGGTAGGGTTTATAATTGTATCCCAGTGCTACGGGTGTATTACCCTCCCTGTAAGTTTCTATTCTCTCGATACTATCGTTACCGGCCAGGAAAAGCTTTCCGGTTTTAAACGAATAAACCATCAACCAGGCTTTGTTTTTGTCTTTTTCAAGGCGTTTAGCTTGTTGAGGTTGTAGCAGGGGATCGGTCCAACTCCAAAGGTCGAGTAGGGCCTTTTCTTCTGCTAGCAGTGTGTCTTTTCGGGGTTTTTCGGGTAAAGTCCTGTAATAGCCCAGGAAAAGACGTTCCCCAGATTTTGAAAACCATGGCTGATAATAAGGGCTAATCCGTAGTTCCGGAGTTTCAGGGGAAAGCATACTGTCTGCCACCTGGGTAATTTTTAGGTTACTTAAATCAAGCAAAAGGGCAGCTAATCGGGCATGGCTAGTTGTATCTCTACCTGCAAGAAATGCTATTCGTTTTCCTTGTGCATCAATACATGGTTGAGTAATTTTTCCCTTGAGGCCATACGCAACAAACGGGGCTGGTTTGCTTTTTTCCTGAATCATAAGCATTGAAGAGTCACCTGTTGGATTTTGGCTCACCCACAAAACCAAGGGCAAAGAATCGGGAAGGTAAATTTCGGTCACCCTTGAATACCTTCTCACCGAATCCCACGAAGCAGAGTAAATAAGAAGCTCGTAGCTTTTTTCATTAAGATTTTTGAGCTTATTTTGGTTTGCTGTATCATGGGCCTGACGGGACTTTAGAAGGGCTGTCACCATACTTCCTTTTTCCTGCGCCTTGAAATCCTTGAGTCCTGCAAGGTGTATTTTCCTGTTTTCAGTAAGATTCCAAATCAACACGCTATCGCCCGGCAGATTGCTTTCTTTGATTTTTTTAAGTTTCAATTTGCGGAGAGTATCGAAAAGCGGCTGAATTTTTGCTATCATTATTCCTTCATCTCCGCTAAAGTGAGGGCTGCTGCCACGGGGAATTTTGTAATTATCGCCTGTTTGAAGGTTCCTGACATATAGATTTTTATCTCCCCTGCCAGGCTCTTCAACCCAAGCAACAAAAGTACCCCTGTTGCTGATTTTCCACTCTGTAATGGAGTTCCACCGGACAAAATCGGAAGTTTTAAGTGCCTTCTGAGCCCACACGCCAGTACTCAATAAAATACTGACGAGGCTAATCGTAAAGCTGATCAAACTTCGTAGGATGTAGGTTCTTTTAAGCTGTCTTGCCATGCATTTTGTAAATTTGCACAGATTACTGAAAAATGATTAAAAAAACTTATCTTATTGATATGCAATGCTTGTATTAATCCCATAGAAATTAGACCTGCAATTTTAGATTATTTTGGAATATCACTTATAAAGTTTTTAAATTTGGACAAATAAAAACGGGAAATCTTTACCGATGGATTATATTAAATTCAGCAAAGATCAATTAATAAATCTGGAATTCTCGCTCAACCGAGAAATTCTTCGTTCCAACCGGGCCGGGGCATATGCATGTCAGACATTAGCGGGATGCAATACACGCAAATATCACGGATTGCTTATTTGCCCGCAGCCGGGGATAGATGATGACAATCATGTACTTCTCTCGAATCTTGACGAAACCATCATTGCCCAGGGGGCAGAGTTTAACTTAGGAATTCGCAGGTACAAAGGAGGAGTGTATCATCCCAAAGGACATAAATATCTGCGTGAGTTTATCATTGATCCCGTTCCGGTCATTACTTACCGTGTAGGGAATGTGATGATTACAAAAGAGATGGTTTTTACTACCAACGAAGATCGAATCTTACTTAAGTATACATTGATGGAATGCTCTGAGTCGACTGTGGTTATGCGATTCAGACCTTTCCTTGCTTTCCGCAATGTTCACTTTTTAACCCGGGCCAATCTTGATGCAGATACTTCAGCCATTCCTGTTCCTCAAGGGATCTCAGTGAAGATGTATCAAGGGTATACTCCGCTTTATATTCAGTTTTCCAACAAAGTAGAATACACTCACAGCCCTGATTGGTACTATAATGTAGAATACATTAAAGAGATTGAGAGGGGTTACGAGGCGCATGAGGATTTATTTGTGCCAGGATATTTTGATGTTGAACTCCGGCGGGGAGAAAGTATTGTTTTCTCGGCAGGGACTACAGAAACTGAGCCCAGCAAGCTTAAGCAGCGTTTTGCCGCCGAAGCCCGTAAGCGACATCCTCGCGATTCTTATCTTAATTGCCTCAAGCATTCTGCTCAGCAGTTTATCGTTCATAGAGAGGGTAAAACCCAGATTATTGCCGGATATCCTTATTTTGGTCGATTTAGCCGCGATACTTTTATTTCACTTCCTGGGCTTGCACTTACCACAGGTCAATATGATCTGTGTCATGACGTCCTTGTGTCGATGATTCCTGAACTCAATGGACCGCTCTTCCCCAATATTCTGCGACGCAAGTTTCCGGTTTACAATTCATTGGATGCTCCTCTATGGTTCATTTGGGCTATACATAAATATTACCTCAAAGTAGGAAAGGCAAAAACCGTGTGGAGTGAATTTGGGAAGGCGATTCTTCAAATATTGGAGGGATTGCGCGAGGGAACCCAATATAACATTCGGATGCATGAAGATGGGCTTTTGTATGGAGGAGTGCAGGGCGAGGCGCTTACGTGGATGGATGCTATCATCGATCATCATCCTGTAACGCCCCGTATGGGAGCCCCAGTTGAAGTGAGTGCCCTTTGGTATAATGCTATTGCTTTCATGCTCGATCTTTCTTCCAAAGCTGGAAAAAAGATTATGGGCCAGGATTGGTATGAAATTTTGGAAAGGGCAGGGCAGAGCTTTTTAGCTCGCTACTGGGATCCTGAAAAAGGTTATTTGGCAGATTGCGTTGATGAGCAGGGGGCTGACTTCACTATGCGTCCCAATCAAGTTATCGCGGCGGCCATGCCGTTTACTCCACTACCTGAGGAAATGCGTAAAAGTTTGCTCAGTAAAGTGAAACGTGAACTACTTACCCCCAGAGGACTGCGAACATTATCACCCATGCATCCTGCTTACAAGGGTACCTACGGAGGCGACCAGATTTCAAGAGACTTGGCCTATCATCAGGGAAGCGCCTTCCCCTGGCTACTCGGATTTTATGCAGAGGGTTATCTTCGAATTCATGGAAAAGGAGGATTATCTTTCATTAAAAACCTATTCCAGGGCTTCGAACCAGAAATGATGGAACATGGTTTATGTTCCATTTCAGAAATTTATGATGGAGATCCCCCCCACAAGCCAGCCGGCGCTATTTCGCAAGCCTGGAGTGTGGCAGAGTTGCTTCGCATGCGCGAATTAATTGAATACTACGAGAAAAACGATAATTAATAACTAAACCAAATTATCCAGAACCATGAGAGTATTGATGTTCGGATGGGAATTTCCTCCCCATATTACCGGCGGCCTGGGAACCGCGTGCTACGGGCTAACTAAGGGCTTACTAAAACAAGGTGTGGAAGTGATTTTTGTCGTACCCAAGGCTTATGGGGATGAAGATCAAACGGCCGTGAGGCTGGTTAATGCAAGTGACGTAGTCGTTGATCCTCAAGACTCGGAGTACAAGGAACTTTGGAAGCGAATCAAATATATGGAAGTGGCTTCCCATATTATTCCCTACGTTAGCCCTGAACAATATGAGGAAATGCAAGCGCAAATCGAAGAGGAATTGCGCACCCACCGCGAAGAACATCACGTGCTTGCCCGTAAATACGACTTTTCTGGTAAATATGGACCCCGACTCATGGAAGAGGTTGCCAGGTATGCCCTGATTGCATCAGCTATTGCTGCAACTGAAGAGTTTGACCTCATTCATGCCCACGACTGGCTGACCTATCCGGCAGGCATAGCAGCCAAAAACGTTTCCGGAAAACCCCTTGTGGTTCACATTCATGCCACGGAATTCGACCGTACGGGTCAGAATGTGAATACCCTTATTTATGAAATTGAGAAAAAAGGAATGGAAGAAGCTGATTATGTAATAAGTGTCTCCCATTTCACGAGAAATATTTGCCTTGAAAAATACCATATCGACCCCAACAAGATTATCACGGTGCATAATGCGGTGGAGCCAGTAAAAGAAGATCTGGACAAACTTCGCGACGAGCGTCACTTAAAAGAAAAGGTAGTTACTTTTCTGGGAAGAATTACCTATCAAAAAGGGCCTGAATATTTTGTGGAAGCAGCCCGTAAAGTACTCGACCGTTATCCTGATGTGCGTTTTGTTATGGCGGGTACAGGCGATTTGCAACAAAAGATGATCCGTCGGGTGGCCAAACTTAAAATGGGAACCAAATTCCATTTTACTGGTTTCCTCCATCCCAAAGAAGTCAATCGATTGCTTTCACTTACGGATGTTTTTGTAATGCCTTCAGTATCAGAACCTTTTGGAATTGTTCCATTGGAGGCCATGCGTTCCAATGTCCCTGTGGTTATATCTAAGCAATCCGGAGTATCGGAAGTTCTAAAACATGCCATCAAAATCGATTTCTGGGATGTAAATGCTATGGCCGATGCCATTTATGGGCTCTTGAAGTATCCAAAAATTTCGGATATGTCTTCGAGAGAAGGTAAAGTGGAAGTAGATAATCTCAAATGGGAAAAGGCCGCATCAGAAGTCAAACAAGTATATGAAATGGCATATAATAAGCACAACAATTAATCTAAAACCCAAACTTACCTGCCCATGAGGTCAATATGTCTGTATTTTCAGGTGCATCAGCCTTACCGGCTACGTACTTTCCGTTTTTTCGATATCGGCGTTGATTCCAATTATT
This sequence comes from Bacteroidales bacterium, assembly GCA_049969475.1. Classification (GTDB taxonomy): domain Bacteria; phylum Bacteroidota; class Bacteroidia; order Bacteroidales; family TTA-H9; genus UBA2030. The sequence goes on along the minus strand of JBMFOU010000031.1, from coordinate 24,964 downwards.
ATGATGAATATCAGAACCGTTATATCGTTCGTCGGATTGCTGAGAAATGTTATCTGCCGGCTAATGAACTTCTTTATGAATTAATCCGCATCCATGGCGGTACCTTTAAAGTTGCCTTTTCTATTTCAGGCCTTGCACTCGAACAATTCGAGAAATATACTCCTGAGGTCATAAATAGTTTCCAGAAACTGGCTTCTACTGGATGTGTGGAATTTTTGGGAGAAACCTATGGCCATTCCCTGGCCAGCCTTCGAAATCCAGATGAATTTCGGCGGCAGGTTCTCATGCATTCCCAGAAAATCGAAGAGCTCATGGGGCAAAAACCCAAGGCATTCCGCAATACTGAGCTAATTTACTCGGATGAGATTGGGCAGATGGTGGCTGACATGGGTTTCACGGTTATGCTTGCCGAAGGAGCCAAGCATGTTCTGGGTTGGCGTAGCCCCAATTACGTATATTATAATGCTATAAATCCTAAGCTTAAAGTTCTTCTCAGAAATTTCCGACTTAGCGATGATATAGGTTTTCGTTTTTCCAACAAAGCCTGGAGCGAATGGCCATTGACTGCTGTGAAATATGTCAACTGGCTGAATGCTTTCGAAGCGAAACAACAGATAGTAAATATCTTTCTTGATTATGAGACATTTGGAGAACATCAATGGAAAGAAACCGGAATTTTCGAGTTCTTGCGTGCTTTGCCTGCAGAGGTCTTGAAAAAATCGAATTATAAATTTGTAACCCCCACAGAAGCTGGTGCTCTATATCAGCCGGTTGCGCCCATCCACGTTCCCTTCGCTACTTCGTGGGCCGATGAAGAACGTGACCTTACAGCCTGGCTTGGTAATGAATTGCAGGATGAAGCAGTGGCCAGTTTATACGCGCTGGTTCCCAAAGTTTACCGTTGCGACGATCCCCGAATCTGGAATGACTGGATGTATTTACAGGCAAGCGACCACTTTTATTATATGTGTACTAAGTGGTTCTCCGATGGTGAAGTGCACAAATATTTTAATCCTTACCCCTCTCCCTACGAAGCCTATATCAACTACATGAACGTGCTTTCGGATTTCATCCTGAGGGTCGAAAATAATTCGGCAGAAAGGGATTATTATGAAGGATGGCCTTCTCTTAAAAGCATTACAGAATTTGAAAATGTGCCCCGTGTCAGCAAGAACTTTGAAACTCCGGGTCAGGCCCAGAAAACAAAACAAAAACGCAGCAAGACAAGCATCGACGACCTTAATGTATTGTCTGATAGTGATTTGAAGAAAGGGCTCAAGGCTACGGATAATGAGCTATTGGCCCGAATTATTCATAAAGCATCAGCGCCACTAACCGAAAAAATTCTCTCACTCATGTCTAAGAAGCAGAAAAAGGAAGTAGAGAACCTGGCTTCGGAAATCCAGCATGTTACTGCCAAAGCCTTGCAGGAAGCTCTCGACGAAATTCTGAAAAATAGCCAGTGAGTAACGCTTTTCGCAATGATTTCAGCTGTGAGCAGATAAATTATTCGCTAGTTTTTAATTTTGCCCCCTAATTGAAACTGATTATGACCCCAAAAGAAATTATTAAACCAGATTTTATTTTTGAAGTAAGTTGGGAAGCTTGTAATAAAATCGGCGGAATATACACAGTGTTAGCTACTAAAGCCGGCGTAGTTAAGGAGGAGCTTGACGAAAATTACATTCTCATCGGACCTGATGTATGGATGGAGACTCAGGCCAATCCCTATTTTGAAGAAGATCCGGTTCTTTATCGTTCATGGCGCATACATGCCGAATCGGAAGGCATCAAGGTGAGAGTTGGGCGCTTTAAAGGAGGAAGCAACGCTGTGGCTTTCCTGGTTGACTTCACCTCATTGTTTCCACAAAAAGATAAAATCCTGGCTCATTTGTGGGAAAAGTTCCACCTCGACTCCATTACCGGAGGTTGGGATTACGTGGAACCTCTGCTTTTTGGTTATGCTGCAGGTAAGGTAATTGAAAGTTTTTATGACTATGAGACTACAGGTTATGAGCGTGTTTTAGTTCACTGTCATGAGTGGATGAGTGGTGGTTCCATACTCTATCTCAAAGAAAACCTCCCCCAGGCAGCTACCGTTTTTACTACCCATGCCACTGTCTTGGGCCGTTCGATCGCCGGACACAATTGGCCTTTATACCGCGATCTTGAATTTTATAATCCTGAAAATACAGCCCGAGATTTAGGACTAACGGCTAAATTTTCACTCGAAAAAAATGCTGCTCTCAACACCGACGTGTTGGCCACGGTAAGTGAAATTACCAGTATGGAAGCTCGACGTTTCTTTGGGCGAGATATTGATTTCGTAACACCCAATGGATTCGATTTAAGCCAGGTGCCTGAAGGTGAGGCCTATCATACCAGGCGTATGGAAGCCAGGAGCCTGCTGAATAAAATAGCCCATTACCTGACAGGCCAAGAGCAGGGTGAGGATACTTTTCATATTATTACCAGTGGCCGTTATGAGTTTAGAAATAAGGGGCTGGATGCATTTGTGGATGCCATTGCCCAGCTGGCAAGGGAGTACAAGGGACAGCGGAATATTGTAGCCTGGATAATGGTGCCAGCACACAATTCGGGGCCCAATCCTGTACTTAAAGCTCGTATGGAAGGCTCTGAGCCGATCACACCACTCGAATTTGAATTTTGCACCCATCAACTCATAGAGCCCGAGCAGGATCTTATTTTGCAGGCTCTTCGCCGAAATAATTTCTGCAATTCCAAGACTAGCAAGGTCAAATTAATCTTTGTTCCGGCATTTCTCGACACTACAGATGGAGTTTTCAATAAAACCTATTATGACCTTTTAGTGGGCTGCGACCTTTCTGCCTTCCCATCATACTACGAGCCCTGGGGCTATACTCCCCTGGAAAGCTTGGCCTACCACATACCTACTTTGACTACCTCGCTGGCAGGCTTTGGAGCTTGGATAAAACAGAAATACGGCCTACGCCTGGCAGAGGTAAAGGTGCTTCAAAGAGACGAAGATAATTACGAGGACTTTGTAAAAGAAATCACCACCCATTTCTCTGAGTATGCACTCAAATCCACGGATGAACTTCAGCGAATTGGTGAAAAGGCATTCCGTCTGGCTGGGGATTTCGCGTGGGACAATATGATTAGCCACTATTGGATTGCCTATTCCAATGCCTTGGAAAAGGCCAGGAGCAGAGCGGATATTTTCAGACCCAGAAAGGTTCAAGAGCCTGTTGTTGTGCGTGAAATACCCAGTGAAGGTACCTGGCGCAAGGTAATGGTGAATCCGGCAGTGCCAGAGCGGCTTTTGGGTCTGGTGCGTCTCTCGCAAAACCTTTGGTGGTCGTGGAACTACGATGCCATAGAACTCTTTGAGATGATTGACCGTGAGCTATGGCTGGAAATGGAAAAAAACCCTATCGCTCTCATTGAAGCTCTACCTCTGGAAGTATTCAAGAGTTTGGAAGAGAATGATTCATTCCTTCAGAAACTTGACGCGGTACTTGCCCGTTTCGATGCCTATATGGCTGCCGGTGAACAGAAAAAAGAAGGTTTGGTGGCCTATTTCAGCATGGAATATGGTATTCACGACACTGTAAAAATTTATTCAGGGGGTCTGGGAATGCTGGCCGGCGACTATTTGAAGGAAGCCAGCGATTCCAATAAAAATATGATAGGGGTGGGATTGCTCTACAGATATGGATATTTTAAGCAGGAAATTTCGCTACATGGCGATCAGATTGCCCATAGTCTGCCTCAGAAGTTCTCTCACATGCCCATTAAACCCATTAGGGATAAAGACGGCAATTGGATTAAGGTTAGCATAGCATTCCCGGGTCGTACCATGTATGCCAAGGCCTGGCGACTCGACGTAGGCCGCGTTCCTTTGTTCTTACTCGATACTGAAATTGAAGAAAATCATCCGGAAGACCGTTCAGTAACTCATCACCTCTATGGAGGAGACTGGGAAAATCGCCTTAAACAGGAACTTTTACTCGGAGTGGGAGGTATTCGATTATTGGAGGCCCTCAACATTCATCCCGAGGTTTACCACCTCAACGAAGGCCATGCAGCCTTTATTGGGATTGAACGTTTGAAAGACCTGGTACAGCGAGAAAAGCTTACATTCAATCAAGCCGTTGAAGTAGTCAGGAGCACCAGCCTTTTCACCACGCATACACCTGTTCCAGCCGGCCACGACACTTTTCCTGAAGATCTGCTGCGTGCTTATATTCCTCACTACGCTGATCGTTTAGGTATTTCTTGGGAAGAGTTTATGGATTTGGGACGCATGAAACCCGGTGATCCTCATGAAAGATTCTCGATGAGCGTACTGGCCATCAACCTATGCCAGGAAGTAAATGGCGTTAGCCGAATCCATGGTAGGGTTTCAAGGGAGATGTTTAAAGAGATGTTTAAAGGTTACTTCCCAGAGGAATTGCATATCGGCTATGTTACCAACGGTGTGCATTTCCCTACCTGGGCAGCAAAGAGTTGGCAAAAAATCTATGCTCGGGTCTTTGGCTCCAACTACATTACCGACCAGTCGAATCCGGAATACTGGAAGAAAATCTACGAGCTCAGCGACGAAGAAATTTGGACTGAGCGTATGCGCCAGAAGCAACAACTCATCCAGTACATTAAACGTCGCATCAACGACGACATGACCCGGCGTCAGGAAAACCCCAAGCTCATCTTCAAAGTAATGGATTCCTTCAGGGTAGAGCCTCTCACCATTGGCTTTGCCCGACGCTTTGCCACTTACAAGAGAGCCCACTTACTATTTAGTAATCTAGAGCGACTTTCAAAGATTGTAAATAATCCCCGCTACCCCGTCCAATTTATCTATGCAGGTAAAGCTCACCCGGCTGATAAAGCAGGGCAGGAGCTGATAAAACGAATCTACGAAATAAGCAAACAACCCGAATTTATGGGTAAGATTCTTTTCATAGAAAACTATGATATGGAGCTAGCCAAATACCTGATTCGAGGAGTTGATATATGGCTCAATACTCCTACACGACCTCTCGAAGCTTCAGGCACTAGTGGAGAAAAGGCTGTAATGAATGGGGTAGTCAATTTCTCAGTACTCGATGGCTGGTGGGCCGAAGGCTACAAGCCAGGTGCCGGATGGGCACTGAAAGAAGAGCAAACTTATGCCAACAACCAGTTCCAGGATGAGCTCGACGCGGAGACCATTTATTCCCTGCTCGAAGATGAGATAATTCCCACGTATTACGACACAAATTGGAATGGTATCAGCACTCGATGGGTGTCGCTCATCAAAAACACTATTGCCCACATTGCGCCTCACTTCACCATGAAGCGCCAATTGGATGACTATTACTCCAGATTTTACAATAAGTTATTCGAGCGGGGCGCTCTACTCAAACGAAATAATTTCGAAGAAGCGCGCAACATTGCTGCTTGGAAACGTCGTTTCCTCCGCCTCTGGAAAGATATTCTCATAAAAGAAGCTCATTATCCTGGTGAAGATCACTCGGCTTTCAGACAAGGCGATATCTTCAGGGCAGAAATCATTCTGGACCTTGGGGAGCTGACGTCCAGTGAGGTAGGCCTTGAAGTTTTATTTGGAAAGAAAAACAACGGAAACGTTGAAAAGCTTTATAATGTGATACCCCTGCATTCGGAAGATTTGGGTAACCACACGGTAAAGTATAGCTGCGAAGTTCCTATCACCACAGCCGGAGCTTTCGACTTTTCCTTCCGGCTCTTTCCCAAACATCCCTTATTGCCGCACCGACAGGATTTCTGCTTGGTAAGGTATATCTAAGCGATTTCTTTGTGAGTATTTTATAAAAACAATGAGTCCATTTAATGGATTCATTGTTTTTTTTGTAAGTTTGTCCATAAAATAAATGACCATGGAAGCCATTAAGATATTTGTTGTGGATGATGATCCTCTGTTTGCCAAAACCATGAAATTCCATCTATCTCTAAATCCTGATTATACAGTAGAAGTATATCCCGATGGCCGAAAATGTCTCGAAAATTTATATAAAAATCCGGCGCTTATATGCCTAGACTACAATCTTCCTGGTATGTCGGGCTTGCAGGTTATGAGAAAAATTAAGGAAGCAGACAAGGATATCCCTATTATCATTATTTCATCTCAGCATGATGTGAAAACCGCAGTAGAATTACTTAAGGAGGGTGCCTACGATTATATTGTAAAAGACGAGGACTTATTTCAACGCCTCTGGAAGGCGCTGGCTGATATTAAAGAAAAGATTCTTCTACGGAAGAAAATTGAAGACCTGGAACAGGAAATTGGAAAAAAATACAAATACGAAAATTTAATCAAGGGCAACAGCCCCGCCATCCGTAAAGTGTTTGAGCTTATCGATAAGGCTGTGAAAACCAATATCACTGTATCGATATCCGGTGAGACGGGCACAGGTAAAGAATTAGTGGCCAAGGCTATCCATTATAATTCGGCTCGTAAAAATAAGCCTTTTGTGGCTGTGAACGTTAGCGCTATACCCAAGGAACTCATTGAAAGCGAGCTTTTCGGACATGAAAAAGGCGCTTTCACCGATGCCCAGACGCGCCGCATTGGTAAATTCGAAGAAGCCAATGGGGGTACCCTTTTCCTTGATGAAATTGGAGACATGGATTTGACCATGCAGGCTAAAGTGCTAAGGGTTATTCAGGAGGAGGAAGTTACACGTATTGGTGGAAACAATACTATTAAACTCGATGTTAGGCTGATAGTTGCAACTCATCGCAACCTGGCCGAGGAGGTCAAAAAAGGCAATTTCAGGGAAGACCTTTATTATCGTATTCTGGGCCTACCCATCTGGTTACCCCCACTGCGTGAGCGCGACAACGATGTTATTATTTTGGCTCGTTATTTCGTGGACGAATTTTGCAATAAGAACAAGCTGCCCAAACTTAAAATCTCAGCTGATGCTCAGGATAAGCTTAAAAAGTATCATTATCCGGGCAATGTCAGAGAACTTAAGGCAGTTATGGAATTGGCGGCCATTATGACCAATGATGATACCATTGGTGCTGAACATATTATTTTTAATTCAACCAGCGACCTTGATGGTATTTTCACCCAGGAAATGACCATGAAAGATTATCATCGGCAAATCCTGCGCTATTACTTGAAAAAATACAACTACAAGGTGGCCAAGGTGGCCGAAGTGCTCGATATAGGCAAATCGAGTATATATAATTTTCTGAAAGAAGAGGGAATAGAAATATGATATTCAAATGAATTCACCCCAAAAAATAACACTAAGTCTGTTGATTGTGCTCACCTTGGGTTTGATGACAGGCATTTCATCAACTACAACAGTCGATACTTCGAGTATCATCTCTTTTCTTAATTCTGATAGTGCACGTCGAATGCATCCGTCGATGCTCGTGAATTTAATGGCTGATAAAATCAATGACACCACTACTGCCCGCCTCATTATACTGAAGATTGATGATGAAGGTTATCGTCAGAGAAATTTGGGAAACTATCAAAAGGCTCTTTTTTATCATCACATGGCTCTCTCTTTTGCGTATAGATTCAACGTGCTGCAATTGCAAGCCAGAATCTACAACAATATTGGTGTTGTTTATCGTCGTATGGACGACTATGAGCCTGCTTTGCATTACCATTTGCAGGCGTTGCGCCTGGCTGAAATGACAGGAGCCCGCACAAGCAAGGCCATAGCCCTCAACAGTATTGGCAACATCAATTACATGATGGGTAAGTATGATCTTGCTTTGAAATATTTTTTACAGGCCTATTCTATTGAAAGGCATGACCAACGTCTGCGAGGATTAGCTATCAACCTCAATAACATAGCAAATGTTTATAAAGCCAAGGGCGATACATTGATGGCTCTTCGATTGTACGATCAATCACTAAAAATTAATGAACAAATTGGGGATATAAGAGGCATAGGAATTTGCCACAATGATTTGGGAACGCTTTACTTGGCCCGGGGCATGCGCATAGAGGCGCTTGAATCGTTTCAAAAAGCTTATGACTATTTCAAACAAACCAACGATTTGCGTTTTGTGGCTGAGGTATCCCGAAATCTTGGGTTGGCCCTCTTAAAAAATGGAAAATTAACTGAAGCCGAGGATTTCCTTAAAAAATCTGTTACTCTAACCAGTAAAATTGAGGCCAAGTGGGAAGAGGAGGCCTCCTTGAAAGCCCTGGCCGAGTATTACCACGCAAAAGGCAATAATACTGAGGCATACATGTTGTTGACGCGTGCTTATCATCTGCGTGACAAAATCGACAAGGAATCCGCAGCGAAAAACATCTCCAACGCGCAGGCAGTATTCATGCTTGAGCAAACGGAAAAAGAGAAGGAATATTACCAAAACCTAAGCAATCTTTCCGAACAAAAACTTCACCGCGAAAAGCAGCTTAGATTTATAACATCGCTTATCATTTTCATTGCAATGGCAACCATTGGAATAGTATACCTTATCAGGCGTCGCTACACCCGTTCCCTGAAAGAAAAAAACCGACAGTTGCAGATTGCAAAAGATGAGCTTAAGGATTATTCCCACAAACTAGAAGAGGCCCTGGAAAAAGCTGAAGCTTCAGGAAGGGCTAAAAGTGTTTTTCTGGCGAATATAAGTCACGAGTTTCGTACACCGCTTAATGCTATTACAGGATTTGCCTCTCTGCTGAAGGCACAGGCCCAAAGCGAAGACGAAAGGAAATTATTAGATATTATTATCCAGTCATCCAATAACTTACTTGATCTGGTGACAGATCTTCTTAATGTATCAGCCGTAGAGGCAGGTATACTCGAAATTAAGGAGAAGCCGGTAGATTTGAGGGCTCTTTTGCGTGAAACCGAAAGTGTATTTAAATTATGGTCTCAGCAAAAATCCATCGATTTCGAATTAGAAATCGCCTCTTCACTTCCAGATTTCATTCTTTCGGATGAAGGTCGGTTACGTCAGGTAATATACAATCTGACGGGCAATGCGGTGAAATTTACCATGCAGGGTAAAGTAAAGGTAGCTGCCTGGTGCGAAAAAGATGCAGAGAACTCAGAAATGCTCATCATAAGTGTTAAAGATACTGGCCCTGGAATTGCACCTGAAGAACTGGAAAGGATTTTTGAGCCTTTCTTTCAGGGTAGACTGCTTGGAGGTGAACCTGATGGAGTTGGTTTGGGACTCTCTATTGTGCGGAAAATTATAGAAATGATGGGAGGCCAGATAGTAGTTCACTCGAATCTTGGACAGGGCTCTGAATTCCGGTTGATTATCAAAAATGTCAAAAAAGTTAAGGTACTCAGAGAAAATATTTCTGCTGAAGGGAAAGGCCAGTTACCTCAGAAAGTTGTTAAAGGCGTAAAAGCATTGGTGGTAGATGATTTGGAGGTTAACCGTTTGCTTTTAGCTAGTTTCCTGGAAAAAATGGGTATTCAAGTCATTCATGCTTCTAATGGCCCCGAAGCTATTCTGAAGGCCAAAGTTTACCAGCCTTCTTTGGCATTTATTGATATCCGAATGCCCGGCATGAATGGATTTGAATGTGCCCGGCAACTGCGTCAGCAGACTATTGCATCAGCAATGACTATCATAGCTGTGACGGCTTCTGTCTTTGGTAAAGAGCTGGAAGATTTATCGAAGCCTCCTTTTAATGCCTATTTGCTTAAACCAGTGGAATACAATTCATTCATACGGTTAATAGAAAACTTTATTCCTGCTCAAAATGGAATGTAATCAGCTAATTACACTTTTTCGTGAACATTATCAAAATACTTCAGGGGGAGAAATGGTATTTTTTGCTCCCGGTCGCATAAATCTGATTGGTGAACATACCGATTACAATGGAGGATTGGTAATGCCCCTGGCTCTTCACCTGGGAACGTATATTGTTGTTGCTCCCAATGAAAGCCACAGCTTAAATATGTACGCTGCCAATTTCAACGAAACTTACAGCCATGCCCTGGGTGCGGATACACAACTGGGCAATCAAGGATGGCAGAAATACCCCATGGGTTTAGTGGATTGGTTTGTAAAGCGTTATGGCTGGCTAGATGAAGGATGGGATATGCTGTTCTATGGCGATTTACCCCTTTCGGCGGGCCTTAGCTCTTCTGCATCGGTTGAAATGGCTGCAGCCGTGATGCTCAATGAACTCTATGCTGCTCATCTTCCAATGATTGAGTTGGTAAAAGCTGCAAAAGAATCAGAGAATAAATTCGTGGGGGTTAATTGCGGGATTCTCGATATGTTTGCCTCCGGCATGGCAAGAGCCCGGCAGTGTATGGTTCTCGACTGCAATACGCTGGAGTTTGACCCGGTTCCTTTCGAAACTTCGCCTTACTCCCTCTGGATTATGAATACAAACCTAAAAAGGGGATTAGCTGGTTCGAAATACAATGAACGGGTAACTGAATGTACACTGGCTTATCAATCCCTGAATAGGGCACTACAGAAACCTGCGCTGTGCAGTTTTTCTCCGGAAGAATTCGAAAAGTACGGTCACGTAATCGATGATGAAAAAAGCTATAAGCGGGCGCGGCATGCTATTTTTGAAAATCAAAGGGTAAAAGATGCAGCCGAGGCACTTGTGGCCGGAAACTTGACTGAACTTGGCCAGCTAATGTATCAATCGCATCAGAGCCTCAGAGAAGACTATGAAGTGAGTTGCGAAGAATTGAATTTCCTGGTAGATTATTGCCGTGAGTCGAAAGATGTAATAGGCGCTAGAATGACAGGGGCTGGTTTCGGAGGATGTGCTATCGCACTGGTTAACAAAAATGCTGAAGATGAGTTTATTAAATCTATCGGTGCAGCCTATTATCAAAGATTTGGTTTTGAAGCCTCGTTTTATGCCGCGCAAGCAGGCAATGGCGCTTCACGTTTGATGTAAAAAAATGGCTATGAAGAGATCGAAATATTTGTTTTTAACTATTATCGTTTGTTTGGTGTGGTCTCTTAAGAACCTACCACTCATCGCACAAAATGCAGCGGTACCTGATAACTATTGCATCAGTGCAGCAGAGCTTGATCTCTTCAATAAAATTAATGCATATCGAACCGAGCGGGGGCTGCCCGAACTTTCTTTATCGCGCTCACTATCGTATGTGGCATATCTGCACGTTCGAGATTTAAAGATAAATCGTCCAGATTCCGTAAAAGGTTGTAATAAACATAGTTGGAGTGGACAGGGCAATTGGAGTGCCTTTTGTTTTCCGCGTGATCAAAGTCGTAAAAAGTCAGTGTGGGATAAGCCCAAAGAAATCACCCGCTATCCAGGACAAGGCTTTGAACTTCTATATCACACCAGCGATGGTGAGGCCATAGCCGACGATGCTATGGCACTTTGGCGTTCGCTCGCAGCCTCTCAGGCAATCCTATTGAATACTGGCCATTACCTTAAAAACAAATGGAAAGTAGTAGGTGTAGCCATGTATAAAGAGTACATTTCGGTATGGTTTGGCGAAGCAAACGACCCGGAAACATCAGTTAGAATGTGTCATTCCGATTCTATTATATCTTCTGTGCGAAAAACTCCAGCTAAGAACCCAACTTCAGGTGGCATCATACGTGAAGATGTTTCTCGTACTTTAGCTGGTAGATATTACCTTATTTTCGGAAGCTATAATACTTTGCAGCAAGCCAGGGAAGGTCAGCAACGTTTGATGAATGATGGTTTTTCGGATGTGAAAATTATGGAGATGGATGGCCGTTTTAGAACTTCCATAGGCGATTTTGCTACCCAAGAAGAAGCAAGAAATGCCCGGAAAAAATTACCGGCCAAATACAAAGATGCCTGGATTTTAAGAGAGTGAGAATTTTTCTGGAAAAGGATTTAAATGTAAAGTTTTAAAAAAGAAAGGGCCTTCCATCGATTCCGGAAGGCCTTTATCATAGATGATTTTGAGTTAATTAGCGCGAGAAGAGTATTTCACGATACTTTGGCAAGGGCCAGAGCTCATCGTCTACCAGCATCTCGAGTTTATCTACGTGATAGCGGATTTCTTCGAAATAAGGCAAAACTTTATTGAGATAAGCCTCAGCCTGGTCTTCGATCGATTCGAGGGCATTCGCAATTTTACGTTCCTCCACCATTGCATCAGTCAGCGATTTTATTTGGCTAATGTGTTCTGATATGCTTTTTATGGTTTGAAGCTGATTTTTAGCAATAGCCGTAAAGGTCTTAGGATCGATGACTTCTTTCAATCCTTTAACATTTTCGAGCAAAGTATTCTGATAGCGGATCGCAATGGGAATGATGTGATTGATAGCCAGGTCGCCAATTACCCGGGCTTCAATCTGAACCTTCTTTACATAGTTTTCGAGCTTGATTTCGTACCTGGCCTTCAATTCTCTCTCTGTGAGTATTTTATTTTTCTCAAAAAGCTCGATGGTTTGAGGTGAAATGTAAGCTTTGAGGGCTGAAGGGGTATTTCTGTGGTTGCTCAATCCTCTGCGCGCTGCCTCTTCCACCCATTCTTCGCTGTAACTATTACCTTCAAACCGGATTCTTTTCGATGATACAACATATTCCCTTACGACCTGGAATATGGCTTTATCTTTTTCCATACCCTGGGCCATAAGCGTTTCCACGTTTTCTCTGAAAAGGTTCATCTGGTCGGCTACCGCAGTGTTAAGAGCAATCATAGGAGCGGCCACATTGTGTGAAGATCCCACCGCCCTGAATTCGAATTTATTGCCAGTAAAGGCGAAAGGTGAGGTGCGGTTGCGGTCAGTATTGTCTCGGGTAATCTGAGGAATCTTGCTGATCTGATGGTCAAGGCGGGCCTTAAAATCGTTGGGAATTTCTCCCGTGGTTTCAATGCTTTCGAGGGCTTCTGTGAGATAGTTTCCAATAAAAGCCGAAATGATGGCAGGAGGTGCTTCATGGGCGCCAAGACGGAGATCGTTCCCCGCTGAGGCTATAGAGGCCCTTAACAGGTCAGCATGCTTTTCAACGGCTTTTAATACGATGGATATCATAGTGATAAACCGGAAATTCTCGTTGGGTGTTTTACCAGGCGCCAGGAGGTTAACGCCACGGTCGCTTGCCATCGACCAGTTGCAGTGTTTTCCCGAGCCGTTTACACGGGCAAAGGGTTTTTCGTGCAAGAGTACCCGCATGTTATGTTTACGGGCAACCTTCTGCAAAAGCAACATTATCAGCTGATTGTGGTCTACTGCTAAATTGAGTTCTTCGAAAACAGGGGCCAATTCAAACTGATTGGGAGCCACTTCGTTGTGTCTCGTCTTCACGGGAACGCCCAAGCGGTGAGCTTCGTATTCAAATTCTTTCATGAATTCCATAACTCGGCTCGGAATGACTCCGAAATAGTGGTCACTCAGCTGCTGGTCTTTTGCTGAAGGATGACCAAAAACTGTGCGGCCTGTCAATACTAAATCAGGGCGGGCTGCATATAAAGCATTATCTACCAGAAAATACTCCTGTTCCCATCCAAGGGTGGCCTGCACGTGTGTGGTTTTAGGATCAAAGAGTTTCATGACTCCGGTAGCTGCTGTATCGATGGTGCTGAGTGCACGGAGTAGGGGGGTTTTATAATCCAGGGCTTCACCTGTATATGAAACAAAAATGGTGGGAATACACAATGTCTTGTCGATGATGAAGGCAGGGGAGGTGGGATCCCAAGCTGTGTAGCCTCTTGCTTCGAAAGTACTTCGAATGCCTCCGCTGGGAAAGCTCGAGGCATCAGGTTCTTGCTGAATGAGTTCATTTCCCTTGAAAACCTCAATAGCTCGCCCATATCCCACGGGAACTATGAAAGCGTCATGTTTTTCAGCAGTGGCTCCGGTGAGAGGATGAAACCAATGGGTGTAATGGGTTACGCCTTTACTCAGTGCCCATGTCTTTAAGGCTGCAGCTACTTCATCAGCAATCTCTCGGTCTATCGGATCTCCTTTGTCGATACTGTTGATCAGACGCTGGTAGGTAGCTGGTGTTAGGTAATCTCGCATGGCTTCTTTACCGAAAGTGAGTTCTCCGAAATACTCGGATACTTTTTTACCAGGCCCAGAAAAGTGCACGGGCTGCCTGTCGAATAACTTCTCCAGGGCTTTCATTCTTAAATTTTCCATAGAGTGGGTTTTGAAAAGGACTGTTACAGGTTCGCAAATTTCGCAACAATCTTCCATTTAAAATTGTTTACGCCTATTTCAATTTTATTGAAATTTACTTGCCTTTTCTTTGGAATCTTATTTAATCAACGGGCTTTTCTTGAATGTTGGCTACAAACTGAAGTAAGGTCAGAAATAAAAAGTTGAAAATGAGGGTTAAGAAGACCTGGGCATGTAATACCAACACCATGATCCAAATATTGAAATAATGGAACTTAAAAACATAAACCAAAGAGGCAATATAACCACTTATAGCAGTGGCAATGAAAATCATCCAGGCCGGATCGAAATGCGAGGGGTGATGATGAGCCGTCAACCAGATAATGCCCCCAAGGCTTAATAAAGAGATGAGTATTGCAAACTGGGGAGCACTCTCCATCATCATACCTGGAGAGAGTAGTGTAGTGGTAACCAGGGCTGGGTAATAAGCCGGGAGTTGATTTCTCCGTTTGAGCAAAACAAAAATAAGGGTCTCAGCCACAAGTGCATATACCAGGTAGAGGAAGCCAGTGTTCTGAAAGATTAGGAATGTGCATAAAATAAGATAGGATTGAATTATTTGGGAATAGCTTGTTGGCTGATTTTCAATTTTCAAAAACTGGTATTTATTTAACATTATAACAGAAAAGACCGAAACACCTGTAGAAAGGAAGATAATACCCTGAGTATAGAGAGGCTGGCCAGCGTCGCGTGCATAATAAACAAAACCGATGATACCAGTTAATAGAACCCCTACCATCCAAAAAAGCAACCAGAGCAGAATATAGATTTTTCTCATTCGACCCAAAGCACTGAAAAACAGAAGCAAAGGAGCTAAAATGATAATGTACCCAGCTGTATTAAGTTCAAGGACCTGGTGTACCTTAAAGCCTAATATAGCCATTAATGTAATTAAAATCAGGTTAATAATTATCGTCGAGGTATTGGAATACAATTGTAACCCCATCCTGTATGGAACTATCAGAAACATACTGAGCCAAAGAATGGCTAGTAAAATATCGATAAATGTTTGAAGCATAGCCATTTGCCACAGTGAACTTTCCTGTTGATTTTCTTTTTGCAAAAATCAACAGAAATGAATACTCAAGCTATGAATATTTTTCGGAACTGCCTCTGAGTGATAAACGGATTTCATTCAGTGTTTTACGTAAGTCAGGGCTCAACGAGTTTGTGCCTGATGGCATATTTTATGAGTTCAACATTGTTACGTAGTCCCAATTTTTGAAGGATATGGTTTTTATGCGATTCCACTGTGCGAACACTGATGAACAGCTTCTCTGCAATTTCTGTATTCGAGAGACCCTGAGCAAATAGTACTAAAATCTCAATTTCACGTTTCGAAAGAAGGTCCTCGGGCTTGTCGCCTTGTTTGTTTTCCTGCTCCTCTTTAAGAATTGACTTCATCAAAGTAGTGCTGATGAGGGGAGAAAAATAATTTTCTCCATTGTGAACGGTTCGGATAGCTTCCAGTAATTCGTTGCGGGTGGTGTTTTTGGGTAAATAACCTTTAGCCCCGGCTTTTATGGCATCAATGATATATTCTTCCTGGGTAAACATGCTTAAAATAACAACCTGAATATGAGAGGTTTCTTTTTGACTTTTAAGTCTTCGGGTCAGCTCAATTCCCGAATGACCCGGCAGATTAATATCCATGAGAATTACATCCACCGGCTTATGACGAAGCATCAGGGCCATTTCATTGCCATCTGAAGCCTCCCCGCTTACTTCTATCCATTGGCAATCGCTGAGCAAAGACTGTATGCCTTGCCGCACGATGCGATGATCTTCCACAATCAGAACCTTGATACATCTTGAGTCCATAGGCGTCGGGTCTTGATTAAAATGTTAGGTTAGATTGGTATTTTTCAAAGGCAATCGAATGTTCACCTTGGTTCCTTTGCCAGCTTCCGATTCTATGAGTAGAGTTCCGCCTAGCACCTCGATTCGTTCCTGCATTCGGTAAACCCCAAGGCCGGGATTTTGCAATCTAAACTCAGGAAATCCCTGACCATTATCGGTAATGAAGATGTCTAACTCTGAGTTGTCGTATTGGAATGAAATTTCAATATGCGTTGCATTGCTGTGATTAAGAGCATTCTGCAGGGCTTCCTGGACAATACGATAAACATAAGTTTTCATTTTTCCTCCAATGCGCTGTGGTAGCCCCGATACGTCCAACTCAATATCTGTCCCTGTAGCGCGGGCACTTTCCTCGACCAGAAAGCGAAGCGCAGCACCCAATCCATAACCTGATAAAACAGTAGGAGAGAGGTTGTTACTCAATCCTCTGATTTGCTCTATCATGCTATCAGCTAATTCTTCCAATGCAGGAAGGTTTTTCTTAATCTCGCCAATATTTTGGGCCTGATGAAGTCGCGTGATCATAAATCGTAGGCCAGCAAGCTCTTGTGCCAACCCTTCGTGCAACTCCTTGGCAACTCGTTTCCTTTCCAATTCTTGACTGTCGAGAATAGCTCTTAATCGCCGGTTTCGTTCTTTCTCCAGTTCCTCATTTTGTTTCTCAAGCCTCAACGCCATCTGATTAAATGTTTCTGCCAACGTCCTGATTTCATCCTGGGCTCCTGGAATTTTTACCTTCAGGTAATTCTTGTTGGCTGTGTCTTCAGCTGCCTTAATCATTTCTATCAAGGGTTGGATGATTTTTCGCCCGTAATAGTACACATGGACAAAAGCAAGGCCTACAATAAAAATTGCAACCCAACTATAGTCCAAAACCGCTTTCCATGCGTCTGATGATGAGGGGCTGAGATAATATCCTGTCACAACGTAGGGTGTATCTCCCACCCAAGTATTTTCTTTAAGGGTCGTTAATTCTTTAGTTTCTAATTTTTTGGGAAATGTTTCTACGAATTGCTTATGATTTTTATCACAATACAAGACAAGAAACAATGGTAAGTAATTTGCCTGAATGGTCTTAGGTGTAACTACAGTGAAATGCATCGTAGAGTCAAAACGCATAAATGTGAGGGTATCGATCTGTTTTGAAAGCAATACCCACCAGGCCTGGTTGTTCCAATCATCGGGTAGTTGGCGAAGGGGAGTTCCTCTGACTTCTATTTCTATAATTTTATACGACTGAAAATCAGTGTTAGGCTGGTTGGTTTGAAGGTTATTCAGCGTTTCCAGACTGGTTTTCATCCGATGGCAGATCAGTTCCCATTCTGCCTGACGTATAGATTCATAATATTTCTTGTCAGTCGTTTTCAGCCTCATCCAGAGTAGGAGCCCAGTAATGAGGGTCAGAAGCAGAGCGGTCAACAAAAAGTTGAGGGTGAGTTTATCGGCTAAACTGATAAAGTGTTTTCTTTGCGCCATGAGGGCAAGTTACTAATAAAATGGGCAAAGTCAATCAAAGCAGGAAATGAAAGATGAATTAAACCCACATATTTTCTGGCGGTTTCTGGAGGACCGATAAAAACATTGAACATTCCAACTTTCCTGCCGAAAAACATATCGCTGAGGCTGTCGCCCACCATTACCGAACGATTAAGATTGAGCTTAACAAAGTCTTTTCGTGCCTTCCAAGCCATGCCTGGAGAAGGTTTGCGGCATTTGTCACCGGACGATTCGAGCGCCGGACAATAATAAATCCGGTCGATGCGAGCCCCATGTCTACCTAGTTCCTTAAGCATTTGATCATGAACAGCTTTCAACTGTTCTTCGCTCATAAGCCCTTTGCCAATTCCCTGTTGATTGGTGACAATAATAACCGGTGAAAAAAATCGGTTGAGTATAGCCAGAGCCTGAGGTACATCAGGTAAAAATTCAAATTCATTGGCAAACTTAACATAACCACCTTCAATCCGGCGGTTGATGACCCCATCACGGTCGAGAAAAAGGGCGGGGGATACCTCAGAATTCAAAAGTACGGAAATCCGTTTGAGCTCGTTCATAATCAGTAGGTATACCTATATCTAGAAAATATTGATAGCACCGGAATGCATAGATTGGGTGGGTAGGATAAATTTTTTCAAAAAAATCGCGTTCGAGTGAGAATTTGGGAGGAAGACCAGCACTAAGCATGAAATCTTTGCGCAAAGCATAAACTCCACCATTGATAAAAGCCGGCCCTGCAGCTTCCCCCTTTTCGCGAAAAGCGGTTATTCTTCCTGTTTCATCCAATTCGACGGTCCCGTAACGCGTGGCATCCTTTATTTCTTTTACCACAATAGTAAGATCGGAGTTTTTAATAAGTTGGAAATCATACAGTTTTCCAAGATTCACCCGAAACATAGTGTCACCATTCATCACCAGAACCCATTTACCCTCTGCCATTTGCAATGCTTTTAGAACAGCACCACCCGTTCCTAGTGGTTCATCTTCGCGGCTGTATACCAAACGAATATATTTGTATTTGTCTCCAAAGTGAGACTCGATTGCTTCGTGCATATACCCAGTGGCCAGAATCACCTTTTTGACCCCGAATAATTCAAGGTAGTCCAAAACATATTCAAGGAAAGGACGTCCGTTGATGGGAGCAAGGCTCTTCGGCAGCCCGGGAACCGTCTCTGCCAATCGTGTTCCAAATCCTCCGGCCAAGATGATTACTTCTTTTATCATTTCTTACCAAATAATTCTTTTTCAATGATTTCACACATAATGTGTCCCAAGAGTATATGTGCTTCTTGAATACGGGGTGTATCGACAGAAGGAACATTGATGAGCCAATGAACAAAGTTTTTCATTTTTCCCCCACTTGCTCCGGTAAAAGCCGCAGTTAGCATGCCTTTTTCCATGGCCTTTTCCAGTGCTTTCAACACATTGATAGAATTGCCAGAAGTGGACAGGCCAATAAGAATATCACCTGGTCGACCTACGGCTTCAATCATTCTTGAAAAAATTTCCTCATAAGAATAATCGTTGGCAACCGCCGTCAGAAAAGAGGTGTTAACATGCAAAGCCTCGGCCGGCAGGGGAGGGCGGTCGAAATAGAAGCGACCTGAAAGTTCAGCCGCTAAATGCTGGGCATCGGCAGCGCTACCGCCGTTTCCACAGAACAACACTTTGTTACCATTCGCAAAACCCTGAATACAAGCCTGGGCTAACGACTGAAGGTTGTTGAGCAGCCTTTCATCATTTAGCAGGTTTTGTTTCACCTGGATGGATTCACTGATTCTATTTTTTATTAGATCTTTCATTATCAATGGATAGTTTATTCTTTGTCAAACGACCAGGTGGTAAGTCCTTCGGTCGTAAATTCATAATTAACCACATAACCATTGAATGAGCGCAGTGCATCAATAAGTCGGTAGCGGTTGTTACCAGGGCAGTAAAAAGTCATAAATCCGCCGCCACCGGCACCGGAGATTTTACCACCGATGGCGCCATTCTTTAGAGCGGTTTCGTAAAGCCTGTCTATTTCATGATTGGAGATACCATCGGCTATTTGTTTCTTATGCAACCATCCATAATTTAATATTTCTCCCATAGCATGAAGCTCCCCTTTCAGCAGGGCTTCCTTCATTCGAATAGCTTGGTCTTTTAGGTGATGAGTGGCTTCTATTCTCGCTTGCTGACGCTCGGCAACGGCTCGTGCCTGGTTTTCAATGATCTGGCTCGAATTCCGACTGGTTTGGGTGTAGAATAATACCAGGTTGTGGGCCAGTTCGTCCATATGCCGCTGCTTTATTCGCAAAGGATTGACAATGACTTTACCATTGGATGAGAATTCCATGAAATTGAATCCTCCGAAAGTGGCTGCATACTGGTCCTGCTTTCCTCCGGCCATTTGTAGGTCTATTCTTTCAATTTCATAGGCCAATCGGGCAATATCGTATTCGCCCAGCGGAAGTGAGAGCATTTCGGCAAACGCACCGATAATGGCTACCACCAGGGCAGAAGAAGTTCCCAGGCCACTGCCCGGCGGTACATCTACAGAGGTGGTGAGTTCCAGGGGGATAAATTTGCCGTTATTAAAATCTCTCATTATGCGGTTGTAAACTCCGGCATGCAAATCGAGGCCAAACCCCGCATCCCTGATGAATCCTGGATCAAATTCTTTACGATGATTTCGATCTATAGCTTGAAAGACTACCTTAGATTCATTTAGTTGTCGAATGGATGCTCTGGCATAAAGGCTTATTGTGGCGTTGAGCACCGCACCGCCAAATTCATCACAATAGGGTGAAACATCCGTTCCCCCTCCTGCCAATCCTATTCTGAGTGGCGCTTTACTTCGGTAAATCATCCGTTGCTTAGCCAAAGGGTTTGTGTAGTAATTTGTGATTCAGTAATCTTCCCTTTCAATGGCCTTTTCTATTCGGCCAAGGGAAAATACATGGTAAAATTACTACCTTTTCCTGGTTCACTCTCAATCTTTAATTCGACTCCTACCAGATCAGCCATTTCCTTTACAATGAGTAAGCCAAGTCCAGTGCCCGGCTCATTCTCCGTTCCGTAATCAATTTTATTTTTACCCGGAATAAAGATAGTTTCTATCATTTGGAGCCTAAACCCTTTGCCCTGGTCGATAACGTGAACTGCGACCCTATCTTGCCATTTCTCAATTTCAACTACTACTTGTTGTTTTCTATAGCTGAATTTACACGCATTCCGAAGTACTTCTACAAAAATTGAAACAGCAAAATCTTTATCTGTAATTATTTTGAGATCCGGATAATAATGATTAATCTGTAGCTCCAATTCTTTTTTCTGATATGAAGGTAATATTAGCACCTTAGCGCTATCTATTACGTTTTGCAGAAAAACTCCTCTTAGCATAGGCTTTTTGCGTCCTGCTCTTAGTTCTGCCCAATGCTTAAGATTTTCTAGCATTCGTAAATGTACATCGGCCAATTCCCTCATATCTTCCAACAATTGCTGAACCATACCCCAATTCTCTTCTTTTGCTTCGTTTTGACATAAATCGAGCAAGGAAATGAGCGATGCTACGGGACTACGTAGGTCGTGATTGAAAATGGAGAAAAGATGGGTTTGTGTGTGCTTGTATTTTTGCACTAAGCTTATAAGGTTGTCATCCGCTTCCATGTTTTGCTCCCCTGGCTCAGGTAAAAAGGCAAACCAGTTTAGCAAACGACTCAGCAAATGGGCTTCTGTAATTAAGGCAAGGGTGGTGTTAGGAAAGGTAAGGCTTATCCATTCTGAAGGAAGTGCGGTTTCAAAATAAATGTTCTGAACATGTCCTGGCTTGATGAATGCCCAACAATATATTTGGTTAGCGCCTAATGTCCCTATTTTTTGGTCTCCTTTGAAAATATTTATTTTTCCTTGGATGGAAAATACATAAAACCTAGTTTCAGACTCAAAACTATCACCTATTTCCCCGGATTGATGAGAATGATATTCGGTATACGGCTCCATCTCAGGCCATAGATCCTGGCAAGCTTGCTTAAGAAATGCATGTTTATTAAATATGTTTATAAAATCTATGTCTGTTGAGTGGCTCTTCACTTTTTAAAAATTAATTGGAAGAAACATTGAGCAACTGCGCAATTTTCTCCAGTAAAGCTTCACGCTTGAATGGTTTACTTATATAATCGTCGCAACCCGCGGCTAATGCTTTTTCACGGTCATGTTCAAAGGCATAGGCTGTTTGAGCAAGCACAGGTATTTTGGGGTTTATCTGTTTAATTTTTTGGGTAGCTTCCAGCCCATCCATTATAGGCATACGCAAATCCATTATCACCATGTCAACTGAATGATTTGGCGAGTCCATGGCTTCAAAGGCCTCTTTGCCATTTTTTGCAAACAATAAATTTGCTTCAGTACCCATTAGCATAGCCTCAATAAGGGTACGATTGGTTTCGTCATCTTCTGCAATTAAAATGACCTTGCCGGGAAATTTATATTTCATCTCTTGGGTGTATTTGTCTATTACGTTTGCTGTCGCTTTGGGAATGTCTTTATAGGGTATCAGAACGTAAAATGTACTGCCTTTGCCCATTTCCGATTCTACCCACACTTGTCCATTCATCTGCTGAATTAAAGAACGAACAATGGATAGTCCTAATCCTGTTCCACTTCGGCTCGCAGTATTGTATTTTTCGATTTGATAAAACCGTTCAAATATAAGTTCTTTTTCTTTATCCGGAATACCAGGCCCCGTATCGCGCACAAAAAATTTATAACCCTGGGTATTCGAAAAACATCCCAGAGTAATGGTTCCTTGGGTAGTATATTTCATGGCATTGTTGAGCAGATTATTGAGTATTTGCCGCAGCCGCGAACGGTCAGCGAAAATTTGAGTAGGGGCCTCTGCCGAACAGGAATTTAGAACGAATTTTAATCCTTTTTCTGAGGCCTGAGGCTCGAAATTATCAAAAAGCTCTTCCAACAGTCCCCCAATGGAAAACTGTGTCTCATTCAGGGTAATAATACCTGCCTCAATTTTCGAAAGGTCAATGATCTCAGTTATTAATTCGAGCAGTTGGTCTGCATTCTTGAGTATGAGATTAGAGAATCGTAATTTTTCTTCTTCACTATACTCGTTTTGAAGCAAAAGATCGGCAAAACCGATGATGCCATTTAGTGGTGTCCTCAATTCATGACTCATATTGGCAAGGAATGCCGATTTCAAGCGGTCGCTTGTTTCGGCCTTTTCAAGCGCCTCTCTGAGTTCTTCATTCAGACTTTTAATCTTATCCACACTTTCCGAGAGTTCCTCGTTAAGGGTAATTAACTCTTCGTTTTGGGCTATCAGCTGAGTACGTGCTTCTTCGAGCTGTTCAACGCTCTCTTTGAGGTTGGTTATATCGAAAGCGGTTCCTAAGCCGGCCGGTCCCCCTCCAAAGTTTACAACATTTCCTGAAAAACTAATCCACCGCGTTTCGCCTTGTTTAGTGATTATTTTAAATTCATACCGTCGGGGTACCAGCTCACCCTGTTGTCTGCGAGATCCTCTTTCTTTCACCATTTCTCTGTGCTCAGGGTGCACTATTTCATAAAACTTCATCTTGACTATTTCCTCGGGGGTGTATCCTGTTAAATTTTCAACGTATGGATTCGCCCAGACAAAATACTCCCCCTTGTAAATAAAAATAGCTGCATTGGCAGTCTCAGCTACCGTCCTGAATTTATCTTCACTTTCCTGCAAGGCCAGGCGGGTCTCCATTTCGTGGGTAATGTCGCGTCCAACACCTATTATTTCTGTGACTAAGCCTAAGTCGTTCACTATCCCCTTATCAGCCCAGGCCAACCAGCGCCAGCCTTGAGCGGTGAGGGCTCTTTGCTCTATATAGCATTCGTAAGGGGGATAATAAAGGTTCTTCATGGCTTCGAGAGTAGCTGCCCTGTCGTCCTCATGTACCAGAGGGAGAAAAGTCTTGCCTAATAATTCTTCTTCGGTCTTTCCGAAGGTCTTGCAATAGGAAGGGCTGACATAGAGAAAATGGCCACTTTTATCCACTTTTACCACCAGGTCTGTTTGGTTTTCAACCAGCAATCGATACTTTTCTTCCTTTTCTTTTAATAACTGGTAGGTATAAGTAAGTTCATACAGGCTGCTGAGTATTTTTCCAATGAGTACCGTGGCTAAAGGATAAACAACAAGGACAGACAAAGTAATGATTTTAAATACATCCCTCCGGTAAGCACCGGGTATCAATATTGTAAAACCCAGCATTAGTAGATGGGTAAAGATACCCATGATAAAAAGAGTTATTAAATGGATGCTGTGTATCTGATTTTTGTATTTCTGATGAAATGCAATGCCCACCAAAGCTGAAGAAACAATAACTGAGATCCCCATCCATTGACCTGGTCCACCAATGATTAAACGGGCAATAAGCGTCATACCTGCAGCTATTCCTGCCGCAATCGGTCCGTAAAATAATCCACTGATGCTTAATACAACGCTCCTCCCATCGAATATGATTCCTTCTTGCAGGACAAAAGGATTAAGCATTCCTAAAATGGCTGTTGTGCCAAAAAGGAGTCCCTGAATAATATTTCGGGTATCTCTCGAATTGATAAGCCAACGATCTATGTACCCTGCTACCGCACACAAGGCCACCAGGAAGGACAAATTGAAAAATAGGTCGAGGATAATCATCCTTTTGCATTGAAGGATACTGTAAAGATACAATAATTAAACTCTAAAAAAAACTATCCTCAGAAAATTAATTTTCAATACATAATAATTCAAAGGTTTCAACTAACCCCCCCCAACTGTATAGATTTTTAACTTTTCTTATTTGGGTTTGCCAGTCTATTGAATTATAGGATCTTAGAAATTCAAGCATGGCATCAGCCAGAGCTTCTGGTCGGGGTTCAACTACCCATCCCGCTTTTCCATGGGGTATTTGTTCCGCCAGTCCACCTACATCGGTCACTACCACAGGTTTCTCAAAATACAATGCTATCTGGCTTACTCCGCTTTGGGTAGCTGACTTGTAGGGTTGAACGACCAGGTCGGCTACTGAAAACCAAAGGTTAACTTCACTGTCGGGAATAAATTGATCAAAGAGTAAAATTTTGTCCTTAAAGGGATGGTTTTCTATAATTTTTTTATAGGGTTCGGGGTGGGTGTAAAACTCACCGGCAATCAGCAGTCTAACCTTTTTTCCTTGGAAGGCTGGGTTTGCAAAGGTTTCGAGTAACCAATCCAGCCCTTTGTAGTCGCGGATGAAGCCAAAAAACAGAAAATAAATCCAACCAGGGTCGAGCCCCAATTGGCGGCATGCTTCATCCTTACTGAGAATTTTTCCGTAATTGTCATAAAGCGGGTGAGGATAATAGCGCCGGGGTTTTGAGGAGTTGAAGCTTTGCAGGTCGTGGAGTACTTCCTTCGACAAAGTAATGAACGCGTCACAACTATCAGTAAAGTAACGTCCCAGGGGGCGATCGAACCAATGGCGTTCGTGAGGAATTATAT
>JBMFOU010000030.1:0-35891 GCA_049969475.1 Bacteroidales bacterium | reverse complement strand
AGCTTTTCCTTGTCATCCTGCCTGAGCCACCCAAAGCCTTAAGGGGAGAATTTGTCAAGGGCGATGATAACTTTGAAAAATCGAACCATTTATCGTCGCTTGTTATACCCTTGACAAATTCGGCAGCGTGGGCTATCTTTGCTCAGGCAGGATGACAAGGGATTTGTTTTAAACCATTTTTAAAAAAATGTCCAGAAAATAGGGTGTTAAACCAATCGCAAGTTCGCTTTTTTTAGTATAGTTTGAACCTTTGATAATATGAAAGAAAAGACTATGAAAATCATTTCATAAGGCAATAGCAACAATTAAGCCGTCGCTTTTCTTTTGCCGATAATTTTTCAATGTTTCGCACTCGCATGTATTTTACCAACCCTACTTCACAATTCATTCATATTTTCTGATTTTTAGCTTCCAACTCAGGCTATCGCAAACCGCGAGGCAGCCTTTTGGTTTGATTCCCAGGAGGTTTGATTTTATCAGTAAGCTTCCGAATGCTTGAGCTTAAAGTTTCATAAGCTGGTGGGTTCAAAAATTTATTAAATAACAGGAGTGGAAAGGAAGCCTATTATAAGAATACTCGCAATTTCTTCGGTTATTCATTAGTCATAAAAGCAAAGATGGTGTCGCGGATTTAGGGTGACAGCCTCTTTTAATGAATGAAAGGAGTGTTTTTTATTTCACTTCACTGCCATTGTTCATAGCCGCTTCGGGTGATACAAAACGTAGGGTTCCGTCGCGGTCTTCGGCCATCAGTATCATGCCCCGGCTCTCGATTCCTTTGATGTTGCGGGGGGCCAGGTTCACCAGGACGCATACTTGGCGGCCCAGAATGTCCTCCGGAGCGTAATACTCGGCAATGCCGCTCACGATGGTACGGATATCAATTCCGGTGTCCACTTTCAGGCGGAGCAGTTTTTTGGTTTTGGGTACTTTTTCGGCTTCGAGTATGGTACCTATGCGTATATCCATCCGGGCAAATGTATCGTAATCGATATCGGGTTTTGCTGGGGTTGCCGGTGCATTCATAAGGTTGACCTTGCGGGCGGCTTCCAGCTTGTCGAGTTGTTTTTGCACCTGTTCATCTTCGATTTTAGTAAAGAGAAACTCAGGCTGGTTGAGTGGATGGCCGGAGGACAGCAAGGTATGGGAACCCGCGGCATCCCAGCGCAGGGGCTGCAGGTTGAGGATATGGAATAGGCGGGCCGAGGTAAAGGGCAGGAATGGCTCGGCCAGAATAGCCAGGTTGGCACAAATCTGGAGGGAAAGGTTGAGTACGGTAGCTACCCGATGGGGTTCGGATGGCCACTTTTTCCAGGGCTCGTTATCGGTAAGATATTTGTTACCCAGTCGGGCCAGGTTCATCATTTCACCCAGGGCCTCACGGAAACGGAAATTATCGATACTGGAGGCTATACGGCCAGGAAATTCTGCGAGTTCGTTTATCAGCGCTTCATCTTCGCCACTGAGCTCACCCAGGGCAGGCACCTGGCCTGAGAAATACTTATGCGATAGCACCACCGTGCGATTGACAAAATTGCCAAAAATGGCCAGCAATTCGTTATTATTGCGCGCCTGAAAATCTTTCCAGGTGAAATCGTTGTCTTTAGTCTCGGGGGCATTGGCGCAGAGCACATAACGCAATACATCCTGTTTGCCGGGAAAATCTTCCAGATACTCGTGCAGCCACACGGCCCAGTTGCGAGAGGTTGAAATTTTGTCACCTTCGAGATTGAGAAACTCATTGGCTGGTACATTATCAGGAAGAATATAACTCCCCTCGGCTTTGAGCATGGCCGGGAAGATAATGCAATGGAAGACAATGTTATCTTTTCCAATAAAATGAATCAGACGCGTATCGGGCGATTTCCACCATTTTTCCCAGTCGCCGCCGGTAAGCTGAGCCCAGTGACGGGTAGCCGATATATATCCGATAGGTGCATCGAACCACACGTAAAGCACCTTACCTTCAGCACCTTCAATGGGAACCTTGACACCCCAGTCGAGGTCGCGGGTGACGGCCCGGGGTTGCAATCCCAGGTCAATCCACGACTTACACTGACCAAACACATTGGTTTTCCAGTCGTCTTGATGGCCTTCCAGTATCCATTCTCTCAGCCAGCCCTCATACTGATCGAGAGGAAGAAACCAATGTTTGGTATCCTTCAATACGGGCTTGCTTCCACTGAGTGCCGAACGGGGTTCGATGAGGTCGGTAGCATTGAGGGAACTACCGCATTTTTCGCACTGATCTCCATATGCTTTCTCGAAACCGCAATGGGGGCAGGTACCCACAATATATCGGTCGGCCAGGAATTGTCCGGCCTCTTCATCATAGTACTGTTGCGTAAATTTTTCGATAAATTTTCCCTCATCATACAATTTCCGGAAAAAGGCCGAGGCAGTCTCGTGATGTATGGGAAGTGAGGTTCGGGAATATATATCGAATGATATCGCCAATTCTTCGAAGGATTTTTTAATGATTTCATGATATTTATCCACCACCTGCTGGGGTGTAACGCCCTCATTGCGGGCCTTGATGGTGATGGGAACGCCGTGTTCGTCGCTACCTCCAATAAAAATTACTTCTTCGCCTTTAGAACGAAGGTAGCGGGCATAAATGTCGGCAGGGATGTAAACTCCTGCAAGATGGCCAATATGAATGGGGCCATTGGCGTAGGGCAAAGCGGAGGTTATAGTAGTACGCTTAAATCGCTTATTTGCAACAGTATCCATTTTCAATGTATTGAGGGGCAAAGTTAAGGAAATGATGAGGAAAATAAAGATGAGTGAAGCAATGAAGAGTAATGTATGGTAGGATTTGAAGGATGAGAAGGGCGACAGAAAACAAAAAACTCAACTGAATATTTTGAGAGAATTGCATTTTGGGTGAATAAATCTCCGCAAGATTACAAAAGAAGAATCCCGGATACAAAGTTCAAGTGCACCCAAACTCAAAACAGGCTACCCACCTGATAAACCAGCAATGCCATGAAATAAGCAATGGCAGTAGTGTAAGCCACCACAAAGGCCCCCCATTTCCAGCTTTTCGATTCATAGGCAATTACGGCTACAGTAGACATGCAAGGAAAATACAACAGGATGAAGATCATGAAGCTCAACGCTACAAGGGGTGTAAAGACCTTTTGTCCTTTACGGGGCCCATCCTTATAGGTTTCCTCCTGAAGTCGACGGGTAAGGGTATGGGTATTTTCGTCACCTCCTCCATAAAGCACTGCCATGGTGCTCACTACCACTTCCTTGCCTGGAATACCCGCCAAAACGCTCACCGACATTTTCCAGTCGAAGCCCAGGGGCTGCATCAGGGGGTGAATGAACTTACCGATGCGACCGATAAAAGAATTTTCCTGTTTCAGTGTAAGATAGTGCTCTTCGAGATGAAGCATGAGGCTATCACGCTGGTGAGTGAGCAGGGGCGCATTTCCTGGATGAACAGCCAACAGGCGCTGATAATGCTCTTCGATGTTTTGCCGGTGTGTTTCATATTCTTTTTGAATGGAATGACTGACAGGGAAATATCCCAGGGCCCAGATAACGATGCTGGCCACCAGAATGACCCCGGCTATTTTTTTCAGATACTGAACTGCCCTGTCCCACATGTGCATAAGCACTACCTTCCAGGTAGGGATACGGTAAGGGGGCAGTTCCATGACAAATGGGAGTACCTCTTGCCGAAATAGCGTCTTTTTGAGCAATAGAGCCATCAGGCCGGCAACCAGGATGCCCAACAGATAAATACCAAACAAAACGGTACCCGCATGCTGAGGGAAAAAGGCACTGATAAGCAATACATAAACGGGCAGTCGGGCACTACACGACATAAAAGGAGTGATAAGCATGGTAACCAGGCGGTCGCTACGGTTTTCGAGGGTACGGGTAGCCATGATAGCCGGCACCGTACAACCAAAGCCCATCATCATGGGAATAAAGGATTTGCCGTGCAGGCCTATTTTATGCATGAGTTTATCTGTGATAAAAACAGCCCGGGCCATATAGCCCGTATCCTCCATCAGGGCGATAAACAGGTAAAGCAACACAATGTTGGGAAGGAAAACGATGACCCCCCCTATCCCACTGATAATGCCATCCACCAGCAAATCGCGAAACATACCAGGAGCCATGAGAGACTGTACTCCATGGGCAAGAAGGTCAACGCCCTTTTCGATCCAGCTTACCGGATATTTTCCCAGTGTAAAAGTGGCCTCAAACATCAACCACATCAGCAAACCAAAAATGGGCAATCCCAGGTAGCGATGGGTAAGCACAGAGTCGACCACCTGGGTAATTTCGCGCTGACTGGGCGATTTAGGCATCATAGTTTCGCGCAGGGCACCGGTAATAAATCCATAGCGTGCATCGGTGATGGCAGCCTCTGCCGAGTCGGCGGCCAACGATTCGATACGAGCGATTTGTTCGTTGACCGTGTTCATTATTTTATCGTAATTGGGACAAACCCTAATCCTGGTAACTTCTTCGTGGTCGCGCTCCAGGAGCTTGATAGCCAAAAAGCGGGAAGAAATCCGGTCGGTTAAGAAAGCATTTTCGGGCGTACGAATGACTTCCTGGATGCTGCTAATGGCCTTTTCGAGCTCAGGACCATAATTGATATGGATATGCCGTACCACAGGTTCCCTGTCTTCGTAAACATTAACGATGGTCTGCTTGAGTTGGTCAAGGCCCCGGCCTTTAGAACCCACGGTTGGCACCACGGGCACCCCCAGCAAACGAGAAAGCATCTCCACATCAAGCTTTTCCCCCCTTTGCTCCAGTTCGTCGAACATATTGAGGGCAATCACCACGCGAATATCCATGTCGATGAGCTGGGTGGTCAGATAGAGGTTGCGTTCCAGGTTGGAGGCATCTACCACGTTCACCACAACATCAGGCAGACGCTGGAGAATATGATTTCTAACGAAAAGTTCTTCGGGTGAATAGGCACTGATGGAATAAGTACCCGGCAGATCGGTAAGGTGGAGTTCGTAACCTTCATAAGGTATTTTGGCCTCGTGAGCATCGATGGTAACTCCCGCATAGTTGCCTACCTTTTCACGTAGCCCCGAAAGCTGATTAAAGATGGTGGTCTTGCCTGCATTGGGGTTACCCACCAGGGCTATGTTGATGTGTCGCGAACGTTTCTGAAAATTTTGGGCCAGAGAGATTTCTTCACCCTCAAGGTGAAGTGGGTATTGATTTCCCTGAGGAGTTTCTGATTCTGAGGCACAGACTTCGATGAGGCTGGCTTCCGATTCGCGCAGAGAAACATTGTAGCCAATATCAAATTCAATAGGGTCTTGCAAAGGAGCCCGGCGAACTACCTTCACCCGTCGGCCTGCCACAAAGCCCATCTCCATGATTCGCCGACGAAAAGCCCCCCGGCCTTTCACCTTAGCTATGATGGCCGTTTCTCCCTGTTTCAGCTCGCTCAGCGCTCTCACAATTTAGATTTATTTTAAATTGCAAAAGTACATATTATCGGATATCCAGAAAATACATCAGGCACCCCCACCCGGCCAATCAGGATTTTATATGAACCTCCACAGATAATACATCAATAGGATGATTCTCCCCAAACGCCTCTCTATCGCCGGGTTCTTGCATGCATACAATCTGTAGTTCCCACCGGGTAATTCATCTTCACTGCACTTCCTGCCCGGCGGTCAGCCCTCTGCATAGATGCGTGTTCTGCGTGTATTTCGCATGTTCTTTTTATGAGAAAAAACCAATGATTTAACTCAAAATCTAATGGATACGTGCTACCATTTTTTCTACCTCTTTCTTGAGCTGTTCCATCGATTTAAACTTGACCCGATCGATGCGCCGGGTTTTAACGGGCTTAACGCCACAGAATTCAAGCGTGGCAGTTTTAAGGGTTCTGAAGTCGCTGGCCCTGTATTTTAGATTAAGCCAGACGGCTGGAGCATCGCTGGTGGCAATCAACTCGGCCGAACGACCAGTGAGGTATTTATCCCACCACGGCGAATTTTCCCGGTATTTAAAGGCAAAACCGGGATGCAGTGTCCGATCCAGAAACCCTTTGAGCACAGCGGGCAAGGAACCCCACCAAACAGGATAAACGATTACCCAGTGCTGGCACCACCTGATATTTTCCTGGGCCTCAAGCAAATCGGGTTCTAAAGGCTGAATCGTCCGGTAACCCAGATGCAAAACCGGGTCGAACTGCATGTCGCCCAGGTACTGTACATTTACTTCGTGACCTTTAGCAAGAGCTTTTTCCTGGTAAAGGCGGGTAAGGTACCCACACAGGGAATTTTTATCAGGGTGTCCACAAAGGATGTAAATCTTCATGCTTAGAAATTTCACCAAAATTAATTGGGCTTTTATTAGGTTTCATGCAGTTACCGGTAGAAAGAGTCTTTCAGCCGGTCAATGAAAAGTAGTTGGCATCTAAAAATAACGACCTGATGATGTATCTTTAGCCTGATATTTGATACTAAATAATCCTCTGTCAATCCTTTTTACATGAAAAAAAATATTTGGCTTCCCTTAATTTTACTGGCAGGAGGGCTGTGGGCCGGCACACTAGTTACGTTTCGGCCGATGGGACCTCAGCCGGCAGGCCCCTTTGATTTTGAGAAGGCCTGGCAACAGGTGGACAGCCTGAAGGCCGAAGGTCAGCCCCGGGCGGCGGCAACGCTGGTAAATAAAATTCTGGATGCAGCCTTGCAGGCGCATAACGACATTCAGCTGGTCAAGGCACATCTATACCGGCTGGCCTTATGGAGTGAATACCAGGAGAATTATGAGTTGATGGCGCTCAAACGTACCCACGAGCTGATGTCTCATACCCGGGGAGCGACCCGAAATATCCTTCAATCGATCATGGGTCGTTTGTTGTATGCTTACTACAATCAGCACCAGTGGGAGTTAGGCAACAGGCAATCCACCACGCAAAACCCGTCTGAAGACATCAGAGAATGGAGCCCTGCTCATTTCTCTGACAGCATTTCGGCCTGTTATCAGGAATCCCTGAAGCCTGAGGAAGCATTATATGCTATTTCGGCCCGGGATTGGACCCCTATTCTGGATACAGGTGCCGGCAGTGCCCTATTTCGCCCTAGCCTTTATGATATATTGGCCTGGGAAGCCCTTGAGTATTTCAAGAACGAGAATTTCGTTCCCGGGCGTCCAGTGTCGGCCTTTCAGGCAGACCATCCCGATTTGATGGCTCCTCCCGATGAATTCAACCGGTTGAACATTCGGGGCATGGAAGGAGAATCTCAAGCCAAGGCAGCTTTTCTCATCTTTCAAAAATTGAGTCAGTTACACAGCCAACATAAGGCGTGGGAGGCCCTCGTACATGCAACCCTCGAACGACTCGACTATGCCCGCAACCTGATGACCCTTCCGGAAAAAGACAGCTTGCTGATTACAACCCTACGTAAGATGGAAGAATCCTTCCACGAGCAACCAGCCTCGGCCTGGATCTTACTACGTCTGGCCGAAATGGCTGAACAGGCGGGAAAGCCGGAAGAGGCGCTTAAATACTGCGAAAAAGCCCTGAGCATCCATCCCCACCCTTTTGCCGAATATCAGATTAAAACCCGAATCAACGAAATTAAAAAACCGGCTCTCAGCTTTACCACAGAGCCCGCTGTATATCCTTCTACACCGGCGCTGATATCTATCTCGTGGAAAAATATGGACAGGGTATGGTTCCGCATTTATCCCTTCACCGAAAAACAAGGGCCTTACTCCGAAAACCTAACTCCCGAGCGCATGACAGCCTTTCTTATGCAACACAAGGCACTTCACAACTTCGAGATTTCCTTACCCAATCCTAAGGATTATAAAAGCCATTCCAGCGATGGAATGACTCCTGCTCTGGAGCCTGGTTTTTACCTTATAGCTGCCTCCAGCGGTAGCACTTTCGACCCCTCCCAGGAAGTGGTTTATCTAAGCACCCTGAGAGTAAGCCGAATGAATGGAGCCGCCCAGAATCTTCCCGACGGGAAAATGCGTATTCTCGTCGCCGACCGTAAGTCAGGCCAGGCTATGGCCCAGGTTCAGGCTAAGCTTTATGCCCGACAATACAACTACCGCCAACGCAGTTGGGATCAACAGCTGGTTGATCAAAACCTGACGGATAAAAACGGAGAAGCCCGTTTTAAACCGGTAAAAAATGGGAACTGGTCGGATTTTTCCATTGAGCTGACAACCAATAACGACACGCTGATCTTCAGGAATATTTATCCTCAACCCACTTATCGACCGAATGCAAGTACATCCACACAACTGGAATTGTTTACCGACCGGGCCATTTACAGACCAGGGCAGACCCTATACTACAAAGGCATACTGATTTCCCGTAAAGGCCAGGAAGTCAAACTAAAAGTTCGTAAGCCCGTGAAAATAAAACTAATGGATGCAAACGGACGGGAAGTAGCCACTGCTGAACATCTTACCAATCGTTGGGGTTCATTTAGTGGGAGTTTTGCTATTCCTCCGTCAGGCCTCAATGGAAACTATACCCTTTGGTCAGAAAATGGAAGCGTGACAATATCGGTAGAAGATTATAAGCGGCCCGTTTTTGAAGTAAAACTGGAAACCCCTGACAAGCAGTATCGGAGTGGAGAAAAAGTTGAAATTTCGGGGCAAGCGATGGCATATGCCGGGTATCCTGTAAGCGGAGCCCGTGTCAGGTACAGGGTATTGAGGGAGGAATATCGTCCCTGGGGTTACTGGGGTTGGAGAATACCCACACCTGCCATGGAACAGCAGGTAGCAGCCAGCGAAACCCGCACGGGAGCGGATGGCCGGTTTACCCTCGAATTTAAAGCCCTGGGCTCTCAGGCCGAGTATTATCGGTTCCGCACTGAAGTAACGGTCACTGACATTAACGGTGAAAGCCGGCAGGCCGTTCATTCCCTCCTTACCGGACCTGCTGCTTTGCTCATCCGTATTAACATTCCTGAAAAAACTGATATTCAGGGCACTGAAACCTATCGCCTGCTGACTACTAACCTGGAGGGGAAGCCTGTGCCGGCCCAGGGATTCTTTACCCTCTATAAACTCCGGCAACCAGAAGGCATGCGCACAGAACGTACCCCTTCGGTCCCTGACATTCCCCTTCTACCCAAAACCACGCTGCAACAAACATTTCCCGACCTGGTGTTCGACCATTCGCAGGAGTTGGATCAATGGCCAACAGAGACCACCCTGGGCACGTGGAATTTCGATACCCACGAGCCCATGGACTTCGGACTTAAAGACCTAAAAATCAACACACCAGGCGTTTATAAAATAAGTTTCAGATCCACCGATGCTTTCGGGCAGCCGGTTGAAAACAACCAATACGTGATTGTTTTCGACTCACGCTCGAAAGAACTCCCTTACCGCACCGATTTCTGGTTTATGCCGCTGAGCGACAGCGCCGAACCAAGACAAATCCTGCGGGTACTGGCCGGCACTTTATACAAAAACATCCGGGCCCTGGTGCAGGTAAGCCTTCCCGGACAAATCATCCGCGAAGAATGGATAAAAATGAATCAGGGCCAGGTAGCTATTGAACTTCCCATTCCTGAGGCAGGTCGGGGAAATATGGCTTTCAATATTTTATTTTTTGCAGAAAACAGGATATTCTATCGGCATCACCTTATTCAGGTACCTTTTACCAACAAAAAACTGAAAATCATAACGGAGAGCATGCGAAAAGGCACAGAGCCCGGAGCGGAGGAGAAATTTAGCTTCAGAATACTCACAGCGGAAGGGAAACCTTCCCGTGCCGAAGCATTGGCAACCCTCTACGATGCCTCGTTGGATGCCTTCCGACAGGCGCCCTGGAACTTTTTCCCCTACTCTTCCAACTATGGATTTCCCGACTGGATACTGCACAATCAATGGGTGCGGTGGGATTTACTCAGCTTCAGGCCTGAAGAGCCGGTGATGAAGAATATCCCTGAATTGGGCTTCGACCGGATTAGTTTCATGGGATATCCGATATGGACAGCCCCGCCTTACCCTATTTACCGTGGAGGCATGATGATGAAAGCCAACCGTGGGGCCTTAATGCAGGATGAACGTCAAGTAGCTGAAAACGCCGTGGCAATGCAGAGCCAGGAGCAACCCGGGCAGAAAACACCGGAAGAAAACCAGGCACCTCAACCCAGGGATGATTTCAAAGAAACAGCCTTCTTCCTTCCCCATCTGATGACAGATGATGAAGGGCGCATCACTTTCAGCGCCCGCATGCCGGAATCGCTTACGCGTTGGAAATTTCGTCTGTTGGCATTCGACACGGCTGTGGCTACGGGTTACCTGGAGGCCACCCTCGAAACCCGCAAACCCCTGATGGTAGTGCCCAATCCCCCTCGCTTCCTTCACACCGGCGACACCCTCGTTTTCCCAGTGAAAGTGGTAAACCTAACCGACCAACCCATGGAAGTCAGGGTTACTCTGGGCTTGCGGGATGCAATAACCGGAAAGGCCTTGCAACTCACCCGCGAAGACACCCTCCGCACATTACAAGTGGCAGCCGGTGCGGCGGAAAATCTCAGCTGGAAACTAACTGCCCCCGACCAGGCACGCTTACTATCATACCAAATAATTGCTTCCAGCACCACTCACTCCGACGGGGTATTAGACCTTTTGCCTGTGCTTTCTTCCCGCAAACCCCTCATCGACACCTGGCCTCTTTACATTCCGGCAGGCAGCGAAAAAACCATCACCACGGGCATACAAAACCTCCGGGGCTCCGACCTTAAAGTTACTCTTGAGGTGACCGGCCACCCCGCCTGGTACGCCCTGCAGGCTTTACCCTGGTTCGATGAGCCCAGGTATGAATCAGCCCAGGCCTGGTTCGAAACCTGGTACGCCCAGCAGCTGGGTCTGCACATCCTACGTAGTAATCCCCGCATCCGCCGAACCGTGGAAATCTGGCAGAAATTTCAACCCCAAGCGCTCCAATCGGCCCTCATGAAAAATCAGGACCTAAAAAATATTTCCTGGGACGAAACCCCTTTCTTCAGCGACGGCCGTGATGAAAGCCTGCGCAAGGCCCGCCTGGCCGACTGGCTCAACGAAAACCTTATGGAATCGTTGCGAAACCGGAGCCTTTCCAAAATTAAAGAACTGCAGTTGCCCAATGGCGGATTCAGCTGGTTCAGGGGAATGCCCGATTCGCGCTTTATTACCCTTGAAATGATGAAAGGCATGGGGCGTCTGCGAAGTTACGGAGCTCTCAGCGCTTCCGATACCGAAGCGCTCAGGCCACTGATATACAGGGCGCTGAACTATCTCGACGAGAGAGAATGGGAAGAATACCAGGAAATGCTTAAGAAAACAAAGAATCATCTGTATACTTCGTCCGACCTTTCGCCCCTGACGATTTACTGGCTTTATGTCAGGGCCATGTGGAGCGATGTATTTCCATTGGACGAAAAATATCAATCCATGCAAAAATATTACCTGGATGCAGGAAAAGAAGCATGGAAAGCGCAAACGACCTCGTTACAGGCTATGCTGGCCATCACCTATCTGAAAAATGACGACCCGAAGACCTCAGGCCGCATCCTGCGCTCCCTGATGGATAAAGCTCTGAACGATCCCATCAAAGGCATGTATTGGGCCAACCGATCCCAGCGGATGTGGTACGAGTCGGATCTGTATACGCAAGTCCTGGTCATCGAATCCTTTGCAATGGCTCAAACCGGGCAGCAGCCCATCGAAGCCATGAAACAATGGCTGATCTGGAAAAAACGTACCGAACTGTGGGAAAATAAAACCGCCACGCTTGAGGCATTGGCTGCCCTGATGCTCAGAGGAAACAATCCCCTTGAAGACAGCGCCGAGCCGATGGTGGAAATAGGTGGTCAGAAGCTAAACCGTGAATCTGCTATAGCAGGAAGTGGTTATTTCAGAACCACCCTGTCCGGGCAGGACTTGAAAGCCGGTATCGACCCCATTCGCATAGGCAATCCGGGCCGTTCGCTTTGCTGGGCTGCCATATATGCTCAATATCAGAAAGAAATGGATGAAGTGCAAGCCAGTGAGGGTGGCCTTTCCCTTCGGAAGAAGATTTTTGTGGAAAGGCAGACCTCGCAAGGACTTCAGCTGGTGCCCGTACAGCAAACCCAGCTGTCGGCCGGAGATCGCTTAGTCGTGCGGCTAATGGTTGAAAACGAACAGCCTATGGAATACGTTCATCTGAAGGACTTTCATGCAGCAGGCACTGAACCTGTGGATGTCATCTCAGGATTCCGCTGGCAGGAAGGAATGGGTTTTTACCAGAGCACCCGAGATGAGGCCACCCATTTCTTTATTTATCAACTTCCGGCAGGCAAACATTTCTTTGAATACCAAGTCCAACTGTTTCACGAAGGTGATTACACCTCGGGATTTGCAGAAATTCAATGCCAATATGCGCCTGAATTTTCAGCCCGTTCGGCCTCCTTGCGCTTGAGTACAAAACATAATTCGGGGGAAAGCAAAAACTAGCTTCCCCCCTATTTAGTTACCCGGTTTTGATGTCTTAAACTTTAGATACTAAGAGAAAATCCTTAATCAAGTCCGAGAACTTCGCGCTTCAACCGTTGAATATGGCCCCGGCCCAAAGCCTTCACTTCGCAACCCAGCTCGAAGTAGCGCTTGATTTTTTCATCCGGCAGAATGCCGAAGCAATCGATGACTGCCAATTTACCGCCGGCCCAGCGTACCACATCGTCGGGTGAGAGGTCTTTATACTGCGCATGAGGAACAGCCAGAATAAGGGCTTCTACCCCTTCGAGGGCTTTGGGTAAATCTTTCATCACTTCAAGCTCCCTAAGGTGGTCCTGATTGTGGAAATACCGTTTCCAGGAATGATCGTTTTCGTCCTGGGTGCGAAACTCCCACCAAACATCCACATAAGGATCGTGCACCCGCATGTCGGCTCCCATTTCGGTGAGTTTTCGCACGATAATTTCGCTGCCGCTGTAGCGTGTATCACCCACATCCTGACGATAGCTGGCACCACACAACAAAACCTCACTTCCGGCAATGTAACGGCCCATGTTACGGAGGGCATCGCGGGTGAGTTCGGCCACGTGAAGGCTTCGTGTATCATTGATGTCAATGGCTGTGGGGGTGATTTTAAACAGTTTATCGCCATCCTCAAATCCCAGAATATGTTTATAGGCCCAATATCCCAGACCACCATCCTTAGGCAGGCAGTATCCACCAATGCCCGGTCCGGGGAAGATGATATTGCTATGGGTGGGGCGCATTTTAATAGCATTGATAACCTTAATCAGGTCGACGCCATTGCGCTCGGCAAAAAGACTCCATTCGTTGAGAAAAGCCAGAATAGTAGCTCTGTATGAATTTTCGATGATTTTGGTGGTCTCCGATTCTATCGGGCGGTCCATCATGGTAAGGGGAAACTTTTTAGTATTGAGCACATCGTGCAAGAATTTTTCGACCCGCTGTCGTGCTTCGAGGTTGCAGCCAGAGGCTACTCTCCAGAAATCGCGAATACTCGAAACATATTCCCGTCCAGGCATCACCCGCTCGAAGCTATGAGCCAGAAGAGGTTCACCTGTAATTCCCCGATTTGCAAAAGCTTTTTTAAGGATAGGCCAGGCTACAAACTCCGTAGTGCCAGGGGCGACCGTGGTTTCGATAAGTACCAGGCAATGGGGAGGTATTTTCTTACCAATAGTACGCATGGTGGCTTCGAGGGCTGCCATATCGGCGGTTCCATTGCGCATATTGCCCAGCTCAAACTTAGTAAAATCGCATTGCACATCTACTACTACCACATCGGCCCACTGCAGGGCATCCTCGTTGAAGGTAGCCGTTAGGGTCTGAGTTTCCAGAACTACCCGGTGTATGAGTTCATCAACCTCAGGATCTTCCGCTTTAACGGGTGAAACCCCTTTATTGAGCTTAGGAATTTTCCAGTAACTCCTTACGCTGGGACGTTGACATCCGATTACAAATTTGGAATGCTTTCCTTCGCTGTTGCGGGTGTCGGCAACGATGGCGGCCATGACGGCGCCCACAAATCCCAGGCCCATGACTACCACTATTTCTTTTCCTTCGTTGCGGGCCTGTTGCACTAAAGCTTCCAGACGCCTTACCTCAGCTGCATAATCTTCACGGGTGGGAATGGAATAACGCTCACCATCAGGGCTCACCGAATAGACTGTTTTTTGTTCTTGTTCCATAAGTTGGCTGATTTTAATTGCAGGTTTTTACTTATAAGGCGAAAAGTAAAAAAATTTTTAAAAATACCGAAATAGCTCATAAAAAAAGTTGTACTCTGTTCCTCATTCATCAAAGCATCATTGAACAGCCACTTTATGTGTAGTGGCTTTCTGTAAAATTACCTTATACAAAAAGGATGAACCGGAATTTTACGAAATATGAGGCTACTGAGTTACGCTGGGGCAAAGCACCAAAACCAAATAATTATCAACTCCTATATTGAATTAAGAATTATCAAGTACTCTGCTGAAAAATTTCTACTAGCTTTAATTCTTGATTACACAGCAAAATAAAAATCCGGGGCTAAACCATAACCCCGGAAATTACTATTGGAAAAATTTTGAAAGGGTCTCTTTAAAATTCGTTCAAGAAATCCATAGGTAAAAGGCTTACCCATTAACGTACCTGGGCATTCAACTTCCCGCTAAATACCTTGATGAGCCTTTCCATGGCCTTATCGATGGCTTCGGTGGTAAGCGTTTTTTCAGAATCCTGAAAAACAAAACTAAAGGCGTACGATTTCTTTCCTGCGGGAATTTTATCTCCTTCGTAGATATCGAACAAGCCAACCTGCTTAAGGATTTTCCCTTCAGTTTGCCAGGCCAAACATTCAACGTCGTCGAATTTGACAGATTTATCGAGCAATAGGGCCAAATCGCGGCGCGACTCGGGGAAGCGGGGTAATTCCGAGAATTCGATATGTTGTTTGCGGGCAAAATCGAGTGCCAAATCCCAGTTAAGCGTGGCCACAAAAACATCTTGCTTGAGGTCGAAAGTTTTCAGTAGTGATTTGGAAACCTTGCCGATGCGCACCAATTCCTGTTTTTTGTAATTCAGTGCAATAATGGAGCTGTAAAAAGGGTCGGCCATCTCGGTGTAGCGCAGCTCGGTATTTTTGTATCCCAAACGCCGCAATACCTGCCGCAATATGGCATGCACGTAATAAAAACCAGCCTGGCGCTGGTCTTTCTCCCAGCTTTCTTTCTCACGGCGTCCACATACAGCCAGAGCCAATTGGGTGGTTTCGGGGTAGCGCTGAGTCACCTCTGTTTCCACGGGTGTATCGGCGGCCAGGCGATAGATTTTCCCAAACTCGAAGATTTTCAGGTCTTCGACTTGTCGGTTGATATTATGGGTAACGGTTTGCAATAAACCGGGCAGCAGATCGGGGCGCATGATGTCGAGGTCGCGGCTCAGGGGATTAAGAATTTTTACCAGGCTGCGTTTTCGCTCTTCGTCCCAGAGTTCATAAAAGGCCGAGGCCGTTAAACTGTTATTAATTACTTCATTGAAACCTGCACCCGCCAGCATACCGGCTACCTCCCATTTGACCAGCTCCGGGTCGGGATGAGAAGAGTAAGAAAGCGAGGTATGCAATTCTTCGGTAAATGAAATATTGTTATAGCCGAAAATACGCAACACGTCCTCGATTACGTCGGCCTCGCGGGTAACATCTACCCGGCAGGTGGGAACCTTCACCTGTATGAAATTCGGAGTTTCTTCCAGAATTTCGTATTCGAGCAAGCGAAGAATCTGACTCACGGTGGCCGGAGAAATTTCGGCGCCTACCAGGCGTTTAAGCTGAGCAAAACGCAGCGTTACAATGGAAGGATTTACGGGCTGAGGATAAACATCTATAATTTCGGAGGATATCTTTCCCCCGGCTATTTCCTGTATGAGGAGGGCCGCCCGTTTGAGGGCATACAGAGTGATTTCGGGATCGCTGCCTCGCTCAAAACGGAACGAAGCATCGGTGAAAAGTTGATGGCGCCTTGAAGTTTTACGAATATAGGAAGGGTTAAAACAGGCACTCTCCAAAAATACATTCACGGTGTTTTCGGTTACACCGGAATGAAGACCTCCAAAGACTCCACCAATGCACATAGGCTCCTCTGTGTTGCATATCATCAGGTCGGAGGAGGAAAGTTTGCGCTCTAGGCCGTCGAGGGTAACAAAAGGAGTTCCCTCGGCCAGGGTTTTTACAATGACCTTCTTACCTGTTATTTTATCGGCATCGAAGGCGTGCAGGGGCTGCCCGGTTTCCATTAACACGAAATTGGTAACATCCACCACATTATTAATAGGGCGGATGCCGGCAGCCATGAGAAGTTCCTTGAGCCATTCAGGCGATTCCCCAACCTTCAGACCAGTAAGGGTAACCCCGGAATAACGGATACAGGCTTCGGGCTGAGGCAATTCTATATCAACGGTGAAAGTATGATCATCCGTTTTAAACTTATCTACTTCAGGTTTATGGAAAGATACCTGCACCTCAGGCCTGCGGGTTTTGATGCTGGCAAAGAGGTCGCGGGCCACACCGAGGTGCGAGGTGGCATCGGTGCGGTTGGGTGTAAGACCGATTTCAAAGACCCAGTCTTCTTTTAGCCCCAGATAGCGGGCGGCATCCATACCTACCGGGGCATCGGGATTGAGCACCATGATGCCATCGTGTGAGGTACCCAGACCAAGCTCGTCTTCAGCGCATATCATGCCCTCTGAAACGGCACCTCTAATCTTGGCTTTTTTAATCACCAGAGGTTCATCTTTCCCATGAAAATACAGACTGGTTCCGACGGTTGCAACCAACACCTTCTGTCCAGCTGCCACATTGGGTGCACCGCAAACGATAGGTAACACCTGACCATTGCCCATATCCACAGTGGTGAGGCTCAGGTGGTCGGAGTCGGGATGTTTTTCACAGGTAAGAACCTGGCCCACTTTTACGCCTTGCAGGCCGCCTTTTACAGATTCTACTTTTTCGAGAGCTTCCACTTCGAGGCCGCTTTCAGTAAGCAGGGAAGCCATATCCTGCGGACTGAGATCACACTGCAGGTAGCGCCTGAGCCAGTTGTAAGAAATCTTCATGGGTGATAAGCTTTTGCGAAGGCGCAAAAGTACAAAAAAGGCCTAACTAATCATTCCCAGGAGGGGCTGGTCCTTGCGGCGGGCAGCCAAAGTGGCGGCTATACGCTGGTTGGCGGAATGCTCCAGGCGAGGATCGGCATTGAGAATACGATCGGCCAGGTCTTTGGCTTTAAGAAGCAAGTCGTTGTCTTCCACAATACTGGCAATGCGCAGTTGCTCCATCCCACTCTGGCGGGTCCCGTTCAGATCGCCGGGCCCCCTTAGTTGAAGGTCCACATCGGCAATTTTGAAACCATCGTGGGTCTCCTCCATGGTTCTGAGGCGGGTCATGGCATCTTTCGACAACTTTTCCGATGCTACCAGCAAGCAATACGACTTTTCGGCTCCCCGGCCTACCCTGCCCCTGAGCTGGTGCAACTGAGATAGGCCAAACCGCTCAGCATTCTCAATCACCATCACTGTGGCATTAGGCACATCTACGCCCACTTCTATCACCGTGGTAGAAACCATTATCTGGGTTTCACCTTTTTTGAAACGCTCCATTTCATATTCCTTGTCCTGGGGACGCTGGCGCCCATGTACAATGCTCACAGCGTATTCGGGTAAAGGGAACTCGCGAGTAATGCTTTCATAACCGTCCATCACATGTTTCAGGTCCAGTTTTTCCGATTCGTCGATGAGCGGATACACCACATACACCTGCCGTCCCTGCTTAATCTGCTCACGCATGAAATGAAAAATCACCAGGCGATCTCTGTCGGTTAATACCTTTGTAACGACCGGCTTACGGCCTGGAGGCATTTCGTCGATCACGGAATAATCCAGGTCGCCGTAAAGAGTCATGGCAAGGGTACGAGGTATGGGGGTGGCTGTCATCACCAAAACATGAGGCGGAATATCATTTTTCTGCCACAACCGGGCTCTTTGTTCCACACCAAAGCGGTGTTGCTCGTCGATTACTACCAGACCCAGATTGGCAAACTGAACGGCATCTTCAATGAGGGCGTGGGTGCCGATGATTATATGCACTTTGCCTTGCTGTAGTGCAGGTAAAATTTCCTGGCGTTCCGCAGGACGAGTACTTCCGGTGAGCAGCCTGATGTCGACCGCCATATTCCCCAGCAAACGAGTAAATGTGGCATAATGCTGCTGAGCGAGAATTTCAGTGGGAGCCATCATACAGGCCTGATATCCGTTGCCCAGGGCAATTAGCATCGACATGAGGGCTACCAAAGTCTTGCCGCTTCCCACATCACCCTGCAGCAGGCGATTCATCTGGTGCGGGCCCTTGAGATCATTAAAAATCTCGCGTATTACACGTTTCTGTGCATTGGTGAGTGGAAAAGGAAGATGGTGGTTGTAAAACTCGTTGAAATATTCTCCTGCCACCTTAAAAGCATGACCCTTGCTGAATTTCTTTCGTTGATGTTTATAATGCAGAATCTCGAGCTGGGCAAAGAAAAGTTCTTCGAATTTGAGGCGAGTACGAGCTTTTTCAAGCATTTCAGCATTCTGGGGAAAGTGAATCTGACGCAGCGCTTCGGGCAAACTCATCAAATGTAATCGCTCTAAAATCCAATGGTCGAGGGTTTCAGGAACCTGATGGCCCATGGTATCGAGCAAAGCCCGCGTGAGCTTGGCCATACCCTTACTGGCCAATCCCCGTGATTTCAGTTTTTCGGTGGAAGAATATACAGGCTGCAATGCTGAAGTAAGTCCAGCTAGTTCTGAAGGATTGTAAACTTCTATTTCGGGGTGCGGAAGGCTGTAGCGACCATTAAAATAGTTGAGCTTTCCGAAAACCAGATAGTCTACGTTGGTTTTCAGGCTGTCTTTCACCCATTTATGCCCTTGAAACCACACGAGTTCTATCTCGCCGGTTGCATCCCTGAAGCGGGCAACCAGGCGGGTACTGGAGCCACTGCCGGCCTTTTCGAGCGATACTACCCGCCCTACCAGCTGAACATAGCTATGTTCGGGTGTAAGGCTCCGAACCGTATGAATGACGGTGCGGTCGATGTAGCGGAAGGGAATGAACCACAGCAAGTCACCAAAGGTGGCTATCTTGAGTTCCCGGTTTAGCAAATCCGCCCGGGCAGGTCCAACACCTTTCAGATAGACAATGGGAGTTTGCAGTAAATTCATTCCTTGCCTGGGCTCTTAATTGCTACGTGCAAAAGTACATCAGGATAAAAATCCAACGAAATCAAAAATAAACCTCACATCACCATGCACCCATTTTTAAAACACGATAATTAAGTCTGACAAAAGAATCCAAACACAATTCCCAGAGCAAAAAATTATTCGTATCGCAGGGCTTCGATGGGGTCAAGATTAGCAGCCCGATTGGCCGGAAGGTATCCGGAGATGATACCCACAATAAAGCATAATATGACGCCCAGAATCATCCAGCCCCAGGGAATGATGAAGCGGCTGCCGATGAGATGGGCCACCAGGTTGCCAATGGCAATGCC
Organism: Bacteroidales bacterium; assembly: GCA_049969475.1. Taxonomy (GTDB): domain Bacteria; phylum Bacteroidota; class Bacteroidia; order Bacteroidales; family TTA-H9; genus UBA2030. Next base: position 16,332 of record JBMFOU010000030.1, on the reverse strand, counting down.
GAGAACAATTCCCAGCAAACCTCCGAGTTGGCCAATGACAATAGCCTCAGTGAGAAACTGGTTACGAATAGTACGCTTGTTGGCACCTATGGCCTTGCGTGTGCCTATCTCGCGCGTGCGCTCGGTTACCGAGACCAGCATAATATTCATCAAGCCTATGGCGGCTCCGGCCAGGGTTATCAATCCAATAATGGTGGCCGCCAGGGAAATCAAGCGGGTATTTTCCAGCATTATGTTAACAAAACTGTCGCTCCGTACCATGCTGAAATTATCGTTTTGTCCGAGACGCAGTTTGCGTATCTGACGAAAAAGCCCCGTAGCTTCGCCTATGGCCGCATCGAGTGAGGTAGCTTTACCCACAAGTACGTTGATACTAAAAGATTTATCATTGAGTGAATAACGTTGCCGCGCATTGTTGATGGGAATGTAAACGTTGCGATCGCCGGAAAATCCAAAACTGGAACCGCTCTTTTTAAGCACCCCGGCCACGGTATACCGTCCAGGACCCAGGGTAATCATTTCGCCCGTGGGATCATTAATCCCGGGGAAAAGATTTTGGGCTACCTCGTATCCCAAAATACACACATAACCGCCTGATAGTACCTCGTCGGGAGTGAAGCTTCGCCCTACGGATAGCTCCTCACCCGAGGTGAGCAAATAATTCTCATCAATGCCCGTAACCCGTAAGTTGGGATTGGTCTTTCGGCTGCGATACACTGCAGTAGCATTCCACGACACCTGCACCGATACCGATACTATCGAGGGGAAAGCAAACTGCTCTTTGAATTGCCGGGCCTCGGCCCAGGAGATAGCTTTATAATCCGTAGAACCCCGTCGTTGTTCCGACTGTAGAGAACGGTTACGAATGGTGAAGGTATTAGCCCCCATTCGCATAAAATTTTCTTCAAAAAAATTTTTCACTGCATCGATGGATGTAAGAATACCCACTAGCGCCATGATACCAAAGGCTATGATGGATACCGTGAGGATGGTGCGTAGCATGTGGCTACTCACCGATTGCAGAGCAATGCGGATATTTTCGGCGAAAACTGAATTTTTAAATCTCATAGCTGCTGCGTTAAAAGTCAGTGTCCGGAATCGGCTTTTTTACCATAGGCCAGGTCGCCTGCATCGCCCAAACCCGGAACAATGTATGCCTGGGCTGTAAGCTCATCGTCCACGGCACCAGTCCACAAGGTATATTCGTCAGGTGCAATGTTTTTACGCAGATACCCAATACCCTCTACCGATGAGAGTAAAGTTACAATATGCGTATGCTTGGGCTTACCGTGCATGAGCAGCTCCCGATAACAGATGAGCATGCTTGCACCCGTGGCCAGCATAGGGTCACAAAGGATGAGCACTTTATCATCGAGCTCAGGAACCGAGGCATATTCCATTTCAATATGAAATTCTCCATCCCGATCGTATTTACGATAGGCAGAAATAAAGGCATTTTCGGCATGATCGAAAACATGAAGAACGCCATTGTGCATGGGTAAACCAGCTCTCAGTATGCTGGCAATTACAATTTTATCCTCTATCACAGGGACTTCTGCAATGCCCAACGTAGTAGCAACCTCTATGGTTCTGTATTTCAATTTCTTACTAATCTCGAAGGCAAAAAGCATGGCTGCGCGCTCCATATTGGTACGAAAGCGCATACTATCCTGTTGAATCACAGCATCGCGCAACTCATAAATGTATTGATTGAGAACCGAATCCTGTGAGCCTAATACGTGAACCATGGGGGTAGAGTTTTCGGTAAAGATAATTGTTTTTGTTTCAGTCTGCTCCATAGGGAGATGGTATTTATTTTTTGAAAATTTTCAGGATAGGTTTTAGAAACTGTGGAAAGCGGTTGAGTTCAACCAGGGGATAGTAAAAAGTTTCGGCCCCGAAACTGGCATAAAACCGGGCCAGGTTGGGATTACGGCTTCCTTCAAAATCGAGGATCTGGCAGTCGTTCTGTTTGCGGCTAATGGCCTGGTCGATAAGGAAATGCATGGCACCTGATTGCCTCCCGACTTCATTTACAGCTGAGAGCAAAAGAATCAGACGCTGATGACTAATCGCAAAAAAGGCGGCAGCACATAATTCATTGGATGAAGTGTAAACCCCTAGGGAAATACCCGCTGCCCTATGCATTAGGGTGTGCATCAGATGAGTCAGGCGACGGTAATCTCGCTCTCCCCAGGCTCTCACCTCATGCCCCTTGGTCGCCCTGAAAAGACTGACTACATCTTCAGGCTTGATCCATTCGGAAATGGTAAGACCATTTTTATGGGCTTTCTGAATATTCCTGCGGGTATTTTCAGCATAGGCTTTCCGCAGGTCAACCATATCTTTGAGAAGATTCAGTTGAATATTGGGCAGGAGTTGCATTTTTACCTGCCGGGTTTCCTTTACTTTGTTATGCATGTTGAGATTAAACCTGCCAAACCTGATATATCCGGGAATGGCCTTAAGGAAAGCCTCGACGCGGTATTCATCGAGACGACCTATGCTAAAAACGCCCAATTGCTGTACAAACTTAGGTTGATAGAGATAAGCAATGCCCCACTTCGACCGGACGGGCAGGGGGAAAACGGTTTGGTAATCGCCCTGCACCAGAGCCTCCCACCCATAAGCCACAATATCGAGATACCACGAATAAGCATATACATTGCCGTTGAAAGCCATGCTGATACACCAATCCCATTTGGCTTTGTCTATTTCGTCGTATCGAAGATGACGTATGATCATGCGTTCAGGAGGTCTTTTCCAATATCACGGCGGTAATATTTTCCGTCAAAATCTATTTTTTCAGCATTCTGATAAGCCTGGTCAAGTGCTTCGCGGAGATGGGAACCCAAAGCACTTATGGCCAGCACCCTTCCCCCGGAAGTAACCAGTTTGTTGTCCTTTAGACGTGTACCTGCATAGAAAAGGTTACACCCTTCGACCTTTTCGATACCAGAAATTTCGAAACCCGTGGTATAATCGCCGGGATATCCACCTGAAACCAACATAACACAGGCCGCAGTTTCAGGTCGGATTTTCACAGAATAATCTTTCAATTCCTTTCGGGCTGCTTTCCACATCATTTCCACCAGGTCGCTGCCCAGGCGCGGCATTACCACCTCGGTTTCAGGGTCGCCCATACGCACGTTGTATTCAATCACGAAAGGGTTGCCTTCCACGTTCATCAGCCCCAAAAAGATAAAGCCTGTATAAGGAATTCCCTCAGCAGCAAGTCCCTCGACCGTAGGCCGTATAATTCGTTGTTCCACCTTTTCCATAAAAAGGCTATTAGCAAAGGGTACGGGAGAAACCGCGCCCATACCGCCCGTGTTGGGCCCTGTATCGTCCTCCCCTATCCGCTTGTAATCCTTTGCCTCAGGAAGTATTACGTAATTTTTCCCATCCGTGAGCACGAAAACCGAAAGTTCAATTCCCTGTAGAAATTCTTCGATGACCACCCGGGCCGAGGCTTCCCCAAAACGGCGGCCGATGAGCATATTGCGAAGCTCCTCCTCGGCTTTTTCAAGGTCAGCCGTGATGATAACCCCTTTGCCTGCGGCCAGCCCATCGGCCTTCAAGACATAGGGAGGATGGAGGGTTTTGAGAAATTCCAGGGCATTGGGTAACTGTTCTGCCGAAAACGACCTATAAGCTGCCGTGGGAATGCCATGTCTTTGCATGAAGGCCTTGGCGAAATCTTTAGAAGCCTCGAGTCTTGCTCCGGCCAGCGAAGGGCCAACGATGGCAAGCTCCTTAAGCTCGGGCTGAGTCTGTAATTTATCCACAAAACCCGCCGCCAAGGGAGCCTCGGGCCCAACGACAACCATCTCAATTTTTTCATGAGAAATAAAACGAGCTACGGACTCTATATCGTTGATATTCAATGACACATTAGTCCCCAACTCAGCGGTTCCCGGATTTCCAGGAGCTACGAACAAGCGGCTGCAAAGTGAACTTTGCGCTATTTTCCATGCCAGCGCATGCTCGCGACCCCCATTACCGATCAAAAGCACATTCATGAGCTATTGTATTACTTTTTTGCAGTTTTCTAAATCATGCCATGGTTTTCTCAATGCTTTCCCAGAGCAAAGCCGCACTGCGATCCCAGGTAAAGTGACGGGCGCGTTCAAAGCCTTTTTCAATAAGTTGCTGACGCAATGGCGCATCCTTCCACATTTTTTCCATGGCAGTAGCTATCGAGTCCGGGTCATATGGATCAGCAAGTAAAGCCGCATCGCCAGCCACTTCGGGCATGGAAGTAACATTGGAAGTGATGACGGGAACTCCGCTCTGCATCGCTTCTATGATGGGGATGCCAAAACCCTCGAAATATGACACATAGGTCAGAGCAAAAGCAGAGGCCGTAATCCGAGGTAGCATTTCTTCTGACACCCGACCCGTAAAAATCACTTCCTTTTTAAATATCATGCCATCCAGGGCCTGCTGCAATTCACGGGTCCACCATTGGCGCCCGCCTGCAATAAGTAATTTAACCTTACTTTCTGTTCGGGTTTTAAAAATATCGAAGGCGGCAAAAAGATGGGCGAGATTTTTACGTGGATGTAGCGAACCGACAAAAAGAAAATAAGGCTCACCCCCTGAGTAATTATTTCGCACATGTTGAATTTCCTCTAAGGAAAGCGGCCGGTAACTATCTGAAGCACCATTATAAACTACATCAATTGCTTGATGATCAATACCGTAGAGTATTGCTATATCCTGCCTGGAGAACTCTGAGACCGTAGCAATTCTTTGAGCTTTGCGGGCAAATCGTTTGAAAAAGAAGCGATAATAATTGCGAGCGAAAAAGGGGAGATCGCCAGGACGGTGTTCGAAGTTCAAATCGTGAATTACGGCCAATGTGGGTATTTGGGTTGAAAGCGAGATATATCCGTCTGGCGAAAAAAAGAGATCCGGTTTATACCGCATGATAATCCTGGGCAAAGAAATCTCGAACCAAATAAGGAAAAGGACAGGATGCCGCGCCGGAGGAAAAGCTACCAGCGGTGTAACATTGGACCCGTAAATGTAGGAGGGATGATAAGGGCGATCGAAAACGAAAATGAATTCATGCTCAGGATGGCTTTTGACCATTCGGCTTAGGGTTTCGTGAGTAAACCATCCTATGCCGTCGAGCCGGCCGGGAAGTAAGAGTCGGGTGTTGACAAGTATGCGCAAGATTCGAACTTTGATGACCGCAAAGTTAGTAAAGCATTTGCAATGACTGCCTAACCGGAGATTCTCCGCCCAACCGCCTTAATTTTATACCTTTGCGGCGATGCAGAAAAAGTTTTTATCGAATCTGGGCCTGCTGCTATTGGTCAACCTCCTGATAAAGCCATTCTGGATATTGGGAATCGACCGCAATGTGCAAAATCTGGTAGGGCATCAGGAATATGGTTTTTACTCGGCAGTGCTCAATCTAAGCTTTCTTTTTAATATTCTGCTTGATTTCGGTATAACCACCTTCAACAACCGCAATATTGCCCAGAACGAACAATTACTCTCAAAACACCTATCGGGCATAGTACTTCTGCGATTTGTCCTGGCAGTGGTATATATGGTGGTCTTGATGAGTGTGGGATTCATCATTGGCTACGATGCCCACCAGCTGAGCATACTGGCCCTGGTGGGAATCAACCAGTTTTTACTATCGTTTTTGCTGTATTTGCGGAGCAATATTTCTGGCTTACTCATGTTTACGGCCGAAAGCCTGCTTTCAGTGCTCGATCGGGTGGTCATGATCGTAATAGTGGGTTTCATGCTCATCACAGAGTCGCTGAGGGTTAGATTTCGGATCGAATGGTTTATTTATGTACAGACGCTGTCTTACCTGATTGCCAATGCCGTAGCACTGGGTATAATACTCCGCAAGGCGCGCATACGCCGGCTCAAATGGAATCCCCTGTTTTTTCGGGTCATTATGCGTAAAAGCCTGCCTTTCGCCTTGCTCACCATTCTCATGGCTACATACAATCGCATTGATCCTGTTCTTATAGAGAGACTTCTACCCGAGCCCATGGGCGACCAGGAAGCAGGTATATACGCCACTGCATTTCGCCTGCTCGATGCCCTCCAAATGATTCCCTACCTTTTTTCCATACTTCTTCTTCCCTTGTTTGCCTCTCGCCTGAAAAAAAATGAAAGTGTAATATCCCTGGTGAAAACCTCATTTTCCTTGCTTTTCGTGTTCTCGGTGCTGGTAGCTGCTACTGCTTTGCTTTATGCCCGGCCTCTCATGGCCCTTCTCTATCCTCAGGATACCTTAGAAAGTACCCAGGCGTTTATCAATAGGCTGGATGCCTCAACCTTTATTTTTACCCTTCTCATGTTTGGTTTTATGGCCATCAGCACCAGCTATGTTTTTGGTACTTTGCTCACGGCCAACGGCAATCTTTGGGCCCTCAACCTGATGGCATTGACCAGCGTATGTATCAATATTACGCTTAACCTATGGCTTATTCCCCTCTTGAAAGCCCAGGGTGCCGCCATCGCCAGCCTTTCATCACAAACCATGGCAGCTCTGATGCAGGTATGGCTTGCCTATCGCATACTTAAATTTCCTATCAATCAGCAATATCTTTTACAATTGGGCCTATTTGTCGCTTTTGTTTGCATCCTGATTTATATCGGAGAAATTTTCCTTGGAACAGAAATGACTATGGGCACCATGGTTTTGTGGACAGGGGGAGTTTTGGCTGCCATAGCTTTCAAGCTACTCGATATTTCAGAGCTCTGGAAAATCATCTCAACCAAGGCTGAAGCAAACCAGTAGATCTTCGCACTGAAATAATCTCAGCGTTGCGTATCAATTTTTTTGTACTTTTGGACCCTAATAATACAGCCTTCCAAAGCCCCATCTATGAGTAATCAACCGGAAGAAAAAAACGTATTCAACTCTGAAAGGCTCTTCATCTTCCTTTCTTATTGGGGTAAACCTTTGGCCATCATTGGCATAGTAACCATGTTGGCTTCCATTATATTCTCCTCCTCGTATTTTATCAAACCCAAATACAAATCAACGCTTATCATGTATCCGGTATCGACCAGTTCGATATCGAAAGCACTGCTGAGTAATACCTATGGTCTTAAGCAGGATGTGCTGGAGTTTGGTGCGGAAGAGCAGGCCGAGCAAATGCTACAGATTCTTAATAGTAACCTGATACGCGACCGAATCATCCAGAAATACGATCTGATGGCGCATTATGGCATAAAGCCGGATGCCCGATATAAACTCACTCGGCTTTACAAGGAATACGAAAATAACATTACTTTCCGGCGTACGGAAAATATGGCCATTAAGGTGACCGTACTGGATACTGACCCCCAGACAGCTGCAGATATTGCCAATGACATTGCTGCCCTCTTCGACTCGGTGAAAACCTCTATGCAAAAAGATCGCGCACTCAAGGCTTTTAAAATTGTGGAAGCTGAATATCAGCGCAAACAGGCCGACATCAAGCAAATGGAAGACTCTTTGGTTAAACTGCGCGAACTGGGCGTATTTGACTACGAATCGCAAACCGAAATGATCAACCAGCAACTAGCCATCGAAATTGCAAAAGGTAACACACGTGGTATCAAGGCGTTGGAAGACAAACTAGCGGTTTTGGCCAAATACGGAGGAGCTTATGTTTCTATCAGAAATCAACTGGAATTTGAGAAAAAACAACTCAGCGAACTGAAGGCACGCTATGAAGAGGCTAGGGTTGATGCTTTTGAAGCCTTGCCTCAGAAATTTATTGTCACTACAGCTTACAAAGCAGAAAAAAAATCGTACCCTATCCGGTGGCTTATTGTTGTGCTATCGGTATTCTCTGCTCTATTTCTTTCCACGCTGGTCATTGTAATACTGGAAAATTTTACTGCATTCCGACTCAAAAAAAAAATTTCAAACCCGCCCACCCCTTCCCCCTGACTTTTGATGAAAAACTCAAGGAAACATATCAAAACTTCGAGTATAACGTTTTTAATTGGATTCCCGAACCCCTCTCGCTTAACCTACAAACCATGGAGAAATACTTCAGAAATCTGAATCTGCTTGAAATACTGATGAAGTGGAAAATGCCTCTGGGAGTCATCGCCCTGGTGGCCATTGTCTTGTCGTTCATCTTTTCAGGCCCGGCCTTCATCAAGCCTCGATTTAAATCGACAGCCATTCTGTATCCCTCCAACATCAAGGAATACTCTGATGAAAGCCTCACAGAGCAGATGCTGCAAATTATGCAATCGACCGACATCCGCGATAGTCTCATTCAGCAGTTCGACCTGATAGAGCACTACAAAATAGACACTACTAAAAAGTACTGGAGGTCAAATCTTTACTGGATGTATAGCCGCAACGTAAAAATCAGCAAAACCCCCTATGAAGCGGTACAAATTGAAGTGTTCGATATAGACCCCCATGTGGCCTGCGACATGGTAAACGCCATCATTAAATATTACGATCGGAAAATTGCTTTTCTGCACAATACTAAGTTCAATGAAGTAGTGGCCATGTACGAGCGCTACCTGAACCGCAAGTCGCGCGAACTCGACTCGCTTCAGAATCGCATGCGCTACCTGAGCACTAATTATGGTTTATTGGAATACGAATACCAGACCCAACAAGTAATGAAAGGCGTGCTGGGAACGCTCGATGGCAATGGACGCGTAAACCGTGCCGAAGCTGAGCGCTTGCGCAAGAATATGGAAATGTATGGCGGAGAAATGGTTATGCTTCAGGAGCTTATAAAACAAGAGGCTGCCAACTATGCCCTCATTAAAAAGGACTACGACCGGGCCTGGATGGACCACGACCGTCGCTTTACTTACTCCAACATCATCAGTCATCCTCAGGTTGCTGATAAAAAATCCACACCCATCCGCTGGGTCATTGTTGTGATTACCACCCTCAGTGCTCTATTCCTTGCAATTCTTGTGATTGGCATTGTTGAAAATTCGCGGCCGGTTACTCCCAAAGCATAATAATTCCCAAAGGCTAACTGACAACCCAAGGACATGAAGACTGCCATCGAGAAATACAAGCTTAAGTGGCTCTATCTCGTCCTGGGACTATTTATCATCTACAACACCTACCTCATTACCCAAGAGATATATTGGGCCATGGCCTTACCAGCCGTACTGGCTTTGGTGTTGCTCTATTTCTTTGCTTTCGATAAAGTGATTTTACTGGTGGCGTTGGTAACACCACTCTCTATCACTCTGAAGGACTATGAACTCAGTGCAGCCATCTCCTTGCCCTCTGAGATTTTACTGGTAGGATTGCTGATATTCTTTTTTGTAAAAATATTCTACGAACAGAACCTTGAACTTTCCTATTTGAAGCATCCTATCAGTATAGCTTTGATAGGGCATTTGCTATGGATGCTTGTCACCTCACTCACAAGCGAAATTCCTCTGGTTTCCTTTAAATATTTACTCAGCCAAATGTGGTTCATAATTCCCATGTACTTCATGGGAGTGTTATTTTTCCGCCAGGAAGCCAATATCCGACGCTTTATCAGGGCTTACGTTTTTAGTTTACTCATTGTTATTGTTTACACTACCATTCGGCATGCCAAGGTGGGTTTCGATGAAGACATTGGTCATTGGGTAATGGACCCTTTTTATAACGACCACACTGCGTATGGGGCTGTAACTGCCCTTTTTGCTCCGGTAATGTTTGCCCTGGCCCTCGACCGCACGCATGGACGTTTCTGGCAAATTTTTGCCATGGTTGCCACTGCCATGCTTATCATGGGGCTTTATTTATCCTTTAGCCGGGCAGCCTGGATAGGACTCATTTTCAGCATTGTGGTATTTCTGCTTATTCTTTTTAAGATTCCCTTCCGCTGGGTATTTTTTACCGGCGTCGGCCTAATCGGGTTCTTTTTTGCCTTTCAGCAGCAGATCTTGGATAAGTTGGAAAAAAACAAGCAGGATTCTTCAGCCAATTTTGTAGAACATGTTCAATCCATTTCCAACATTTCCACCGATGCATCAAACCTCGAGCGCATCAATCGATGGCAATCGGCCATCCGCTTGTTCAAAGAAAGGCCGATATTTGGCTGGGGGCCAGGTACTTACCAGTTTACTTACGCCCCTTATCAGCTTTCCAAAGAGAAAACCATCATTAGTACGAATGCCGGTGACCGGGGCAATGCGCACAGCGAATACATAGGTCCGCTGGCCGAAAGAGGATTGCCTGGTATGCTCATAGTCATGACGCTCTTTGGCCTATCTATTTATTATGGATTCCGCTCCTACTATAAGGCCACCGAAAAACATCACCGAAGATTGGCCATTGGCCTCATTTTGGGTTTGGTTTCCTATTATGTGCATGGGGTGATGAACAACTTCCTCGACACCGACAAGCTCAGCGTTCCTATTTGGGCTTTCTTTGCCATGATTGTAGCCCTCGATCACTACTATACCGGACGCGACACAACAGGCCGCAAGATTAAGGAAAGCTAATCCTGTATATCTTTGTCTGAAAATATAGAATACCCTTGCTGAGATTTCACCGCTTGCTTCAAGTAATCTTGTTTTCAACCCTTCTTGCCTCAACCCAGGGTTGTCGTATGAGTTATTCCTTCACGGGTGCTTCCATTCCTATTCAGGCAAAAACCATTTCCGTTGAATATTTTTCCAACCAGGCACCCATCGTGGTGCCCTCGCTAAGCCAGGTACTTACCGATGCCCTGCGCGATCGCTTCACCTCGCAAACCCCTTTGAATCTGGTTCCCCGCGACGGAGACCTACATATTGAAGGAATTATTACCGGTTATTCCACGCAGCCTGTGGCTATTCAGGGCAATGAACAGGCAGCTCTCAACCGCCTTACGGTTACGGTCAGGGTAAAATTCACCAACAAATACGACGAAAAAGCCAACTTCGAACAAACCTTTTCCCGTTTCGAAGACTATCCTTTCACAGCCAGCCTCAATTCGGTGCAAGATGCGCTAATTCAGCAGATTGTAGATGCTCTGGTGGATGATATTTTCAATAAAGCAGTTGTAAACTGGTAATGCCTATGACGCGGGAAGAATTCACCCGGTATCTGAAAAATCCCTCTGTCATGAAGGAGGAGCAAATCGGAGAGCTGGCCACGCTGATCGGCCAATATCCCTATTGCCATTCAGCCCAGTTGCTTATGGTGGCCGCTTTGAAGGCCGAGGGAGATATCCGTTACCATAACCGGCTGAAAGTATCGGCAGCCTATGCTACCGACCGGGGTGTTTTGCGAAGGCTTATCCGTTTGATGGAAGATGAAGAGCACAGAAGGACGCGGGAAGAAAAAGTCCAGTACCAAGCCTTAGAAAAAACCCCCGAGCCTCAGATTGCTGCCACTCCCTCCACTGAAAAACTTGAAATACCCGCTGTTCCCTCTCTAACTCCCAAAGAACAACGGAAACAGGAACTACTTCAGAGCATTGAACGAAAACTGGAAGAGCTGAGGCGGCAACGCGAAGAAGCCGAGCGACTAACGCAGGAGGCTTTGAAGGCAGCCCGGTTGTTGGCAGAAGCCAAACAAAACCGAACTATTTCCTCTCAAATTTCCACAGAATCTGTCAGGCATCCCGATGCCTCAGAGAGTACAAAAGAGCCGCCCACAGAAATCGCTTCTCAGGCTTCCTCTCCCCCCACCGCCGAGCTTTTTCCCTGGGAACAGCCCCAGGCCCAGGCTTATAATCCATTGGAAGAGATAGCTCAGAGTCCTGTTGCGGAACAGTCTACTCCACCACCTTCCGGAGGACTCGAAGCCAAGCTACCCCTCATCGATCGTTTCATTCGCGAAGAGCCTCGCATCGATCGCAACAAACCCCTCTTTTTTAACCCCGACGATCAGGCAGAACGTAGCACTCGCCTGCCCGATGAAGTGGTGAGCGAAACCCTAGCTAAAATTTACCTGACCCAGGGCAAAAAAGATAAAGCCACCGAAATTTACCGCAAACTCATGTTGCTATATCCCGAAAAAAGTAGTTACTTTGCAGCCCAAATTCAAAATATTGAAAAACCTTAAGTTATGGGAGCATACTTAGTAGTACTGATACTGGCATTGCTGGTTTGTGTTTTGCTCACCCTTATTGTACTGGTTCAGGAATCGAAAGGGGGCGGGCTGGCCTCCAATTTTGCCGGGAGCAATCAGTTTATGGGTGTTCGCAAAACGGCAGACTTTCTTGAAAAAAGTACCTGGACGCTCGCTGTAGCCCTGCTGGTGCTTAGTCTCTTTTCTGCAGTTGTTATCCCGCGTGGCGCAAGAGTGAAAAAAGCTGAAACTTTCACCAGCGAAGAACTGAAACAGCAGCAGGAAGCAGCTAAAAAAGCCGTAGATTACACGCCTGCACCGGGTGCCGAAAACATGAATACACCTGCAGAACCCGAAGAATAAAATCTGCATAGATTTTATGCCCAAAGTGTCAGTCTGTCAGTCAGACTGACACTTTTTGTTTTGGCACAATATCTGATAAGCGGGTTGCGGCTTATAAACCTTAAAAAACTAAGAGATATGGCAAATGTGAATATTAAACCTTTAGGAGACCGTGTAGTCATTGAGCCTGCAGAGGCTGAAAAGAAAACCGCTTCTGGAATTATAATTCCCGACACTGCTAAGGAAAAGCCCCAGAAAGGCACTGTGGTAGCAGCAGGTCCCGGTAAAAAGGATGAACCCCTTACCTTAAAGGTGGGTGATGTGGTACTGTATGGCAAATACGCCGGCACCGAGATTAATATCGACGGAAAAGATTACCTCATCATGCGCGAGTCTGATATTCTCGCCATCCTATAATTTATTCATTTAACCATCAAACGCATTATCATTCAAAAATTTATAAAAACCAATACAAACTATGGCAGCAAAAGAAATCATTTACGGATTTGAAGCTCGTGAATCCCTAAAAAAAGGTGTGAATGCTCTGGCCGATGCAGTGAAAGTTACTCTGGGGCCAAAAGGTCGCAATGTGGTAATCGAAAAGTCCTTTGGTGCTCCGCACGTTACCAAGGATGGTGTATCGGTAGCCAAAGAAATAGAGCTGAAAGATAAAATTGAAAACATGGGTGCCCAGATGGTGAAGGAAGTGGCCTCCAAAACCAGTGAAAAAGCTGGTGATGGTACCACCACCGCTACCCTTCTGGCTCAGGCTATTTTTATTAACGGGCTGAAAAACGTTACCGCCGGTGCCAATCCCATGGACCTCAAGCGCGGTATCGACAAGGCCGTGGCTGAAGTGGTGAAATCGCTCAAACGCCAGACCCAGCAGATTGGCGACAGCATGGAAAAAATCGAGCAGGTAGCTACCATTTCTGCCAACAACGACAACGAAATTGGTAAGCTCATCGCCGAAGCCATGAGCAAGGTTTCGAAAGAAGGTGTAATCACCATCGAAGAAGCCAAAGGCATTGAAACTACTGTTAAGGTAGTGGAAGGTATGCAATTCGATCGGGGTTACATTTCTCCTTACTTTGTAACCAACACCGAAAAGATGGAAGTGAACTACGAAAATCCGTGGATTCTGATCTACGACAAGAAGATCAGTGCCATGAAGGATTTTCTGCCGGTTCTCGAAAGAGTAATCCAGACAGGTCGTCCTTTGCTGGTAATTGCCGAAGACCTTGAAGGGGAAGCCCTTGCAACGTTGGTGGTTAACCGTTTGAGGGGTACTCTGAAGGTTGTGGCTGTTAAAGCTCCTGGCTTTGGCGACCGCCGCAAGGAAATGCTGGAAGACATCGCCATCCTCACCGGTGGTACCGTTATCAGCGAAGAAAAGGGTTACAAACTCGAAGATGCCGACCTCTCGTATCTCGGCCAGGCTGAACGCATCACCGTTGACAAAGACAACACTACCATTGTAAGTGGTAAAGGTGATAAGAAAAACATCGAAAATCGCATCAACCAGATCAAGGCTCAGATAAAGACCACCACTTCCGATTACGATCGCGAAAAATTGCAGGAACGTCTGGCCAAGCTTTCGGGTGGAGTAGCCGTTATTCAAGTAGGTGCTGCCAGCGAAGTAGAAATGAAAGAAAGAAAAGACCGCTTCGATGATGCCCTGCATGCTACCCGCGCCGCTATCGAAGAAGGTATCGTTCCTGGTGGTGGTGTGGCCTTCATCCGTGCCATCGACGACCTGGCTAACCTGAAAGGCGACAACGATGACGAAAACATTGGTATTGGCATCGTAAAACGCGCCCTCGAAGAACCTCTGCGCCAGATCGTTGAAAATGCCGGCCTCGAAGGTAGTGTTATCGTGCAGAAGGTACGCGAAGGAAAAGGTGACTTCGGTTTCAATGCCCGCACTGAAAAGTTTGAAAACCTCCTTCAGAGCGGAGTTATCGACCCCACTAAAGTAGCCCGTATAGCCCTCGAAAATGCTGCCAGCATTGCCGGCATGTTGCTCACAACCGAATGCGTGGTGGTAGAAGCCAAGGAAGACAAACCCGCTCCCATGCCCGGTGGCATGCCCGGAGGAATGGGCGACATGTACTAAGCCAACTCTTTTCACTCCACATACACTCCCTGCCAGCGATGGCGGGGAGTTTTCTTTTTGGGCTGGCAACTATCCGCTTTGATGCAAATTTTTGGCATAGAAAAGTTAGTCGCGGATGCTTTTGAATTATTAAAAAAACCTCTATCTGCTTTTATCTACAGCAACCTGCCATGAATGCTCATTCATCATGAATTCACTAAAATTCCATAAGTGATAGCCGGTCAGGTGGCACTGAGGTTATCCTTCTTCACGAGCATAATTAAATCATTCTCGATGGGCAGATATCCCTGGTCGTAAAGGTAATGATAGGTTTTGCCGTTGCGTGTAGTATATTGCGAAGTGAAATAACTGAAATTGAAGCCCTTCTCCAATAGTTTCTGCCGAGGAATTGTGGTTTTTCCCGAGGGATTGGCATCCTTTAAAATGTGATAGTTTTTCTTCAAAATAAGGTTGATGCTTCGCACAACAGCCTCTTCCTGACTATAACGCCGGTTGTTATAATTGTTGCGGCACTGGTCGCTGCAGAATTTCTTATCGCTTCGGCCTATCAGCGGTTCCCCGCACTCAAGACAAAGACGCTGGGTTTCCATGGTTTTCGTTTTGCCAGGTTAAAGATATGAAGGAAACAGCCGTTTTTAACCGATTTTAACCAATTATTGTCGAAAGAAAGCGAAAGCAACTGATTATTAACCGAATATGACCATGAGGTAGTGATACCTTTGTCGCATAAATCAAAACCCAATGTTTAACCTTTAAAATGCAAATGCCATGAAATCGATTCGTAATCAAGTGCAATTGATCGGTCGCCTGGGAGCCGATCCCGAAGTGAAAACCCTCGACAAGGGACTAAAAGTAGCCCGTTTATCGCTGGCCACCCATGAAGTGATTGTCAAAAATGGCCGAAGAGAAGAGCAAACTCTCTGGCATCGCCTGATCGTGTGGGGCAAACAAGCCGAAACCTGTGAAAAATTCCTCAAAAAAGGCAGAGAAATCGCTATCAGCGGCCGGCTGGCCTACAACACCTGGAAGGACGACAAAGGTCAGACCCATTCGCAGCCCGAAATTGTGGTGAATGAGGTGGTGATGCTGAGCAACCCCGCCCGGGCCTGAAACACATCAGGGTAATAAAAAAGCAGGCTTTGCGATCTGACCTGAGCGAGAGAAAGGTAGACGAAAGCCTGCTTTTGCTTTTCTAATCTTAAAGAACACCGAGCCAAGAGGGTTTGGCTAAATATCGTAAGGCATCACAGTCCCCGGGCTACTTCGGCTTCTACGTCAGCCACTGACTTGGGAATAGGTTTGCCCAACACACGGCATCCATCAGGGGTAATCAAAATATCATCCTCGATGCGAATGCCTCCGAAGTTGATCAACTTCTCTAGTTCAGCATAATTGATGAACTCGGTATGCAAGCCTTCCTCTTTCCACTGGCGGATTAACGCGGGGATGAAGTAAATGCCTGGTTCCACTGTGATAACATGTCCGGGTCGCAGACGTTTTGCCATGCGAAGGTAGGCCAAACCAAACTGGGTGCTGCGGGAAATCTCAGCGTCGTAGCCTACGTAATTTTCACCCAATCCTTCCATATCGTGCACATCAAGCCCCATCATGTGGCCCAATCCATGCGGAAAAAACAAGGCATGAGCACCTGCCTCCACCGCATCATTCACATTCCCTTTCATCAGGCCCAGGTCTTTAAGACCCGCTGCAATCATGCGGGCAGCAGCCAGGTGTACCTCACGATAAAATACATCTGGTTTGCTTTCTTCAATGGCCGTTTCCTGCGCATTCAAAACAATCTGATAAACATCTCTCTGTAAGCTGGAAAACTTACCTCCTACCGGAATGGTTCGGGTAATAT
>JBMFOU010000029.1:0-37322 GCA_049969475.1 Bacteroidales bacterium | reverse complement strand
AAACGTCGGATACATTTACTGTTCCAGAAAACTCCTGGGTTTTGGTTTGCTGGTAAGCAACCATGTAGCCTTTACCTTGTTCAAAGGTAGTAATGTTATTACCTCCTACCTTCTGGTTAAGCCAAAGGTTTTGGGTTTCGTCCCATGCGTATATATCATAATCATCTCCCGACCCTGAGGGAGTCCAGGTGCCTGATATGCTTTGTGATGCTACCGGAGAGCCAAGAAGGTGCCAACCATCATCAGCTGTTGACCAATTGGAGACGGCAGGAATGTAGCGCTCTACCGTTGCGCTTACGCCAGTATTGTTATGTATTAGAGACCCTGTTCCCGTAGCATCAGACTCAATGGTTAGGGTTCCAGCCACCAAAAGATCGTATGCATTTACTTGTCCCGTATTGCCAATCGTAACATTTTTTCCCGAAGGAATAATGACTAAATCTGTGCTCGAAGGAACTGAACCCTTGCTCCAATTTGAACCAGAAGAGTAATCGCTACCGCTACCAATAAATTCATTGAAGCTTGCATCGTAATAAGGGGAGTTAGTTGGAGCTATGCCGTCCAACAACAAGAAACCATAATAATGAGAAATACTTTGCCCGGAAGATCTATTAGCATCTGTCCACCCGTTGTTAGGCCAAGTGAAGTAGCGCCAATAACTTCCCCATTGTTGTTCTGTAAACGTACAAAAACGTATAGACGAAGGATTTCCTATATATGAACGCTTCACAAAAACTTCTCGATAATCGATGCCAATGGCAAATTTCACTACGTCAGTACCTCCTGAATTTAATGTAGTCGAAGTTGCTGATCCAATCTGCTGCCAGTTAGAACCGTTCCAATGCATAACCTCAATATAGTCAGACCCAGATTGATTTTTCCATACAACAACGTAATCCGCATTAAAGGGAACATTAATATTTTGACTCCATGCATAAGCATTAGTTGTACCATTACTACCCGATGGGTCGGTATCGAAAAACATAAAAGTTGCCATATTCCCATAATCAGCCTCTGCATCGCTTATGGCAAAATAAATATAACTACCATCCCAGGTAAAATAAGCATTATCTGCACTTGAGATGTTAGTAAAGGTTTCGTTAGAGTTCCAGCCACTGTTGCTTCCATCAATCGTGATTGTGTTGTAGGAAGTAGCAAAAACGGCCATGGATGATAAAATTAAAATCAGTAAAAAGCTACATTTTTTCATGGTTTTAAGTCTTTAATTAACAGTTTATTGAACTAATAATTTTGTAAAATATTCTTTATGGGTTTCAGGGATAACTCTAATAAAATATAAACCTGGCTTCAATTCATCTAGTTTGATTTTTTCTTTCTTACTTTTTAAGAATAGTTGCTTTAGATACTGACCAGTAGATGTAAATATTACAATATTCTTGTTTTGCAAACCTTCCACCCAAATAAAATCATTACAGGGGTTAGGGTATATTTTTACAGCGTTGATAACAGGGGTATCTTCAATAGCATTAGGTCCACGCGTAAGTTGAAAAGTTACCACTGCGTCAGCTTGTGGGGTAAAGGTAGTATCCAAAGTTTGGTATCCCTCGTGGGAGAGGGTGAGGGTGACACTGGTGGGTAAAAGAGTTAGCTGAGCCGTGCCATCAGGGCCTGTGGCTCGGCTACCGGCAGGGGTTAAGTAGATGTGAACCTTATCAATAGGAATTCCTGAGTTTTTATCTACCACCTTTACTGTGAAATTGTAGAAGGGCCTGGGTAGTGGCTGGTCGGTAAACACTCGATATTCGCCAGGGCCGAAGAAAAACGTTTGACCGGCAGGATCTGTAATATTTACCGATTCCCCTGTGAAATAGTTGTACCAGGTGCCTGCGTGCGCAAAACCTGGAGCCATGTCGAAACCGGTTACCCCCATGTTGGAGGCCATGGTTACATTGAGCGAAGCATGGCTTATCCACATACGTTTCCCTGTTCCGCTCAAGTCGTAGGTAAAGCTACCCAGGCGGAAAGCATCGCGCTTGCGTAAGCTGGCCATGGCCGCTACTACACGGGTAAGGTGCTCTCGTTGATAGTTATCGAGGTAATCCCAGCGAGGAGGTTTGTTGGCTGTGCGATTTCCTCCGTAAAGAATAGAGTAGTCGTAACCCATTTCTCCAAACTGCCAGATCATTTTGGGACCCGGAATACCCATAAACGAAACCATGGCCTGCTCCTGGTGCCGGACAGCAGTAAGGGTATCCTTGAGGTTATATCCTGCTGTAGCATTGCCCCATTGCAAGGCTTCGGCCATAATGCGCTCTTCGTCATGGTTCTCCATGTAATCTACTAGATTGGGATAAGTGAATCCCCGGGTGGCATGATAAGCCCAGGAGAGATTGGAATTTTCGGGCCACCCAATACCCACCTGTTTGTACTGACCGTGCATGCCGCTCCACAAGAGCATACCTGTATTGGCTAACACCACTTCTTCATCGTTGTTGGCAAAATGCTCGAGGATCATCAGCGCATCAGGGCTCACCGATTTAATATGGTTGTAGTAATCTGTAAGAATATTGATGCGACTCTGGTCGTAGGCACTCCAGGCAGCCAGGTCATTGCCTGTATATTTCTGGGTAAGACCCTTGGAAAGGTCGAAGCGGAAACCATCTACCTTGTATTGGGTAAGCCAGTGAGTCAAAACATCTTTGAAAAACTGGCGGGTGTAAGGACTCTCATGATTAAAATCGTAGCCTACGCTCAGGGGGTGAACTGCCTGCTGGTTGAACCAGGGATTGTCGGCCGAGGGTTTATCCCCGTCGAAATACATCTGCACCAGCGGACAAAGCCCAAAAGCATGGTTAGTAACAATATCCAGAATTACGGCGATATTTTTCTGATGACAGGCATCAATAAAGGCTTTCAGATTATCGGCCGTACCATAATATTTGTCGGGGGCAAAGAAAAAATTAGGCGCATAACCCCAGCTCTCATTACCGTCGAATTCCATCACCGGCATGAGCTCGATGGTATTTACGCCCAACGACTGCAAATAGTCGAGTTTTTCCATAGCGGCCCTGTAAGTTCGGTCTTCAGTGAAGTCCCTGAGCAGAAGCTCGTACACCAAAAGGTCGGATTGGGTAATATGAACGGCCGGGGGGGTGAAATTGTTCACCTTCCATTCGTAGGCTTTCTGTGCGGTTTGCAACACACTTACCACACCGGTGGTAAGATCGAAAGGATAGGCCTTAAGATTGGGATACGAGGTGGCAGGAATCCAACGGTCGTTCCAGGGATCCAGAATTTTCTCGGCATAAGGATCCGCAATTTTTAACTGGCCATCTATATAATATTGATAAGCATATTCTTTCTGGGGTTGCAATCCTGTAAGAGTAACCCAATAATATTTACCATCGGGAGTTCGATTCATGTAGGTCTCGTCGCTGGGTTTCCAGTCGCTGAATTCGCCAATGACAAAGGCAAAATGTTTCTTGGCCACAGGATCGTGAAGCACCATAGTTACTGTATGGTCATCTATATAATTAATACCCGTTTTCACTCCTGCCGGCAGTTCAGCAACATTGACAGGGCCCCGCAAATAAATACTTACCGAGTCAGCCACTTGTTGATTACCTGATGAAGCCATGGCTTTAATCCAGTAGGTTCCTGGGGCATAACCCTGAAGTTCCAACGGATAGGCCAGGCTATTTCCGGCCAACCGGGTGAGCAGTGTGTTATTCAGAAAAAGGAAAATGGAGTCGTTGAGCAGGGCTTCCACGCAAACGGGCAAGACCTCATCGGGGCTGGCCAACGGATTGCGGGGCGACGGGCTTAGAATCTTAACATTCAGCTGATTGGGATAAACCTTTTCAAAAATATCCGTTCCGTCGGCATTTTTATGTTCAGGATACCCTCCCCAGGAGGCCGGTTCACCTCCCCTAAAGACGAAAGCCATCTTGAGAATGCTTTCCGAAGCAGGCACCCCATAATACGCCCTGATGTCGTTTATTTGAAGACTATAAAGATTGTCAGAGATTCGGGTCATTTGTGTTTCAGGGGTATTCTGGCCCCATTCGGTTTTCACATACCTCCAGTCCGACGCTTGAGTACTCAGATTGGTAATAACCCCTGTATGGGCGTATACATCCCCGGTGTAATTGAAAAGTCCGCCATTGCCCAGCTCTGCATTGAAATAAATAACTACCGGCTGACCTTCCTGCGGAAAAGCGGGATCGGTGTAAACCACATCCACAGCCTGGCCACATTGAATGCCTGCGCCCACGATGTAAGTATAAAACTGCCCACCGTTATCATTTTTACGTAAAGTAACGAGATCGTAATCGGTAACAGGGTTACTAAGCGTTGAACTGAAAACATAGTATTTCACCTCGGTTCCCTCAGGATACCCAGGAATGGTGGCTGTAGCCTGATTGCCAGACAAAGCCATATTCAACTGAGTGCTAGTGGTCCAGTTGTCAGTAGATAAGCGCAGATAGAATTTTTCCTCGGGTGAAGGGACTCCGGAAAGTTGAGCCGTGATGCTTGCCGGCTGTCCTGGATCAACCAGCAAGGGCTGACGCGAAACCGAGACCAAATCTACTGGCTGAGCCGAAGTTTCCATAAAAATGGCCCGGGTATCCGCATAGCCCTTATCCTCGAAAACGACGGTGTACCACTTTCCGCTGGTCAACGAAACCTTATTATTAGGATCGCTGGGTGTACCGTAAGTAAAGGTATTGAGTTGGTTTAGACTTACATTGGTATTGGCAGCCCATTGGTTTCCCCAAGGATCGCCGAAAGCGGTACTCACAAACTTAAATTCCTGCACACCGCTGTTGCCAGTAAACTGAAAAGCGGTTTGCCAGCGTAAGATCCCCTGATTGATTACCTGTAAATCGAAAGGTCCACCCATCCCTGTGATATTGGCCCATCCATTCCAGGTACCCGGCATACGCACGCCATCGGGCTGATATATCTGCGCCCTGAGCTGGTGGGGGCTAAGGATACCAGATATTATCCAAAATACAATAAGCCAGAGATAAATATATCGAAAGGTTATTGTTTTGCCTGATACCACAAAATTTTTTATAAAATAATTCATTGATGAGTAATTGGTTTCGTGTATTTTATACAGTAAGCTGTGCAAAGTGTTTATTATGTGTAGCAAATATAAATTAAAAATTTCCGGTTTTTTTGCAACCCTGTTTCAGCAAACGTTTGCAGAAAAAATTTTTTTATCATTAATATTAAAAAAATTAATTTTCAACTAATTATGCCAGATGGCTGAAGTGTTAGGAAGTGGGTGAACCGTCACGTTTTGGGTATCGGTTCCAGTGCAACCATTTGCGGTTTCCTCGATGGTTACCGTTTGCGGCCCGGCCACATTGAAGGTTGCTGAAAGCTGGTTGGAACCCTGTCCTCCAATAATGCTGACACCTCCCGATACGCTCCAGTTGTAGGAAGAACCGGCATTAAGAGTTACCTCAAACACTTCGGTGGAATTGAGGCAGGTAGCATCTACCCCCGTAATCGATGGGGCAGGTGTAGCATTCACGGTTACAGAGTAATTAGCTGTTGCTGAACATATACCAATCGTTTCAACGACAGTAACTGTAGCAGTGCCCGCAGATATCCAGTTGATGGTGGCAGAATTCGTATTAACACCTGAGGTAATGCTTCCCTGCACTGTTACCGACCAGGCGTAAGTGCTGCTCCCCGAACCTGTTATAGAATATATTCCTTGTGTTCCGGTACAGGCCGTTAAAGGTCCCGAAATGCTGGGGACAGGTGCTTCATGTACCGTTATAGTAACACTGCGCGTTGGGCCAACACAGTTGTTGGCATCCGTTTCCACTACACTCACTGTATAAACCCCGGGACTACCTGTCCATTCAATATTCACTGAGTGGGTCCCCTGGCCGGAAGCAATGTTTCCTCCTGAAACAGGTGTTATACTCCAGACATAACTACTGCCTGCGGTGTTGTCCACATAGTAATTCTCGGTAACTCCCTGGCATACGTCCTGGGTGAGATTTTGGTTTTGAGCCATCGTAATTCCTGAGATCAGGAGGCTGAAAAAGAATAAAGCTAAACGTCTCATGGTTTTGGATTCTTAGGATGAATAAAGATTTGTAATTCAGAGAATTATATTAATTGGTTTAATTATGCCATATGAGTGAGGTATTGGGGGATATGGGACCTTGCACTGTTATTTCGGCAAATGAAGTCTCGTTGTAGGCAGCCCCACGGGCACTATGGAAGGAATTTCCATTCATTTCGTCCTGTGCATAGCGAAAGGCGTAGATGCGATAGTAGAAATGCCCATCGCAAGGTGCAGGGGTAGGGTCAGAATAATTTGTGGTCTGAGAATTTTGAATAACAGCAACAACCACTGCTGAACCTATAGTATTCCCAGATAAATAGGTTGTACCGTCAACAGGAGGAGTGAAATTGTTGTCGGTATTTCTAAGTATAAGATAACCCGTTGTATTATCGGCGGGATAGCTATCTTCGCATGCATTCCAGGATAAGCTTACACCAGTATTTCCCGGATTAAATGACCCGAAACCAGAGGGACTGTTCCATTCGGGTTGACGTAAACTTCGCCAATAAATAGTATTTTCTGTGGATGAGGATAAGCATAAATTGGGCAAACCAGGCGTTTGTTGACCTGATGCGACTGAAGTGTAAACTGAATCTTCACGAGGAGGGAATACACCAAATTCGTTGATATTACCTCCGGGACAGATGCCCAAAGTTTGATTGGAAGAAAGGCCAACCTTATGACATAGTTTAGGCAGGGGCAGGGCATTGTAATCGGCTCCTGCCACATTGATATGTCCTAATGCATGTATATGCTTGCCTGAGGCATCCCTCAGCTGTACCACATCTCCACTTCCGGCAATATTCATACTGGTCCCGGCCCAGGAAGGGGAAGTGCCAAATGATCCACCACTGAAATAATTGGCGTCGGAGAGATTTAATTCAATATAGCCGTCCGCTTTGCTGACATCCGGCGCACCATAGACATTTCCTGAAGTGCTTGCAGGCCTGTGCCAGACCTTTATAATCGTTCCGGCACGCATATGATTCCAAAAATCGATATTCCTGAACGTAATTTCAGGTTGCCAGGAGGTTTGTGTAGAGTTGTTGTCTCGTAGGGTATACCCTCTCAAGTCTAAATCATCAGCAATTACTAACAATTCTGTCCATTCATCCCTAGGATCGGCAGCATTATAATAAGAACTGACAACTACCCCAGGCACATGAAAAGTTGGTTCTACCAGAGGCAAAGAGTCGCTGTTGGTTTTACTGTCGACGCGAGCCTGGTTTTTGTGTGAAAGCCCATAATTGTCCATCCACAATCCATCAACAGCCAGCTGGAACTGGGCGGTCCTGCCTAAAACCACCGATGCAGAGAAATTTTCTATCACTACATAGCAATACAATTTTTGCCCGGCAGGAATAGTAATGCTCAACCCCAGATTTTTCCACTCATTGTTGTATTTACTATCTCCACCCCAATCGCCCCAGAGATTAACCGATGACTCCGTACCATCGAAGTCGAAAGAAGTACCTACTTCATAATACATTTTCAACCCATCATACCCTATATCCTTATCTCCGTTACCTTCCTTCAGGCTTCCTACATTTTTAACATGAACACCCTGTAAGACACGGTCTCCGGATACCGTCCCTATATCAATGGCAAATTGTAGAACCAACTGCCGGGTTGTGTTAAAAATATAGCCCGAAACATTTTGTTTCTCAATTCCAAAAAGCATGGCTTCATTTGTGTAAGTAGCCAGAGTATTTCCATTCAGCTTGAGGTTTAAAGAAATGGGGTAACCGGGTTGATAGGCTGCAGCAGGAAAATGATAGGGGCTTATTTGTTCAATCGTACTCAAATGCTTTCTACCTCCCCAATCATGTTTCCACTCCGAAGGAAAATTCGTCGAAGCCCCCGGCAAGCTTACTTCCACTTCTGCCGTTGCCCATACAGTCCAATCGGTACTCCAATGCACCCAGGTAGAATCACCCACGCACAAATAGTCGTATTGCCCCAAACCCTCGTCTTCTTCCATAATAGTTTGCCCCATTAGGTTACTAAATATGGATAACCACAACCACAAAAAAAACAGGGTGCCGCGCATCAGGAGGAGGTTAAGCTATTTTTTGAGACATAAGTTTTAGCTTCGCAAAAATAAATCTCTTTAGCACAAAAAATTGCATAAAAGAAAATATATACCTGAAGATGATTCATGAGGAAAAGATCATTTCGGTTTTTGTCTCTGCTTAATGAGAAGCGATACAAAGGCGCACACCCTGGAAATTTCTGAAACTACCTGTAAGTAAAAGCATACCGCTGCAATTTTTGTAATTTTGCGGCCTCTTTTTCAAATCATTGTAAATGAACAAAAGACCCATAAGAGTGCGCTTCGCACCCAGCCCCACCGGACCTTTACATATAGGAGGAGTTAGAACTGCGTTGTATAATTATCTTTTTGCGCGCCGGCATGGGGGAAAATTTATTTTACGAATTGAAGATACCGACCAGACCCGTTTTGTTCCCGGTGCTGAAGAATACATCATTGAATCGCTCACATGGTGTGGAATTACCTTCGATGAAGGGGTGCACGTGGGCGGACCCTACGGTCCATACCGTCAGAGCGACCGAAAAGAGCTCTACCGCCAGTTTGCCGATGAGCTGATTGCAAAAGGACATGCCTATTATGCTTTCGACACCCCAGAAGAGTTGGAGGCTGCCCGTCAGGCGAGTCCAAATTTCCAGTACGATAGCACCACCCGCAGTCGGTTGAAGAACTCGCTCACCCTCTCTCCGGAGGAAGTGAGTCAGCGTCTTGCCTCGGGCGAACCCTATGTTATACGGGCGCATATTCCTGCCAACGAAACAGTGGAAGTGTACGACCACATCCGCGGTCTGGTGCAGGTAAACAGCAATCTGCTCGACGATAAGGTTTTATTTAAATCGGATGGGATGCCCACCTACCACCTGGCCAACATTGTTGATGACCATTTAATGGAGATTACTCACGTAATACGTGGCGAGGAATGGTTGCCATCGGCTCCCCTGCATATATTACTTTATCGCTTTTTTGGCTGGCAGGCCCCCGAATTTGCCCATTTACCCCTACTGCTCAAACCCGACGGTAACGGTAAGCTGAGCAAACGCGATGGGGATCGGCTGGGTTTCCCTGTTTATCCCCTCCGCTGGACCGACCCCAAAACAGGGGAACAATCATCAGGTTACCGCGAATCGGGCTATTACCCCGAAGCTTTTATCAACATGCTCGCCTTATTGGGCTGGAATCCAGGTATCGACAAGGAAATTTTCTCCATAAATGAACTGATTGAACTCTTTTCTCTCGAAAGAGTAGGTAAGTCAGGCTCACGCTTCGACCCCGAAAAGGCCCGTTGGTTCAACCAGCAATACCTTCGCATGCGCTCGCCCCGACAACTAGCCGAGGAGTTTTTGCCTACACTCAGGGCAAAGGGCGTGGAAGCTGACACCGATTATGTGGAAAAAGTAGTCCTGCTTACGCGCGAGCGAGTCAACTTTATGCATGAACTTTGGGACCATGCCTGGTTTTTCTTCCGTTCACCCGAAAGCTATGATCCAGAGGTTATAAAAAAACGCTGGAAATCGGATACACCAGCTATTCTCGAAAAATTGGCTCAGCATTTAAATGCCCTAACTTCGTTTGATACATCCAGCCTCGATACAGCTATTCAGCATTTTCTCAACGAAAACCAATTGGGCATGGGGCCCGTGATGAATGCCCTTCGGCTCTGCCTCACCGGTGCTTCCATTGGGCCTCACCTTACAGACATTATGGCCGTACTGGGAAAAGAAGAAACCCTGCGTCGCATCCGGCAAGCCATCGAAAAAATAGCCTGATATGGGATGGATTACTATAGAACAAATGGAATTTTGGGCCTATCATGGCTGTTTTGAAGAAGAACAGCGGATTGGCACACGCTTTCAAGTAGATCTGGAGATCTCGGTAGATACTACTCTGGCTGAAAGAACCGATGATCTGCATAATACGGTCAATTATCAGGCCGTCTATCGTGTGGTGAAAAAAGAGATGGAAACATCCTCCAAATTGCTTGAGCACTTAGGAAGACGGATTTTAGATGCTCTTCATAGCAAATTCCCAGGCATTACCCATGCTAAAGTGAAAATTTCAAAACTCAATCCTCCTTTGGGAGGCAAAATAGGGAGTGTAAGTGTTACTCTGTCAGATGATTATGGATGCAAAGACTGAAAAATCGCTGGTTCCGCCCGAGGTCTGCCCCCGTTGCGGAAAAACCTTTGCATGTTCCAAAGGGAGCAAGTGCTGGTGCTTTGAGGTTCAATTAAGTCCGCAGGCTCTTGGCTATATTCAACAGCATTACTCCACCTGCCTGTGTCCTGATTGCTTAAAGGAAGTAAAGAATTCCTTCGAATAAAAATAAAAAAAGGAGGCGATAATAACCTCCTTTTTTGTTTTTATCCCTTGGTTTTTAGAATCTTCCTCTCAGGGTAACAACAAAATTGCGACCCGGGGCACTGATACCTGAAGCAAATACCCTATAGTTCTGGTCCAAAATGTTTTCGAGGGCCAGTTGAACTTGCCAATGCGGGGTCATCTGCCAGGCCATACGCAGGTTGAGCGTGTACCAGGCAGGCATTCCAAACTGCGTAGCATATTTAATGTTATCCTCTCCTAAAAGATTATAGTCTTCCAGTCGTTTCCAGCCGTTGTACATGGCATATAACTCTGCCGTAAACCGGTCGAGGATAAGGTTCATGGAGGTTTTGCCGTAAACCGGGGGGACATGGTCAAGCGGATAGTCGATAGTGTCGGTTTTTATGCGTCCGTAGGTATAAGTCAGCACGGAGCTGATGGTAAAGTTGGGAGTAATACGGGCTACTATTTTACCTGACACCCCGTAAAGGTAAGCCTCATCAGCATTTACGCTGGTCGTCACCTGGCTAAGAACACCATCGTAATAAATGCTGTCTTTTCCATGAAACAGTGCAGGTTGCACTGTAATAAGGTCGGTTAGCCGGGTGTAGAAACCGTTGGCCTCCACATCAACGATACCAGCAAAAGTTTTGGCCAGGCCCAGTTCAGCATTCCATGCATACTCAGGCTTCAGGTCGGGATTGGGGACTATCACCCGTCCAGGAACGCTTTCAAACACCTTGCCCAGGTCATCTACATTGGGAGCCCGAAAACCGGTACTACCCAGCAAAGAGACTTTCCATCCGGCCCCTGGTTTCCATATCAATCCCAGATTGCCGTTGACAGCTCCCGATTTTTGGGTTATTTCCCGGTCAAGGAAGGGGAAAAAGGTGGTATCGTTAAACTTGGCATTAAGATATACATAACTGTAGCGGAGCCCGTCAGTTAAAATCAACTGGGGAGTGATTTCCCAGGCATGGGTTACATAAGCAGCCCATGTCTGCATCACCGAACCTCCGTCGGGGTAACGCGTATCGAGTGGACCGGTGCTTCCATCATTGATATTCTCCCAATAAGCTGAGGAGTTGACATCGTTATAGGTTCCTTCCAATCCATACCTCAACTCATGCCGGGCCAACTGTTTCTGGAAATCAGCATTCAACGACAACACATTCACTTTCTCGGTCCGGTGGCTTAGCTTGCTTTTGCCAAAACTCCGGTTATGACGGCTCTCTTCAATATTTTGCCAGGCAAGTGTAACGCGGGCCTGGTCGTAAAAAGCGCTGTTTTGCAAATCGAGATGATAAGCAGCAAGAAGCCTTTTCTGGGGGCCATAGTACCATTGGGCATATCGCGGCTTGTTTCCGCTCATTTCCGTAAGCCGGTCATATCGATTGATGTCGGAGGAGGTAGAATATTGAAAATTAAGTGTATGCTGGGTCTTCTCCGAAGTTTTCAAAAGAAACTTCTGTAGAAAATCGTATTGGGTATAGCCAGATTGTTTCTGAATGTTGGGGTTGGTGTTGGATAAAACACTGTCTTTGTTGTTGATGCGTTCCACATAAAAGAGTCTTTTACCCCAATCGCCGTAAAACGGATTGCGTACATCGCCCTGACGCAAATCGCCAAAGTCAGAAACTGTAACCGAAGTAACTGAGGCCCATTTTTCCCAGCCCAGATTTATATCGGCATGAATGGTCTTCTCATTATAAGCTGTGGAGTAACGGGTAAAGGCATTGGACAGGCCCAAAAATTTCTGACCTGGTGCGGATGTGCGTGGTTTCAATGTAAAGAAATGCATTACACCACCCAAAGCATCACTTCCATAAATTACCGAACCGGGGCCATAAACTACTTCGGCTTTCTCCAGCGAAGCATTGTCGAGTGTGATTACACTTTGCAAATGTCCCCCCCGGTAAATCGCATTATTCATACGAATACCATCGACAACCAGTAACACCTTATTGGCTTCCATTCCCCGCAGTATGGGACTGCCGCCCCCCAGCTGACTCTTCTGCACCAAAACTTCTCCACTGCTCTGCAGGAGTTCTGCCATCGTGGGCTGATTTAGCAGCTCCACATCCCTTCTTTTCATAACCAAAACCTGCTGAGGTACATCTTCGCGTTTTTCTTCAAACTTACTGGCTGAGATGACCGTTTCACCCAGGTCGTACATACGGCCCGTTAGCTTTATCACATAGCCATTTTGCTTGAGTTCTGCTGGTGTGGTTTCAATAGTATGGTATCCCAGCGCACGAATGGTAAGGGTTTGAGCCTGGAGCATCACCGCTGGCAGTTCAGCTCGGCCGTTGGGTGCTGTGGTAATGGCCTGTTCTGTTCCACCCACCCGCGCCAAGATGGATGCACCTTGCACCGGACTCAAGCTAGCCCGGTCAACAACTGTTATCACCTGGGCTTGAAGCATTACGCCCCATAGTACAATCAAGAAAAGTATAGAAAGCTTTTTCATATTCTAAAACCATTAAAAAATGAATGAATTTGATTTAATTAACTGATTAAAAACATCTTATAATCAACCCTATCCCAATAGACATGGCTGAAACAATAAATTTATTGAACAAAATAAACATGGGGGTCAGACACACCAGGGAGGAGGGACGGGAACTTCAAGAAATAAGAAAGAAGTCGCTGACTCCAGATACCCATATTGCAATACGCTTATAACCTGCAAACGATCTGGATATATAATCCCTGGATTTTCAAAAAACACATTCAGGGTTCCAACATGTGTAAGTCTCCCCTGTGATTTACCCATTTCCTGTTTATGGCCCAGCTCACTATACAAGGCCATTTCTCTGCCATCTTCCAGCGCAACAACTTCTATCCTGTCAGACTTCTCTTTACGGATACAGATAACATCAAACTTCCGGGAGTTATGCCGAAACTCCTTTTCATTCTCAAACCATTGAATCTGCTCCCACTCAGCCTGGGTAAATACAAAAAAGGTGGCCCGATGTATGAGGTGGGGATTGTTTAGAATCATACTTCGAACCTGCCGCCTTATCTCTGCTTTTCGGAGAAAAAACAGGGGATAGTATATTCCTGCTTGAAAAAGGATAACTAATAACAGGAAGCAGGCCGAAAATTTCTTCATGTCAAATGATTAGATGCTGACAAAATTAGAAAAATCTATTAGCCCATTCTGCCCAATAATGGGATTGCCCGGGTTTAAAATAAAAAAAGCCGGACGAACCGGCTTTTCAGGCTCCCCCAGCTGGACTTGAACCAGCGACCCTCTGATTAACAGTCAGATGCTCTAACCAACTGAGCTATGGAGGAGTGTTTGTCAAAATTTCGGTTTGCAAAATTATAAAACTTTTTAATTCACTCAATACCTTTGCGGCAAAATTTTTAAACACACCTAAAAAAATCACTGTAAATGAAACGCATACTGGGATTAGGAAATGCCCTGGTAGATTTGCTCACCTATTTGCCCGACGAAAGTTTTCTAAAAGCGCATGGCCTGCCGGCCGGCAGCATGACCCTTGTGGATGCAGATACCGCTGAAACGCTTACCCGAGATTCGTCGCGCTTCAAGCGTAAAATCATGAGCGGAGGCTCTGCTGCCAACACCATTTACGGATTGGCAAGACTTCAGGTGGAATGCGGGTATATAGGCAAGACAGGTCAGGATGAACTGGGGCAGATTTTTGAAGACGATCTCCAAAAAGCAGGAATTGAAACACATATCATTCATAGCCAAACATCTACAGGACGCGCCCTGGCTCTCATCACACCCGACGGAGAGCGCACTTTTGCCGTATACCTGGGCGCTGCCCTCGAACTCACCCGCGCTGATCTGAGGGATGATGTCTTCCGGGGCTATTCCCACCTGCATATCGAAGGCTATCTGGTTCAAAATCACGAACTACTTCTTGCAGCCTTACACAAGGCCAAACATCATGGCCTTACTACCAGCCTCGATCTGGCCAGCTTCAATGTGGTAAGCGAGAATTTGGATTTTCTGCATGAAATCATGAAGCAGGGCTGGGTGAATATCGTATTTGCCAATGAAGAAGAAGCGAAAGCTTTTACGGGTAAAACACCTGAAGCCGCACTGGAAGAAATTTCTAGCCTTTGCGAAATGGCGGTGGTAAAGCTTGGCAGCCAGGGATCAGCCATCCAATACAAAGAAAAGTCATATAAGGTAGAAGCCATTTCGGCCCGAGCTATTGACACCACAGGAGCAGGCGATATGTATGCAGCAGGTTTCCTGTGTGGCCTTTCCAGAGGTTATGATCTGGAAAAATGCGGCCGGCTGGGTTCTTTTATAGCCGGGCGGTGCGTCGAAGTAGAAGGCGCTCGCATGCCTCAAAGCCTCTGGACTGAAATTCAGTCTTTCATGCAAACGTTATAGGCTGGCTTTTTCCAACCTGCAAAAAATTGTAATTCAAATTGTTTTAAGACCTTTCAGTTTCGGGGCCTTTTTTTTAATTTTGCCCCCTCCATGTAAAAGATTAAATTTTAATATTTTAAACAAATGAAGGTTTATCAGACGAAAGAGATCAGGAATATCGCCATTGTAGGCGGGGCCAAATCGGGAAAAACTACCCTTGCCGAATCCATGTTGTTTGAGGGTGGAGTCATCAATCGCAGAGGCACAATCGAAGATAAGAACACGGTATCCGATTACCGCGATATTGAACTCGAACGCCTCAATTCCATTTATTCAACAGTTTTGTATGCTGAGATCGACGGCAAGAAAATCAACCTGATTGATTGTCCAGGTTTCGATGACTTTGTGGGAGAGGTAATAGCAGCCCTCAAGGTTACCGACACGGCCCTGATGGTCATGAATGCCCAGAATGGAGTAGAAGTAGGCGCAGAAATTAGCTGGAGGCATGCAAGTCGGGCCAAAAAACCCGTCATTTTTGCCATTAACCATCTGGAACACGAAAATTCCAATTTCGAAGAAACCCTCCGCCAGATGAAACAATCATTTGGAGGAGGCGTCATGGTGTGCCAATATCCGGTAAACGAAGGCCTGGGATTTAATGCCGTGATAGACCTTCTGCAGATGAAGATGCTGAAATTTGATGCCTCGGGCAAGACGGAAGTTCTCGATATCCCGGCATCGGAAAAAGATAAGGCCGACGAGATGTACGCAGCCATGGTAGAAGAGCTGGCTGCCAACGATGAAGCTCTGATGGAGAAATTTTTCGAAAATGGCTCCCTCACGGAAGAAGAGATCAGCCGCGGACTCAAACTCGGGCTCATCAACCGGGGCGTATTCCCTGTTTTTTGCATCAACGGAAAACAAAATTGGGGAGTTCGCCGCCTGATGCAATTCATTTGCAACACGGTACCCTCACCCGACGAAGCTCCTCGCGAAACCTTCACCGACGGGAAAGAAGTATCCTACAACCCTGCCGACCCGGCCTGTGCTTTTGTATTTAAAACCACTTTCGAGCCTCACCTTGGCGAAATGAGCTTTTTTAAAGTGTTTGCCGGCGAAATTACCGAAGCCATGGATATGGTAAACGCTAATAACAGCTCGAAAGAAAGGCTCTCCCAGCTTTTTATAGTTGCAGGTAAAAACCGCCAGAAAATCGAAAAAGTAGTGGCTGGCGATATAGCTGCTACCATCAAACTGAAAAATGTAAGAACCAATCATACCCTCAACTCACCCAAAAATCCCGATGCCAAGATTACTCCTATCGTCTTCCCCGAACCCAAAATCACCCTTGCCGTTAAGGCCAAGAACAGCGCTGAAGACGAAAAACTGATGGGAATTCTCAACGACCTGGCCAAGGCCGATCCTACCCTGGTAGTCGAGCAGTCGAAAGAGCTCAGGCAATTGATACTGGGTGGCCAGGGCGAGCTCCATCTTAACATACAGAAATGGCTGATTGAGAATGTAAATAAAATCGCCATCGACTTCATTCCTCCTCGCATCCCCTACCGCGAAACCATTACCAAATCGGCCAAGGCAATGTATCGTCACAAAAAGCAATCGGGAGGAGCCGGACAGTTTGGTGAAGTTCACATGATGATTGAACCCTACTACGAAGGCATGACCCCGCAAACCGAATTCCCCATCCGTGCCACCGAAACTTATGATTTGGAATGGGGCGGTAAGCTGGTGTTCAACAACTGCATCGTGGGAGGTGCCATCGATGCCCGCTTTATGCCTGCTATTCTCAAGGGTATCATGGAAAAGATGGAACAGGGACCCCTTACGGGTTCTTATGCCCGCGATATCGTAGTCAACATTTACGATGGAAAAATGCACCCGGTCGACTCCAACGAAATTTCCTTCAAATTGGCCGGCCGCAATGCCTTCAAAGAAGCCTTCAAAAATGCTGGTCCTAAGATTCTGGAACCCATTTACGAAGTAGAGGTTATCCTTCCCGAAGAAAAATTTGGTGACGTGATGACTGATCTACAAGGCCGCAGAGCCATCATCATGGGCATGGACAGCGAAGGCAGCTACAAGAAAATCATCGCCCGCGTTCCCCTGGCCGAAATGAACCGTTATTCTACAGCCCTCAGCTCCATCACTTCAGGTCGTGCTATGTATTCCATGAAATTTGTAGAATATGCCCAGGTGCCGCCTGATGTACAAACGGCTCTGCTCAAAGCTTACGAAGAACAGGAAGCAGAAGAATAATTCACATATTTCTCCACTCAAAGGCCACCCCGCCAAGGGTGGCTTTTTTATTCCTATAAGGGTATTTTTATTTTAGCGTGTATATTAACCAAAACCCAAATAAACATGAAAAAGATTGCATTCATTATCGCTGTATCACTTTTCGCATTAACTACAAGCAAAGCTCAGATCAGCCTCGAGCACGAATTCAGCTGGATGTCGGCTGCTAGCGTCAATCTTCCAACCCTTGGATATAAGTATTATGCCATGGACGCCTACAACAACAAATGCATCATTTACAACACAAACTATAGCATTTACAAACAAGTAAGCATTCCGGTACCCGCCGGTTATTACCTTGTTGATTTACAATATCTTACCGAAAACTTGTTTAACACAGATTCCAAGCTAGAATTCCTGTATGTGATTTACAAATACGATTCGACGCTGGGATATGGGATGTATTCCACAAGGGTGATGTCGGAAGATGGCGCCCAATTGCTTCAGGTGGACGGAGGAGGTTATAGCGTAGTTTATCCGGCAGCTCAAGGGTCCAAACTGTTTGTCTGGATGTACGATTTTAGCCTTTCGGTCTACAGCACGGCAACACGAGTTTATAGCCTGCCTGGTTCGTACATTGCCGGAAGCGGTATCCCTGGCGATGATATAAATCCAGCTATGCAAGCCTGGCCAAATCCTGCACGTGAGTTTATTTTGCTCCCCATTCCCGAAAATGCTTATGGAACCCCTCTCTCGGTTTCTCTGGTTGCACCCGATGGTAAAAAAATTCCCATCAGCAACTTCAGGGTAGAAAACCAACTGATTAACCTACCTACTTCGGGTATCGCTCCCGGTACCTATTTCTATCGCATTAGTAACGGTAGCCGTATTTTAAACTCAGGAAAAATAATAATAACCCAATAAAGCCATGAAGCTCAATCCTCATCTTGCCATCAACGACACCGGATTTGCCTTCGACCCACTGACTGGTCATTCTTATACACTCAATCCCATGGCTCTTGAAATTATCATGGAGATCAAACAAGGCCATACAGAAGAAGAAATAGCTCAATCGCTGGCTGAAAATTTTGATGCCGAGCCAACCGTCATTAAGAAAGACCTTTTGGATTTTCTCGAGTTACTCAGACATTATGAACTCCTCGACCATGAATAAAATGTCATTGAAGGTAGCTTTAAGCGGGCTCAATGCTATCGACAGTCCCGGACCGGGCGTTCCCGTTGCCCGAGGATTGAGGGAAGAGTCAGCTATAGAAGCAAGAATTATTGGACTAGCCTACGAAAACCTGGAACCAGGTATTTATATGCCGGGTATAGCAGATAGGGTATTCATCATGCCTTACCCTTCCGAAGGTCTGACGGCATTAAAAGAGCGTTTAGAATACATTTTCTCGGTAGAAAAACCCGACGTAATCATCCCCAACTTCGATGCCGAACTACAGCCTTACATCATGCTCAGTTCCTGGCTTAAAGATCGGGGGGTAGCCACTTTTCTGCCTTCCGAAGAGCAGTTTGAAGAACGCCACAAATATCGTCTCAGTGAATTCGGTAAAAAATACGGAATCTCTGTCCCGGAGAGCCATGCCGTAAATAACCTCGCCGAACTAGCCCAAAAGGCCAGGGAAATAGGCTATCCCGTGATGGTAAAGGGTAAATTCTACGAGGCAGGTATTGCCCGTAGCCAACAGGAGGCTGAAGACTGGTTTCTGAAAATCAGCTATAAATGGGGATTACCCATTATTCTTCAGAAATACATCAAAGGCGAGGAGTTCAATGTGGCCGGCCTGGGAGATGGCCAGGGCGAAACTATAGCCGCTGTGGGTATGCGCAAGCAATATATTACCGATAAAGGGAAAGCCTGGGGAGGCATTACTGTGGTGGACCCCCGCATGATGGAGCTAACCCGGCATTTCGTCTCCCAAACCCAATGGAGAGGCCCCTTCGAGTTAGAACTAATGAAAGATGCCAAAGGAGAATTTCACCTGATGGAGATTAACCCTAGGATGCCGGCGTGGATCTACCTTGCAGTAGCTGCCGGGCAAAATATTCCTGCTGCCACTGCTCGCCTGGCTTTAGGTGAAAAA
The DNA here is from genome assembly GCA_049969475.1 of Bacteroidales bacterium. Classification (GTDB taxonomy): domain Bacteria; phylum Bacteroidota; class Bacteroidia; order Bacteroidales; family TTA-H9; genus UBA2030. The sequence continues at coordinate 18,186 of JBMFOU010000029.1, read as the reverse complement.
CTTGAACCCATGCCCCCCTATCAGGCTGGTATCATGTTTATTCGTTATAGCTGGGACCTTATAACTCATGTAAATACGTTTCAAGAATTTTCTATTAAAGGAGAAAGATAACCATGACCCATAAAAAACCTTACGAAAAACCCATCATACGAAGGCTTGAAGCCCGAATACCTTCGAAATTTGGAAGCAGCAGTCAAACCCAAGCCCTGCAGGATATTGACGGAGTAAATACTGAAACGCTGCTCAAGGAGTTCGGCTCCCCCCTTTTCGTACTTTCCGAAAAAACCATACGTCGCAATTACCGCGAGGCCTACCGGGCCTTTAGCACACGCCTTCCTGCAGTTCAGTTCTCTTGGTCATACAAAACCAATTATCTTGATGCCGTATGCCGTATTTTTCACCAGGAAGGTAGCTGGGCCGAAGTGGTTTCTGGTTTTGAATATCAAAAAGCACTACTTAATGGGGTTCCGGGCGACAAAATCATCTACAACGGGCCCGACAAAAGCCGCGAAGACCTCATACTGGCTACCCGAAACCAGTCGCTCATTCACATCGACCATTTCGATGAGCTCTATCTCTTACAGGAAGTTGCCAGGGAGACCGGCCTGCGTCCGCAAGTGGCCATACGGGTAAATATGGATACAGGGATTTATCCAATATGGGACCGCTTTGGATTTAATTACGAGAATGGCCAGGCCTGGGATGCCATTAACCGCATTGTGCGCGGAGGGCAAATGGATCTGGTAGGCCTTCATTGCCACATTGGCACCTTCATAATGACAGCTAATGCCTACGAGGGGGCTGCCACCAAACTGGCAGAGCTTGCCGCCGCTATTTGGAATCGTTTTGGTATAGCAATCGGTTATATCGACCTGGGCGGTGGTTTTGCCTCGAAAAACACCCTAAAGGGAGCCTACCTCCCGGGCAGCGAGACCAATCCCGGTTTCGACGATTACGCAGAAGCCATCACCCGCGCCCTTATGAAAGCTTCGTTTCCTGAAAATAAGCTCCCTCTGCTCATTTTGGAAACCGGCCGGGCCCTGATCGACAGTGCCGGCTATCTCCTGGGAACTGTTCTGGCTAATAAACGCTCATCTACAGGAAGGAAAAACCTGATTGTGGACTTTGGGGTCAACATTCTCTTTACGGCTTTTTGGTACAATCATCCGCTGGTACCGCTGAAAAACCACAACTCATTTACAGAGGAATGCGCAGTTTATGGCCCTCTTTGCATGAACATTGACGTTGTGCGCGAAAGCGTGGTACTGCCAGCTCTCAATCCCGGTGATCACCTGGCCGCTCTTTACACCGGCGCTTACAATATGACCCAGTGGATGCAGTTTATCACCTTCAGACCCGCCGTGGTCCTCATTACCGAAAAAGGTGAACCTGTCCTTATCCGTCAAGCCGAAAGTCTGGATAATATTCGTCAGCAGGAAAGGGTCCCCGACCACCTTCTTTCCTTCAGGCTTTAACGAATTATTTTAGCCGCTATTTACATGTTCTACAAAAAGTGCCTATTTTTGTAAAACAACCAGTCGATACAGTTTGCGGTCATGGCAAAAACGAGGCATTTCCTCTTCTCGATAGGCTATTATGCCCTCGTTTATATATTGTTGACCAGCATCGCGGTTTATTTTCTCAGAGAAAACTATCGGGAAAACGCCCGAGAATACAGCCAACAGCAAGCCAAAGAGTTTCTCATTGGAATGCAATCAACACTCCACCATTACCGGATGCTGGCCGACGATTATTATCACCAGATTTCGCAGGATAGTGCTCTGTTGCGACTTCTTTGCCAGTCAGATAGTATGGATCTTCTTCAACGCTTACAAGCAAAAGAAATTGCTGCAGCCCATATCGAACGATTTAGGCCAGGGACAGAAAAATACCATTTCAATTGTCTGAATTTATACGATGACCATCATTTAACTTTTGTTCGGCTCAATAATCCCGAACTCATCGACTACAATGCAGGCATTGCTCCCAGCCTGGTTGCCCGCGCCAACGAAACCCAAAGTTTTGTAGAAGGCTTCGAAACAGGCCCTGCCAGTGCGGGCTTCCGCTTTGTATATCCCTTGTTTTACAAAAACCATCATTGTGGTTGTCTCGAAATGGGCGTCGACTTTATCGGTTTACGCGAGGAGCTGAAAAATGTATTTCCCTTCGAATTTCGTTTTCTCATCAATAAAAACCTACTGCTGAGCAAAACACCTTTCAGCAAGCTCGATAATTTCAAACTCAGCGACCTGAGCGAGGATTATGTTTACGAAAAAACCTCCCTGTCGCATTTTGAACAGGACACTTCGCGCCAGCGTATCGACCAGAATCGAATTATTGAATTCAATAAAATTCTTAAAAAACAAATCAGAAGCGATCTTCAGAAATACGATTATTTTGGACACTCGGCCCGCATTCAGGGTATGGACATCTTTGCCCTGTTCATAAAGATTTATGGACCAGACAAAAATGACGAAGCTTTCATCATAATCTATTCTAACGATAGCACTGGCATTAGCTTTTATAAAAACTATGTTTACACAAGCATTTTCGCTGCTTTATTTATTCTTCTCTTAATGATTGCCATGGCCTACGCTTTTGACAGGCACAAAAAGGTAAAACAGCAAAATCAAGAACTCGAAAATCAAGCCCATCAGCTAAGAGAACTCAACCAGACCAAGGATAAATTTTTCTCGGTGATTGCTCACGACTTGCGCAATCCTTTTCACGGGTTGGTCGGCCTCACCCAGGTGCTGGTTGAAGATTACGATTCGATGGATACTGAGAAAGTGAAACGATTCCACAATCTGATCTATCAATCGGCTAAACAGGGATATCAACTGGTTATCAATCTACTGGAATGGATCCGTTCGCAGTCCGGCCGCATCAATTTCAACCCCGAACGACTCGACTTAGGCAAAATCATCAGCGACAACATCAAGCTGGCCCGCAGTGCAGCCCAAAACAAAAATATTACCCTCATCAACAGATTGGAAAGTGGGCTCATTATTTATGCTGACTACAACATGATTCACACGATATTCAGAAATCTCATCTCTAATGCCATCAAATTTTCCAATCCGGGCGGAACGGTTACCATAGAAGGAGAAAAAACAGGGGGCAATATTGTAGTGAAGGTAATAGACCAGGGCATTGGAATGGACGAGGAAACCCGGAAAAATCTTTTCAGGATAGATGTATCGCAATCGTCGAGAGGAACAGCTGGAGAATCCGGCACTGGGCTGGGGTTGATACTTTGCAAGGAATTTGTGGCCCGACACAACGGAGAAATCAAGGTAGAAAGCGAAAAGGGAAAAGGCAGCACCTTTATGGTAATTTTGCCCGCTGCCGTCTGAAAAAACCCAATGGAAAATCTACAATCGGCAACATGGGGAGGCTCGCTCATCAGCATGATGAGCAACAAAGTAAAAGCCGAAGGAGGAATCAATTTGGCTCAGGGAATACCTGGCTTTGATCCTCCCTTTGGCCTAAAGCGGGCCCTGGAAGAGGCTAACCAGGGACCTTTTCATCAGTATCCTCCGGCCGAAGGACACCAGGGTCTAAGAAACTTCCTGGAGTCTAAATTCAAGCAAAAAGGTCTTGATAAACACCTATTTATAATTACCCAGGGTGCCACCGAAGCCTTATCGCTGATTTACACCTATTTGTGGAATCTTCGGCAAGGAATACTTTCCACCCTGGTCATTGATCCGGCCTACGAAAGTTTCATTCATCTGCCCAGCATTTTCGGACAACCTCTTAACCTCCACATTCCCCAAGATTCCCATACGCTGAATTTTGATATCCTTGAAAAAGAAATTGTACAAAACAAGGTACAGCTTATCATGATTGCCTCACCAGGCAATCCACTGGGAATCAGCCTGCAACGGAAAGACTGGAGACGACTTTTTGCTATCACAGAAAAGTATCGGATTTTTCTGGTGGCAGACCTCGTGTACGACCCCCTATATTTCTCCAGCCCCCAGGAATTGCCCCTCGACGAAGCCCACAAAAATGTTTTTATCGTCGATTCCTTTTCCAAACAATTCAGTATCACGGGTTGGCGCATTGGGGCTCTGGGCTGCCACCCCGACCATTTTATAGGAATAAAAAACGTCCACGATTATACAGGGCTTTGCGCCCCCTCACTGCTTCAGGAAGCTTTATTTCAATTCATTGAAAACCATTCTGAGGAGGCTCATACTTATATTGAAAACACCCGGCAGCTCCTGGCCAACAATTATCAACAAGCCAGCCATGAGCTTACGTTGGCAGGTTTTGAAGTGAGCTCAGCCAGTGGCGGGTATTTTATTTGGGCAAAACTGCCCTGGCTCAATGGAAAAGGACTCGAATTTGCCCTCGGGCTTTACGAAAACACCCGTGTGGCCGTAGTGCCGGGCCTACATTTCAGCCCTCACGCTGGTAATTTTATACGCATTAATATTGCCCGCCCCCCTGATGAGCTAAAGGAAGGCCTGGCACGCATTCGTGAATACGTAACTAACCAAAGACATGGGAAACATTAAACAACTGGCGGGGCAAACCGCTGTTTATGGAGTAAGTAGTATTCTGGGGCGAATCATCAATTATTTGCTGGTTCCGCTTTACACCCGGGTCTTTCTGCCACACGAAGCTGCTATATACGTGGAACTCTATGCCTATATGGCTATGCTTGCTGTTATCCTTACTTACGGTATGGAAACCGCCTTCTTCCGATACTCTGAGACATCGGAACACCCGGATGAGGTCTACAGCACGGCCTTTTTTTCAATATTGATTTCAACTTCCATTTTTTTACTTACCACCATAGGGTTGCGGCACTCTATAGCACGTGTAATGGGCTATGAAGGAAAAACCGAGTACATCGTTTATTTCCTCCTCATTCTCAGTTTGGATGCCATCAGTGCTATTCCTTTTGCCTGGCTCAGGGCTCAGCAAAAAGCCTGGACCTTTGCACTGATAAGGTTAGCCAACATTGGAGCAAACGTTGCAGCCAATCTTATTTTAATACTGCTTCTACCTTATCTTTTCAAACATTTCCATGCCACCTGGCTGCCCATTACTTCTGGCAAACCCGAAGTAAGCGCCATTTTCATTTCAAACCTGATTGCAAGTGCACTGGCTTTGGTATTACTCATACCCTATATTCTGAGGGCTAAGCCCCTTTTCCATTTCAAGCTCTGGAAAGAAATGTTTCGTTATGCCTGGCCCCTCGTCATCTTTGGCCTGGCCGGAGTGGTCAACGAAACCATTGACCGAATCCTGCTGAAATATCTCCTGCCCCCAACCACCGCCATGCACGACCTGGGGATTTATGGCATGTGTTTTAAAATCAGCGTTTTCATCGTGATATTTATTCAGGCCTTTCGTTATGCCGCCGAACCCTTCTTCTTCCGGCAGGCGAAAGACATCCATGCACCCAAAACCTACGCCCAGGTGATGAATTATTTCATCATCGTATGTTTTCTAATGTTCGCGGGAATCATGCTATTTATGGATGTTTTCAAATTCTTTGTAGGAGAAAAGTATTACGATGGGCTGATTATCGTTCCCCTTTTGCTGCTGGGGCACATATTCCTGGGAATTTATTACAATCTCTCGGTGTGGTACAAAGTTACAGGAAAAACACGCTATGGGGCCTGGTTCAGCCTCATTGGAACGGCAGTAGTCCTGGTGCTCAACTTCTTGCTCATTCCCCGTATGGGATACATGGGCTCGGCCTGGGCCAACTTTTCCTGCTATCTCATCATGATGGTGCTATCATGGGCCTATGGCCAAAAATATTATCCTATCCCCTACCGGCTCGATAACTTTTTCCTTTACCTTTTCCTTGCTATCGTTTTGTGGCTGGCAGGAACTTACCTCTCACCTGGTGTGCTCTGGATGCGGCTTATTACCAATAGCTTCTTGTTTCTTGGTTTTGTGGGTTTTATCCTTTGCAGAGAGCCTGAATTGCTAAGAATGCTCGTTTCTATTAAGTTGAGAAATCCATGAAAAAAATCCTAAAACCTTCGGTCGTTCAATTTTTAAAAGTTCAAGGCCAGGGCTTACTCAAAAGCTATGCGCAGGTATTTTTCTCCGACAATAATGTCCTGGCGGCAATCATTGCTGCGGTAAGCTTTTTTAATCCCATGGCTGGGCTAAGTGGATTGTGGGCGGCCCTACTTACCCATCTGATAGCCTGGATGAGCGGTTTCAACCGCCCAAAAATTGCTTCGGGCTTGTATGGCTTTAATAGCCTTCTCACAGGTATGGCGCTGGGAAGCATGTTTGAACCCTCCACCGGGCTTTTCATTATCGTTTCATTTGCTGCTTTGCTCAATCTCATGATAACACTAACGCTTGAAGGTGTTTTCTATAAGTACGGACTTTCTTTCCTTAGCCTTCCCTTCCTCTTCTCCACCTGGACCCTTTTGCTGGCAACCCGCTATCTCAGCGGCCTCGACCTTACACCCGGCAGTACCTTTATGCTCAACAAACTATATGCACTCGGGGGCAAACCTTTGGTGAATTCTTATAATTGGTTTTTCAATTTGGAGCTCCCGACCCCCATCGTACTCTATTTTCGCTCGGTGGGTGCTATCTTTTTTCAGAATTACCTATTCGCCGGCCTGCTTATTGTGCTCGGCCTGCTCTATTATTCGCGCATTGCCTTTACACTTTCCCTTCTCGGTTTTGGCACCGCATGGCTCTACTACGAACTCCTTGGCGGCAACATGGCCGATCTATCGTTGGGTTATATCGGATTCAATTTTATTCTCACGGCCATTGCGGCTGGAGGCTTTTTTACGGTTGCCTCGCCTTGGTCATACATTTGGGTAGTGTTTCTGAGCACACTTACCAGTATTTTTACAACAGCTGCCACAGGTCTGCTTTCGCAATGGCAGCTTCCGGTATATTCACTTCCCTTCAACATGGCCGTTTTGCTCTTTGTGTATATTCTAAAGCTCAGAGAACGGAATCATTACAAACCGGCCCTTGTGGGCGTTCAATTATTTTCCCCGGAAAAAAATCTTTATTCCCAGCTCAACTATAGCATACGGTTTGGGCATCCTACGGGCATTTATATTGGATTGCCTTTTCGGGGAAAATGGACCGTTACCCAGGGACACGATGGACCCATCACCCACAAGGAAGCCTGGCGCCATGCCTGGGATTTTGAAATAACCGATGAAGAAGGAAAAACTTATGCCGGAAAAGGGCTTGCCTGTGATGATTACTACTGCTATGGAAAGCCTGTCCTTGCCCCTGCTGACGGCTATGTGATAGAAATCACCGACGGTATCGATGATAACCCCATTGGAAGCATTAACCAGCAGAACAACTGGGGTAATACTGTTATCCTGAAACATGCGGAAGGTATCTACTCGAAAATGTCGCACCTACGCAAAGGCAGCATCAAGGTAGGTAAAGGAAGTTGGATAAAACAGGGCGAACCCATAGGCCAGGTGGGAAATTCAGGTCGCTCGCCCTATCCTCACTTACATTTTCAAATCCAATCCCATCCTTACATCGGAAGTACTACGCTGCTGCATCCCTTATCAGGTTACCTGAAATGGAAGGAAAATGAGCCAGAATACATTTCCCACGGAATCCCTCAGCAGGGGGATATTGTTGAAAGCATTCATAATCTGTCATTTATAATTAATGCCTTTAACTTTACCAGCGGCCAGGAAATAAAATTCAGGGTCTCAACCTCTCAGTTGAAAGAGAGCCAAGGCTATTGGTTAGTTGAAAATGACATGTTTAATCAGACCTGGATTTTTGAACCCGCCACTGGCTCGCGCGCTGGTTTTTCAAGGATTGGCAATGTGTTTTACATCCTATGGTATCAAGGAAAAACCGATTCCCCGCTTTATTATTTTGCCCTGGCCCATTTCAGAATCATTCCCGGCATTATCCCCGGCCTGGTAATTCACGACCGTTATCCCCTTCACATGCTCAAAAGAAAGCTTCTGTTTAGTCTCAACGACTTTATAGCCCCCTTCTATTCGCTCATTCAAGCCCATTATAGGCAATACCACCGAGACCTGTCTTCCCATTTCACCCGGCCCGAAGCATTTATCGAATCAGAGGCTATAGTAACAGCGGGAAAAAAAACACTTTACCGATATAAGTTTTCAACCCGAATAAAAAATGAAGGTATCGAGGAATTAAGGGTAGAATCGCGCAACGGTGTAATGATTATTAACTTCAGTTCTTCTGAGGCATGAAAAGAAAAGCAAGATGCATTAGGCGAAATAAATGCTGGTGGGTAAGTAAGCTCATGGCCGGGGCATTACTGCTTTCAATATCCTCCATGCTGACCGCTCAGGAACCTGCCAGGGATTTCCGCACTGTCGACAGCCTTTCAGTAAAATATTATCTTTCAGGCGAATGGGATTCGTTGATAACCCTTGGTAAAGGCTCGGGTTACGACTATTACTGGCTCAATTTCAGGATGGGCTATGCCTGGTATGCCCAGGGAAAATATACCCGGGCCCTGCAGCAATTCAAGAAAACACTTCGTAATAATGCAGCCGATCCCCTGACCCTGGAATACTACAACTATGCAGCTCTGGCCATGGGGTTCAACGAGCAGGCCCTGGCCGCTGCCGGAGAATTCCGTCCCCAGGCTCCTGAGAGAATCGCGGCCAACCCCCCCTATCCCTTAACGGGTGTAGGAGCTGGATATCTTAGCTCAAGCGCAGCCCAATCCCTGACCTCTGCAAATCTCGACCAGGATCCTAATATCTATGGAGAATCGGCCCTTCCTGGTAGCGGCAACTTTTATTTTGGATATCATTCCTTCCCCCTGCTGCCGCGCCTCCTGCTTACTCCAGGTGTCTCCTATCTTAAAACAACTAATCCTTTCCGAGCTTTCACAGCCGATACACTACTTTTCTCTTCCGAAAACCCTTACCAGGAGAAAAATATTCATGTGAGTATTTCCTGGGTACCTTCGCTCTCCTGGACCATTCAAAGTTATTTCAGACTCTCAGGTATGAAGTACGACCTGAAACAGGTTACTTATAATCCATCTTCCGGTCAATATGGTCTTTCTACTATCCATCAAAAAAATACCGATCGGGCAGGGGGTATAAGCCTCACCAAATATTGCGGAGACTTTTCGCTAAAAGCGGATGCCACCTGGCACAGCGAATACGATAGCGCTTTCTCGCAAGTCGGATTAAACGTGAATTGGTATATATTATCGGATACCCGGCTTATTATGGGTGCAGGAGTTTTTGCTGGCCTCGGCCAACGCGACAAAAGAACTGCCTGGATACAACGCGTGAGTTTCAGCCCTTTGAAAAACTTATGGCTCACTGGGACCCTCACCCTGGGACACATAGCTCATAAATCCTTCGACGATGCTTGGATTATTTACAACGCCGATTCCCAAATAAGCAGAATAACCACGCTCAATGTTTTTATGCTGTTGGGTTCGAGATTATCAGCTTCCTTACAATGGAGCAACCTTCGCTGTAAAGGCTATGGACTCTATTTCCAACCGACCCTTGAGCCAGCCTTGCAGGATATGAGTTATCAAAAAAATACAGTTTCATTATCAGTATTCTGGAAATGGTAAAAAATATTCTCAGTACCCTATTTTTTCTGGGCCTGGCGCTTCAAATGCCCGGGCAGCAAAACCGGCTACAAGAGGCCTTTAGTCAGAGTTATAAACAGGAAGAGACCAAAGATTATAAAAAAGCCATCGCTACGCTGACACAGGTATATGAAGAGAAGAATTACTACATCAATCTTCGACTGGGCTGGCTTTGCTATCTGGCCGGTGACCAAACCCGGGCAGTAGGATATTATCAAAAGGCCATTCAGCTGATGCCCCTTTCCATTGAGGCCAGACTGGGTATTGCCTATCCTCTTTCTGTGTTGGGAAACTGGAATCAGATTATCAGTTACTACATGGAAATTCTTAAAATTGATCCCAACCATAGCCTGACTAATTATCGATTGGGCAGCATTTACTACAACCGTGGAGAGTACGACAAGGCTCGACGCTATATAGAAAAAGTGGTGAATTTTTATCCGTTCGATTACGACAGCTTACTTTTGCTGGCCTGGATACAACTTAAACAGGGTCATTATAGCGAAGCCAAGGCACTATTCCAGACCGTATTGCTTAACCGCCCGGGAGACGAATCGGCGCTGAGCGGCCTTGGCCTTATTAAATAAGGCAACCCGAAAACTCAGTAATTTTGCGGGGCAATTAACCCCGATGAACGACGCATTCCCCCTGATTTCGACCTATCAACGGCTTGAGACCCTTGAAGTGCCCATTGGTCAGTTGCCCGTAGGTAGCAGGCATCCCATTCGTCTGCAAAGCATGACCAATACCCCCACCCTCGATACCCGGGCCACAGTAGAACAATGCATGAGGCTTTTCGATGCAGGTTGCGATTATGTGAGGATAACGGCTCAGGGCCCAAAGGAAGCAGCCCATCTGGCTATAATTAAGGAGGAGCTTCACCGAAAAGGCTACACCCGTCCCCTTATTGCCGATATTCACTTCAGCCCCGAGGCCGCTGAAATCGCTGCTGGCATTGTCGAAAAGGTTAGAATTAATCCGGGCAACTACACCGATAGAAAAAAGGGGAAGATTCATTACACCGATAGTGAATACCGGGAAGAACTCGAGCGAATACGCGATCGTATGGCTCCCCTCATTAACATCTGCAGGCAGCACGACACCGCTCTGCGCATTGGCAGCAATCATGGCTCGCTCTCCGAACGCATCATGAGCCGCTACGGAGACACCCCCGAGGGAATGGTACAAGCGGCTTTGGAATTCATAGAAATATGCGAGAGCCTCGATTTCAAGCAGTTGGTAATCAGCATGAAGGCCAGCAATCCATTTATCATGATAACAGCTAATCGCTTGCTGGTTAAAAGGATGCAAGAAAGAGGAAGGGTATATCCTATCCATCTCGGAGTAACAGAAGCCGGCGACGCAGAAGATGGCAGAATAAAATCGGCTGCTGGAATAGGCGCTCTGCTGGCCGAGGGAATAGGCGACACCATCAGGGTTTCGCTCACCGAAGCGCCTGAGGCCGAAATTCCCGTAGCCCGTATCCTTGCCTCACTTCCACAGAAATTTGGAGGTCACTCTATCGAAAACCTCTTTACTGGCTCGCTACCCATCAACAGGAATCCCCGGCAGCAATCCAGGGAAATTCACGGCATGGGAGGTTCTCTAATGCCTCAAGTGATAGGGACCGTGCCTCCTGCCGATATTATCATCCAAAACCAATTACCCTTTGCCCATTCAATCATTCACACTTCAGCTTTCCATGCCGCCACGCTTAAAAACCTTGCAGGCGATCGGCCCCTGGTGGTAGTCTCCGACCATCCCATGGAACTCATGGCCTTGCGTAATACGCTTGCGCATCTTGCAGCGGTAAATTTTTCCGGTCCCATCATACTCAAGCGGGAGAGTAATGTTTCTGATGCCGAACGTTTTATTACCGAGTCAGCTGCAGCTTTGGCTCCCATATTTCAGGAAGGATTCGGCAATGCCCTTTGGCTTCACAATCCTGCCCTTCCCGCAGAAGTAACCGTAAATGCTGCCTTTGGAATACTGCAGAGCTCTCGTGCCCGTATCTCACGCGCCGAATATATCGCCTGCCCATCCTGTGGCCGTACCCTCTTTAATATTCAAGATACCCTCCGTAAAATCAAAGAAAAAACTTCGCACCTCAAGGGGATTACCATTGGTGTGATGGGCTGTATCGTAAATGGCCCAGGAGAAATGGCAGGAGCCAATTATGGCTACGTGGGAGCTGGCCGGGGCCGAGTTACCCTTTACAAAGGACAAACCCCGGTGAAGCGGGAAGTACCTGAAGAAGAAGCCGTAGACGAACTCATCCGCCTGATAAAAGAAAACGGGCAATGGATAGAACCCTAAATAGGAAGCCATGTTTTGCTATCATACCCACAGCTTATTTTGCGATGGAAGTTCCCATCCCGAGGATTATGTGAAAGAAGCCCTAAGGCTGGGTTTTCACACCCTGGGGTTTTCAGGACATGCACCCGTTCCTTTTGAAAACCAGTTCGCTATTCCTCAGGAAAGAATGCAGGAATACCGCAATACCATCCTTGAGCTCAAAGAAAAATACCGCAACGAAATTAAAATCTTGCTGGGGCTCGAGATTGATGGAATTCCGGGCGTCATGCCTTCCTTCCAACATTTCAGAGACACCTACAGCCTCGATTATACCATTGGCAGTGTTCATCTGGTGCAAAACCCCGACACGGGCGGACTCTGGTTTATCGATGGCGCCAAACGCGAAACCTATGACAAAGGGCTGGAAAAAATCATGAACGACGACATACACCGGGGGGTTACGCTCTATTACCAGCAAATTCAGGTGATGATACAAAACGATCACCCCGACATTGTTGGTCACCTCGACAAAATCTGTATGCACAATGCTGGAAGATATTTTACCATAGAAGAACCCTGGTACCATAGTCTGGTGGAAGAAACCCTCGAAGTCATCCGCCAGCATGGCTGCATCCTAGAAATCAACACACGCGGTATTTATAAAGGAAGAAGTAACCAACTATATCCTGATGCCTATTGGTTACCTCTTATCAAGAAAATGGGAATTCCTGTTACTATTTCATCCGATGCTCATCAGCCCCATGAACTTCCCCTTTTATACAACGAAACCCTCTCACTATTGAAGCGGGAGGGGTTCACTGATACGGTGATTAAAGGCCTTTATTGTTTTCAGTAAGCCCTCAGGGCAAACTAGCCTTCAGTTCAGCATAGCGCTCCGGGAAGGTTTGCCCGTGAACGCCACCCAGGGCCTGAAAATGTTCGTTGATTTTCTGGAGGCGATCTTCTGGCGAAGGGTGTGTGCTCAAAAAAGCTGGAGGCTGTGACTGTCCCTCCATTTTCCGGAAAAAGTCGCCCAGGCTGGCTGCATCATACTCGGTTGGATAGAGAAATTTAACAGCGTATTCATCGGCTTCGTATTCGTTGGAACGACTATAAGCTAACGAACCAAGGCCCAGAGCAAGCTCGGCGGCTATTTGCTCGGCCAGACTGGGATTATTGCCTAAAATAAGTCCTGCCAGTACCTGAAATCCATAAGTTTTGGTGAGCATGTCGGTGCTGTGCCTTCGGTCGGCATGTGCCATCTCGTGAGCCATCACTCCAGCCAGTTGGGCCTCATTGTCCAAAAGTTTAATTAACCCTGTATAAAAATACATTTCACCTCCAGGCAGGGCGAAGGCATTTATAACATCATCCCGCTGAATGATATGAACATTCCATTGAAAAGTATTGGCATATTTAACCTTTCCCGACGCCAGGATAGTGTTTCTTATACGTTTAAGGTGTTCATAAGCTGTTGAATATTTTGCCGGGTCGAGAATGGGGTATTCCTGCGGATTAGCCGCAATTTCCTGATTCACCTGCTGACCCAGCGAAATATCATCTTCAAGAGAAAAAATATTGATGGACGGATCGTCTTTGGAACACCCACTCCAGGCCAGCAAACCCGCCACTCCAACCATTAAAAAAAGTAATTTTTTCATACGCCTTCATTTGATAAATCAAATTTACAACTTTTGGGCCTTTTTTAAGCTTCACGATTAAATCGTTCACTTACCCAAGCCAAAGCATTGAATACTAATGACTAAAAAAAGGGAGTTGCCCCTTCAGGCAGCTCCCTTAAAATATGATTTTGTGTTTTGAAGAATACTTACTTGGGATCGTAAGCCCATTTCAAATAAATAGAGCCCCAGGTAAATCCAGCACCAAAGGTGGCGAGTATGATGTTGTCGCCCTTACGAAGTTTGGGTTCCCATTCCCAAAGGCAAAGGGGCAGTGTGGCCGAAGTAGTATTGCCATATTTTTCGATGTTTATCATCACCTTTTCTTTGGGTAGTTCCATGCGGCGGGCCACTGCTTCTATAATCCTGTTGTTGGCCTGATGAGGAACCAACCAGGCAAGAGTTTCGGGTGTAAGCTGGTGCCGGTGCATCATTTCTACGGCTACATCGGCCATAGCAGCCACAGCCGCTTTGAAAACAGCCTGACCCTCCTGATAAATGTAATGCTCGCGGGCCTCCACGGTCTGATGCGAGGCGGGTTTTACCGAGCCGCCTGCCTTCTGGTGCAAATGAACGCGCCCATATCCATCGCTGCGTAAAATTTCATCAATCACACCCGCATCGGGGTCGGTGGTGGGCTCAAGAAGTACAGCTCCTGCAGCATCTCCAAACAAAGGACAGGTTGTACGGTCAGTATAGTCGGTAATGGACGACATCTTATCAGCGCCCACCAGCACTACTTTTTTATACCGGCCTGATTCCACAAAGCGGGATGCTACTGACAGACCATATAAAAAGCTCGAGCAGGCCGCATTGAGGTCGAAACCAAAAGCGTTTTTAATGCCCACCTTATCTGCAATAATGTTGGCAGTGGCGGGAAATGGATGGTCGGGAGTTACAGTGGAGCAAATGATGAGGTCCACCTCTTCTGGACGTGTATGCGTCTTACGGAGCAATTCTTCAACGGCAGGAGTGGCCATATCGCTGGTGCCTTTACCTGGCTCACGCAAAATATATCGTGTTTTGATACCTACCCGGGTCATTATCCATTCATCGGAGGTATCTACCATCCGGCTGATTTCATCATTGGTAAGAATGTAATCAGGCAGATAGGCTGCTATTCCTGTTATAGCTGCACGTAATTTTTCCATGGTTTTCTACGTAATATTGAATAATAAATTGTCTTCACCCGAAAGAGGCCTTCAGGTGAAGGATGAAAGGCTTTAAGCTTTTTCAGGCTTTTCAAGGCCTGAGCATTTTTTGGATTTATTTGGTTTCAGCCACTTCCATTACCTGCCGGCCCTTATAAAATCCACAGGCAGGGCATACCCTGTGGTACAATACCGGAGTTCCACAATTAGGACAAGCCATAGCGGTAGGTAGTTCTGCCTTGTAGTGTGTTCTTCTTTTACGGGTACGGGTCTTCGACCATCTTCTTTTTGGATTGGGCATTGTTTTAAATTTTAAAGGTTATCGTTAATTCTCATTGTCTAAGAGTCCTTTTAAGGCATTCCAACGGGGATCGGTTTCGGCAGGAGGTTTCAGCTCGTCGAGCAACCTCAGCATCTCTGCATTGCATCCTGGATTCCCATCAGCATCATTAGGGTGAATTCGTTGCATGGGTAACAGAATGTTGATATAATCGTAAATAATCTGCGAAACATCTACTTCCCAGGCATTTTCAGGAATAAAGACGATGTCGTCTTCGCTACCCTCGTCTTCTTCCTCCCCGAATTTCACATAAACGGTTTGCCTTCCATGAATGGGCTGCATATATTCATAAGCACAGCGATCGCAAACCACCTCCACCTCTCCGTTGAATCCGAAATCGAGAATAAGCATCCTTTCCTGTTTTTCAAGGTCGAGGTGCACATGCACCTTACCTTCTTGAAGCTCCGACTGCTCAAAGCTTTCAAAGAAGTCGTGCCCTATCTCGAAGTCGTATCCATGGTGTCCCAGAGATAGGCCCTTGAAAGGGATGTGGTATGGTTTCAACGGATTCAAAACAACGGTAATAAAATTCGGGCGGCAAAAATACAAAATAATCCTGTAAACGACACAAGCTTAACCACAAATATCGGAAAAGGCAAACCGCTGAGGGCCTGCCTTACGCTTCATTTATATTATTTGAAGGCCTTTTCGGGCATTCCATCTCCTTTCATATTCAGACGATGGAAGTAATCGGGTACGGGCTTACCAAGCAGCTTATCTACATAAAGCCGGGCCAGGTACTGTCCCAACATGAATCCCTGCCCACGCAAGCCAGTGAAGAGCCCAAGTTCAGGATCAATAATCATGCGGGGTTCTACGTAGTAGCCTGCCCACACAGCCTGAAAACCAACCGAGGAGAGCTCAGGCAGCCAATCCACAAAAACTTCCGATACAATTTCAAGAAAATCCTTGGAGTTGATCTTGAGATTTTTATCGGTTTCGGTGGGGTCAACGGCGGGCGAGGCACAACCAATGACCTGACCCGTCTCGGCCAACTGTTGTCCGTAAACGGCCACAAAACCTTTATACCTCCGCCTGTCAATGAGCATAGGTAGGGGTACTCCGTCTATTCCCATCATGGGCAGCCGACGGGTAATAAAGGCTTGATGCTTCACAGGATACTGTCCTGTTTCTATGCCCAGCATTTTAGCTACACGTGCGCCTTCAGGCCCCAGTGCATTAATAAACACGGGAGTTTCAAACTCTATGTAAGTCTTATCGTGGTCTTGCACTATAACCAAATAATTTGCTCCTTCTTTTCTTACATCGATAAGCTTACAATCTTCGAGAATCCTACCGCCCTGGCGCATGCCCAGCTGTCGAATAAGATCTATGGTTTTTCCCGGCGTGGCCTGCCAGCAGTCGTGCGTTATGAGCGCAGCCAGATAAGTTTTCAGATTGGGATTAAAGTAAGGGGAAACACGACGGGTAAAGTCCTTGGGCTCAACCATTTCGGCCCTGCTCCATGCCATTGAAGCTTCCAATGCCCTAAGCATATCTTCATCATGGGCAAAAGTCACGTAATTAATAAGCCGAAAATCGATATTCCTGATTTCTTGTAACTCTTTAAATATTTCAAGATTATGTACTGCTATGTCGGAAAGTTCTGGCACACTGAAGTTAGGTCTGCCACCAGCAATGTTTCTCCATGAAGCACCTCGGCCAAAATTGATCAGGACCGGATTTTTCCCTTCTTCGGCCAAATAACGGAACAGAGCACTTCCTCCTATGCCTCCGCCAGCCACCAGGCATTCCACCTTCTCTCGTCGAACAGCTTTTCGCACAATGATGTTTTCGTGAACAGGTCGGGGGTACAATTCACCCAGCGAAAGCTGGTTGGAAAGCGGGCCACGCGGGGTGGCTTCACCTACCACCTGGATTCCGTATTCCCTTATTTTTGATTTAAGCCTGGGGATGCAACGTTTACCCCTGCAGGCTCCCATTCCCAGACGTGTGGTATGTTTAATCTCATCTACCGAGATAAATTTCCGCTCCCCTACAACCTCCAAAATTTCATCGATTTTCACATCGTCGCAATGGCAAACATAGGTTTCAGCTGGAACGGGCTCTTCGGCTGGTACAAGCTCGAAAGGCTCTGGATATCTTTCCTTAAGAATAAAACCTCTGACGGCGGTAAGCTCTTCACCATGCAGGGTCTGCGATTTCACCCTGGCTATGTGTGTTTTATTGGGTTTACGCAAGATCTTCTCAATCAGGCCCTCACCAAGAATTTTACCATTGTTATCCACCAAAAACACTTCTGCGTTTTCCGGAGCATCGTATTCGATGGGAAGGAACAACCAGTCTTTGCTTACATTATAACCAAAAATAGCCAGACCAGGACATTGATACACGCAGTCCATGCACCCAATACATTTTGGGTAATCGATGTGGGGCACGGTACTGGTTGAAGATTTGGTAATGGCGCCATGAGGACAAGCGAAAGCACAGGGATTGCAGGCAAATCCGTAAAGGCAGTCAATGATTACAAAACCTTTGGCCTCCATACGCTGGCGATCGGGCTTAAAAGGCTCATCCAGTACTCGAGTAGGATGCTGCTGAGAGTCAATATATTCTTTGGAGACAGCCAGATAATCGTTGTACGGAATACGAAGGCCCATGTCCATCATGATTTCATAGGCAACTTGCTTACCCCTTAATACGGCACTGGTTCCCTCACCGATGCGAATGGCATCGCCAGCTCCATAACAACGACGGCCGAAAATCTCCGCTCCTTTTATAAGCAACTGATCGTCAGGCACCAGTCCGGTGCAAATATTAATGGCGTCAATGCCTTCAACCACGGTTTCGGTTCCGGGTATAGGTTTAAAATTCTCGCAGCGAGCGATCACGGCTCCCTTAATGCCGGTATGATCAGCATTGGGAATGGCTTTGAGCAAAATATGGGAGGTAAGTATGGGAATGCCCAGACGGCGCACCCGATTGGCCTGAACGGGGAATCCTCCCTCGAAAGGCTGAGCCTCGATAATGGCTTTAACGCGCGCTCCGGCCTGCATCAGCTGATAGGAGGTCAAGTAGCCGATGTTACCGGCACCTACGGTCAGGATGGTCTTGCCCAACAACGTAAACTCGTTGTTCATCATTTTTTTTGATAACGGCTGCGGTATAGAC
>JBMFOU010000028.1:0-43138 GCA_049969475.1 Bacteroidales bacterium | reverse complement strand
TCCTAAATTTTTCTTCCATAAATTATAACCCAACTTCCACCAAAACAAGGATTAAGACCCCATCTAAATCTGGGTCTCCGTCCCCGAATATGTAGTATTATAACCCAACTTCCACCAAAACAAGGATTAAGACTTTCTTTTGACCATAACCCTGTAAGGTCAAATTGCTTAATTATAACCCAACTTCCACCAAAACAAGGATTAAGACCACATACGGCAGGGTTGGAGGTCCATAAATTGGACCTCCTCATTATAACCCAACTTCCACCAAAACAAGGATTAAGACAGAGACCTTTCTATTTTTTTAATTAACTTTTTCATACTAATTATAACCCAACTTCCACCAAAACTAGGATTAAGACCGTCGGCTTCGGTGGGATACGTGTAGGTCCCCCCTATTTATTATAACCCAACTTCCACCAAAACAAGGATTAAGACCTTAGTCTTTCCTTGTCTGCTCCCGGTATACGGAATTATAACCCAACTTCCACCAAAACAAGGATTAAGACATGTTCAGGTCTTGTATATGAGGTGCGATTGTTATGGAATTATAACCCAACTTCCACCAAAACAAGGATTAAGACTTGAAGCAAAATCAAAGCAGATTTCACCTGTGCTGTCTTATTATAACCCAACTTCCACCAAAACAAGGATTAAGACTCTTTGTAGGGCCCCCTGGAGCCGCTTTATATCGGCCCCGATTATAACCCAACTTCCACCAAAACAAGGATTAAGACTCAATGTCGGCTCCTTTGATGTGCTTTGCGAACTGGCGGCATATTATAACCCAACTTCCACCAAAACAAGGATTAAGACTGCCGCCAGACTGTATCTGGCGACAAAAATCAGAGCCATTATAACCCAACTTCCACCAAAACAAGGATTAAGACTAGCTCGTCAAAAGGGATTTCACGTACAATTGTCACTTCATTATAACCCAACTTCCACCAAAACAAGGATTAAGACCCACCTGATAGCGTAGTCATCATCAACATGCAGGTTAGATTATAACCCAACTTCCACCAAAACAAGGATTGGCCTCGGCTTCACTCGGCCACCTCATAACTTGGGCTGAGCCTGTCGAAGTGTACCCTAAGCTTGCCGAAGGGCTCGGTAGCTGAGCCTGTCGAAGCTAACTTCCACCAAAACAAGGATTGGCCTCGGCTTCACTCGGCCACCTCATAACTTGGGCTGAGCCTGTCGAAGTGTACCCTAAGCTTGCCGAAGGGAAGCTTATCTTATAGAAGCTATCTTCCACTTAACAGAAGATGATTAATACTGAGCTTTCTATTTCTGATCTAATGAGTTGTCTTAAAAAACAAATAAGAACATAACCTTCCATAAAAAACTTAACAAAAAGTTTGATGCAATGAATCTATGACTGGCTCAACATTTAATATACACAGCAGAAAACCTCTATTTACTGTATTCTAAACAAAGCCAAAAATAAACAACTCAGAACTCATGAACCCTGAACTCATGAACCCTGAACTCATGAACTCAGAACTCATGAACACTGAACTCATTCAATCCAACTAACACCAAAACCATTAAAATATCGAAGAATTATTAAGTGAATTATTAATCTCATAATAAAAATATCACTCGATTCATTTCTGAATATTTAATTTTAACACAGACATTTGTAAATTAATAATTTTTTCACATTAATGGATATATTAATGATTTACTATATAATGATATTTTCAAAAGCAAATGAGGAACGATAAATATTTACATAAAAAAACAAAGGTATTATATTATCTTTAAATTTATAAATAAAAAGGAATTAGGCTTAATAAAGTCCAATGCTCCCATATTTAACTTAATCGGGATGAGATATTTAACAACATTTCATACAAATCTTAATAAAAAAAAGCGGCGATGAAAATCATGCCGCGTATTTATGTAAAAAATTATAAATGTATTTTATAAAAACGGATTATTCTGCATCTCATAGCCTATGGTGGTGGTGGGGCCATGGCCTGGATGGACCACTGTATCGGGCGGGAGTACGAACAGCTTTTTAATAATACTTTCTTTAAGCTTGTCATAATTACCAGTCGGGAGGTCGGATCGGCCGATGCTATCCCGAAAAAGAACGTCACCTGTAAATATTACGTGTTCATGGGGTGAGTAAAAACAAACGCTTCCATCTGCGTGTCCAGGTGTGTAAATAACCTGTAGACGTACATCTCCCAAATGAATGATTTCCCCCTCCGATAAAAATCCAGTGGGCTCGTAAACTTTGTCGAGATGAATACTGAAAACAGAGGCAAATTCAACAGCCAAATCAATGAAAAGTCGTGAGTCGGGATGCACTCTATAACCTATATTGTACTCTTCCTTCAAAAAGCGGTAACCAATCATGTGATCGACATGGAAATGAGTATGCAGAGATTCGAGTGGGCGTAGGTTTTTCTCTTTCAGGTAATCCCTCAATTCCTCCCACTCCCGCTCATACTGGCATCCACAATCGATGATCAGGCACTCTCCCCCACAATCCAAAACATAGGTATTCACCTGAAAATCATTAAAAACAAATTTTTTAACATTTAACATACCGAAATGTTTTATTTTTTTCAAAAGTAAGGTTAATTCTGGAATGGTATTTCTTAAAGCCAAAACCATGAACCGCAACAGTCTAATCCTAATTAACCTTCAAAAAACCATTGCTCGCAGAAATCCATCATAATTCATTATTTTACAGAAAAATGGCAGACTTATTCATCGAATAATGGTTCAGAAAAATTTATTATGTGACATCACGGTCATATCACCTATGACCTTAAGATAACCAAGTGCAAAAAAGCATTACACAAACTGGCTTATTATTTCATAAAAAATATTAAACTTATTATTCAGCAAAGAAAACAACTTAATTAGGGCATGATTGCTGCTTGGTACGGATTAGATATGAACAGAAATATACAGATAACGTCAGCTTATGTAAGTAATTATTTAATTCACTTAAAAGTAAAGGCCTGGCTGGCAAGGTTTGCAAAATGGAGTTTAAGCGAAATAAATATTAACTATTCCTAACATATCAATTAATAAGTAGAAAAATACTACATCTACATGAAATGCATTCTACAAAAAAATATTTAAGCAAGCTGAAAATAAGCAAAACTATATAATTTAAAAAAGTAAAGAAATAAACGAATTTTTATTCTAGCAGTAATTTTCACATTAATGCAAAGAATATATGCCCAATATGAACCCATTTTTCTCCGACCGGCAGGCAAAACGCCCCGCAATGTCGTCTTTGTATTTGAAAATACAGAAATGCTAATCCATCTCCCGTCTACTCTGGAAGTAAAGGGTATACTTTGGCTTTTAACCAAAAGTCAAATGAAAATAACCTTCCTTGTGGCTTATCTCAGATACGATATAGAATAAATTAGAAAAAGTGTCAAATTATTCCTGGAGAAACTAGAATCGCGACAGCCCAATCCTGATGGTAGTTGCCAGATGATAACATTGAGTTATTTAGTTTTTTCTTTGATGGGTTCTCAATGCGGATGGACTACTGATGAATTCACGATTCCCGACAATATGCTTTATGCTATTGGGACAGGAAGGGAAATTATCTGATGGATTATCCAGATGAGGATTTTAAAAGCCTGAAAACAGATTA
Source organism: Bacteroidales bacterium (assembly GCA_049969475.1). Classification (GTDB taxonomy): domain Bacteria; phylum Bacteroidota; class Bacteroidia; order Bacteroidales; family TTA-H9; genus UBA2030. Next base: position 39,501 of record JBMFOU010000028.1, on the reverse strand, counting down.
GCCTGGATGGTATGGATTAAAATATACCTTAGCAATATCATCTCTAGAAGCAAAAGTTAGCCTCCACCCATTAACTGACCGCTTGCCAATTGAGTGGAAGCTCTGGGTGAATACCACATGCCAGGCAGTTCAAAATCCTTTAGGACAGTTGTTGAACTCCAGGTTTGTGAAAAGAGATGCCGCAGAAAACAAACTTTCTTTATCGCTCACAGGCATGAGGCCAGGGATCTTTTTACTCAAAGTTATTGGAAATCAAAAGATATCTGTTAAATTCTTAATAAGAAGAATGTGCCTTTGCAAAGTTTGAACGCGTAAAAAGCCACCGGTTTCGAATCAAGAAACTGGTGGTCTTAATTTTATGGGGTTACTAACAAGCTGTTGAAAAAATTATCTCAATCATCAGGGGTCCTAAGAAACATGAAAGGCTAATTTTGCAGCCCCAAAACAAACCATGATGGAAATAACTACTTTATTGATTCTCATAGCTATAGGTCTTATTGCAGGCATTTTCAGTGGAATAGTGGGATTAGGAGGTGGTATCATCATCATACCAGCTCTGATTTATCTGGTAGGTCTCACACAGAAAGAAGCCCAGGGTACGAGCCTGGCCCTCATGCTGCCCCCTATCGGTTTGTTGGCTGCCATCAATTACTACAAAGCAGGCGCTATGAACCTGAAATATGCCATTGTAATTGCAGTGGCTTTTTTATTGGGCGGGTACCTGGGATCCAGAATTGCCCTGGGACTCTCCGATCAAACCCTGAGGAAAATCTTTGCCTTCGCCCTACTCATTCTAGGAATGAGAATGTTAATATGGAAACATTAGCCTGTTTTCCTCAAGGGTAGCACCAGGATTCCTGAAACTCAAGCCCCAATAGAATTATTAACAAGTTACCTGTTAAAAAGGGATCGACTCAAATTATAAACTTCTACTTTTCAAAAATTTACTAATATAATAATCAATAATTAATGCATTTTCAGCAAATTACATAAATTGATGATATTAAAGATAATAGAACCTATTGTTAGTAACTTATTAATAAATTAAAATCTGGACCCTACCCAATTCAGCAGCGTGGTTACTATTTTAGAAACCCTAATTTTCATACTCAAAATTCAGCAAAAACGTTAAAACAGGGAGTATCATGCAGGAAAACGAAACCACAGCCGGTGCAGGTAGGACAATAATGGAAGCCAAGCAGATGAGCCTTTACGATGAGATGCTCATCAGCAGAAATATGTTAAAAGGAGAAGAAACGATGAAAGATTTCCACGAAGAAATTAAGCCTTTGGAAAAACCGGCAGAGAAAAAAGAGGAAAGAAAGGTTTACACATTTGAAGAAGCTCTCGAGGCCAGCACAGCGTATTTTGGCGGCGACACCATGGCGGCCAATGTATGGGTGAGCAAATATGCGTTGAAAGACAGCGATGGTAGGATATTCGAGCTTACGCCTGACGACATGCACCGCAGAATTGCCAGGGAAATTGCCCGTATCGAAAAAAGGTACCCCAACCCCATGAGCGAAGACGAGGTATATGAATTGCTTAAGGGATTCAAATATCTGGTTCCACAGGGCAGCCCGATGGCGGGTATAGGAAATCCCATTCAGGTGGGCAGTTTATCCAACTGCTTTGTCATTGGGCAGGAAAAGCCGGCTGACTCCTATGGAGGCATCATGCGTATTGATCAGGAGCAGGTGCAACTGATGAAGCGCAGAGGTGGCGTTGGGCACGACCTCTCGCACATCAGGCCTAAAGGGAGCCCCGTAAAAAATACCGCTCTGACTTCCACCGGTATTGTGCCGTTCATGGAACGCTACTCCAACTCTACTCGCGAAGTAGCACAGGATGGCCGTCGGGGTGCATTGATGATGACCATCTCTGTGAAACACCCGGATGTTCAGGATTTTATTGATGCTAAGCTGGAAGCAGGCAAAATTACCGGAGCTAACATCTCGGTAAAGCTCACCGATGACTTTATGTATGCCGTAAAAAACGATCTGGAATACATCCATCGTTTTCCCATTGACTCGGACAATCCCATCTTCACTCGCACCATTCACGCCCGCCAGTTGTGGGATAAAATCATACACAACGCCTGGAAATCGGCTGAACCGGGTATATTATTCTGGGATACAGTGATTCGCGAGTCGATTCCCGATTGCTATGCCGACCTGGGGTTCCGCACCGTAAGTACCAACCCTTGCGGAGAAATTCCCCTTTGTCCTTACGACAGTTGCCGACTGATGGCTGTAAACCTGTTTGGATACGTCGAAAATCCCTTCACTAACCAAGCCTATTTTAATGTTGAGAAGTTCGTCGAACATATCCGCAAGGCGCAGCGCATCATGGACGATATCATTGATCTGGAGCTTGAGAAAATCGATAAAATTCTCGACAAAATCCGCCAGGATCCGGAAGATGAAGAAACCAAACGTATAGAACGTCTTTTGTGGGAAAACATCAAGATGAAAGCCATTCAGGGCCGGCGCACGGGACTCGGTATTACTGCCGAAGGAGATATGCTGGCAGCCCTGGGATACCGTTATGGCAGCGACGAGGCCATCAACTTCAGTGTGGCTATTCATAAGACGCTGGCGCTGGAGGCTTATCGTTCCTCAGTTGAAATGGCTGCCGAACGTGGGCCTTTCCCCATCTACGATGCCCGACGCGAAGAAGGAAACCCCTTCATTAACCGCATTCGGGAAGCCGACCCTGAGCTTTATGACAACATGGTTAGGTATGGCCGTCGGAATATTTCCCTACTCACCGTGGCACCCACAGGGAGCGTAAGTATTCTCACCCAGACTACTTCAGGCATTGAACCCGTTTTTGCCGTTCGTTACAGGCGCAGACGAAAAGTAAATCCCGGCGACAAAAACGTAAAAATCTCCTTTACCGATATCACGGGTGATGCGTGGGAGGAATACAATGTGCTTCACCACCGCTTCATGGATTATCTGAAAATCAAAGGCTATGATCCTGAAACAGTTAAATACCTTCCCGATGAAGAAATAGATAAGCTCATCGAGGATTCGCCTTATCATAAGTCAACCGCTAATGACATCGACTGGGTAGCCAAGGTGCGCATGCAGGGTGCTATACAAAAATGGGTGGATCATAGCATAAGCGTAACGGTGAATGTACCCAAAGAAACCACGGAAGAGATGGTTAGCCGAATTTACATGACTGCCTGGGAATCAGGGTGTAAAGGGGTTACTATCTACCGCGATGGTTCGCGCGATGGAGTCCTGGTCAAAGAATCCCCAAAGGAAGAATCAAAGATTATACATGAAAACCATGCGCCCCGCAGGCCCAAAGTTCTTGAAGCCTCTGTTGTAAGATTTATGAATGGAACAGAAGAATGGGTGGCTGTGGTAGGCATATACAATGGCCGACCCTACGAGATCTTTACAGGTAAAGCCGAAGGTTTCTATGCTCCTAAATGGGTAACCAGCGGTTGGGTAATTAAAAACCGCACGGAGGATGGACGCTCACGCTACGACTTCCAATTCGTCGACAAAGAAGGATACCGCACCACTATTGAGGGCCTCTCGCGTATGTTCGATAAAGAGTATTGGAACTATGCCAAACTCATTTCCGGTATCTTACGACATGGCATGCCTTTACCTTCAGTAATCGACCTGATATCGAAGCTGAGACTCGACTCCGACAGTATCAATTCCTGGAAAACCGGCGTTGAAAGAGCACTCAAGCAGTTTATCCCCGATGGAACTGTTGTAGCCAAAGCCATATGTCCCAACTGTGGACAGACAGGTACGCTCGTTTATCAGGAAGGTTGCCTGAAATGCACAAGTTGTAATTATTCCAAATGCGGATAATCATTCAGAATTATCTATACTACAAGGGCTGCCCGATGGACAGCCCTTTATTTTTTTAAACAGATTATCAATATTTTACAGTAAAATATAAATATAAACGACATAAAGTAGGAGGAAAATCGCCCCTTCCCTTCTATCGATACGCATACGCCCGAATGTGAAGGTACTAAATAACAGAAGTATGGAAGCCCAAATATTAACTATAAAATCGCGTAATAGTGCACCATCTGCAGGCAGGGGCTGAATAACAGAGGTTATGCCCAAAATTAGAAACACATTTATTATATTGCTTCCTATCACGTTTCCCACTGCGATATCTGAATTGCCTTTCCAGGCGGCCACAGCTGAAGTCGCCAGCTCAGGAGTTGATGTACCCAAAGCCACTATAGTAAGACCTATCACGGTTTCACTGATGCCAAAATAATGTGCTATATCAATCGCTCCATCCACCAACAACCGAGAACCCACAACCAATCCTGCCAGACCCAAGAAAAACTTAAGCAAATCTAACCAGAGACTTTTGCTGGCAGGAGTACGAAACTCCTCGTTTCGACTACGGCCCACGTATATAATATAAGCTAGAAAAATCATCAAAAACGCCAGTAAAACGAACCCTTCGCTTCTTGAGATTTCTGATACGGGGGCCCCATCGAGCCAGCGGTCACTTCCCATGAATAGTAGCACAAAAGCCGACAGAACCACCAGAGGAATTTCGGCACGCTGCGTGGCTCTTTCAACGCGCATAGGACGGATGAGTGCCGTAATGCCCAGTATGAGAAGTATATTTAGAGTATTGCTTCCAACGATATTTCCTATGGCCATGCCTGCTGTACCTTTGAGAGCTGCCGCAAGATTCACCGCGAGCTCCGGCGCCGAGGTACCCACAGCCACTACCGTGAGTCCGGTAATAATATCAGGAATGCCCAACCGACGCGAAAGCGAGGAAGCACCATCAACAAACCAGGAAGCTCCACCCAGCAACAGTGCTACTCCTCCTATAAAAAATAACAATGCTAAGATCATACGTTAAAAAAGTATTGATTTAAGAGCATCAGAGATGTCAGTATATTTAAATTTGAAGTCAACCTCCAACAAAACAGCAGGCTTAACATATTGTCCGGAAAGGATTGCCTCTGCTCCTTCACCAAACATGAGATACAATGCAAAGGCGGGAACAGGAAGGAAAGCCGGCCTGTGCAACAATTTCCCCAGGGTGCGGGCGAAGGTGCGCTGATTGATAAGCTGAGGAGCCACTAAGTTTACCGGCCCGCTCATTGACGGATTTTCAATAATAAAAACAAGAGCCTCGCAAAGATCGTCAATATGAATAAAGGGAAATCCCTGCTTCCCGTGGCCGATGGGTCCGCCCAATCCAAATTTGAATAAGGGTAACTGACGGGCCAGCAGCCCTCCATTTTTTCCCAGTACTAAACCAATACGAGGATTAACCACCCTGGTAAAATCCCTGGCGCCCTGCGCTTCAGCCTCCCAATCTATACATAGCCGGCCTAAAAAATCCTCTGCCAGGGCCGTGGATTTTTCATCGTGAATTCCAATGCCTTCATAAATGCCTACTGCCGAGGCCGATACGAACACTCTGGGGGGAAGAGAGCATTGGGCTATTGCTTCTCGTAGGGCCCTTGTGGTAAGTATACGGCTATCGCGTAGTTCACGCTTCACCCTGGCGTTCCATCGCCTGGCAATAGGTGCACCCGCCAGATGTACAATAGCTTCGCTTCCCTGGATAAGGTCTCGTAGATGCGCGGTTCCCAGGGAAAAATCTTTTCTGGCTATCGGGATGACTTCCCACCCTTTGTTTTCTATCCATTGTTTGAAATGCGAACCGACAAAACCCGTAGCTCCTGACAGACAAACTCTTTTCATATTTTAACTGATTAACAATTTTTTACAAATTAAAAAAATGAATGTTTGTTATTTAATTAACAAATTAAAGGCTATCTGGTTTAAAATCTGTACCTTTGCCGCCAAATAAAGCTAAGATTCTGGTAAACAGTTTTAAAACAAAAATAAATATTCCGTCATGGCCAACAAAAAAATCAACACGGAAAAATTATTTGAAGAATTTCCTCCCGTAAGCACAGAAGAATGGGAGGCAGTCATCAGACAAGATCTGAAAGGAGCCGATTATGAGAAAAAGCTCATCTGGCAAACTCCTGAGGGTTTTAGGGTAAAACCTTACTACAGGGAAGAAGACTTGCAAGGCATCTCCTTCCTGGATGCCCTTCCCGGAGATTTTCCCTTTGTAAGAGGATACAAGCCCCTCGACAACACCTGGTTTATCCGTCAAGACATCCATGTCGTGGAAACGGGCATTGAAGGAGCCAACCGCAAGGCCCTGGAAATCCTTCAAAAAGGTGTGGACTCTGTGGGTTTTTTCATCCCGGAAGAAATGATTCTGAACTATGAAGATTTCAAAAAATTGATGGCCAATATCTGGGTGAAAGGCATAGAGGTGAATTTCAGAGCTGGTCATCAATCCTTACATATTGTTGACTTTTTGCGCCAGCTGATGGACGAGCGTAATCGCGAGTACGAACGTCTTCAGGGCAGTGTTGACTTTAACCCTCTGGGCTATCTCACCCTGCATGGAAGTTTTTGCAGAGAATGTCAAAATGCGGAAAAAGCTTTTGAACTCACTAAAGAAATTATCGGGAAAGGGAAAAATCTGCCTAATCTCCGCCTGGTGAGCGTCGACGGGGCTGTCTTTGGAAATTCTGGAGCCAGCATTGTGCAGGAATTGGCTTTTGCACTCTCCGCAGGGGTTGAATATCTCACCCGACTTACTGACATGGGCCTTTCGGTTTCGATAATAGCCCCGCGCATGCGTTTTACTTTTTCGGTAGGCTCCAACTATTTCTTTGAAATAGCCAAGTTAAGAGCAGCCCGTATGCTCTGGGCGCACATCATCAAGTCGTATGGAGCTGCCAGCGAGGATGTAGGCCGCATGAATATTCATTGCGTTACTTCTTTGTACAACAAGACTTTATACGATCCCTATGTAAACATGCTTCGCACCACTACTGAGGCCATGGCGGCTACTCTGGGTGGTACGGATTCGCTGGAGGTTTTACCTTTTGATGTGGCCTACGGGCACAGCACAGAATTTAGCGAGCGTATGGCCCGCAACCAGCAGCTTATATTGAAGGAAGAGAGCGGTTTTCATAAAATCGCAGACCCTGCCGCTGGCAGCTATTATATCGAAAACTTAACGGAAAACATTGCTCGCGAAGCATGGAATCTGTTCCTTAAGGTAGAAGAAAAAGGGGGATATCTAGAGGCCTTTCGTCAGGGAATGATTCAGGACCTAGTGAATGAAAATGCCCTGAAACGCGAAGTTGCGATTGCTTCACGCCGCGAATTTGTTCTGGGTACCAATCAGTACCCCAACCTCACCGAAGAAATTAAAGAAGTTCTCGACAGCAGTTTGTTTACCAAACCGGCTATCCCGGATACCTTTACTGAGGGCCGGCCTTTGGTTCCCTACAGAGGAAGCATGGTGATGGAGGCTTTAAGATACCGAACCGATGAATATTCCAGAGACCATAGCCGTCCTGTGGTTTATCTGTTGCTCATTGGTAATGTGGCTATGCGTCAGGCCCGGGCCCAATTCTCGGGCAACTTTTTCGGTTGCGCAGGGTTCAAAATCATTACAGGGCAGCCTGTAGATACGGTTGAAGCAGGAGTGGCCGATGCGTTGAAGCACAAGGCTGACGTGGTAGTCGTCTGCTCAAGCGACGATGAATACGCAATTTATGCACCAGATATATTCAAAGCTTTGAAAGATCAGGCCCTGGTGGTTGTTGCCGGTAACCCCCCCTGTGCTGAAGACCTGAAAGCCATCGGTCTCAATCGTTTTATCCATGTGCGTAGCAATTTGCTCGAAACTCTGATACAATATCAAAAAGATCTCAAAATCATTGCATGAAAACCAGGCTTGACATTAATATCCTTTCCGAAACAGGCCAGCTGCGTAGTGTCATCCTGCATACACCGGGGCCCGAAGTAGAAAATATGACCCCGCAAAATGCAGAAAGAGCGCTCTACAGCGATATCCTCAACCTGGCTATTGTATCAGAAGAATACGCCCAGTTGGAAGGGATTCTCAAACGGTATGCTGAGGTTTTTCAGGTGAAAGACCTATTGCGTGAGACCTTGGAAAACGAAAAGATAAAGCATAACTTCGTTAAAAGAGTTTGCATGCACGAAAATACGCCACATCTGGAGCCCCGGCTCATGCAGATGAGTGCAGAAGAACTCACCCGGGTTATGTTTGAAGGGGTGGAAATGGAAAAAAACACCCTGACCCGTTTCCTGGACAAAGAGAGATACGAAATCAGACCCCTGCATAACTTTTTCTTTACCCGCGACTCGGCCATTTGTATTGGGAGTCAGGTGCTTATTGGGCGTATGGCCAACCAGGTAAGGGTACGCGAAGCCATGATTATGGAAACCATTTATGCTTTTCACCCCGGCTTCGAAACCCAAATTATCAACTGCTCTTCGAGCATGCATAATACGCAGGATATCACCTTCGAAGGGGGCGATATTTTGGTGGCGCGTCCCGATACGCTCATCATTGGTATGGGCGTACGCACGACTTCCAAAGGTATCGACTACATCATGGAATGCCTGCGAAGTAAACCGCGCATCAAACACATCCTGGTGCAGGAATTGCCGCACAAACCCGAGTCGTTCATACATCTCGACATGGTCTTCACCCTCTTGAGTCCCAACGAGTGTATGATCTACGAACCCGTGGTACTCAACGAAAACCGCTATGCAACGATTCACATTGAAATTGAAAACGGTAAGGTGAAACGCATTTGCGAAGAACATAATTTGCTTACCGCCCTGGCTAAACTAGGAATGGAACTGGAACCCATTCTATGCGGCGGCGAAGGCGACCTTTATACCATGGAACGTGAACAGTGGCATAGCGGAACGAACTTTTTTGCCCTAGCTCCCGGAAAAATCGTGGGTTATCATCGCAACACCTATACCCTGGAGGCCCTGGCCCGCAAAGGCTACGAGATTATCAAGGCCCGCGATGTACTCAACCATCAGATAAATCCTGAGGAGTATAGCAAATATGTGATTACCATTGAAGGTTCTGAGCTACCGAGGGGTGGCGGAGGGGCCCGTTGCATGACCCAACCTCTGTTCAGGGAAAATCCGGAAGAAAATAACTCGTAAAGTTTACAAATAAAGAATTTATAATTAATCCTGTATGAAACCCAATTTTCATAACATCAGGTTCGATGCTGGGGGAGCGAAATATAAGGATGCGCCCCGGCCCCATCAATGGATAACACCAGAAAATATTGAAGTTAAGTCAGTTTACACAGCCGAGGATCTGGCCGGCATGGAGCATCTGCATTATGCAGCCGGAATACCGCCCTATTTAAGGGGGCCCTATAGCACCATGTATGTAATGCGCCCCTGGACCATCCGGCAATATGCAGGTTTTTCCACAGCCGAAGAATCGAATGCCTTCTACAGGCGTAATCTGGCTGCCGGACAAATGGGCCTTTCCATTGCCTTCGACCTGGCCACCCACCGGGGCTACGACTCCGACCATCCCAGAGTAGTGGGCGATGTAGGTAAAGCCGGTGTAGCCGTCGATTCCATTCTCGACATGAAAATTCTCTTCGACCAGATCCCCCTCGACAAAATGTCGGTGTCGATGACCATGAACGGGGCTGTGCTGCCTGTCATGGCCTTTTATATTGTGGCAGGGCTGGAGCAGGGAGTAAAGCTTGAACAACTCTCGGGCACCATTCAAAACGACATTCTGAAAGAATTTATGGTGCGCAACACTTACATCTATCCGCCGTTGCCTTCCATGCGCATCATCGGCGATATCTTCAAATACACCTCGAAATACATGCCTAAGTTCAACAGCATAAGTATTTCGGGCTATCACATGCAGGAAGCCGGTGCCACTGCCGACATAGAACTGGCATACACCCTGGCCGATGGGCTGGAATATCTGCGCACAGGAGTAAATGCAGGGCTCTCGATTGATGACTTTGCTCCGCGACTGTCGTTTTTCTGGGCGGTGGGGATGAATCATTTTATGGAAATTGCCAAGATGCGGGCTGCCCGACTCTTATGGGCAAAAATCGTTAAGCAGTTCAATCCCCAAAATCCCAAATCGCTGGCTCTACGCACGCATTCGCAGACCTCGGGCTGGAGCCTCACAGAACAGGATCCCTTTAACAACGTGGCCCGTACCTGCATAGAAGCAATGGCTGCAGCCCTGGGACACACCCAGAGCCTACATACCAACGCGCTCGATGAAGCTATCGCCCTACCCACCGACTTCAGCGCACGCATTGCCCGAAACACACAGATTTACCTTCAGGAAGAAACCCAAATCTGCCGTACGGTGGACCCCTGGGCAGGCAGTTATTATGTGGAAACCCTTACCCATAAGCTGGCCCACCGGGCCTGGGAGCTTATTCAGGAGATTGAGGCGATGGGAGGCATGGCCAAGGCCATTGAAACCGGTTTACCCAAAATGCGCATCGAAGAGGCAGCCGCCCGCAAACAGGCCCGCATCGACTCGAAAAAAGACATCATCGTGGGTGTTAACAAATATCGCCTCGAAAAAGAAGATCCTATCGAAATTCTTGAGGTGGACAATACAGCCGTTCGCGAGGCCCAGATTCGTCGCCTCAACGAACTCAAAGCTCACCGCGATAATGCGGCCGTTGAAAAAGCCCTCGATGCCATTACCCAGGCTTGCGCCACAGGAGAAGGCAATCTGCTGGAACTGGCCGTAGAAGCCGCCAAGGTTAGGGCTACCCTGGGAGAAATCAGTTATGCATGCGAAAAAGTATTTGGGAGATACAAAGCCGTGATAAGAAGTATTTCAGGAGTTTATTCCTCCGAATCGCAAGAAGATGAAAGCTTCCGTAAGGCCCGAGAACTGGCCGATGAATTTGCCCGTATCGAAGGACGCAGACCCCGCATTATGATTGCCAAAATGGGTCAGGATGGGCACGACCGGGGTGCCAAGGTAGTTGCTACCGGCTATGCTGACATCGGCTTCGATGTTGATATGGGTCCGCTTTTCCAGACCCCTGAAGAAGCTGCCCGCCAGGCCGTAGAAAATGATGTGCACATACTGGGCGTTTCATCCCTGGCTGCCGGCCACAAAACCCTCGTTCCAGCAGTAATAGAGGAATTGAAAAAACTTGGCAGAGACGATATCCTTGTCATTGTAGGGGGAGTCATCCCGCCCCAGGACTATGATTTTCTTTATAAACACGGCGTGGTGGCCATTTTCGGCCCCGGTACCGTTATCAGCGACGCAGCCATCAAAATGCTGAACATTTTGCTGCAGCTAAGGAAAGAGGCGTAAACCACAATCTCTTATTTTGCATCTTAGGCTGTATCCCCAGGGGTGCAGCCTTTTTCTCTTCGATCTACTCTAATTAATAATCATAAAATTGACAATCAGTTGGTATCTGTGAAATTATCTTCATATTAAAAAACTAAATTTCATGATAAATTTTGAAAGGGTACCTCCCTCTGGGAAGATACCCTCTTTCGGGACAAATTAAGGCTGAACAGTAACTATCCAAAAAGGCGATAAGGAATTGAGCGTCCAGGTATGAGTTTGACAATCTGGAGTAATGATTAGGCAACTGTAACAGGCCGGATCGTCTTTAGTCAACAAGGTAGCACAAAGCGTGCCGGTAAAGGGAACGGGCATGCAGAACTCATAGTTGGACTGTTATAAATCAAACGGCAAGGCTTGGTACCACCCATCCGTTCGATAAATTACAACTCGTTCAACACAGTCCTCCAAGCACTGTGTATTATTTGGTGCTTTAACAGTAACATACACATGTAAACAATCACCATCTGTAATTGTGGCCTGTTGCTTTTCCGGGGCCTGCAACAGAGTGTGGGCATAGATGGCTGCTATCCCTGCTATCATTCATTATTAAACCCACAATACTGATATATTTATATTTCTTTTTCGTACGTCATAGTTTTTAAATGAATTTTTTATGTTTTCATAGATAATAAGACAATCTTATGAGAAAGGGAAATTTATTGGGTTAAAAGTATGCCAGATAGGACTAAAGATCATTAAATGAACTCTGTATTCTCTCTAAGTATCTCCGGACAGAAAGTATCCGTTGCGAAATGCCGGGGAAACCTGTTCCCCTTGAGCGGATTCTCTTTCCCCAAAAGCCTGGAGCGATATTGATGAGTGTTGGGCGGGGGAGAGGCTAAAATATTGATAAACAAATATTTAAATAAAATAACGGTGTAAAATCTAAAATGAAAACAAACCACTTACCGGCAGCACCGAATACATAAGATTTTCTCCCTGGGTTCACCCACACGCCTTTTGGAGTGGCTTCCAACCTGGTATCCCTGAGTTCCCTTATCTCACCCAAAACACTCATTCCGTTGGAGATAGGTTTTACTGCCTACTAAAGTTAAGCAATAAAGGGAAGGTTTGTAGCAAGTTGGGATGAAATTTTATTAACGTAGGTAGTCAGGATATTTTTCCGCAAAACAGGCCAACCTTTGCATCATTGCGAAAATCCCTTTAGGTTTGTGCTGAATAAAAATAAAATAAAATGGCTTCGCCCAAAATTCCTCATACATACGTAATCGTTTTTTTAATCATTATCCTTGCAGCCATTTTTACCTGGTTTATACCCGGCGGGCAATTCGAGAGAAGAACGATAGAAACCGGAAGCGGAACCCAGCAGGTAATTGATGCTTCGAGTTTCAAGTACATAGAAAATCAACCTCAGACCTGGCAGATTTTTTCAGCTTTTTACAAGGGTTTTGTCCGCTCACCCAAAATTATTGTTTTTATTCTCATCCTGGGTGGTGCCTTCTGGTTGCTCAACGAAAGCAGAGCGATCGATGTAGGTGTATATTCTTTCCTTCAGCAAAGCAATAAACTAAACAAGATTGCTTTATTCCGAAAAATTGGGGTGCATAACATCATTATTACCCTGGTAATGCTCATGTTCAGTTTTTTCGGGGCTATCTTTGGCATGAGCGAGGAAACCATTGCCTTCATCATCATTTTTGTGCCCATGGCTATATCCATGGGTTACGATTCTATAGTTGGTGTCAGTATGGCTTTTATCGGAGCCGGAATTGGTTTTGCTGGCTGCCTTATGAATCCATTTACATTGGGTATAGCTCAGGAGATAGCCGGTGTACCCTTGTTTTCAGGCATCGAGTATCGATTTATAATATGGATGGTGGTTAATATGGCTGGGATTGGTTATGTACTTCGTTATGCAGCTAGGGTAAAAAAAGACCCGCGCCGCAGCATTGTATACGAGGAAGATGAATATTGGCGCAAACATAATCAGCAAAGTGATCTGAATATGCGTAAGCCAGCCCTGAAGGCCACATGGTTCATTTATGCCATAGTATTATTAACAGGAATAGGGGCAGCTATACTTTATCCCATGAATACCCTGCAGTTGGGCAATTCTTCTTTCAGATTTCCCCTGCTCATTGTCTATGCGTTGGCCTTTGCCTTAGTTGGGTATAAAGCCCTCAAGAAATCGATTGAATTTTTTATGCTTGCTGTATTAATATTCACTATTCTTTATCTGATTGCCGGAGTAACCGCCTTCGGATGGGGGCTCACCGAGCTGGCCACCTTGTTTTTTGGCATGGCCCTGGTCATAGGCATAGGACTGGGTAAAAGCCCCAATGAGATTACACGATCGTTTATAGCCGGAGCCAAAGATATTCTCTCAGCCGCATTGGTTGTAGGACTGGCCGGAGGCATCATCGTTATTCTGGAAGATGGTAAAATTATCGATACCATGCTTTACGGAATTGCCCAAGCCATCGAAGGGACGGGCAAAATAGCTACCCTCAGCCTGATGTACCTTTTTCAATCGGGCATGAATGCCATAATTACCAGTGGCACAGCCAAGGCGGCCCTGCTGATGCCTATATTGCGCGATATCTCAAATATGGTTGGGCTATCGCAACAGGCTACGGTTACGGCTTTTCACATTGGGGATGGATTTACTAACCTCATCACCCCTACCTCAGGCGTACTTATTGGCGTGCTGGAGGTGGCACGAATTCCCTTTGCCAAGTGGTTTCAATGGGCCTGGAAGTTTATCCTTATGATGGTGATTCTGGGATGGCTACTTCTTATTCCCACAGTTACTATTCCGTTGCCTGGCTTTTAGTATTTTGTTAATCATAACTTTACCATTCTGGCAATATTTCAAAAAAGTTTTTTATTTTTTAAGTATTTTAATACCTAATAACATTATTTGTTATACATTTGTTAACGATTTTATCAAACAACCAAAATCACAAAACTATGGTAACATCAGATGTTGTAGCCAGAGGCCTTATTGCCGCATATACCCTATACAGTATCGCGGCCATGGCTCTCTTTGCCTGGTTTGCTTATCGCATTACGCGACCCAATCAGGCACCGGTGGTTAAACCCCTTCTGTTTTACTCCTTTACCACTTTATTGGTAATCATTGGTGTATCATTACACCTTACCAGCATGCATACCATCCCCTGGGTGGAAATCGACAGAAATGCCGACAAAATCACTCCTGACCGGGTAATAAGGATGGAAGTGGACAGTTTTCGTTATTACCTGGTTACCGACTCCGGCAGGATTGACCTCGAAAAGGTCAAACCGCTGTATGCACAAAAAGGCGAAAAAGTCCTTTTCAATGTTTTTTCCAAGGATTTAACTTATGGATTTGGACTTTTTAGGCCCAACAATTCCATGATTATGCAGATGCAGGTGCTGCCTCTTTACGAAAACAAACTCCTGTGGCATTTCACAGAAGAGGGAACTTTCGACCTCCGCTCAACAGAATACGCTGGCCCCAAAGGCACACGTATGTATTATCAGAATTTTCTGGTTGTAAAGCCTTAATTATCATTTAAAAAACAAGAATTATGAGCAGTATATTCAATACTCTTCTCCATGGAAATTATGAAGGAAACAAACTGGCCACTACTACTCCCCTTCAAAAATTAACCCTGCGTTATGCTGTTGTATCATTGATTTATTATGGCTTTGCAGTAATCGAAGGAATGATAATGCGTATAGTGGAGGCCAACCCCTCAGCCATGACCCAGGTGGTACCTGAACACCAGTTTTACGGTATCCTAACCGCCCACCCGCTCGTAGGCATCTTTGGTGCTAGTTATACGCTCGT
The DNA here is from genome assembly GCA_049969475.1 of Bacteroidales bacterium. Lineage (GTDB taxonomy): Bacteria > Bacteroidota > Bacteroidia > Bacteroidales > TTA-H9 > UBA2030. The sequence goes on along the minus strand of JBMFOU010000028.1, from coordinate 24,434 downwards.
CTTCGGCGCATTCTACTTTGCCATTTCGTTCCTGATGAATAAACCGCTGTGGAACATGAAATGGGCTTATGCTTCTTTCTGGTTGATAACCATAGGTGTATTTACCTTCTGGTTTGCCGGATTTTTAACCGAATATGCCCCCCTCTATACACTTTATTGGCCTCTGCCTGCCGACTATACACAGTTTGACATCGTAGGAGGTATTTTCTTTATTGCGGGTATCGCCCTCGTGATGGTAGCCTCCATCTTATTTGTAGTAATTATCTTTAAAACCATTCTTTATACGCCCAAAGGCTGGGAGAAACAACCCGGGGGTAAACTCTTCGCTTCAGCCATTGGCTATACCGGCTTGACGAACCTTTTCAGGAAAAAAGAAAAGAAAGAAGAACATCTGGTACCACTGCCGGTTGCAGCCATTGTCAGAGGTTCAGTGGATGTTTTACTGAATGCGGGTATTATAACCATTGCCGGGGTTCTTATCCTTATTTATCTCATAGGCCACCTTTTAGGCTTCAATCTTCAGCATTCCTGGGTAGATGCTTTGTTGTATAAAAATATTTATTGGTGGGGATTAGATTTAATAGCCGATGGGCTGGTTCTTATTTTCGTTGCCGGCACCTGGTATTTGATGGTGATGCTGATAACTGGCAAGAAAAACGTATACATGGAGAACGTCGCTAGAGGTTTGTTGCTTTTGGAGTTGGTAGTATCCTGGACGGTTTGGTCGCATCATCTGCTTTCTGACCAGGCTCAACCCATGATTTTGAAACTCGTTTCAGGACAATTTGTTACTGCCTTTGAACTTATCACACAGGGACTGGCCGTATTCATCAGCCTGGTAACCTTGTGGAATTCCAGGCCTCTGAAATGGACGCCCGAACTTAAATTTCTATTAGGCGGTCTTTTGGGCTTTGCCCTGGCAGTGGCAGCTGGTATAATTCAAGCCGACCTGGGCATGAATCGCATTCTGCACAATACCCAGTGGATTGTTGGTCCTCACGTTCATGTTGCAGTGCTTGTTGGCCTTACCATGACCCTGTATGCCGTGGTTTACAAAGTATTACCCATTCTCACTAATGGCATTGAGTTGTATAGCATAAAACTGAGCACCTACCATTTCTGGTTGCATTTACTGGGAGGTATTGGCATGGGTGCCTTTATGGGTATGGCTGGTCTCACCGGAATGCTCCGCAGAACGCTTTATTACAACGGCGAGTTTGATTTGTTCATGATACTGGCTGCTGTTGCCGGAACTGCCCTTTTACTGGCTTATCTGGCCTATTTCATCAATTTAGCCATGACCCTGGGATTGAAAGGTATTCTTGAAATCTTTAAGCCATCCAAACTCCCGGCCGACCAAATCTTACCCGAAAACAAATAATCCCTAAGCAACCCCAAAAAAGGCTGTCTGGTTGGTTGCCAGACAGCCTTTTCTGTTTATGACTAAAGAAATTCCATCATTTTCTTTGCTCCAGGTCATTAATGAGCTGGTAAGTGCGTAAGTGGCGGGTAGATTTTCCATCCCATTGAAAGATGCTTTCCCAAGTATTCAGGGGTTCCCAGATGAAGAAACCCTTGCCTTTGCCCTCGGGGAGTGCATGCACCAGGTCGTACACCTCGCGTTTGGAATGAGAGTATTCCACCACGACGATGTCTTTGTTGTAGCGGCGTATCAAATCGCGCATGTTGTAGTCCAACTCATCGAGGGTGCCATGCCAGCGGGGGTAATACGATAGTCCAATGACATCGCAATCCACCCCACGTGAAAACATCTGATCGAGCCACCAAACGCACTCTTCGTTCTGCCCACCCAGAGCCAGATGCAACATGATGACGATATCAGGCGAAACACTCTTAATGGCACGTATACCTGACTGTAATAATCCTGCAAGTTGCTGGGGAATAGAAATATGTCCCTCAGGCCAGAGCATACCATGGTTGATTTCGTTTCCAGGCTGTATCATATCAGGAAGTGTACCCTGAGCCTTCAGGGCAAGCAGTACCCTTCGTGTATACGTGTAAACGGAATCTTTAAGCACCTCATAAGGCAGACCCTTCCAGGCTGCAGGGGTATATTGTTTTCCCGGATCAGCCCAGTAATCGCTGTAATGGAAATCGAGTAAGAACTTCATGCCGGCTGCTTTAATGCGACGGGCCATGGCAAGGGTTTGCTCCAGGTTGCAGTATCCCTTATCGGGGGAATATCCTTCGGGTTGGGTGGGATCGTAGAAAATGCGTAAACGTATATAGTTGAAGCCATAGCGTTTCAGGATGTCGAAAGCGTCTTCGGGGATTGTGCTTCCATAGTCATAAAACTTTCGTCCTTCAGCCTCGAGCTGGGGTAAAAAGCTGATATCTGCACCTGTCATGAAATGCTCGTTGCGCAGCTTATCAGAAGAAGAAACCTTTACCGGAGCAGGGAGTCGGCTACCTAGCAAGGGGTCTACGGTATGTATTTCAGTACCTCCTGGCCACAAGCCATCAGCCATGGCGTCAAATTTCACCACACCCGGTTCTGTTCCCATTTCCACGACTACCTGGCACCATCCATTGAAAAGGGAACGCTGCCATTTCCCATCTAGACACTTATCAGGCTCGTGTGAAGAAGGGTCACCATTGCCCACTCCTATGATGCGTCCCGGTCCACTGATTTTAAACTGAACCTTGTTGTTGGCCGTAGGTACCACTCTTCCGCCCGAATCTATGGCATGAATATTCATCACCACTATATCGCGACCATCAGCCAGGGCAGTGGTCTTATGGGGTACAACCACCAATTCAAAGGCTGGGCCTGTGGTCTCAATCTTTCTTCTGATTTCCCTACCCTGTCGATAACCCACGGCTTCGAGGGTTCCAGGTTCGTAAGCGACCTTTCTCCGGAGATGATGATTGCGCTCCACCCGGGAGGTGCCCAGATCCTTTCCATTGAGAAGTAATTTAACGCTGTCGGCATTCGTATTTACCCAGACCTCCACCTCTTTATCCTGCCAGCGACGCAAGGGCCAATTCCAATGCGGAGAGATATGCAGGACATCGGAAGACTCGTTCCACCAGGATTGATAATAGTAATAGAGGTTTTTGGGGAAGCCACATACGTCCATCACCCCGAAATGGGAGGAAACATTGGGCCAGTGGAAGGGGGTAGGTTCACCCCGGTAGTCGAGTCCGGTCCAGATAAAACCGCCTGTCATCCAATCGTTTTCAGCGGCTATAGGCCACCACTCTTCGGCCCTTGAGGCCCACCAGGGAGCGGTCAGATCGTGGTCGGGGAGGTAGCAGTTGAGGGAATCCATGGTATAAATCCCCCGGGTAGTAACCGTACTGCCCATTTCCGTACCGAGAATAGGTTGATGCGGATGATCGCGGTGATATGCCTCCATGTGTTTTTCCCTGTAATTAAAGGAGCGGATGGGAATAATTTCATTGATTCCCCGGTAAATATTGGGCAAGTCGGCAGCATAAGTCGATAAACGCGTGGGATCGAGTTGTTGCTGGAGGTCGAGCAGCGATTGAGCGATTTTTTTACCCGTTGGCGTGGTTTGCACCCAGCCTTCTTCATTGCCAATCGACCAGAGCATGACGGAAGGATGATTGCGGTCGCGGAGAAGCATACGCCGAAACTGGTCGAGGTACTCAGGGCTGCTGTTGAGCAGGCGGGTTTCGTCGAGCACAAGCATGCCCAGGCTATCGCAAATATCCAGCAATTGAGGCGCGGGCGGGTTGTGTGCACTGCGCCTGGCATTGGCTCCCATGCGTTTAACCAACTGCACCCGATAAGTCATCAGGCCATCGGGCAAGGCCACCCCTACCCCGGCATGATCCTGATGCATGTTTACCCCCTTGATTTTGATCTGTTTTCCATTCAAAACCAAACCCTTATCAGGCGACCACTCCAATGAGCGAAAACCCGTCCGAATAATTCTGCGGTCGAGAATACGCCCCTGAGCTATTACCTCCTGCTCAACCCGGTACAAATAAGGATCGTCGAGCGACCAGCGCCGGGGAGCTCTAACCCTGAACTGATCTTTTACAGCTAATGTTTTTCCTTTACCCAACTTACCCAGGGGATTTCTCTTCTCAGCTACTTTTACCCCCTCACGGGTCAACAGGCGGGTAATAAGCAAGGCATCCACACTGGCCTCTCCCTGGTTGCGCACCTCGGTTTCCCAATGCATTAAGGCATCCTGGCCCGTAAAAGTGGAATAAACAAAAGTACCTCCTTCGGGAATATGAACCGGATGGTATTTGTTGAGCCATACATGCCGGTATATACCAGCTCCTTCGTAGAACCATCCTTCGTACTGCGTGGCATCTACCCTCACCACCAGCACATTGGGCCGATCAAAATATACATAATCGGTAATATCGTATTCCACACCTATATAACCGCTTTCGTTGCGGCCGAGGTAAAAACCATTGACCCAGAAATGGGCATCGCGAAACACCCCATCGAAAGTTATCGATAGGCGGTGCAAAGAATCAGCCGGAGAGAGTTCGAAGGTCTTGCGATACCAGCCTATACTGGTTTCAGGAAAGAAGCCCCCCACCGGCTTATAGCCATGACTCATAACATCGAAGGAGGGATGATTGACAAAGGGTAATTCCACGGCCCAGTCGTGAGGAAGGTTTATAACGCGCCACTTACTGTCATCGAAGCGGGGATCTATGGCCGTACCTTCTGATTTGCCGGTTTTCGAAAAAATGCTGACCAGGCCGTAATTAAAGTCCTTCTCAGGATTGGCAGCATTTCCGAAATGAAAGCGCCAGTTGCGATCGAGGCTGATGCGCTCGCGGGGGCCGGCCGCCCAGAGACTTACGCTCAGCAGAAAGAGAACAATGGAAACTGGGTATTTTCTCATATATTTGTTTTGATTAAATATCTTTTTCAGAAAAAATAAACTGTGCCGTGCTGCGACTTCTTTGCTCAACCATGACTTTTCGGTTTTGGGTTTCCTGGAAAATGATTTCAGGCTGATGAGCGTAATGCCTGATGGTGAGTAGCGTGAGGCCTGTATTGTATTTTACCTTGAAACGACTTGAGAGTGAATGCAGCAAAGGGTCGATACGTACTGGATCGTAATCGAGGCAAAAAGAAAGACTTAAGGCTGAATTTTGCATCAGATTTATTCTTATCCCCGCTTGATGAAATTCTTGAAGTACCTCAGCCATCATACTTTCGGTAACAAAAGCAAGATCTGAAGGTTTGAGTGTAATGAGCACCTGCCCCGTTTTCCTGATGCGGGAAGGGGTGGCCGGAATGGTAACATCGCCGGCTGCTATGCGGGTACCAAGGGATGAAGGGTCTTTGAATGATTTCACAAATAAAGGGATATCTGCATTCTCCAGAGGTTTAATGGTTTTGGGATGTATTACAGAGGCCCCGTAGTAAGTTAGCTCCACGGCCTCGCGATAAGGGATAAATGAATAGGTCTCTGCATCGGCATAAACCGCGGGGTCGGCACTCATCACGCCCGGAACATCTTTCCACAAAGTCAGGCTCTCGGCACTGAGAGCCCAGGCAAAAAGCGCTGCCGTATAGTCGCTTCCTTCCCGACCCAATGTAGTCATTTCTCCCGCTGCGTTGCTTCCGATAAAACCCTGGGTGAGAATTACGGGGAATTGGGCGAAATCGATGGCCCTGATGGCATTGCGGGTTTCCTCCATTAAAACGGATGCCATTCTCCAGTTGGAATCGGTGCGTATAAATTGCCGCGCATCCAGCCATTGATGAGAGAGCCTGTTGTCGTTGAAAAAAGCACTCACTATTTGAGTGGAAACAATTTCTCCCAGGCCCACCAATTGATCGTAGGCTTGGTTATAAGGTAAAACCTGCGCCCTGAGAGCAGCCTGCTCCATCTCTTCAGCTGCTTCATCTAATTTCTCAAAGACCGGATGAGATTCGGAAAATAAGTCTTTACAAATACTTTTGTGTTGCTGTATGATTTGTTCTATGGCCTCCTGGGCTTCCTTGGCCCTATTTTCCCTGGCTAATTTCAGTACCCCCTCCAGCGCGTTAGTAGTCTTACCCATGGCCGAGACGACCAACACCAAAGGGCGATCTGCTTCAGAAGAAACTATTCGGAACAAATTCCTCACCCCTGAGGCATCTTTTACTGAGGCTCCACCAAATTTGAAAACTTTCATTGAACAATGTTTTATACTGCAAAAATAAGCGGTAAAAACTTGCAAAATCTTTGATTTATATAAACCATGGCCCAATGTTTGCAACTCAATATTTAAAATTTCCTGCCATGAAAAATCTAAGCCTTCTTAGTGGGGTTCTTTTTCTAATTACAAGCATGTTCTGGGCTTGCTCAAAAGAAGAAATAAAACCCACAAAGATTAACCTTCCTGAAAAAGCCGGGGTGGTAATTAATGCGGGTAATGAATTCAGCATACGTCTGTTTAAAGAAACAGCACTTTCGGAGAATGGAAATATGATGATCTCCCCTTACAGCGCCTCCGCTGCCTTAACCATGCTACTCAACGGATGTAAGGAAAACACCCTGGAACAGATATCTCAAATACTTGGCTTTCAGAATCTAACTCAAACCCAGATCAATGAGGTTTACAATCAGCTTACCACCCAATTGCTTGCAGCTGACCCCGAAATAAAATTAGCCATTGCCAATGCTGCCTTTTATCATCAACAATTTTCAGTAAAACCTCCTTTCATAAATACCTTAAAGAACGATTTCGGGGCCAATGTTCAGGCCCTTGACTTCAGGAGTCAGGAAGCCCTTCGTACCATCAACCAGTGGGCCTCTGACCACACCTTTGAGAAAATTCCCAAGGTGCTCGACGAAATTTCACCCGATGCTGTAATGTTTATTTTAAATGCATTGTATTTCAAAGGACAGTGGACGTATAAGTTTGACAAAGACAAAACGGCTCCGGGGCTTTTTACCCTCGAAAATGGCAGCCCCAAAGAGGTTCTTTTTATGCATGGTGAGTTTCCGGTGAAAACACTCGCAGGAGAGAATTATCGGGCACTGGAGATGTCGTACGGACGAGGAAACTTTGTAATGGACATAATAATTCCAGAAAATTCCATGACTGCTTTCCTTCAGAGCTTTTCACCGGAAGTTTGGAACGAGGTAAGCACAGGATTCGATGAGATACAGGCGGCCCAAAATATGGTTATGGTTCCCCGATTCTCATTTAGTTATGAGAAAATATTAAACGACCCTTTGCAAGCGCTGGGGATGGTAGATGCTTTCAATCCAGCCCTTGCCAACCTCAGTGGAATCTCCGATGAAAACATTTTTGTGAGTTTCGTAAAACAAAACACCTTTATCGATGTGAATGAAGAAGGCACGGAAGCTGCAGCAGTAACCACCATTGGCATAGAACTCACCAGTGTACCCGACTTTTTTGCTGTTGACCGGCCCTTTATTTTTGCCATTCGCGAACAAACTACAAATACCTTGCTCTTTATGGGTAGAGTCATGGAGCCTTGAAGCATACGAGTCAACCCGTAGTAATTTATTTTTAATTATCTGAAAAACAATTTATGGCTACTTTTAATTAGAGATAAATCTAGTAAGTCCACCTCTATGAAAATCCGACCCGGTTGATTTAAAAGCTGGGTCGGATTTTTCTTTGCTGTGCCAGATAAAACAAAATCAAAAATTTATGAAAAAGGCAGTAATAGTATCGGCAGCAAGGACAGCTATAGGAAATTTTAACGGTAGTTTAGCATCGTTAAGTGCCGTAGAAATTGGCGTTACAGCTGCGCGTGAAGCTATCAGGCGTGCAGGAATAGCTCCGGAAGAAATCGATGAAGCCATTGTAGGAAATATTTTATCGGCTGGATTAGGACAAAATATTGCCCGTCAGATTGCTATTGGTGCTGGGGTGCCGGAAACCCAACCCGCCATGACCATCAATAAGCTTTGCGGTTCGGGGCTTAGGGCGGTTTCTATGGCGGCCCAGTTCATTATGCTTGGCGATGCCGATGCTGTGCTGGCAGGGGGTACAGAAAGCATGACCAACGCGCCCTACCTGCTCATGAAGGCCCGCAATGGATACCGCATGGGACATGGTCAACTCATCGACAGCATGATTTATGACGGACTGACCGATGTTTTTAACCAGTATCATATGGGAGTCACAGCCGAGAACATAGCTCAGCAATGGGGAATCAGTCGCGAAGAGCAGGATGCTTTTGCGCTGCAAAGTCAGCTAAAAGCCGCCAGGGCAAGAAGCGAAGGCCGTTTTGAGGATGAAATTGTGGGAGTTGAAATCCCGCAGGGAAAAGGCGAGCCGGTAGTTTTTAAACAGGATGAATTTATACGGGAGGGCGTAACCCTCGACAAACTGGCTAAGCTAAAGCCAGCTTTCAAGCCTGACGGAACAGTAACCGCGGGCAATGCATCAGGAATTAATGATGGTGCAGCCATGCTTGTGGTAATGTCGGAAGACAAAGCCAAAGCATTGGGCTTAAAACCTCTGGCCCGAATCATTTCCTACGGTAATGCCGCCCTCGACCCAGCCATCATGGGATATGGGCCCGTTCCTGCCACCCGCATAGCGCTTCAGCGGGCAGGCATGACCATAAAGGATATTGACCTGGTGGAGGCCAATGAAGCCTTTGCTGCCCAGTCAATTGCCGTGACTCGCGACCTGGAACTCGACCCCGAAAAAGTCAATGTGAATGGTGGAGCCATCGCACTCGGACATCCCATTGGTGCCTCTGGTGCCCGCATTCTAACCACCCTCATTTATGAGATGAAACGCCGTAAACTCTCCACCGGCCTGGCTACCCTATGTATCGGCGGAGGGCAAGGAACCTCTTTAATCGTTGAAAACATTTAATTCAAAAAAAACACCTCAACACTATGAAAAGACTTGAAAATAAAGTGGCCATCATTACAGGAGGAGCCGATGGTATCGGCAGGGCTGCCTCTTTGCGTTTTGCCAGAGAAGGTGCTACCGTGATAATCTGGGACCTGAATGAAGAGAAGGCTAAACAAACGGTGAGCGATATTGAAGCTGCGGGAGGTAAAGCAGAATTTAAGAAAGTGAACACCGCCCGGTTCGAGGAGGTAGAAGCAGCCGCCCAGGAGGCTTTCCATAAATACTCCCATATCGATATCCTGATTAACAATGCAGGAATAACCCGCGACTCCACGCTCAAAAAAATGACACCTCAGCAATGGCAGGAAGTAATCGATGTGAATTTGACGGGCGTTTTTAACTGTACCAAATGCATCAGCACATACATGGTAGACAAAGGCTACGGGCGTATCATCAACACGAGCAGTGTAGTAGCCCTATATGGCAACTTTGGGCAGACCAACTATGTAGCCACCAAGGCAGGCCTGATAGGGATGACCAAAACGCTGGCCAAGGAATTGGGTCGCAAGGGGATAACCGTGAATTCCGTGGCACCGGGCTTTATTGCTACGGAAATGGTTAGAAAAATGCCCGAGGATGTGCTCAAAAGTATGGAAGCCAAAGTACCTCTGGGTAGATTGGGTCAGCCGGAGGAAATAGCAGCAGCTTACCTTTTCCTTGCCTCCGACGAGGCTGCCTATATCAACGGCGCTACGTTGAGTGTGGATGGAGGTATAACCATTTAGGCTTTAGAAAATTATAAAAACAAGGCTATGGCTACCAGTGTTCAGGTTACGGCCACATGGATTTTACTAAGCGTTTATGCTGCGTTCATCCTGTACTTTGTTATCAGGGGGGCCTTGCGCACCCGCAGCATGCAGGATTATGCCCTGGGAAGTATCAGTTTTTCCCCCTATTTTGTAGGCCTTTCGCTGGCAGCCGCCATGACCAGTGCTGCCACCTTTGTTATCAATCCCGGCTTAATAGCCAATTATGGTATAAGCGGTGTACTCTCTTTTGGGGTATTCTTTCCTCTGGCTACGGTTGTCTCGCTTTATTTACTCAGTAAAAAATTCAGAAAATACGGACAAACAGCCAGGGCCGTCTCATTGGCAAGCTGGATAGGCGCCCGATACAATAACCGCGCCTTCGCTTTCTTCATTGCCTTTCTCTCGGTTTTGCTCCTCACTTTCATCGTTTTGATTCTGGTGGCGCTCACCAAGGTAATTTCCAGCGCCCTTAACACCCACGAGATACTCACCCTGCTGGTCATCATTGTGTTTATCTTTGGGTATATGATGTTCGGAGGAGCCAATGCCATGGTTTACACCAATATGGTTCAGGCTGTTATCATGGTAGTGGTAGCCCTTATCCTTCTTGGGTCGGGTATCCCTTATATAAAAGATGGACTCCAGGCATTCTTTGACCGACTGGCCCAGGCCGATCCCCTGCTGGTGAAGCCCACCAACCCTCAAAGCCCCCTATTCCGCGACTTTTATGAAATAGCCCTTGCACAGATAATTATTGGCATTGCTGTGGTGTGTCAACCCCATATCATCACTAAATCTCTCCTGCTAAAGAAAGAAAGCGATGTCAATAAATTTCTGTGGACTGCCATTGTCATTCAGTTGCTTTTCTTTTCGGTGGTTATAACCGGTTTGTTTGCCCGGGCCGAGTTTCCCGATTTGATGGTTGATGGAAAAAGGCTTACCAACGACAGTATCATACCTGTTTATGTAGTGAAAGTCTTTTCGGGAGGCGTGCTGCCCATAGCTGTAGGCTTGCTGGTCATTTTGGGGCTGATATCTGCTGGCCTATCCACGCTCGAAGGCCTCATTCAGTCGCTGAGCAGCTCCATTTACAACGACATCATCAAACCCCTGGCGGGAGAAAAAAACCAGCGCATTGAGGCTCATCAGATGCTCATCAACCGCCTGACTATTGTAGCCATGGCCTTCATTACTTTTTTCATGGCTAAAGACCAATTGCTGCATCCCAAACTAAGCGTGGCTATTTTGGCCCAAAATGGGGTTTATGCCTATTTCTCCATTATTTTCATCCCTATCCTTTTGGGAATTTTTTATCCAGGCACTCCCGCTTTTATTCCCTTCAGAGCCTCCATTATTGCAGCGCTCACGCATTTTGCGGTGTATTATCTGCTTCCCCTATTGCATACCCAAGGGGGAATTTCATTCGGCTGGTTTGGGAAATACTTAGAAGGGACGGTGAGAAACCCTGCCATTGCGGCATCAACGGCCATTTTGCTTTCCTTTGCCTATGCCACCATTGCATTACTTCGTTACCAGGCGAGTAACAAATCGAAGACTCATTGATTTACAAAGAATTAGTTTATGAAAGATTTCAATGAAATGTATAAAAGCAAACGCATAGCTCTGGATGAAGTAGCCGGGCTTATCCGCAGCGACAGCGATATCATCGTGGCCCAGTGTGCCTCGGAGCCTCAGGGCAGCATGAGCCGCTTTCATCTGGCTGCGGATAGGGTTACCGACGTCAAGGTATTTTCGGTACTCACGATGAAGCCCTACGAATTTTACATGATGCCTGAAATGAAAGGACATTTCGAATTGTGTAGCTGGTTTCATGCTCCGGGCTCCCGTCAGGCGCTTAAACAAGGCACAGGAACTGTAACCTATGTTCCCAATATGCTTCACAGGGCAGCCACCGACAGACTTAAAGTGCGTAAGCCGCATTTATTTGTAGGAACCTGCACTCCACCCGACAGCAAAGGTTTTGTCTCGCTGTCGCTAGGTGTAACCTATGAAAGAGACATCATCGAAGCGGCAGACCTGGTGGTTCTGGAAGTAAACGAGCAACTGCCCCGAACCTTTGGCGATACTACGCTACACATCAGCGAGGTAGATTATTTCACCGAATACCATCAGGTGCCACCCACCTTACCCTCACCCGAGCCCGATGAAGAAGCTCTGCGTATAGGTGCCTTTATCGCCGAACTGGTGGAAGATGGCTCAACTATTCAATTGGGCATCGGTGAAATTCCCAACGCCGCGGCTCTTTCCTTACGTAATAAACGCGACCTGGGCGTACATACCGAGATGTTTGTTGATTCCATGATGGAGCTCTATGAAGCAGGCGTGATCACCAATAAACGCAAAACTATTCATAAAGATAAATTCATCTGCACATTTGCCATGGGTAGCGAAAAGATGTACCATTGGCTTGACAACAATCCTACCGTGGAATTCCTGCGGGGCCGCTACGTAAATGACCCTTGTGTGATAAAGCAGAACAGCAGGATGGTTTCCATCAATACTTGTATCATGGTGGATTTTACAGGCCAGGTAGCCAGCGAATCTATCGGCATCCAACAATATTCAGGCACAGGTGGACAAACCGACACAGCGGTGGGAGCCATAGAAGGCCTCGACGGGCTGGGTAAGTCCATCATCGCCTGCCGCAGTACCGCTAAAAATGGAGCCATTTCCACCATAGTACCTGTATTACCCGAAGGCACAGCAGTAACCCTGCATCGCAGCCATACCGATTATGTAGTTACCGAGTGGGGTTATGTGCGGCTTACCGGGCTCACCGTAAGAGAAAGAACGCGTGCGCTTATTTCCATCGCTCATCCCAAATTCAGGGACGAATTGACGGAAAAAGCTCATCAAATGGGGTATCTATAAAAAACCAAAAAACATGCTTCCTGTAAGAATCAAAGGAACCGGAATTTATGCTCCGGGAGAAGCCATTAATAATGAAGAGCTTAAAAAATTAGCGGGAATCGATTTCGATGCCGAAAAAGCGGAAAACAAATTGGGCATTTACCGCAGGCACATCGCCCGGTTGCGGGGGATAAATGAGACGACCGCCGATTTTGCTACCCGGGCAGCGGAAGCAGCCCTGAAGGATGCGGGTATAGATGCGGGTGAAGTGGGCTTACTCATCGTAGCCACCGATACTCCTGAATACATTTCCCCATCCACGGCCATTGTCGTGCAGGGTCGCCTGCAGGGCGAAGAAAAATGGACGGCTTCCTTCGATGTCAATGCCTCGTGTGCCAGCTTCGCTATTGCCCTCGATATGACTGTAAACCAGTTGTATGCCCGCGATGACCTTACTTATGCGCTTGTAATTGGCGTTTATAATATGCCTGCCTTTATCAGGCCCGATGATGCGTTTGGATGGAGCATATTTGCCGATGGAGCCGGGGCTTTTGTACTGGAAAAAAATCGCGACACGCAGAGTGGCTACATAGGAGGCATTCAGCTAACCGACGGAACCCAATGGAATTTTATCGGTATTTATAGCGGTGGAAGCCGCAACCCTATTACCCATGAAATGCTCGACAACCAGCAATACGGCCTACAAAACCTGAAGCCCCTGCCCGGCGACCGTAACGTTAGGCTATGGCCCATGGTGGCAGAGAAGGCCTTCGAAAAATTCGGAATGCAAGCCGTTGACATCGACCATTTCCTGTTTACACAAATCAACCGATCGGTCATTGAAAAAGTAATGGAAGTCCTGGAACAACCCCTGAGTAAAACCACTTGCATCATGCAAGACTTTGGCTATACAGGCAGCGGATGTATCCCTATGGCCTTTCATCAGGCGATAAAAAACGGGAACATCCAGAGGGGTAACAAAGTGATGCTGATTGCATCGGGTGCAGGGCTGGCTGTGGGTTGTAATTTGCTTGTTTACTAAAATCATTAAAAATGAATCATTCCATAGGAATCATAGGAACAGGTATATATATTCCTGAGGGGAGAATGAGTGCGGCAGAAATAGCGGCAGCCACCGGAGGAAGGTGGACAGAGGAGGCCATCATAGAAAAACTCGGCATTCGCCAGATTGTGAAACCCGGACCTGAAGACGGAACCCAGGAAATGGGCGCCCGGGCTGCATTAGACGCCCTGCAGCGTACCGGTATAGCCCCTTCGGAAATCGACCTTATACTGTGCATTGGAGAAGAATGGAAAGAATACCCCCTGACTACTTCCGGTATATATATTCAGGAAAGAATAAAGGCCCATAATGCGTGGGCTATCGACATTCAGCAACGATGCGGTACTACCGTTGCAGCCATGAAAATAGCCAAAGACATGATGATTGCCGATCCTGAAATTAACACGGTGCTCATTGCCGGTGGATATCGCAATGGTGACTTTATCGATTTTAAAGATCCGTCCGTCTCTTTTATGTACAATCTTTCGGCCGGAGCAGGTGCACTCATTATGCGAAAAAACGCCAGAAGAAATATTCTGCTTGGAACCCATATTGTTACAGATGGATCGTTGGCCCGGGATGTGGGGGTGGAATATGGAGGCACGGCTAAACCCATCACCCCCGAAAATATTCATGAGGCCTATAAATCCTTGAGAGTCTTCGATGAAAAACATATGAAAGACCGGCTCAACGAGGTTTCGATGAATAACTGGATGCACTGCATTCATGAAGCTTTCCGCAAGTCCGACCTTCCCCTATCGAGCCTGGGTTACCTTGCCTGCTTACACTTCAAGCGCAGCATGTATAAAGCCATGGTAGAGGCGTTAGGATTGAACATGGACCAAACCATCTACCTCGAAGATTACGGGCACATGGGGCAAATTGACCAGATTCTTTCCTTGCATCTGGCCCTCGAGCAAAACAAAGTCAAAGATGGAACTATTATCGCCATGATTGCTGCCGGCATTGGCTATTCATGGAGTGCTAATGTTATTCGGTGGGGACGCATCTAAGTCAACCCACTATTTTACAAAAACAATAGACTGTTTATCAATAATTTAAAACTAACAAATTTATTATTATCAACCAAGTCAACCCATAAAAAAAATAACCAAAGTTGACCTAACCCTTATGGATTTATTTTTTTGTAAAACTAAATGACGAAAAACTTTAATTAATAACCCCCAAAAAAACAAGTTATGAAAAAGTTGCTTTTTATTTCCCTGATGTTCGCTACAGCACTGTTATCGTGCTCAAAAAGTGATGATGAAAATAATGACGACCCTCAGAAAGTGGGTATTGTAGGCGAATGGTATTCGTCGAAAACCAATTGGCACCCCTGCTGGCCTCGCTGGGAATCGACTCCATTTATGCAAAATTCAACGCCGACAATACTTACGTAGTCGAGTCGTTCGCCAATGGTGCAAAAACCACCCTTACGGGAACATATGTACAGGAAAAATCAGGCGTGGGAAATATCTGGAATATTACGGTTAACCAGAACAGCCCCACAGCTCTTACCAGTAAAGGGATCTTTGAAATAGATGCCACCGTCAAACCTTACACCATGAAATACGAAGTTGCACAAACCGAACCTGCTATCACTGGAGTAGTACCTCCCACGGCGGCAGCTGGCTTTGGTAGCACCAGTGGTGGAGCTTTCGGTCAAACCAATGTGCAGAAATACATTAAAATTCAAAAGTAATTCATAACCAACCCTCTAAAGCCCGAAGTTTACCTGTTTAAAAAAAAGAAAGCAGGTAGCTCCGGGCTTTTCAATTAAAAAACCAGAAATGCCTGGAAATATGGACAAAAAGGCAGTAAGTATTATCACCTTGTTGCTCTTCAACCTTGCGCTGTACGCTCAATTACCGTCCACCCGATATTTTTCAAAAGAGATACCTGACAAGGCAGACAAAGAGCTACAGTTTTTTGCTTATTTTATAAACCAGGGCGTCAGCTCAAACATGTATGCCCGAAGCGAGTTTCTTAAAGGCCAGGTGGTAGGGCGTCTCTTTGGTGCTAATACCACCTTCACCAGCGACTCCTTGACGTCTGTTTATTTTGAACAACGTATTATTCCCTTTTTTATTTATCAACCCAAATTATTCAATGGCAAGGCATTACTCAGGGCATCCTTCGAAATTGATTGGACCTGGGGGGATGCAGCCTACGGCGTTGGAGGGAATATAGGTTCGGGAATATCGGCAGATCAGGTCAACATACAGACGCAAAATATTGAAATAGAAGTCAGTCCGGCCAAAGGTTGGTTTATCAATCTGGGTCTCCAGCGACTTTTCGACACCCCTTACAATCCCTACCGAACTCTTTTCGATAAGATGACTCAAACGGGATACAGGCTGGCTTTCTGGGGCACCGATGGGGTAGGCCTTAGCGTGCGCAAAGACTGGGATTTTGCCCGCATTAAAGGGGGGTTTTACCAGCTTTATGAAAACAGCATAGAGGCCGATGACGATGTAGTATTGTGGGAACTTATGGCCGAGAAAGATATAACGCGCACATGGAAATGGGGAGCTTCTGCCTGGTATCTGCGCGACAGGGCCTCAGGTAAAGGAGGTGTTTCTATCCTCGGACAGGGACTCAACTCCCTGCTTGCCTCCTATAATGGAACCTATTTCTTTCGCTATGGCACTGTGCCTTACAAGGCCGATGTGCTCTGGCTGGGTACCTTCTTTGGTCGTAATACCGATCATTGGCTCGACCCCTGGATGATTACCGGTTTTGTAAATATGAACATAGGCCGTTCTGACACCTTACAATCGAGCCTTAAAAAATATATAAAAGCTCATGATATCCTGGGTGTAGCAGCCAATCTGAGAACCTCCTACCGCTACGGACAAACCCTGGCTGATGCAGTCACCTTGGATGTATGGTTTACCAGTGGCGATGGAAACGGGATAAAAGATGGAAAATATACAGGGGTTATAACGGGCAATCAGTGGGCTTCGCCCGGAGCCATACCCATCAGCTCGGGAGCTTATATATTGATGCCTCATGGCAATGTAGTGAACCGATATACCCCTCTTGTTGCCGATATCTCCAACATGGGCTATGGTCTTACGGCTGCTTCCCTTACTTATTCCCGCGGATTCATACCCAACAAGTTGAATGCACGTATAGGCACCTCCCTGGCATTTGCGGGTGTACAACCCAAAAACGGGGGATATTTTATGGGAGCCGAGTTGAATGGTAATGTGGCGTATAATTTTGGACCCTTCATGAGCCTCGAACTCCATGGCGCCTATGTAAGCCTAGGCGATTTTTACAAAAGCAATGAAAACTCGCACGGCAGTGCCATCAATGGAGGCCAGTCAGGAAAACCTGTCAATCCCTGGACTGCTTTTGTGGTATTTAAATGGTTAATGTTCTAAACCCGAAGGCCCTATGAAAACCAAGAGATATGTCTTTTTAATACTTGCTACCATGCTATTCATGTCGTGCTCCACTTCCTACCGCACACTGAAGCCCCTGGCAGCTATGGATGACCTGGAATATCCCCTCGAGGTAAAAAAAGTGTTTCTCCCATCGAGTGGGTACAATATTGCCTATATGGAAGCTGGAAGCAGCGGACCAGTGGTAGTATTCATACACGGATTGGGAAGTTATGCTCCTGCCTGGAAACGCAATCTTGAGGAGCTATCCCAGGTGGCTCGTTGCATTGCCATCGATCTGCCGGGCTACGGAAAATCGGATAAATATCCCCACAGCGGTTTAATGAGTTTTTATGCCGGCATAGTCAACGAACTGGCTCAAGAACTTCATCTGGGAAAAAATATATCTTGCCGGGCATTCCATGGGAGGACAAATTGCCATCACTACGGCCCTGCTCTATCCCGACAGAGTGAAAGGGCTTATCCTGGCGGCTCCCGCAGGCTTCGAAACCTTCACCGCCGGACAAAAACAATGGTTTAGGGATGTAATGACCCCCAAAACTGTAAAACTCACTACAGCCGAAGCCATACAATCTAACCTGGCAACCAACTTTTACAAGCTTCCTGCAGAGGCAGAATTCATGATAACCGATCGTCTGCGCATGCGCAAGGCCAAGGATTTCGATGCCTATTGCTATGCAGTATCCCAATCCGTAAAAGGCATGGTGGATGAGCCTGTAGCGGATTATTTGAAGGATTTGCAGATACCGGTTCTTATTTTCTTTGGTGAAAACGACAACTTAATTCCCAATCGTTTTCTTAACCCTGGCCCGACCGCTGAAGTGGCCCGCAAGGGAGCAGGCCTGATCCCTAACAGCCAGCTCATCATGATTCCACAATGCGGTCATTTTCTCATGTTTGAAAAACCCGAAATATTTAACCAGGAAACCCGCAAATTCCTTCAACAACATAGCAATTAATACAGGAAACTCCTAAAGGAAAAAGCCGGGTAAACTGCCCAACCCACAGCAGCTCTTCCCGGCTTTCTTGTTTACCTTTAACCCTTTAAATGGCATCTTGGGCAATGAAAGATAAACTCCGAACTTTTAGCGATTTCAGCCAAAGTCTCTTCCCCCATGAGATAGATTATCTGCTGTCCATTCAGCAATTTCAAAAAGAAGAAAACCTGAAAATCCTGCAAATCATTCATCACAATGCGCATCATCCGGGACAATCCCGCCCCCTCGACCCTCCCATCGATAAACGCACCTATTCGTACATGAAAAACTGGATCCAGGAAAACCTCCGAAAAAACGATGTGGATGTGTTTTACGACTGGCTCACAGGTATTGAACGAAGCATAATGAACGATGATATTGAAACTGGGGCCGAAAAAGACCTGCTCCATGTGATGGATAACATGCAGCCTACAGCGTATTATTTTATGAAATTTTTCAGAGTCATTCAGCACTACCGCGACTACCTGATTGTGCGCAACCGTGTGGTAAACTATCAACGCGTAAGTGCATTCCTGGCCCGTTATAGCGACCATTATCTCCGTTCGCAAACCATCAACAATAAAATGAATGAAGCGGCCGAAAAAGTGATTTTTAAGAAAGTAAGAATCCCTGAGGAATTTCAGGTATGGGAACAACTCTTCGCTTCAACTTATTACGACGAGACGATTGATGGATATACCCGCTACAGGGCCCTGGTTCGCCTGACTATTCTCTACTACACCCATCGCGAATTCGATAAGTTAAAGGGGGTTTACCAACACCTTGACGAGCAGTTTAAAACTCCTGTTTTCTATTCCCGGCGCATCCTGGCCAATTACTACGCCAACAAGGCCATGATGCATTCCAAGCTGGGGGAATTGGACGAAGCGGAACGCTTTGGCAGGCTATCGCTGATGTATCGCAACAACGATTATTTGTTTTATCTCATCAATCTCATGGATGTTCTTCTCAAGGCAGGGAAAAACCGGGAAGCCCTTCAGATAATGAACGAGGCCGTTGAAGAATTCCGCCAATCGGGCAATCATTATTACCGCATTGGATATGCGGCTTACTACATTCGAACGCTGTTGGCCAACGGGCAAAAAAACCGGGCGGTGGAATATGCCGAGACTTTCCTGCAGGGATATAAGGATGAGATTATGGAATTTCGCTGGCATTTGTTCTTCTCTGCTTTTCTCGACGCCCTCTTTCGTTGCGAAAAATATGGAAGAATTACCACCCTGGTGAGCCGCTTTAAACTGGTAGCCAGAGAGAAACAACTTCAGGGCACCAATCAGTACCTACCCGTGATACAACTCTTTCATACAGCATCGGAGTATATGCAAGGGTCACTGAGTGCTGAGGCCGCTTACCGAAATATCAATCAACTGATTACAGGGTTAGGGCAAAACCGCTTCCGAAGTAAAAAGACCCTGGAGCTCCTGCAAACACTCGAGAAGGCTATACCCGACCTCATTGCACGCTTAAAATCTGAAGTTCCTGCTTCGCTTTCCGGCGATTACGGCACAATAATTGATACAACCCTCAGTAATTATTAAAAACTTACACCCATGAAAAAGCTGTTGTATTTAGTACTTACCTCAGCACTGCTGTTGAGCTTTGGCGTTCTAAAAGCCCAGCAAACCCAGACGCTGAAATTAAAAAAGAGCACGACCACCCAAACCTCGCAGGAAGTAGCTACCCCAACCCAGAAAACCCAGACAGTGCAGCAGGCTACCCGACCCGATACGGTGAAGAGCAAGGCACAGAAGCGGGTAACACTTTCCAGGAAAGCCCAGGAACAAACCACCATGAAGGAAACCCGGGCTAAGGCAGAAAAACATCATGCAGAAGCCGCCCCTCAGGCTCAAAACAAACCCCACGACACGGCCGCCAGGCAACAGGCAAAACGGGTTAAACTCTCCCAACAAGCAGAACAGAAAAGCCTAAAGGAAAACAAAGCAGAAAAGCTCCATCAAACCGAGATGCAAAACCAAAACGCCGAGCGCCGACCCCTGCCCGAGAAACCCGCTACAGGAACTGAAGCCAAACCAACCTCCCCCCAACCCGAAAAACCGGCTGGCACCAAGGTGAAAAATCCCTCCAACGAACCCATAAATTCTAAAACCGGACCTAAACCTCTGGAAAAACCGGTGAAAAAATCAGAAGAGAAGAAGCCTGAATAAGAAATGGTTGAACCCCATCCCTGATGATTATTCTCCTAACTGCCTGCTTAATAAATTTTAGCCTCCACTAAACAAAACATGGTAAACGATAAAAATTAGGCATACAGGAGAAAGCTCTTATCAACCATAAAGGAAAAACTCCATCTGCCCACTGTAATCGGTAGCAGGTACAAGAATCTCCCTTCGCTTTCATTAAAATCTTTAAATCATATTTTGTGCAATAAACCGATGAGGGTGTAGAAGAATTACACCCTCAATTTTTTTAAACTTATGCAAAAGCAGAATGGATGTTGGGTTACATTAAACTCCGTTCAAGCCATTATTTTCCCAAAAGACATGCATACCGCTTTCAAAAACATTTCAACGTATGACGAGAGTTTAGATGGAAAATTCATCGAGACCAATTCGATGTAACCTAAGTATGGGCACGACCATTTTATACCCTCAAATTCCACCCAAATGCCAGGTGGCCTTACATTCGCCTTAATTTTGCCACGACCTTTACCAACTAAAGCTGATATGTTAACCATCGACAACTATTTAGACAACCATTACATACACAGAAGCAATTGGCTAAGGGCCGCGGTGCTGGGGGCCAACGATGGGATAATTTCCGTTTCGAGTCTCGCCATGGGAGTTGCGGCTGCCAGTTCCACCCGAGAACAGTAAAAAGACCCTGGAGCTCCTGCAAACACTCGAGAAGGCTATACCCGACCTCATTGCACGCTTAAAATCTGAAGTTCCTGCTTCGCTTTCCGGCGATTACGGCACAATAATTGATACAACCCTCAGTAATTATTAAAAACTTACACCCATGAAAAAGCTGTTGTATTTAGTACTTACCTCAGCACTGCTGTTGAGCTTTGGCGTTCTAAAAGCCCAGCAAACCCAGACGCTGAAATTAAAAAAGAGCACGACCACCCAAACCTCGCAGGAAGTAGCTACCCCAACCCAGAAAACCCAGACAGTGCAGCAGGCTACCCGACCCGATACGGTGAAGAGCAAGGCACAGAAGCGGGTAACACTTTCCAGGAAAGCCCAGGAACAAACCACCATGAAGGAAACCCGGGCTAAGGCAGAAAAACATCATGCAGAAGCCGCCCCTCAGGCTCAAAACAAACCCCACGACACGGCCGCCAGGCAACAGGCAAAACGGGTTAAACTCTCCCAACAAGCAGAACAGAAAAGCCTAAAGGAAAACAAAGCAGAAAAGCTCCATCAAACCGAGATGCAAAACCAAAACGCCGAGCGCCGACCCCTGCCCGAGAAACCCGCTACAGGAACTGAAGCCAAACCAACCTCCCCCCAACCCGAAAAACCGGCTGGCACCAAGGTGAAAAATCCCTCCAACGAACCCATAAATTCTAAAACCGGACCTAAACCTCTGGAAAAACCGGTGAAAAAATCAGAAGAGAAGAAGCCTGAATAAGAAATGGTTGAACCCCATCCCTGATGATTATTCTCCTAACTGCCTGCTTAATAAATTTTAGCCTCCACTAAACAAAACATGGTAAACGATAAAAATTAGGCATACAGGAGAAAGCTCTTATCAACCATAAAGGAAAAACTCCATCTGCCCACTGTAATCGGTAGCAGGTACAAGAATCTCCCTTCGCTTTCATTAAAATCTTTAAATCATATTTTGTGCAATAAACCGATGAGGGTGTAGAAGAATTACACCCTCAATTTTTTTAAACTTATGCAAAAGCAGAATGGATGTTGGGTTACATTAAACTCCGTTCAAGCCATTATTTTCCCAAAAGACATGCATACCGCTTTCAAAAACATTTCAACGTATGACGAGAGTTTAGATGGAAAATTCATCGAGACCAATTCGATGTAACCTAAGTATGGGCACGACCATTTTATACCCTCAAATTCCACCCAAATGCCAGGTGGCCTTACATTCGCCTTAATTTTGCCACGACCTTTACCAACTAAAGCTGATATGTTAACCATCGACAACTATTTAGACAACCATTACATACACAGAAGCAATTGGCTGAGAGCCGCGGTGCTGGGGGCCAACGATGGAATCATTTCCGTGTCGAGTCTCGCCATAGGAGTTGCGGCTGCCAGTTCCACCCGAGAACCCATTGTACTGGCCACGGTTGCAGGACTCGTGGCAGGCGCATTATCCATGGCCGCCGGCGAATACGTCTCGGTGAGTTCGCAATCAGATATCGAAAAAGCAGACATTGAGCGAGAGATGAAAGAACTTGAAGAGATGCCGGATGTAGAGCTGAACATACTGGCTCAAATCTATGAGCGACGGGGTCTGAAAAAAGAAACGGCCCAGCAGGTAGCCAAGGAACTCATGGAAAAAGACCCCTTGGGTACCCATATCAGAGACGAACTGGGCATTAATGAAATCAATCAGGCCAACCCCCTGCAGGCAGCCTTTGCTTCGGGCGCATCCTTTGCGTTGGGAGGCCTATTACCGCTCCTGGTGACTCTTCTGGCCAAGGTGCAGGGCATGGAATATTGGCTCTATGGATTCAGCATCGTATCCCTGGCCCTTTTAGGAGCCACAACGGCCAAAACAGGCGGGACAAACATAAAAAAGGCTGTCCTGCGGATTACCATATGGGGAACCCTTTCCATGGCATTATCTGCTCTGGTGGGTCATCTTTTGGGGGTAAATATTTAATTTTCCAAAAAAACCATGAACGGAGCGCATCTACATTTGGTGGTCAATCACATGCCCATCATCTTCCCTCTCGTGGGGGTCATCGTGATGATTACAGGCATAGTATCCAAATCGGAAGCTGTAAAACGAACCGCCTTCATGATTTTTTTTCTCGGAGCCATAGGTACCCTGGCGGCTGTGTTTACCGGCGAAGGAGCAGAAGAGGTGGTTAAAAAAATCAGCGGAATTTCCGAAGACTTTATTCACAGGCACGAAGAAGCCGCTGAAACTTTTGCCTTGCTGTCGTATATGCTGGGGGGCCTCTCTTTGTTGGCACTCTGGGCTAGTTTCAGGCAAAAGCCTTTTGCCACAATCCTTGCCTGGGTTACCCTGATTTTTGCCTTTGGGGTATTATTCCTGGCCAGACAAACAGGTACTACGGGTGGAGAAATAAGACACACAGAAATCCGAAGCGATTATATGCCTCCCCTGCCGCAAGATGAATAAACTCTTGCGTGCTTAGCACCTTCTGTGCGTTCTTTGGGGTTAAAAGACAAGTCACTTACCCGCTATTCTATTCATTCCATGGAGGCCCATTCTATCACCGGGAGCGAGGGGGGCCTCCCCTCATTCGCCCAAACTGGGTTAAAAAAGAAGAATGAACCCCAATTGGGGTTGGCAGAGAAGAGCTGATTACTAAAGAAAAAAAAGCCATCTTGTAAATTTAACTTGTCGCAAGTACCCAAAGGCCTTCGGTTAGTATTACTACTTGAAGAACCGCCTAAACCTCCCCGATTCTGAGGGTTTCGCTTCACCCTATCATGAGTTCAGAACGTGCATTCAAGCGTTTGAAAAAGATATTGCAAAGTTGCGTGAGGAGATCTCCCTTAGACGATTTGCAGGGAGATGGAAGGGGGGATAGTCAATACTATTTCTAAAAATGTCAAGAAACCAGGGTATAAACCCCCAAACAATGCTGGGCTCCTCGTTCGAAATGAAGAGAATAGCTGTCGGCTTCCCTTATCTGGGGTCTATAATTCCTGATGAGCCTACATCTAAAATACCGGGCTAATGGACGAATATCTATATCTGAAAAACCTACTCAAACACCCTGAGCTGAGTATTTTATCCTAGCGTTGACGATGAAACAAATTAGAAACCTTCAAAATACCAGACTTTTGTAAAATTTAACTCTCCAATCTAACAATATACCTTATAACCAGTCCTCCTTTAGAGTCACAACAGATATCAGCTGCTCCATCGCGAATACCCGGGTGTTACATTTTAACTGAGTACGATGGAATGGCCAGCATCCAATAAAAGCTTACAAGTTCTGATTCTATAACAAATAGGTTCCCCGAACAATCCCCTGCTGGTTTTAAGATTTAAGTATTAAACTCCCAAAAAAGAGCCTAAGTACATTATATCCCTGCATGAGTTCTAAAAACCTGGGTTTTGCTTTCTTTCCTACTTTCTCCCGGTGTTCATCGCATTCATTCTCTATTTTTAGAAGTTAAATCGCTCATTTATAATTTTTTAAAAGGCGTTGAAAGGGTCAATATTCGAAGATGGTACGAACAAGGTACGAACAAAACCCGAATGAAATCCCTTAATAAACAGATTATCAGCAGCTTATAAAGATAAGTGCTTATTTTAAAATCTGACATCTTATCAGTCGTTATTTTAA
>JBMFOU010000027.1:0-43544 GCA_049969475.1 Bacteroidales bacterium | reverse complement strand
GTCTTAATCCTTGTTTTGGTGGAAGTTGGGTTATAATAGTTATCCTCCTATAGTTCTGATTCTAAGAATTTTATTACTTTCATCCTCTGCTTTGGCCCAAGAGATCCCCCCTCAAAATTAAAGGTTGCAAAAGTACTACTAATTTTCATAATCCTGTGCTCTTCTCTGTTCTTCTTTGCAAATATAATGCTTTTTTCTCAAAGGATCATAGTATTAGGCCTTTTTTCGTATGCTTCAATTCCTATCTCTTTACCGATAAGATGCATAGCATGCAATTCGTCGGTTGATACTGGAATGAGGATAATGCTATCGTGGTTCTCGTAAAGTTGGTTGACCTCCCGCAAGGCTTCTGCAATTTCTTTAAAATCGTTACGTTCGGCCCGGGCCAGAAAAACCGACTTTTGCACCCTCAGGAATCCCTTTTTTTCGAGATAGCGGGCAATATAGCGCCTTATTTTGTTGTCTTCAATGTCGTACATTATCCAGAATGTCATTTCTTCTGCTTTTTGAGGTGTTTGAGATAAACCTAAGATTTTTTGTATTCTTGATGGAAGCGATTCCAATTCTGACTCCTTACCAGAAATGTTGTTTGGTGCGGGTTTGAGGCCTGCACGTTTCATCGCCAGCATTTTTTTTATAAAGCTATCTTTGGGGCTTTTGCTTTGCCTGGGCATGGCATTTATTTTATTGATCGTAAAAATCTTCTATCCATCCTTCAATCAGTTTCTTACAATCGTCGGTAAATTCGGTGTGGGTGTCGTGTTTGGTTACCTGAACTACAGTGAATCCTCTCTTTCCGAAATAAACATTTAATTCTGCAAACAAAGGCTGGCTCGAAGCAAGTCTAATTTTCTTGCCATATTGAATTTTTTCGGACGAAACGATGCGTATTCCCAGGTTTTGTAGAAATGGGCCTAGTTTTTCTTCTAAATTCTTTAAGGGCTCGGGAACGTATACTTCGGGTTTTGATTTGGGCTTGCGCTGAAGTAGAATTTCTTTTATTCGTGCCCAGGCCTCATCGTTTATTATGTTGGTTTCTTTTTGCTTTTCTTCCATGCGTGTGATTTCTAATTCTTTTTTAATGGCGGCTAATTCTTCATCGATTTGAGCATCTCCACCTTGGGACAAGAATAAATCGGGATTAATGGGTTCTGCTGCCGGGTTAAACCAGGCGTCGGGGTCATAGCTCAGGAAGCAGGCCCTTGCTACATCGTGAACCCGAGTGTCGATGAGATTTTGCAGATTGAATTCTTCAGCGAGGCTTTTCACAAAATTTTTGTAAAAGATACTGTAAATGGCTTTATCAGAAATCGGTTTTGCGAGGGTGAAAAGGATTTTCAGTCCGTCTTGTCCGGGTGATGTAAAGAGTAGCGATACGCGGGAGTCGGTCTGAAATTTCTGGCGCAGTTGTTCTGGGTTGGTTTCGGATTGAGCAATATGGTCGATGTCTACTATAAAGCAGCTAGTAAATGCAAAATGATTGCTGTGTCGCTTGGGCGGCTGAAATCTTCCGCATATTACATAAGGAAGGTTTCTTTTTTTCTGCGAATATGCCTTTTCATCGATTTGCTTAACCTGGCGCAACATGTTGATGTAGTCGCGTAAATCGGAGGGAGGCTGGGTTATCATCCGATGAAACTGCGCGATTTCGAGAGGCTGCAGCTCATCGTTGGGGGCGGTAACATTTCTGCCTTTCATCAGCATGGCTTACTGGGTTTTTGATCGTAAAAACATCTGTGCTAGATTGTGTGCATAGAGTTGAAGGTGGGTGTTTCGGGAGCGACTCTGGCCTTTCCAGGTGATGAGATCTTCCAGATAATCATTCATGGCCTGAATAACTATGCGTCGCCCAAGAGCCTCGAGCCAGTAGGTTCCATTGGGTTGTACTGTGTAGCATTCCGGAATAATTGCTTTTTGCTGGCATAATCGCACCACAACAAAATCGGCCCATACCCTGAATAACTCTATTACATCGAAGGCCAGAACGGGTCGGTTGTAGTCTTCGCGATGAAAAACCCCAATGTAAGGGTCAACACCGGCTTTGATAAGTGCTCCTTCAATTTTTCCATAAAGAATTCCATAAGCATAATTGAGCAATGCATTGAAAACATCTACAGCCGGGTGCGAGCGACCAGTGAAGCGGTATTCTTCAGGAAGAAAATTACTTAGGGTTTCAAAATAAATTTTGGAGGAAGCACCTTCCCATCCTCTGAGCGAGGGCGCTATATCGCTTACGGTTTCGCCTTTAAGTTGTGTAATTTTGGTTTTATAGTCGTTGAGCTTTTGAATATTGTGTTCTACCCAGGGAGCAGTGAGGTATTCCTGCGGACATACTGACCAGATAAGAGCTACCTGGTTTTCTATTTTTTGAGCCATGATTCCTGTTATCCAGCCCACAGCCTGGCTACTGAGCGTAAAATCGAGCTGTTTACGGCGTATGGTGGAGATCGACCCATATTTTACACTCCAAACCCGGCCTTTGGGTTGGCCTCGGCCATCTATAAACAAGATGTCTATCTCGTGTTCGATAGCTAACAAAACAGCATCCGACGAAATACGCGCACCCTTGCTTATGCTTATGGTTTTCACGTCTGCCGGATTTATCAATTGCTTGCCATCTACGGTAGAAATGGCAAATTGCTCGTTCTCACGCAGCAACGTGGTTCCATAACTGTTTAACACCAAATCCATATTTTTTATTTATCGATGGGTCTCACCTGAATAGCATTGTCAACGACTTTTTGGGTTTTAGGGTGAGTTCGCTGCACTACGATAAACTCAACCTTCAATCCTTTGCGAGGTTCTACGGTTGGATTTTGCCAATCGTTTCGACTAAAATACAAATTTTTCCCATTTTCGGCAAGTATGAAACCACTCAAATTGCCCTCATTCATACGTATGATGACACCTTTTAAGCGAGGCTGAGATAGATATTGCCATTCTCTCCATAGTTTCCGGGCCTCCGACAGTAACTTTTTGACATCGTGCTGAGCATTTATCCATTCATTTTTGAGATCAGAGGTTTCGGGAATTCGCCATCCTTTTTCCTGGTAAATTCCTATCCATAGCAGGTAGTGAAGTTCAGCTTCTCTGGAGCGACCACTTTCTTGAAGTGTTTGTGCCGTGAATTTGATAAGGTGTATTTTGGAAGAGAGTTGGCCTTCGGCTAGTAAGGCCCGGGCAGCATGCTCCTGGGATTTGTTGATGTCGCCCTGGGTTTTAAGCAATCGGGCATATTCGTAATGAATAAACCATTCTTCCCTATGGCTTAGGAGTTTCTCGTAAATCGTTATAGCTTCTTTATGCTGTCCCAAAGCTTCACACGATAGGGCTTTTCGCCGATTAATCCATATATCGTTGTTATAATGCCAATGAATAGGTTGGTTGAGGGCTTGATTGCACATATCAATGCATTCGGTGTACCAACCGGCTTCGTAAAGCACCTGGGTGCGTAAAGCCCACAGGGTTTCGCGTTGCGAGGCAAGTTCCATTCTGTTTTGCTCGTTGGCTTGAATAATGATGGGCTCGTTGCTAAGTATTTCCGGATTGATCTGGTTGAGCCAACGTGTGATAGAAAGGAAAGGTGGCATTTCTTTGTCGAGCAAACGAGGAACGGCTTGAATAACTGCCAGGGCAAAGGGTTTAGCTGTTTCAGGGATTGTTTTAGATGCTAAGCGGGTCAGCCAGCTGATGATAAAATCGGATGAGGCCCTGTCTTTCAAAAAGTTAAGATAAAAATAAAAGGCCCAGGCCAGGGCCTGCAATACCAGAGGATTTTCGGGGTCTATTTCGTAGGCTTTTTGGGCCCATTTAAAGCTGGTATTGTGCTCGTTGCAGCGGTTGGCCGCAAATGAAGCCCTGCTATAGTTTTCTGCTGTTTGTAATGGCTTTTCTAAAAGCGCTTTGCGATAAAGCTCCAAGGCCTGCGCATATTGTTTTTCGCGCAAGGCTTCATAAGCAGCTGTAGCAAGGTCGTCTAACAAGGCTATTGGATAATGGGATTTTCAAGCAAGTGCAAATGTTTTGCCGAGCGTGTCAATGCGGTGTAAATCCAGCGATACAGCATGCCAGCATTCCCGGGGTGGAAAAGTGAGGGCTCGATGATGATGAAAACATCCTTCCATTCTCCCCCCTGCGCCTTATGGCAAGTAAGGGCATAACCATACCTGAGCATAAGCGCATTGAGAAAGGGATCGTTGCGAAGCCGTTCCTTGAAATGCTCCGGAGTTTTTTTGGGGGTTATATTCTGCTTGCTCATTCGTATCATAAAATCCTGAATAAGTTGTTTGTTTTGCTCAGGGGTGAGCATAGGTTTATTAGCAAGCAGATATTCATCTATCATATATCCAGAGATTTGCCGGGCTCCGTTTACATCGTGCCGTAGCAGGGTTACCTTTCTGAAATTAAGCCCTGCCCGTTGAACGGTGTTTTTTTCGAAATCCAGCACCGTGAGCTGGTCTCCGTTGAAAAGTCCGTGTAAATGATTGTTTTGGGCCACAACTACTAGTTCACTTTTTGTGAGCGGATGGTCTCTAAAATTGAGTTGTGCCCTGGCCAGCTTATTTAGTAGATTGACTTTTTGATTCGAAAAAGTGATGAAAATGAGACTTTCAGGTCCGTTTTTTCTGTATAAATGAGCATAACTCTCTATCATTAGGCTATCGAGAGGGTAAGTGGTAAATTCCTGAGGATGAGTAGATGCCCGGATGCGAAAATCTCGAGGGGAAACCTTACCTTGTATTACTAATCTTAATTTATTGGTATTCTGATAAATACCTGAATCTTTGCTGAAGCGCATCACGTCTTCGAGCGCCGACTCCATGGGATTGATACCGAAATAGCTCTCAAAATTTTGACTATCCAGGGCAGGGGAGATATTGCTTCCTACGGGTGGTAACTGGGCTGCATCGCCTACAAAAACAATCTTATTTTGTCGAATATAGGTGAGGATATCGGAGAGTAGGCGCCCAGAACCATATTGCAAAAATCCTCCCGAAGTGTCGTGGTTACTTATAAGTGAAGATTCATCAACAATAAATAGGGTTTTTTTCAGGAAGATTCCGCTTTTTAATGAAAATATGATTTTTTGTCTTGTTTCAAAATCCACCGGGTCTTCCATGTTGTAAATGCTGCTGTGGACGGTTGCTGACTCACGCTGGGTTTTTTCGGTAAGAATACCCGCAGCCCGACCTGTAGAGGCCATCAAAACGGGAACATAGCCCTGCTCCGAAGCATATTCGG
Source organism: Bacteroidales bacterium (assembly GCA_049969475.1). GTDB lineage: Bacteria > Bacteroidota > Bacteroidia > Bacteroidales > TTA-H9 > UBA2030. Next base: position 38,303 of record JBMFOU010000027.1, on the reverse strand, counting down.
CCAGTGCTTTAAGCAAAGAAGTTTTGCCGGTACCAGCAAATCCTTTGAGAATAAATACTTTTTGAGTCGGGTCCGTCAGAAATGCCTCCAGTTTCTGTGCTGCTTCCTGTTGTCCCTGCGTAAGTTTGAAAGGTGCCAATGAATCGATGCCTGACATAGCTTAGCCTTTAGAATGAAAAGGCTAATATAAAGAAAGTTAAGCCAAAAACAAAAAGAAGGGTCTTATCTATATATCGGTAAATTTTTTCTCATTTTGGGGTAAAACTACTCCAAATCCTTTACTTACCGATTTACCCAGCCCAATGTATGCCGGTAATGCTACATTGGTCTCAAAATCAGCATCAAAGGTCGTCATTTTGGTGTTTTTTATTTTAACAATCTTCGGAAAACTCAGTTGTTTAATATGCGTCTGAATCATGCCATCAATTGTCCAATCGATGCTTTTGGCCATTGAAATGATATTGCCCGTTAGAATTTTTGAGAGCATATCAAGGTTTTGCTCAATGTCGTTAGAGATTCTAAATTTTTTATAATTCTCTTCATTCAGTGCTACCCAATTTTTTATCTTATAACGTAACTGGTGAGGGATTAGCCTGAATTGAAATGGGTATAATTTTACTCTTTCAACTTCTAATTCTATTTCTCTATCCCCAATTAGGGCTACTCTCCCTTTTCGGTTGAAAAAGTGATGAAGTTCGTCAATACCTTCCTCTAAACACACAATTGCAGCTTTTTTCCCGATTCGTTTATATTGAATTCGTGGATATTCATATAAATAGTTATCGTCTTCGTGGTTATGAAAAAGAGTGTATTCTCTGCCTGCAATTTCGATAATGGCCGCCCGAAAGGCTGACACTTCCCATGGCTCGAGCTCTGATTTGAAGGTTATTGCAAGTACCCTTAAGGTTTTCATTATAGGGGTCAAGTTAATGATTTTGTTTTTTTTCAAGTTCCTTATTGAGATAATCGATTACTTTTTCGAAGGCTTGTTCTTTATTTTCCAGTGTTCTTAAAAAATAGTCAATAGAGAGAAGTAAGGCTCCTACCAGATAATTAAGGGTGATGGAATTCAGGGGCATAGGAGATTGTTTCAAGGGTGCGTGATTTCCGTACTCGCTACAAAACGAGTAAGCTAGATGAATAATTTTATACATGTGCCTATTCACAATATCCGCCTTGTTGAGGATGCTAAGCGATTGGGCCGCAAATCCAGCTCTCCCACTTTCTAGTATCTCCTGCACATCTTTTTTGAATAGTTCCTGATAGGTTTTACCTATGGCCCATTCAAGCAGTCGCCTTACCTGGCTGAGCCTGTTGGGTATATCCGTATGCTTACCCCTTCTCTGATATGCAATAAGATCTAATAATTCGTACTCAAGCTCTTCCGTATATAACAAATGAATATTGTCAAAAATCTCAGGATAATCTTCTTTTATGATGATTGAGGGCAGCTTTTGGACGTTTTCTTTTAAAAATTTCCAAATTTCGGGATGAGTTTCTCCTTTGGCGAATACAGGACTATATCCTGTGAGTTGTTTTTCAAATTCCTCTCGATTATCGGTATTGACGCAAATGACCGGATGTCGATTATGCGATTCTCGAAGGGTAGAAAGTTGTTCTATTGCGTGAGTTATGAAGTTGGCACCTGGTGGATCCTTTTGATTTTCATATACATAACAATGGCTATCAAGAATAACACCAACAATATCTTCCCGTTCTTCTAAAATTTTAATGCCTTCGTCGAGGCTATGCTCATAGATAAGCACAAAACCTTCTGTCAAGGCTTCCTTTACCATGCGCTTACAATAGCTCCTGTCATCGTCGATGAGAAGAATCCTGGGTAATTCCATTATTAGTTAATTTTTTTTAAATTTTTTATTCTAATAATAAACTTTCTTTTTTCTCCTTTGCCTTCAATTGTAGCGATTTCAGCTTTATAGAATCCAGATTCAGCGGGCTTATTTCCAGTTAGGTTTGCTTCAATTGTTATTTTCTGGGCACTACTTTGATCTTTTGCGATAAAATAACAAGAGTTTAACTTCTCTATTTTGAATTCAATGATTAATTCATCTCCATTTTTAAGTTTATCTATGCTTTTATTTATTATATTTAAATTTGTGTTTTCTTGTTTGGGCGCCTGCTGGATTTGTCCTTGATTTTGCTGATTATCTGTTTGTTGAACATTTCGGTCATTGTTTTGTCGTTTTTCTTGTGATGGTGATTTCTCCTCTTCCAATCTACCATAGCCCACACTGGTTTTAGCCCCTACTCCTTGGGTTAGAAGGATTTGTTTGTAAAATTTTAATTTAAACTCAGGTTTTAGAGTCATTTCCTGGCCTTTGATATTGATTTTTGTTTCGGTAAGAATAAATCTGAATTTAAACCATACATTCGGAAGCACCTTCAAAAATTGAATGGGTATAGGGTTTCTGATGGGCGAGGGATGAGGAGTTATATAGTCGTCGCCCAAAAATTTTTTCTTACCAGTTTTTTCAATGTCAATAATAGCATCCAGAAATATATCCTCACCCGGGTGATCCTGATCGCCAAATAAATCCACAACCATTTGTTTTAAAAATTCTGATTCTTTGTGCTTTTCTTGGGCGTTATTTGTTAATGAACCTAATTCTTTATTTAAATGTTCTAGTAAAAAAAGCTTGACTTGGTTATTTAGATTATCATTTGGCGTGAATTTCATTTCATTTAAAATGAATTTAATAGCCTCGAGTGACATTAAACCACTGTATTTTTCGGTTTCATTATTTTTGGTAGGTCTCTGGTCGAGTTCAAACAATGATCTACAGATACCTTTCACTGAACTACCTGGTATGACAGGTAATCCCGTGGTGTAGTCGAAGTAAAAACCAATGGCAAAATCTCCTTCGGTGTTGGTATCGTGGGGGTAGCCACTGCCAACCAACAGCCCTGGATAGGTGGTTTTGAGAATAAATTGATGCTTAGTTTCAATATCAATCGTTTTGTAGGTATTAGCTTCTAATAAATAGATTTTTTTATTCTTATTCTTAAAATTATTTTTTTGTGTAAATTCAATCTCATCCCTATTGTTAATATTACATTGTTCTCCAATATATCTTTCTTTGTAAAATATTAAACCCACATTGGGAGCGTCTTGTGATTTCCAACTCATAGTTCGAATTTTTATATGAAAACTCTTAATGCTAATTTAAGCGCTACAGCAGCTTCTCTCACTTCTCTGGTAAGTTTAACAATATCAGCAGCTTTATTTGAATTGTAAAGGCTGATTGTTTCTTCTTTCAGTTTGAATTGACCATTATTTTTTTGTTTTTGAAGCATTTTTTCAATCCATTCTATTATATGCTGCCTTTCCTCAACTGCACCCCCTTTTCGAGAGTAAAATATCACCGTGGGAAGAAGTCCAGCATAAATAAGTGAAGCACCAAATGATGAGATGTAACCATCAAATTTTTCATTTATTTTATCCTCTTGTTTTAAAACCTCTATTCCAATACTGATTAATTCATTGAGCTTTTTCATCGCCTTTAGACTTTAATTTAACTTAACAAATTTGCACAAACCATAACCTAACGAGGCATTTCCACCAATTTGGATGAGATCATTTTCAATGATTCTGCAGAATGTATCTTTGTGTTGGTCCGCCATTCCAAAATATGTTAAAAAAACTGTTTGATGGGGGACGATTTCTTCGTACCACAGGTTTACACTTATACCATTGTTGAGGGCATTGCGAGCTAATACCGGAAGATTTTCCACATAGTTTTGAATAGCATCGTCTGTTAACATGGCAAATCTCTGGTTGAGCAAGCCTTTGAGGCTACTTGGCAGTTGAAGTATATCAAAATCTGGTTTTTTATCACTTTGAAATTCTTCATCTTCAACAATAATGGTAGTATTTTCTGGTGTTGATGCTAAATATATTTTTCTTGCTATTGTATTATCGTCAAGTGTGAAAATATCTTGATTACCCAAATATCTTGCTTTTTTATTGAGTATATCAAAAACCAGAGGCGCTGAGGCCATAACAAATTGTTGATAAGTACTTCGCAAGGGGAGGGCCACCAGATCGGCGCTAAAAAATACATACTGCCCTGGTTGGGTTTTATGGTCATTATTCGAATCTTTATTTTCCTTTCCAAAGATGTACTCTAGTATTTCCTTATTCAATGGATCTTTTTTCTCAAAGTGTTCACGCAAGGCTCCTTTAAGACTAGAGGCGTGAATGGTCGGAAATCTTGTTACGGGGTCGCGCTGTACCAGTTTATCAACAATACCATAACTGGCATCTCCGCTCCCAACATGCATGTTGGTTACGCACTGAATAAAATAAGGAATGAATTCGATACTCATAATTTAAAAGTTTTTAGTTGTTTGTAATAAATTGATTAAATCCTATATTAAAGAATGCACGAGCCTCTTTTAAGGCTTTAATGAAGTTATCCCTTTGACTTGTATCCAAAAAATAGAATACGGACCCCCTTTGGATGAGATTAAATAGTTGACTTCTTTTAATTTGACCTGATGACTTGCTTTGGTAATTAACGATGGCGCCATAATGTTGGGTCTCTTGCACAGATGCCATAAGATGCCGAAATGGGGTAAAACGGGTTATGGCAAAACTGCACGCTTGTTGTTTGTCAGGCTCCATGAATGCGTCGCTCAGTAAATAGAGCATGGGTACCTTTCTTTCGAAAAACGAAACATTTAGGGATGGATGGTAAAACTCATTCATTTTTTCTATAACCATCCTAAAGTGTACCCTTTCACCACCCAGTTGTATGAATTGTGGTAAGAAATTGTTATTATTTTGAGGAAAAGAAAAAATGTCATCGTTTATTTCTGCCTCAAACATGAAATACCAATCGCAGGAAATATTCGATTCCTTATTTTGCCCATTTTTATTGTTTTCATGGGAAGGGCAAATGGGATTAGTTGATATTCCTGGAGCGTATGTATATGAGCAATTTTTTTTGAAAGAATAAAAAACCTGACGGTAATATTTGTCTTCAGGGTCGTCTTCTGGGGAAGAGCTATCGCCAGGAAGAGGTTTGTGAGTTTCAATCCCTATACGGTCGTGGCGATCGAATATTTCTGGTAATTTAAAAACACTTTCTCCCTTCTCATCGATGAGATAAATGTCGAGGCAATTAAGGTGTTTCTTGCTGTTGAAACGTTTATTTTGGGCATCTAAGAAAAAATAGGGTAAGGGGTTGCCATTTATTGTAACTTTACTAGCCTCCATTGCATCAGCGCTTTCTGCGATCTTAAGAAAAAGGTCCCTGGGCGCTATTTGAAAGATAAGTTGTTTTTGATTTTCCCAGAAAAACAAGGGGCTTAGCTTCTTAATTGCACCGAAATTTTCAATCGTTCCATCGAAACTTCGTTCGCCAATAAGCTGGACGGCCTTACGCTTGTCCGTGATTTGAGTTCCATTAAATACCTCAGGTGAAAGCTTTAGAAGCAAAAACCTTAACATGCCCAATAGCGTAGTTTGCTGGGGATAGTATGTGGAATTCATGAAATATTCATTCAATATTTTTCCTCCTTCTAAAATATGTTTTTCGCCTCCAAAGAAGAAGGGCTCGAGGGGTTTTAATTTAAATCGATATATAGCCATGGGTTTTGCCTCCTATTCTTATTCTTTGTCGCTGTTAATGAAATGAATATAGCGTAGTACCACGTAAAGGGTGTTTTTAAATTTCTGGATTTCACAAAGTAAAGGTGTTTCTTCTTTGCAATATTCCATGAATGTAAGGGATGCCAAATCCTTAAATTCTTTCAGAAAGTCATTATTTTGGTGAATACTCTCATTAAAAGAATTCTTAATAAAAATTTCTAATTTATTGTTTTTCAAAGCTTCTATTAGAGTGGTTTCAAATATCTCATCTTTTAACCGGTGAATGATGCCAGAGAGCAGGTCATTCTTTCTTAATTTAATTTCATTGCCATTTGAAGCGTTGTAATAAGGTAAATATTTGTTTTTCTGGGTGAGCTCTAGAATTTTAGACCATGATTGCTTGTTGTTTTTATGGATAACAGCTTCCATTAACTGTCCGCTGTGTTTCTGAAACCTAATGGCCACAATATTCTTACCATCTTTATATTTTCTACTTAACAATTCCTGAGCTTCCCAACGAGCCTCTTTGAGCGGATGTTTGTAATAACCTATCATGATGCCGTAGGACAGCGTGGGAATAGTTATATGAATTCCCTGCATGTTTAACTCATTCACAAGGTCCTTCATAGTTTCACTAAAAGCATGGTCGAGTTCGTTTACAAGCCAGAAAAGGGTTTTAAAGTCGTTTTCCTGTTTTCCTACTATGGGAGCCAAAGCCATTAGGTCGTCTCCTCCGCCATATACCAGACGTCCGCCATAGTTGTAAAGAATTTCTTCTGACTTTTTGCTAAATTCAAAAAGTTTTTCACTAAAGCACTGTAAATTATTAACAACATTCTCTTTATTTTTAGAAAGCTGAGCGAGAATGGAACCTATCCCATCGCCATCCGTGTAAATGAGTGCGTAGTACTTATGAAAGGGGAAAAACCTGATTTTATGATTATTTAGAATTTTAAAAAGTTCTTCGTCCTCTTGGATTCCTTGTGTATTTTTCTTAAGTTTTTCTTTAACATTTTCGGGAATATTTCCCAGGGTGGCTGTTGCAATTTCCGAGAGTGATGGGAAAATCCTGCTATCATTATGCACTAAATTTTCACTGTTTTCAAAAGCATCATTGTATAGAAATGATCGGATATCAATATTTTCAAAAATTTCAGCAAGTTTGTGAATATCTCCTTCACATAGAGGTGCGTTTAAGTGAAGTTCAGCCAAATCGAGCATTTCGTTGAGTTCCTGAAGAGGAAAAACGCCCCCGTTATTCTCTATTTCAACAACATGTAAATTAAGATACTGTGAGAGGTAATTATTATCTATTTTTAATTCATTTTTTAATTCCTTTTTTAATTCCTTACTTGCAGTTAATATCATTTCTTGGATAATTTGGATAATTAAATTCGGGTTTCTGCCTTTTTGCGCGTCGTATGAAAAATATAATCTGTCTGCGTAAAGGCCCGCACCATGTTTTGAATGAAACAAGAGGTCATTAGGATTTTTGCTTTTAAGAGCTGGCAATAAAATCGTGTAACCCTTCTCTTTGAGTCGGATAATTAGATTTTTCATAAACCAGCTGAAGAAGTAACTGGAGGCCCACAAGGCACGAGTTTTACGCGCCCTCTCCAGTGTTTCGTATATGGGGCCTATGGTAATGGCGGAATAAATCTTATTCATTGTGTTTAGTTATTATGTAGTTCTTCAAAAATTTCTTGCAAAATTCTAAATTCGCGAGTAGTTTGATAGATGGGTTCAACATGATTGCTTATATCGATATTTTTACAAAATTCGAGAAAATCTTTAAGGGAGAATTCTGGAGGTGTATCCAAGTAAATACATCTTTCTTTCACATTATTCTTAATTATTGCAAAAGATTTATTAATGAAGTAATCATCGATTAGTTTCTGTTTTAGTATAATGAAGATTTTCATTTTATATTTATTCGGACAACTCGTAATAATAGGCTTGAATAAAATTGGAGATGGAAATCTTTCAATATCTCGTTTGTTTTCGTTAAGTATTCTATAAGTGCTGTGTGTTTTCTGAGCTTGTTGTTTCTCAATATTGGATTCATAAGTTAACCATGATTCCTCAGTTGATAATCCCAATAGATCCTTAAAAATAAAAGCATCATTTGATTTAAAATTAAGAATATCCGCCATGTGATTTGGCTTTCTTTGGTTATTCAAGAAACTTATGAAGAATTTTTCCTTAATTATTCTTTTTTCCCATAATGCATGATATTTTTGCTTAGCATATAAAAACATTAGTGATTTGAAGTAGAAATAATTATTATTGTTTCTAACTATATTAATACCCCCCCTTAAAGCTTTGTAAAATAATTCTATTTTCTCGAATGCACTTCTAAAAGAATTTAAATCCCTGTTATTAAAAGATAATGTAAAATAGAAGTTTGATTTAGGTTCTTTATACCAATTTTCATTTAAATGAATTTCATCTGGATAAAATGATCCAAATCCCTTACTCTGCCTGTTACCGAAGTTATGCGTCAGAAAAAAGTCGCAAATATTATTGATTATTTCATTTTTTAATTCTTGATAGCTAGTTAGGAAAATTAATTTCAAACTATTATTAAGAATAAAGTTTTTTAAGTCCTCTTCATTTGCAGCCCCACCCATATTCGATAAAAAGAAAGGAAAGAGCTGGGTTTTGTATCTTGTTACGTCATTTTTTACATCTCGTGTAATTTCTAATCGAATTGAGTTGTCAGTTTCTTCTGCTGGAATGATGGTCAGTTTGTATTTTAAAGATTTACTTTCTGGGTTGTAGAATGCTTTGTCTTCTATATCTCTAATTTTTGAAATTAAATATTTATCGAGCTTAGGTTTTACCTCCGATGCTCTCAGGGTTGCCCCTTCCTGGTGCCATTGAAAATGAATGAGGGGAGTGTGCTGTTTCAGTGTTACTTCAAGTTTGTACATTCCGGTAAATTTTTCGTTTAAACTTCATGTTCATCATTACTTGAGTAAGAAAGGCCGATGGTGCAAAAAACTTAAAGGGTTAATTCTTATAGTTTAAAAGTAGAAGTTAGTAAGTCAAGTAGCGTAGATGAGGTAAAGACGAGGTCATCAAAATTAGGGGTAAATGTAATCAAAAATTTTTATTTTGCAACTTTTTAAGCAAAAAAATTTTCTTAAAAGAAATCAGTTAATAATTGAGGTTCTTATGGGGCTGATAATGTTAATTTTAGCCTCAAGGGGCTTTGATTGATATCTGGGTCTCTGCTCCGCGTGCCAGGGAATGAAAGGAGGGATGCAGTTGACAATTTGCCTTTACTTTCCCAACAGAGGATGCGAAATGAGCCCAACCGTAGGTGGATTCGTTGAGCATATGTGTGTTTTGGGATTCTTTAAAATCGTTTCATCGTACCTGAATTCGGAGATTGAGCACCAGCTTTCCAGATTATGACTTCGTTAGAATACCACCAGCAGGGGGCTGCGAAATTTGAACAAAGCGTCAGAAATGACTGTGCGTTTAATTCTGTGGTCGTTTCATGTTTCATCAATCAGCTCTTTTACCTCAGTAAAAAGGGGATGTTTAATTAAAGTGCTCCTTACTGGTTTGTTTCATGCCACTTTCAAATTAATCATTCTCATCTCATGTTATGCGTTGAAATAGATGTGCAATAAAATTTCTCGGGCCATTTCCTAATTTGTTAAGTCAATAATGTCTATAAGCCGTATTTTTTTGGGGTTTAACCTTAATATAAAGGTTTATTGTCAAATTTCGGCATATCCGCACTATAAGATAATAATCTATTGGCTAAAATGGGTTCTATAAATTCCATAAAGTCTATTATATCAAAGTCTTCAGGCGTATTTAGTGTTTCTTCACGACCTTCACATTTAAATTTAAATTTTTGATTTATAATTATTTTATAGTTTTCAGTAGCTGCTATATAGATTTGATAATGTTTGTTGGACCTGTAAAAAACTTTAAAAGTTAAAGGAGATGAAAATCTTTCAAAGTCTGCATTTTTGATTTCTACTTTCATTTTAGGCTTTAATTGAGGATAATCGAAAAAAGTGGGAAGACCTAACAAGGCTCGAACAAAATAAATATTTTGTCCTTCAAAACTTTCTTTTTTGCCTTTTTGGGCAACAACTTTTGAAATATACTCTTTTTCCCAGCTGATTCCCTGCTTCTTTGAAAAATATTCTTTTACTAATGTTTCACCTGAAGGATTATTTTTAATGGTTTTATAATCTTTATCTATTTTCTTGAATAAATCTTCAATTGAGTTAATGGATTTACTTAGTTTAATAAATTTTTGAAAATTCTTTTCTAACGCCTTTTCAAGTATATCTTCGGTAGTTGATTTGAGGTAGAATGTCCCAAAACCTTTTGATTGACGTTGGCCAAAGTTATTGACACAGAAAAACTCCTCGATATTTTCTTTTATGTAATGGTACAATTCAACGTGTTTTGTTAATATAGTAACTTTAATATTTCCATTGTTTACTACAGCTAATTTTGTTTCATTCAGATTTTCATTCTTTAAAGGCTCCTGGTTTGCAAAGTATGGTGTATTTTTAATCAAATGAATGTTAGCTTTTCGGCTTTCTAATATATCAGCAATATCTTTTTTTATATTATTCTCATTATTGTAACTTTTTGGTAAATTCGTAACAGGAATATAATAAATTTTTTTATCATTCTCATCTTCTGTAATCCACAGTTTATAGTCTAATGAAAGCTTTTCGGAATTTTGTTTATCTTTAATTTCTTTTGTCCATTGCTGCTTAATTGATCGCTTACCTATCTTATTAATTAAGAACCTATCGAGCTTGGGTTTCACTTCCGATGCTCTAAGGGTGGCTCCTTCCTCGCTCCATTGAAAATGAATGAGGGGCGTGTGCTGTTTTAAGCTGACTTCCAGTTTATACATAACCTTATAATTTTAAGTTTATTATTTTTCATCAGATTATCTTGAAAGATCGATAGAGCAATGCACTTAATTAGTAATTCTAATTTTCCAATAGATGAAGTGGTTTAGTAATATTTCAAAATAAATGGTTGAAGTGGAATTACGTTAATTTAAAAAGCTTGATAAAGGCAATCTTATCTCCTGATGAATAAAAAGATAGAAGAAGTGTTAAACCCTGAAAATTAGCATATGGTAATTTTTCTGGTTAGTGGTTAGGTTTACATCATCTGCCCCATTGGCTCCATCCATAAATTCGGCTTCTACACGTCTAATCAGGTCGTGCGGGAAGGATTTGAAGCGAAATTCTGCCTTGCCTTCGACGTCGGAGGCTGCAGTTGCTGTATAGTTGTACTCCGTGTGTATATGTATGGTGGCCTGTTTTGTTTCATTGGGGTCGTCTCTGCGAAGTTGCAGGAGGAAAGTATGCTCCTCCATTTCGGGTTCCGCGATATACTCCAATTCGTCACTTGGATTGCAACGTTTGTTTCGGTAAAAAGCCATGTGCAGACTCTGGCTAACAGTGTCAGTAAGTATGTTGTAGCCATGCTCTTCTGCTTTTGAGAAATGAGAGACAGCCTTTCGGGTGTTTTCAACCATACTTTCAAGGGCTGTATCGAATTTAGTTTTCCATCTCTTATGTTGTATCGATTTACCCAGTCGATTGAGTATATATAAAACATAAAAACCAAAAATTACTTCTGCTACATAGAAAATAACAGGTAATAAATCGTAAATCCCAAAAGGTTCTTTTCGCATATGGGCAGCAATTTCACGATCTACTCTTTCTTTGGAAAGTCTGTAAATGACATAGGTGATGAATACTGCTCCTATTATGGATATAACTCCCCAGAAGTAGCTATTGAGCTTAATCTTATTTTCTAATTCTTCATCGGTTTTATCTTCATTAAAAGGATTACTTCTCTTCTCCACAAATTCCTTTTGCCTTAACGATGGGCTTACCATACGTGCTATAAAATGAGAAAAAATGACGGACACAACAGCTATTCCAATAGGTATTATCCACGGAGTCTGAGGCAAAAGATCTTTGTATAAATCAATGGAAAAGAGATATTCAACAATGGTAACTATGACGAAAATTACTGTGTAAATCAAGGGATGATTGCCACGCATAATGATATCCCATTTTTCCAGAAGCTCGTTGAGCTGGGCATACTTTTGCTGATATTCCCGAGCATCGGCTGCCAGGGCGTTGGCCTTATCAGCATAATCTTCTGCCTCATGATAATAGTTGAGGGCTTTAGCATGATCTTTTTCCATAGTTTATATGATTGTTAGGGTTAATTCATTTTAGTTGTTTCCAATTAAGGAATTATGCAAATATTCTAGTAAACTTGTCTTGTCGGCAAACTCGTGTACTAAGGATCCTTCAATGACTTGTTTGTCTGTTTGCCAACCAAGTAAGAGAACTTCGGCTCGTCCCCCCTGCAATTTTTCAGTGATAGGTTCAATTTTGCTTCGGGGTTGATGAATGCCATCACTACAAATAATAATGATAGTCTTATTGTATTGATTAAAAATTGGTTCATTAAGAAGTTTATTGATATATAAGAAAGAGCTATTTATGTCTGTATGGTCGCCACCCGATGGAATATAGGTTATCACATTATTCTGAATTTCTGTAAGATATTTATTTATTCGTGATTGATTCTCTCGAGATATGCTTTGGTTGAGTATATTTAAACTATCATTTTTTAAATTCATATTTTTTTTCTGGGTTAAAGTATACTTTGGGTCCATGGGATCGAATTGATAGAGAGGAAAAGCTGGTTTAATGAAGTATGTAAAAGGCTGCTTTTGTTGGGGTTGAGGATTGCCAATGATTTCGACAGCTAAAGTTCCGCCACCATATTGTTGAATAAGGTTGAAGAGTTGTCGATAGTCATTAGTATCCAGTTTCCTTATGGCGACCGTTGAACCGCTCCGATCATCGCCCACCACAATAAGCACTTTTTGTGGCTTCGACAATGGAGGAATTGGAGTAGTCTGATTTTGACATCCTGAAATTAATAGCCCAAAGATTGTACTTATTACAATAAAATTACAAAATGATTTAATGTTAGCCATTTTCACTATATTTAATTATTGTTTTTTTTATCTTTATCTATGGTTAATAGCGCTATAAGTAAATTATTTATATATAAATCAACAACCTTAGGATCAAGTTCGGTCTTGTTTTTAAACATATTGAGTATTTCAGTTTTTAGTTTTATGGATTGATTCATTTCTTCCAATTTGATACTTGCGTGGTTATTTATAATTTTTTCTGTGATTTCCTCTGATTTAATTAAAACTCCAGAAAAGAATTTAAAAATTAGATACGAAGAAATTAATCCTGTAATCAAAAGAAAGATCTTGTAGGTAAGTTCATAAATACCATTGACCTGTAAAGAATGGAATGATAAGTAAAAACCAATTCCAATAGGCAAAATGCCTACAATAACATATATATATATTGTATGGACGAATTTCTTTTTTATGAATCTTTCTATTTCGAGGAGGTAGCTAATTGATGATGAGTTTGTAATATTGTTATCTTTCATGGCTATTAACATTTATATTTTATCAAATGAATAATTATTGTTAAAAGCATGGATATGGTGGTGAGCCCTAGCAGCAAATAACGTGAAAACTTTTTCCTTTGTCTTTTTAAAGACAGGTAAGCAAATAATGGCGCTAGGATAAGACCTGGAATTAGATAAAAGTAGTTACTAATAAGTGATATAAATGATTTATCAGGTGTTGATACCAGGTTCATTCCTAAGAAACTGGTAACCAAAGTGGGAATGAGGAAAATAGTACCCAAAATCGTTAATTGTTTGAGGCTTTCATTTCTTTCGGCATCTTCAAGAATGGTGGCATATTGGTGCAATTCACTGATTTCATCATCCAAGTCTTTAACTTGTCCATCCAGACGCATTTTTTCTTGCAATTTGTCATAGAGTTCTATCCCTTGGTCTTGGGCTGTAATCTCTCTGAAATAGATTTGATTGACAAATTGAATATATGCTTTATAAAAATCACTGATTTTTTCAACAAGGTTTTGGTCTGAATCTCTGGAAAGATTACTTAGATATGTAACTTCTCCGGAAAAGCGTAGAATGGAAGCCCGCTGAATGAGTACTAACTCTACCATTCGTGAATACATGGTTTTGAAATGGTCTAGTATAAAAGGTGGGGTGTTTGAATTTACTAATACCAAAAAGGAATAGCGGGTTATTCCGTAAATAGTACCGTATTTTTGCCAGCGTGGATTTATGGCATCTTTGAGAAACCTGATTCGCATTTCTTTGTTCTGACAAGTAGGTTCCGAAGCATCCACGAAAATCAGTGAATAGACTTTCTTTGAGTTGATAAAAGATGTTTCGTAGTTATTTTCAGCTTGAGACGAAAGACTATTGTTGATAACATAGGACATCACAAACATGCGGTCATCAATAACGGGTTTAATTTCAATTTGTGTGGAGAAATCTTCGATGAGTGAACGGATGAAACGGGCTGGACGCCAGTCGTCCCCGGGTTTGTAAGAGGTAAAATCTTCATAGTATCTGGATGATTGCCCTCTAAGCCCTACAATTCCTATACTGTCTGCCAGTTCCACCAGCTTACTTCCCTCCACTAAATTGTCCTTTCCCATGAAGGGCGGAAGAATTCTTCGACCGAACTGTTGTATGCGTAGGATATCATCAAGGTGAGGATAAGAAAGGTTTTTTGTGTAAAAAATTAAGACCCCAGTGCCTGTAGAGAAAATATCCAGAATGATGTTGGTGATGGTAAGTTTATAGGTTGATGTTTTGGCTGCTTTAACGGAAATGACGTATTCTAAATCATGGGTTTGTGAAAGAGATTCTGTCCGTTCATAATGCTTGATAATGGGTGTATTATCATTTCCCTTATCATACAAAACTCTATGAACAAAGGGATAGAAGTAGTTTTGCTCGTTGTACAGCTTTACTTCACTCTCTTCGGAAGTGGGTTTCGGAATATTAATCCAGAAATCAGTCTTAGGTTTTATGTCTTTAATTGAAACTTTCTGGGTGAAGAGTTTCCTCTCTTTAGAATTGAAAGACCACTGAAAAGGGAAAAAGAAATTATGATGACTATGAGCTTCCATTTCAACTGATATTGAAACCTACCTGGGAACTTGGTTATTTAAATTAGGGTTCAAACTTAATGAAATAATTTGATTTTTCAATATTTCAAGCTCCGGTTTCGAAAAAAAACCTTTTCCAGTGCCGAGAAAGGAAGGAGGATTACCTCCGTAAAATATTTTATTTTCCTTTAAGAGGCTTTGCAAGATATCTACCAGACGGGCTGTGAGGGAGCCATAATACATGAGTTCATGGTCGTTGAAAACGATAAGATGCCTCTGGGGGTAAAAATAATCTACTATGGGAGAAAACCTTTCAAAGGGGGTTTGGACGACAAGTATTTCACCTATCTGCTCAATTTGAAGATGAGCAGGGTTGAGTATTATTTTCTCTTCCTTTAACGAAATTCCTTGAGCAGCTCTGTCTTTACGGCGGATTCTTAGAATCTCTTCTTTGGATGCCCCCAGGGCCTGCATGGCAGGGATGTATCCTTTATCGTTGGCTGCAACCAATTGTTCATATCGTGTTAGTGAATGGCCTACCAATGCAGCTACTTGTTCAAGGGCTGATGGCTTTTCGTAGTCATTATTGTGATGATCAATGGATGTATAACGAGCGGGTGGGGTTATATCATCAATAAGCTCAATACCAATGTAATGATGAAGCGTATCAAAGGACTCCTTGTAGGCACTTAATTTTGCGCCCCAGCTTAGTTTCTTATCCACAAAATTATAGCCTTTTCTTTTTAGCAGCCGCCTTATAGTCAGCATTTCTAAGTCATAGCCTCCGAGTAGAAATAGGGTTAATTGTTTGTCTATCATGATAAAATAACATTTCGATAAGTTAAAATCAAATTTAAGAAGACTGGGCTTACGAAAATTTTCAAATGGACTCAAAACCAATTTCCAATCCTTATTTACTTTTGTTTGCAATTTTAAAAAATTTTCGTCCATGCCCAGCAATAAAAACGCCAGTATGCGCTACAGGATTATCGACAGTCTTCTGAGGGGGGGAAAGCGCAAATACACTATCAAGGAGTTGCTGGACCGGGTGAACGAGATATTGCAGGATAGTGCACTGAATCCGGTATCGGAGAGCACACTTAGGCACGACATCGGTTTCATGAGGAGGGATGAGATGGATGGTGGTTTTGGAGCACCTATCGTTTGTAAAGATGGAAAATACTTTTATGAAGATACAGACTACAGTATCCGAAATGCTCCTTTGAACCCTGATGATATTGAGAATCTCCATGCTGCCTGGGAATTTTTGAGGGGGATTGCCGATTTACCTCTGGTAAAGTTAGTGGAAGATGCCTTGAAAAAGCTGGAAGACACAGCCTGGATGACGAAAATGGATCCTCTGATTCAGTTCGATTTTCCTTTCCAGGTTCTCGGGATGGAGCATATTATGCCTTTGCTTCAGGCTATAAAAGATGAGATACAGGTAATTATTGATTATCATCCATTTAATAAGCCCAGGATAGATAACCTGCTATGCAATCCCTGGATATTGAAGGAATTCAACGGTCGGTGGTTTTTGGTGGCTCAATCTCCATTGCGGCAAGGAATCAGCCTTTTTGCGCTTGACCGAATTAAAAAATTAGTGGTAAGCGATAAACCTGCAGCTGCCCCTTCTGTTAATTTGAGCGAGAAGTTCAGCCAGGCTGTGGGCCTATCTATTCCCGATGATGCGATGGTTGAGGAAGTCGTTTTGCGTTTTACCCCTCCGAGGGTCCGCTATGTTTTGAGTAAGCCTATTCATGCAAGTCAGGAAGTTTTGGAAGAAACAAAGGACTATGTAAAAATTCGTATTAAGGTTATCATAACCCGGGAACTTATATCGCTGATTCATTATTTTGGCGCGGATGTAGTAGTTGAGGCACCCGGGCATTTGAGGGAAAAAATTAAGCAAGATCTGAATCATTTGCTAAGTGCCTATACTTGACGGATGAGTTGCTTAGAGTTTAGCCTATCACCAACCGATCAGCCCCACCTCTGCATTTACGGGAGTGTAAAGCAAAGGTGGGACTTCAGTTAGTTAAATTGTTGAACTGAGGTGTATTCTTGTCGATGGCTGGTTGACAACTTTTGTGTTGCAGGAAGGTTGAGTACCATCTCCAGTCGACGCTCAGAGATTTTTTCCATCGCTGCAATTTTCTTTTCGTAAGAAGTTTCGTCCAGGTAAAATTTGAGGGTTACGGGAATAATTTCAATTAATCCAATAAGCAATAGAAACAATAAGTAGATTATAGCTACTACCCAATGGGAGAAAATAAATCTCACCGATGTTTTAATCATGGTCAGCAAGCCAGGGTTTTCGTAAGTTTTTTCTGCCTTTAGCCTGGCTTCGGCGATTTTGGCTTCCTTGGTGATATCAAAATGCTTTCGTTGTTCACGGGCATCCCGGTATTCTCTCTCGAGGCGCTGGGCATTCGATAGTTTGAGACGTGTGATGGCATCTACCCCCTTACGGCCGCTACCTCCGGTTCCATCAGCTTCAGCCGCGGCGGCAGCCAGGGCACTTTGCCAATTGTTATAAGCCAGAGCCAATAAGGAATCCAGACGGGCTCGTTCGGGTTTCAATTCTTGTTCTATTTGTGCAGCGGCTTGATTCCCTGCTGTTATTTTCATTTCGTTGAGCTGGCCCATCAGGTCGTTGTGGAAGATTACGTTGTCGGTGACAAATGCACCCAAAAGGGCAATTACAATCCCCAATACAATCCTCATATTCCTCACTATGCGCTTGGATGGACCCATAATAATCACTCGCTCTAACGAAAATATAAGTAGGGATGCACCAAGGCTAATAAATATCGAGGTTAATAAATCAAGATTTAGTATCTTTTGGGCTAATAGAAATCCGGATACTGCCCAAATGAAAGTGGGCAAAAAAACCGACAAAGCGAGCAATTTCACTTTGCGTCGGCTGGGAACAGGTTCCATCACCAGGAGGTCGAAGTCGTCGCCTGTGATTGCACAAGCAAATTTGAGAAATCTGTTTTTTTTCGTCATATTCAATTTTTATTTTGTTTAAAACCAGATTATTTCAACATAGGTTTGAAGCCCAGTAAAGATGATTCTTCGAACCACTGTTCAGTTCCACGCAGAAAGCCATCTTCATAGGTGTGAATTACCTGAGCTACAAGGCCTTCCTTATCCACCGAGAGTTCCAGTTCATGCTGAAGTCGATTACGCTGTTCCACCAAATTTTCGCGGGTAAGTTTTATTTTCTGGGTCATAGGTTCGGATAGACCTTCCAAGTTGATAATGGCATGGTCGATATGGAGCAACTCTGCATTCACCTGCTCGATACGGATTTTTACCAGGTTACGGAATTCAGAGAGCAACACACTGATTTTGTTATTTTTAATCTCTCCACTATGAAAACGATATCCATCTGCGTAACCGGTTGTAAAATGGTCGCGTTCGAGAAATTCCTGTAAAATGCCCTTAACTTCCACTTTTTCAGGCACAGAGGTTACCTCTTCTGGCTTTGTTTCCTTAGGATGCGCGAGCACTGAAGGCGGATTATCGTTAACGAACAAGTTGCGTGGTATTTCATGCTTTTCTGCTTCTGTTTCAGGTGGGTTGATTTTGTTATTATTTTTACTGAATAAGTTAATGATACGGAATATTAAATTTCTCTTAGTCATATGATTTAGGTTTTTAATTTGGGTTAAATGTTTAAATATAAAATACCGGTATTTTGTATAGTTCGTGTCCCTTTTTATGGCACGATTCACACAGCGTGATAAGATTAGCATCATCGTATTCCCAGGGTTTTTTGAACGAGTCATGCTGGGTGTCGTAGTGATATTGCCGATGATGAACCTGCAGATTATCCGAAGAATTGCAAACTCTGCATCGATATCCATCCCGGCGGAGTATTTCTTCACGTCGTTGCTGCCATTCAGATGTTTGAAGCAGGCTTTCGTACATGTTTTCATTATAATTTTTATCATTTTCTGTTTTCATAGGTTTACCTCCTATTATTTGATTTCCATGAGTGCAAAAGTATAGAGGGGTATTGCAGTCTATTTGCAAAATTTTTATCGGTTGATTTTTTTATTCTATAATTCATTAAGTTATTTATAATGAATGTTTTAGATGACTATACATCTAACCTCTTCTGAGAATTAATATACACTGTGTGCTTTTTATTAACCTTTCTATTAATGAATCTCGGATTTTGTTTGATCATATCGTTTATTTGTTGTTTTGTATAATTTTTGTTGAATTTATGATTTAGCATTCCTACTATTTCGTCGAGAGTCGCTTCTTTGCGTTCACTCAGAAACTCCTCAATGGCCTGGTTTAGTTGAGTATGTATATCTGTTAAAGCTTTTGAATCTGAAGAAGCTGTTTCAACATGACTTTCTGGGAAATTTACTTCTTCAGAGGGATTGGCATAGGTTTCTCCTTCAGGTGATTTTTCTGATTCTATATTGCGCGTAGAATTTAGGTTAGGCACTTGAGCTAACTCCTGGCTTGGATAGTCATTAGGGCGTTCGGGTGTTTCTGTTTGTTGTTCATTTTCAAAATGTTGATCGTTATCAAAGATGGTTTTAGAACTTTCAGGAGATATGGGCTCGCTCGATGAGCTCAGCGACGACTCAGTAATATTATGTTCAATGGTAGTTGCCAATTCGCTCGCATGATGTTGGGAAGGAGTTGTATTCTTTTGATTTTCAACCGAATTATCAGTTCCTGAAAGGATAGTAGCCGTTTCACCTCCAACAGTTTCTGATCTGCTCTCAGGCTGATTCTGTTTTTCCTGGTTTTCAAATATTGAACTATTTTGAGCATTCTTTTTAGGATACGATGGAGGATAAGTGGCAATGTTCCTTTTCGTGGAATTACCGGAAAAGATACGTGGGGGGTAGGTCTCCAGATAATAGGGAGCCAACTTTTCATAGCCTAGAAAATAAGCCAGCAAAACGATGACAAATTCAAAATCTTCCTGCAAGAGATTGCGAATAATTTCCTGTTGTTTTATGAGCCAACTCTCTGAAAGATCGTAATTCACATCCTGGATGTTCTGGCGCAGCATAAAATATACAGGCGTTATTCTGTAGGCTCTGACAGAATTAAAGGTGGACATCTTTCTGTACGAATCAAACTCATTATTTTCTAGCTCTTCGAGAAGCTCATTAAGCTTGATATCGCTGTTTTTTTCGATGATCGCACGCAGAGTCATATAATAATGTGTTTTGGAGTAATTGTTATCTGCTCCGATACTCCGGGCCAATACCTCTCCTGCATCGAAGAAGAATCCTGAGATGTCGTTGGGATAGTGGTTGTGGCGATCGTAAGCCATGACAACACTCCAATAATTCTTTTCCGAGGGAGCACTCGTATTTTCCGGTTCTATGCGGCGCATGAGGCCTTCTATCAGATTCATTTCCCTTAGTTCGTCAAGAATAGGCTCAAAGGGTTTACTTATGGCCAAAATTTTCCATAAAATTTTAAGTGCTTTTCTTCGCTCTTCTTTCAGATTTTCAATTCTTATTTCCCTTAATAAATTTTCATCCAATGGCCTTGTCAGCCATATGCGGGGATCCCAACGGGAGCGCAAGAAATCGGCAGCCATCTCCGATAGTGGAGTTATGCTGATTATATGTTCTATATCAATTTTATGAAAGGGGATATTGGACGATGTCTTTTCATTTTCCGATTCCCAATTGATAATTACGTAATCTGTATCCCAAATAAACAGGGGCTGGCTTTTCAATAGCTCCATGACTATCGTGTAAAACGAGTTTCGCATTTCGGTTGAATTTTTTACTGCCATAGAAACCGGTATTCGAATAAACCCGTATGCAAACATGGAATTAACAAATTCTCTCGGTATTACTGCTATGTATCTGGTCATAATTATAAGTGTTTAATTATAATAAATTAAAAATCAAAAAAATTTTTATTCCTGTCATTTATATACTCTTCCTTAGCGTGTATGACTTTACAATACTTACTTATTCTATCGATTTGAGGAATCGGACGTCCAGCATAACTTAAATAAAGATTTTTACGAGAACGGGTCATGGCTACCATGAAAAGGACGTCTTTTAATGAACCCGTGTGATAATTGGAAAGCAAGGGAAGAAATACATCGTCAAAATCGAGTCCTTTAGCACTATGATAAGTCATAAGAATGATGTCCATACGGCGGCTGGCACCTTCAAGTGATCCATAGCTATTTCCAACATATTCGATATTGATCTCATTATGGCTAAGATGTTGATTGAGTTGGAAGTAATCGGGTTTTCCATAATTATTTGTTGTGATATTCCATTGGGGCTTTCCCATAACCTCAAGTAGAGTACTTACAAAAACTCCAATTAATTGATGATTGGGAAGAAGTATGGCTGTAACATTGCCCACGCTGGAAGCTTCCACGGCCTTGTTGTATACATATTTCACCTCTTCCTCCAAATTTTCAGACTTTATTAATAAAACATCTACATTTTGCCGGGTCATATCGCGTTGGCTGCTCCAGATGCGTTGTCCGGGCAACAATGCTTTAACTGCAGCTATGATGTTGGCTGTTAGGCGATGAATAATAGTCAATTCATACAAGGTTCCTTCCAGTGCACGTTCGAGGGTGCTTGGGGAGGGAATTTCCTCTCTGTAGCGGGGATCCCTATCGTAAATTGATTGCAGGACATCGCCGGCTACTATCAAATGAGAAGTTTTTCCCATCATTTTGCGAATAACCTTTAGGGGAATATCCTGCACTTCATCGCAGATTACATAATCGTACTCTCGGTGGTCGTTTTCAACAAAATCATACATGGTAGTTGTAACTACGGATGAGGGCAGCTGTAGCTCTCGCATCCCTGTTCGAAAGAGATCGAGCAAGGCGTGGGTGAACATTACCACTGCAATTTTTGCATCGGGTTTCCGACGAAGTATTTCACGAATGGTAAACACCAGCAGAATCGTCTTACCGCTTCCGGCAAAACCGCGTATCCAGATTCTTCCCCTTTCATATAATTTCTTATCTATAAATTCCCGCTGGTCGGGGTCCAGCTGGTCTTCTCTGATGATCCACGTCATTTTAATTCAGTTTTTAGATGTATAAATTGATAAACCAGTATAGTTCCACTATAGAAGCATTTTTCGCCAGGTTTTCGCTGGGATAACCCTATATCCCTGTAATACTTAGGGTCGTGTTCTACGAGGGCACAGAAAGAGTATATTTCTTTTTTCGGCAACGCTGAATCGACAGCATCCGGGGTAGCACTTATGTCAGTAAGCCTATCCAGGGGCTTCAGAAAGTAAAGCGTCAAATTCTTTGCTTTTAAAAAATTTTGGGTCATACGATTAGAAGTTTTAATTGTTTGCGAATTTTCAACCTCTTATTGCAGCCTATTTGCAATTTTTTTCTGTAATATTTTTTTTATTACCATTGTATTGTAGTCTTGTTTTTTATCGCGCAAATATTAATTGCGGGATTGCAGCCTATTTGCAATTTTTAGGGAACGAAATAATTTTTCTGGTTTTAAAAAAAACTCTCTACAGAGCTTCATAAATAAACAGAGGTGTTATCAGGGCCCGTAGGCTTAAGACATGTAAAGGACATTCTTAACCCCATGAAATTTCCCTCTTATATTAAGCCCGGAATCATGAAATGATCAGGCATATCCCTTGGGGTATGAGCAGGTATATTACTAACTACCCAATCTGATGCACTTAGAGTTAGTACAGATAAATCAGTGGGAGAAGCAATGGATTTAGAAGCCTCGTAGCTACAGGTCTACCTTTTCGAAAGACCCGAAATTCATTCTTGGTTTATGAAGCAATACCTGGATGTTTATTATTTTTCCCGGGAACTCTCCAATGGTTGGTAAACTTTATAAGCGGCTATCATTTTGCATTGAGCCACTCACTAGCTTTTTGGGCAATGTGATTCACATTCTGGTCTTCCATACATTTGAAATGTCCTCTGGGGCAGCGTGGATGGCCGAGTTTGCTGCAAGGGCGGCACGAAAGGCCTTCAACTTCGGCATTTAGTAGGTGGTATTCTGTTCCGGGTTGGTAGGCACTCATACCAAAGGCTGGTACGGTATTACCCCAAAGGGTAATGGTTTTTTTACGGAGCGCAGCTGCCAGGTGCATCAGACCTGTGTCGCCAGTAATCACAAGTTCTGACTTTTGCAAGGCATCGGCCGATTGCAGGAGTGATAGTTTCCCACAGGCATTGAAAACGCGCGAGCCAACTTGTTGAACAATATTTTCGGCTTTGGCGTAGTCTTCCGCTCCTCCGAGCAAAAGGACCGGCAGGGGGAGTTGTCGGATCAATTGAATGGCCAATGATTCTGGTATTTGTTTGGTAAAATGGCGAGCTCCGATGGCTAGGGCTATGAAACCTGCATGAAAGGTTTCAGGAAGTTGATTTAGATCCAACTTTTCATTTTCAGGAATGAAAATTTCTAGTCCTTTTCCATCGTTAACTACGCCCAGCCGGGCTACTGCCTTAAAATATCGGTCAACTACATGAAGAGGTGGCATTAGGTTGATTTTAGTATTGACCAGCAGCCATTTGCGAACATTCAGTTTAGGGAAGCCTGCGGAGGGACGCCGAAGAGCCCAACGCAACCTTTTACTACGCCAGTTGCAATGGAGGTCGGCAATGAAATCGAAATTTTCGCGACGGAGGCCTTTCAGCACCTCTGAGATATCTTTATCGAAGAGCCAGAGTTTTTGGATGTGAGGATTATGGGCCAACAGAGGGGCATAGCTGCTGCGGGTGAGAAAATGTACCTCGGTGGCGGGTAATTGTTGGCCTACACAGCGGATGACGGGGGTAGTTAAAACGATATCACCAATGGAACTGAAGCGCAGCAGCAGGATTTTCATCTGTTTTTTTCGCAAAAATAAGGGAAGCTTCCCTACGTAGCGGAAAATTGGGGGGCAAGGGAGGGAATCGTAACTTTGCCGCATGGAAATTATCGACACACATAGCCATCTATACTTAGAGGAATTTGATGACGATAGGCAGGAGGTACTGGCCCGGGCCAATGAGGCAGGTGTAAGATTAATGCTATGTCCCGCCATTGATAGCCGCACCCACGAGCGCATGCTCGAAGTGTGCGGTAAATCGGGTGACCGCCTGATACCCATGATGGGATTGCACCCCACCAGCGTAAAAGAAGACTTCAAAGAAGAATTAAATATTGTAGAAGAATATTTGGGCCGGGATAGATTTATTGCCATAGGAGAGGTGGGAATAGATTTGTACTGGGATACTACTTACGTCGAGCAACAAAATGAGGTATTCATCACACAGGCGCAGTGGGCAGCCCAGCTGGGAGTTCCCCTGGTGATACACTCACGAAACTCCATGGGGCACATTTTGCAACTCCTTGATCAACAGAGAATAGCCAACCTTTATGGCGTGTTTCATTGTTTTAGTGGAACGGCCGAAGAAGCCCGACGCGCATTAGAAATGAATTTTTATTTGGGTATCGGAGGTCCGCTTACTTATCGCAAATCGAACCTGCCCGAAATCCTAAAACAAGTGCCCCGGGAACGAGTGCTCGTTGAGACGGATGCTCCCTATCTGCCGCCTGTTCCGCATAGGGGAAAACGTAACGAACCTGCCTGGCTTATACACGTCATTCAGCAATTAGCCGAAATTTGGCAGGTTAGCCCAGGCGAAGCCGCTCAGATTACCACGCAAAATGCTCAACGATTGTTTAAACTTGCCTAAAAACTTATGATAAGCGAAAATCGATCCGTACTTGTCATTTATACCGGGGGAACCATAGGGATGATTCGCAATGCCGAAACCGGTGCCCTCGAACCTTTCGATTTCGACCATCTGTACAAGCATCTGCCTGTGTTGGAGAGCCTCAAATGCAAAATAGATAACTATTCTTTTTCGCCACTCATCGACTCCTCCGATATGAATCCTGATTTCTGGATTCGCCTGGCCGGGGTAATCCGTGATAATTACGAAAAATATGATGGTTTTGTGGTACTGCACGGCACTGATACCATGGCATACACTGCTTCGGTACTCAGTTTCATGCTTGAAAACCTAAATAAACCAGTTATTCTCACAGGTTCGCAACTACCTCTGGGCATGATTCGCAGCGATGGAAGGGAAAATTTTATCACTTCGATTGAGATAGCTACGGCTTACGAGGATGATACACCTATAGTGCCCGAAGTGGCTATCTGTTTCGAAAACAAATTACTACGGGGCAATCGTACCACCAAATTCAATGCCGAACATTTCGATGCCTTTTTCTCCGGCAATTATCCACCCCTTGCCGAAATTGGTATTCACATTCGGTTCAATCGAAACTACATTTTAAAGCCCAACTTTCGGCGTCTGAAGGTGCATGATAATCTCGAAACAGGGGTCATGATTTTGAAGTTATTTCCAGGTATACAGCCTGCAATGGTGGAGGCTGTGTTTGCCATTCCCGGGCTCAAGGGTGTGATACTCGAGACGTTTGGCTCAGGCAATGCCCCGACTAACCAGGCTTTCCTTAATGCTCTGGCAGGAGCCATTGCCCAGGGTATCATTGTTTATAATGTAACCCAATGCAAATCGGGAGCGGTAGAGCAAGGGTTGTATCAGACGAGTCTAAGATTAGGGGAAATTGGCGTAATAAGCGGAGCCGATATCACTACAGAGGCTGCCTTGGCTAAGATGATGTTTCTGCTAGGCGAGGGATATCAGGGCGAGGAGCTTGCAAACCTGCTTACCCGGCCTTTAAGAGGAGAAATGAGTGTTGAATTGGATTAATATAAATATCTGGTTTTAAAATTTTTATAAAAATTGTTCAAATGTAAACCCAAAAATACAGAAATATCAGGTTTGAGATTTTGTGAATGTTTGTAAATTAGCGCCCTGAAAAGTTAGAGCAAAATAAAACGTTCTTTCATACGTTGAAACAGGAGAGATGGCCGAGTGGTCGAAGGCGCACGCCTGGAAAGTGTGTATACGCCAAAAGCGTATCAAGGGTTCGAATCCCTTTCTCTCCGCCTAAAACCCTTAAAACGAAAACAAACCTAATTAGTCATTTTAAAAACCCAATTCGTCGCCTTATGAAAAAGCTGATTGCCTTATTATCGATTGCAGGAATGCTGTCGTTCGGTATGGTAAATACCGTTGTTGCACAGGATACTACCCAGGCAGCTACCACTCAGGTAGACAGTGCTGCGGCTCAAACTGCAGCTGCACCTGCCACTACAGCCGCACCTGAGAATCAGACCTTTCATCAAATTCTAAAAGAAAAGTTTATTCAGGGGGGTGCTGGCTGGATGACTCCCATTCTGTTAGTTTTGATCATCGGTCTTGCGCTGGTTATTGAAAGAATCATTTACCTGAATTTATCTAGTACCGATACCCGTAAGCTGCTCAACAAAATTGAATCAGCCCTCGAAACTCAGGGAGTGGATGCAGCCAAGGAAGTATGCAAAAATACCCGGGGTCCTGTTGCCGGTGTATTCTTCCAGGGGCTTGACCGCTTTAAAGAAGGAATGGATGTGGTTGAAAAATCGTTGGTTTCTTATGGCAGTGTGTTGACCGCCCGCCTGGAAAATAACCTTTCATGGATCACCCTTTTCATTGCATTGGCTCCCATGCTGGGGTTCTTGGGAACGGTAGTAGGTATGGTGCAGGCTTTCGACGCTATTGAGGCTGCCGGCGATATCTCACCGACCGTTGTAGCTGGTGGTATGAAAGTAGCTTTGCTTACCACCGTGTTCGGTCTTATCGTCGCTATTATCCTCCAGGTTTTCTACAATTACCTGCTTACCAAAGTAGAATCGATTGTTAATGAAATGGAAGATGCTACCATCTCCTTCCTCGACATTCTCGTAAAATACAAAAACTCCAAATAATTGGTTATCATGGATCAGCTAATTAATATTGGACTCTATATAACCTATGCCCTTGTTGCAGTGGCCATTGCCGCAATGGTGCTCTTCCCGCTCTTTCAAATGATTACCAACTTTCAAAGAGCCAAGGGAGGATTGTTATCAGCTCTGGTGCTGATCGCTATCGTTGTGGTAGCCGTGGTATTATCACCGGCTGAACAAGGCCTACTCTATGAAAAATACAATATCTCCCCCATCCAGTCGAAACTCATAGGGGGAGGACTCCTGGCCACTTACCTGCTGTTTGCCGGTATTTTCCTGGCCGCTATCTATACGGAAGTTTCCAAGTGGTTTAAGTAAACCCTTTAATTAAAAACGCTTATGGCACGCGAAATACCGCAGTTAAATACCGGTTCGATGGCCGACATATCCTTCCTGCTGCTTACCTTCTTCCTGTTGACTTCATCTATCGACACGGACATGGGTATCATCAGGAAGCTGCCACCGCCGCCGGATCCTAACCAGGAAAATGTTGACGTTAAGAAACGTAACGTCTTCAACGTACTGGTTAACAAATACGATGGCCTGCTCGTACAGGGGAGACCCATGGATATCACTCAGTTAAGGGTTGCAGCCAAAGAATTTCTGGCTAACCCCTACGATCGTGAGGATTTGCCCGAGAAAAAGGTTGAAAACATTCCGGGACTGGGTGAAGTGAAGGTTTCCAAGGGAGTTATTTCTCTTAAAAACGACAGGGGTACCTCTTATCGGATGTATGTGGCCGTGCAAAACGAGCTGACCGCTGCCATCAATGAATTGCGTGATGAGCTCTCGCAGCAACGCTTTGGAAGAAAATTCTCCCAGCTAACTAACGAAGAACAAATCAACGCAATTCAAAAAGCTATTCCTGTTGCCATCTCAGAAGCTGAACCTGAAAATGTTGGAGGAGGAAAGTAATATGGCCAGATTTGCGAAAAAAGGGAAAAGGGCAGTGCCGGGAATCAACACCGGTAGTATGTCGGATATCATTTTCATGTTCCTCTTCTTCTTCATGGTTATCACAACCATCAGGGAAAGCTCTTTGCTGGTGAAAATAAAAGTACCAGTAGCTTCAGAAGTGGCCAAACTGGAACGTAAATCCCTGGTTAGCTTTATTTACGTAGGGCAACCCATCGACAAGAAGTATGGTACTGAAAGCCGTATCCAGCTCAATAACGCCTTTGCTACTGTGAAGGATATCCGTGAGTTTATTACCCGTGAACGTGAAGCACGCGACGAAGTGGACCGCCCGTTGCTTACCACCTCGCTGAAAGTGGATGAGGAAACCCGTATGGGTATCGTTACCGACATCAAGCAGGAATTACGACAGGTAGGTGCTTTCAAAATCAACTATTCCACCCGTAAGGGTTCTGTTACCAACCGATGAATCTTTTCGGTTAATCCCAAATACCACAAATGCCCGGGCACTTCGCCCGGGTTTTTGTTTTTTTATGGGGCATGGTAAGGGTGGTTATGTAATTTACCTAAAACGAATAGCATTAGCTTGTTAATGCCTCAGGGGCCTAATCGCCCGTTAGTTGCCTCTCACTGATCTACCCTTGGGTTCTTAGCAAATACAAATAGTGAGGCAAGCTTTATTGAAAGCTTCAGGATGAATTGAGTTAAAAATTGGGTGTTTCCTTAAAGATCTTTGAATAGCTTGAAAATCCTATCCTTTTGTGATTTCCTTTAAGTCAAGGTTATTTTGTGACCTCCCGTCAAAAGTAGGATACCCAAAGCGCTGGTTCAAAGATTCATCACTTTAGGGTTCTATGAAAACTGTATTAAGGCTTAAGTAAGTTTTGCTCTCTGCGAGGGTTATGGTTCAATGCAAACCAGCTGAGAATTACCACAGTAAGACCCAGGCTGACCAGGTTTATCCAAAGGTTGCTGGTATATCCGAAATCTTCGAACGGGGTATCGGATAGATTATTATGATAAAGAAAGCCTGCCAGTACAGCAATACTATTATTTATAAAATGTGCAGTAATAGGTAGCCAGATATTTCCTGAAAAGTAGAAAAGATATCCCAGAATAATTCCCAGCAACCAACGCGGGAAAAAGCCAGAGAAGGATAGGTGAAGAATGCTGAAAATAAAGGCAGTGACTAATATAGCGAGGTGTATGTTTCCCCACCATCGTTGTAAGTGTCGTTGTAAAATACCTCTAAAGAGAAGTTCTTCACCGAGAGCTGGCAAAAAGGCCATAACGAAAAGGTTGGCCAATAAACCCGATGTGGATTTATCAGCTAACAGGGCATTGATTAACTTCTCCGTGTTTTTTTCGTAATTGGCAATAAATTGACCCATTTTATGGAATAAAGGGAATGGTAAATGCCTGTTCCATTCGTAAACATAGGCAATCCAGGGAGCAGAGACAAAAACCAGGAGAATACAAAGCCAGAGTTGCTTTCCGCCTGGAATATCGCCCCTAAGCCTCTTTTTATCATCAGGTCTTTCTGCAAAAGCAATAAATAAAACGGAGGTGAGCAGGAATGAACCCATATGATTCAATGCCTGCATGAGTCGCAGGACACCTGCAAAACTTTTATCACCGGGATTTAATGCTGAGACGGCCTGAAGGGCTTCTTTTCCGTAAAACAGATAAGCCACGCCCATCGAAAGTAGGGATGAAAAAATAAGAC
Source organism: Bacteroidales bacterium (assembly GCA_049969475.1). Taxonomy (GTDB): domain Bacteria; phylum Bacteroidota; class Bacteroidia; order Bacteroidales; family TTA-H9; genus UBA2030. The sequence goes on along the minus strand of JBMFOU010000027.1, from coordinate 9,121 downwards.
AGCCTACAAATAAGAGTAAAAGAATAAAGAGAAGATTACCAGGCTTCAAGTGCGAAAAATCAGGTCTGAGCATGGGGGATAGGTTTATCGGGCAGGTACAGTTACTACGTTTCGGGTCTCCTCCGCCATTTTTTTGTAATACGCAGCTTTTGCCGCATCACCTTTTCGAGTATAGTGCATGTAAAGCTTCATGCTTAATTCATGGTTGGGCTGTTTCTCGGCTGCTTTTTCATACCATTCAACGGCTGTCAGGGTGTCTTTGCTCAGCAAATGGTAATTGCCTATGTTTAGGTAGGGAACATCGGTGTAAGGATCGAATCGGGTAGCCAGCAGGTTGAGCCGAATAGCCTCTTCCTTGTTTCCTTCTTCAAAATAGATTTCTGCCAGTTTGAAGTAAGCTTTAACCTTGGTAGAATCTCTTTGCAGGACTTTGCTGTAGAAATACTTGGCCATTTTATTATCGCCCAACTGACGCCAGACAAAAGCCAGGTTGATATACCCGGCTACGTTGAGCGAATCGGATTTAAGGGCTGCTTCGAAGTAAGGAATGGCCTTGCGGTGCTCACCCAAAAGGGTGGAATAAACGGTACCCAGTCCGGTGAGGGCATCATAGTAAGTGGGCAAAATTTTTAGCGATAATTCATAATGTCTGATCATCTCATCGATGATTTCTTTTTTGGGCGGACGATTGGCGGCCTGCATGGCCTGGTAAGTGTTGTAAAGGAGGTTACCTGCGTATTGGGTATTGGCTTTGACAGAGCGTGGCAGGTAGTCAATATCGGCCTTGTACAGGGTTTCAAGGTTTTTCCAATCCTGGTTGCGGCTAAAGGACTGAAGAGTATAGGGCACCAACAGAATCAAAAGGGGTAGGATAATTTTTCCGGGGAATCTGGAATGAGGTTTTAATGCTTCGGGTTTGATGCGTATCAAAGAAAAAATTAGCCAGGCTGCTGTAATTGCAAACCCAATGGAGGCCAGGTAAGTGAAGCGGTCACCCACAATGCCTACTACCGGAACCAGTACATTGCTGTACATGGCAATTCCTATCAGGTAAAACAGGATGCCGTAGGCCAGCAGGGGACGCTTCTTGAAGTTCAGCAATGCAAGAACAAAGAGGGTGGCATGAAGTAAAAGTGAAAGAATGGCCCTGAGGTTTCCCCAACCGGTAACCGGAAAAGTGTCGTAACCGTAGTAGAAGAGAAGAGGATGGGGCCAGATCATCAGCTTAAGGTAATGCAAAAGACCTGTAAATCCGGTGGCAGCCCTGCGTAATATATTTTTTTCGAAGAAAAGAGGATTTTCAATCATAGCATTGGGGCGTATGGTGTCCGGCAGAAAAATGGCGGGCCCCAACTGAGCAATAAGCAGAACCCCCAGTGAAAGCACAGCAAGCAGGATGATTTTTCGTTTTTCCATGGATGTAAACATCCACAGGGTGAGCGGATACAAGGCCAGGAAAGGCATTACCGAAGATTTGGATAAGTATCCAAGGAAGAAGCTCAGCAAGGCATACCCAATGTGGCGAGCTTGGTTCGTTTCGGCATATTTTAAGAAATACCACAGGCCTCCCAAGGCACCCAATAGAGCCATAAGTTCCTCCCGGTTCTTGAGACTGGCTACCACCTCGGTATGGGTAGGATGGGCTACAAAAATAAGCGTGGCAACCAGAGGAAAGGCATAATGCAGGTTTTGAAACATACGGGCCAGTATGCGGTAAAGGAGAAGAGCCGTGGCGATATATAGCAGGAGATTGATGAAATGACTTACATGAGGATTGCCGCCCGTGAGACTGTGTTCGATGGCAAAGGTGGCTTTGGCCATGGGGCGGTACCCGAATAGTAGGGTACCCGCATTACCGCTGACTTCCACATAGGGACTGGTAAAAATCCTGGGTATTGCTTTAATCCCCTGCGAAACCAGAGGATTATTCCAGGTTACCAATTCATCATCCAATGAAAAATCGTTAGGAATGGTATTGATGTATAAAATTATGCAGTAAAGCGCCAGCGCTATGTAAATCCATTTATGCGCAGGTGAATTTGAAGGTTTTGTGGTCTGGTTGGTTTTGGTGGAAGAATATTTAGAAGTCTGAGACTCCGGGGTGGTTTTCTTTTTCATCCCTTGATAATTACTATAAATTGGGCAGGTAAAATTACGGATTTCGTCTCAACAGGTCTTCACCTGCCTGGTAAGTTCCAAAAAATCCATATACGACAGTTGTTCGGCGCGTTTGCCCATCCAAGGTTCTACGGCTTCAAGATTTCGAAATTGAAAGCCATGGAGGGCATTCCTGAGGGTTTTCCTGCGTTGGTTAAAGGCCGCTTTAACCAGCTGAGTATATAATTCTTTGGGAAAATCGGATGGAAGGTTTTTTTTTCGCGTAAGTCGTATGACTCCCGATTTTACCTTGGGCGGAGGGGAAAATACAGTTTCTGAAACCGTAAAGAGGTACTCGCAATGATAGTAGGTTTGAAGCAGAACACTCAGAATTCCATAATCTTTGTTACCGGGAGGAGAAACAATACGGCGGGCTACTTCGCGTTGAAACATTCCTGTAATTTCTGTAATAAACTCAGGATGTTCGTACACCTTGAACAATATCTGAGAGGAAATATTGTAGGGGAAATTACCAATAATGGCAAAAGCTTCGGGGAATATTTCCGTGGGCTGGAGTTGCAAAAAATCAGCATTCAGCAAGCGGTTTTCGAGCTGAGGATACTTTTGTAGCAGGTAATCGCAGCTTTCAGCGTCTATTTCAATAATTTTGAGGTCGATCTCGGGGTTTTCGAGCAGAAATTGCGTAAGCATTCCCATGCCGGGGCCGATTTCCAGTACGGATCCTCTGAATTGCAGGCTTTCAGCAATGTTGCGCGCAATGTTTGCGTCGGTTAGAAAATGCTGGCCCAGCCATTTTTTGGCTTTTACCCGCCCTTGGGGTGTTGTAGGTTTATTTTTTTCCATAGCGGAGAGTACTGATTCTTTGACGGGCTTTTTCCACCCAAAAACTTCCGGGTTGTTCAATTACCAGTTTTTCGTAAGCCTCAAGGGCACCACTCTGGTTATTCTCTGATTCCCGCATTTCACCCAGTTCAATGAGTGCGTCGTCGGCTGCCAGGCCTGAAGGATATACCCTTGCCACCCTGGAATATAGTGAGTCGGCTTCCTTCGTTTGTTTTAATTCTTTGTAAATGCGTGCTTTTTCGAGTAAGGCATAATCGGCTCCCCAACCCAGTGGCGAGGCCATTATAACACTGTCGAGTGTTTGCAGGGCTGCCTGATAATTTCGTTGTTTTTTCAATAAGGCTGCACTCCCAAAATAGTCGAGCAATAGGCCGCTGGAATCATAATCGAGACCTGTGTTTATGAAAAACCAGAGTTCCTGGGCGTCGTTAGCCGTCAGTTTATCTGTGGCTCCCCTAAGCAGGTTGAGGTGCATCAGGGCCCAGCGGTATTCGCCCAGTTCGTACATCAACCGGGCATAAGCCAGTTTGGCTGCGTCGCCCTCAGGGCTGTTGCTTAGGTCTCGTTCCAATTGTGCGTATATTAGTGCGGCTTCCCAGGGTTCATGGGCCAGTACATACATTTCTGCCAGGTCATTTTTTAATTGATAGATACCCTGGGGTGTCAATCCGCTCAGGTTTAGACAGTTTTTGAGTATTTCGATAGCCTCCAGCGGCTGTTGCTTAAGGCGTCCCTCAATAAGAGCTTTCAAACGCACAATCTCCACGGTTCGGGTGTTGTTCCCTTCCCGCGTCAAAAAACGGTCCAATTCCTCTGCCAATTCCTTGATTTCTTTCTGGGGAGTCGGATTGGTATGTGTTATTTGTTCGTAGCGAGCCGTAAAATAGCTTTTCGCAATTTCAGTCCAAAAAGGGTGGTTACGGCCCTGCGCATAGAGAGGGGTCAGGGCCTTCAGAGCTAGATCGTACAAACCATCGATTATGCAGTTACGAGCCAGGGACAGCAATCGGCTTCCATCTTCATTGTTTTGTTTTATTAATTTCAAGGCCACCTCGATGGCTTCATCATATTTTCGTTGCTGGGTGGCATACCAATAGAGCATTTCCTGAAATACGATAGCTGAGGGATTCTTCTTCGCCCTGTCGCGCAGCGTATTCCAGAGGTATTCCTGATTCTCTGGTTCAGGCAACTGACTCAAGTAAAACTGCAAGCGAGCCTGCAGATTGGCCATCTGGCCCGGTGTGGTGGTCAGAATGTCCATAAATGCATCGGTCATTTTGCGGAAATCGCCTGTGGCTTCATAAATGCCTGCAATTTCCAAGGCAAAAGCATTGGGGTCTTTCATCACCTCGCGGGCTTTCATGTAAACCCTGAGGGCATATTCGTTGAGGCTGTATGCTCTGAAAGCCATACCCAGAGGAGAGGCTGCCTGCGGATTTTTATCCACCGAGCGAATGGCATTCTCGAAAGTTCGCTGCGCCTTCTCATTTTTCCCCGACATAAGATAAACATAACCCAAATCCACCTCCAAACGCTGCTGACTGGGAGTCTTTTTTAATTCTTTTTTTACAACCTCTTCGGCCTGATTGAAATTTTTTGTTTCGATAAGGCATTGGAGATAATAAGGATACATGCTGCTTCCCTGAGCACTCTCATAGAGTTCCTGAAAAAGCGGTAGCGCCGACTTAAAATCGCGCTGCTGATAAAACTGGAAAGCAGTTTGCTGCTTGGAAGGAGGATTTCCCTGTCGCACCTGGGCCCGTAATAATGTGGTCAGTCCTGGCATGAAAAGCACAAACAGGGCAAATATGAATAGATGAATCAGAGGTTTGCGCATGCGACAAAATTACAAAAAACCCCGGCCAGCAGTTGTTTCTGAAATGATATCGCAGCCGGCCAGGGATGTATGATGATTCAGGCATTTTCGATAATTGACCTGCCGGGTATCCCGGCCGAGTAGTTTACTTTTAGCTCTGCGGTTATGTGCCTGACAGAAGACTGTGTTTTGGGCTTCCTTGTTTCCTGAAATATGTCGATGGGAGATACTTTATTTCGCTGTAGGTTTTGGGTTTAGTCGATTAGCTCAAAACCTGTGTAAGGAATAAGAGCCCTGGGAATGCGTATGCCCTCTGAGGTCTGGTTGTTTTCTAGCAAGGCAGCTACGATGCGGGGCAGGGCCAGGGCACTGCCATTGAGGGTGTGTGCCAGCCGGGTTTTTCCATCTACATCTTTAAACCTCAGTTTGAGTCGATTGGCCTGGTAGTCAGTAAAATTGGAAACCGAGCTCACTTCAAGCCATTTTTGCTGTGCAGCGGAATATACTTCAAAATCATAGGTGAGGGCAGAGGTAAAGCTCATATCGCCACCGCAAAGTTTCACCATACGGAAGGGGAGTTCAAGTTTTCGCAAGAGGCCGGCCACATGGGCAGTCATTTCATCGAGCACCTGAAAGCTTATGTCAGGATGTGCTATTTCTACAATCTCCACTTTATCGAATTGGTGGAGGCGGTTGAGTCCCCTTACGTCTTTCCCATAGCTACCTGCCTCACGTCGGAAGCAGGCAGAGTAAGCACAGAGCTTAACGGGTAAGTCGGTGTGCTTCAACACCATGTTGCGATATAGATTGGTGACGGGTACTTCGGCAGTGGGTATCAGATAAAGGTTGTCGAGGGTTACCTGATACATTTGTCCTTCTTTATCGGGCAATTGGCCCGTAGCAAAGGCAGAATCTTCATTGACCAGAAGAGGGGGCTCAAACTCCAGGAATCCGGCCCGGGTGGCTTCATCGAGGAAGAACGAAATGAGTGCCCTTTGAAGTTTGGCCCCTTTGCCTAAATAAAAAGGGAAGCCTGCTCCAGTGACCTTGGCTCCCAGTTCGAAACTAATGAGGTTGTATTTTTGGGCTAATTCCCAATGGGGAAGCGCATCGCTGTTTAGGGCGGGTATTTCTCCCTCCTGCATTACCACAACATTGTCAGCAGCGGTTTTCCCGGCAGGTACCCTTTCATCGGGCATGTTGGGAAGCTTAACTATGAGTTCGTCTATGTCTTTTTCTACGATGGTTAGCTTTTCTGAGAGCACCCGCGTCTCTTCTTTTAATTGGGCCGTGCGGTTTTTTAACTCATGGGCCTCATCAGTACGGCCTTGCTTGAAAAGAACTCCTATTTCTTTGGCCAGCTGATTCGATTCAGCCAGTTTTTCATCCAGGGTCTTCTGCGTTTTCCTTCTTTCTTCGTCGAGGGAAAGTATCTGGTGAACAATATCTGAAGCGTTTAGATTCTTAATTTTCAGTCTTTCAACAACATAATCAGGCTTTTCCCTTAAAGTTTGAAGCGGTATCATGGGTTTGAATTTTTTAGCAAAAATACGGCGGCCTTATGGAATAAAAAACCCGGCCACTCATCGGACCGGGTAACCTTAAAGCCATTTAAAACCATTAATTTTCCTGATTGCTCAGGGGTATAACGGAAACGTAAGATTTGTCGTTTCTCCTGCGGCGGAATTCTACTATACCATCGGTAAGTGCAAAGAGTGTGTGGTCTTTGCCCATTCCCACGTTGATTCCGGGGTGATGCTTGGTACCCCGCTGGCGAATAATAATGTTACCAGCTTTGGCAAACTGTCCACCGAAAATTTTCACACCGAGTCGTTTGCTTTCGGATTCTCTGCCGTTTTGTGAACTACCGGCACCTTTTTTATGAGCCATATTATTATGATTTTATTGATTCCAATAGATAAAATTAGCCCACTGTGATTTCTTCAATTTTTACACGGCTTAGGGGCTGCCTGTGGCCGTTGAGCGTCTGATATCCTTTTCTGCGTTTCTTTTTGAAGATGAGCACCTTATCGGCTTTCAGGTGGGCGGTAATTATACCTTTAACGACGGCACCATTAATCGTAGGTTGTCCAACCTTCACCTTTCCTTCATCCTCAATTAGCAGCACGTTGCCGAAAACAACTTCAGCTCCTTCTTCGCCCCGAAGGCGGTTAACATAGTATTCACGGTTTTTTTCAACCTTCATTTGCTTTCCGGCGATGTCAACAATTGCGTACATTTCCCTGATGGATTTTATAATTATTGCTGAAAATTTTGGAGGTGCAAAGTTAGAACTTTTTTTCAAACCTCCAATGGTTTTGATTTCAAAAAATTTTTTTCTGATTTCAGGCAACGTTTTCGAAATTATGGAGTCTTCACTTTATTAGGGATCATTATCCGGAAAGCTTCAAAGATTAAGTGTGGTTTTTTCCGGTGCACAGATATCCCAGTTAAACAAAATCCTGTGTGTGAGGTGAGGCGGAGGGTCTGAACAGCAGTTTTCCTCCGCTTTTTTGTTTGGCTTTCAGGTGTTTAATAATTTTATGAGAATTTTTTTCATTATTTTGTGAAATTCTCAGGCAACGTTTTGAAAAAATTGCGTCATAAGGGTAGTTCTGCACCTTTTGGAAATCGCGGCAAATATTTAACAGATGGAACTACTCTATCCTTGGGTTAATGGAACTTTCAGGGAAGGCTATGAACTCCTTGAGGTTAGGAGCCCTTTTGATGGTTCGGTCGTTGGCACGACTTACCTCTGCGAAGCAGAAAGGGTAGAAGAAGCCATTGTTGCAGCTCATCGCTGTCGCGAAGAAGCCGCTCAATTGCCTGTTTTCAAACGTTACAATGCCTTGATGTTTATTGCAGAACAGCTCAGCCGTAAACAGGATGAATGGGTAAGGCTCATCGCTCGCGAAGCCGGCAAGCCGCATAAATACGCCTTATCAGAGGTAAGACGGGCCATCGAGGTATTCAAGGCCGCTGCCGAAGAATGTAAACGTTTACCTGCAGAATATTTAAGCCTGGATCACACCCCTGCAGGCCTGGGAAAAGAGGGTTGGGTAAAATATTTTCCAATTGGGCCTGTGGCGGGTATTTCACCCTTTAATTTTCCACTGAATCTTGCAGTCCATAAAATTGCTCCGGCTATTGCTGCCGGATGTCCCATTGTTTTAAAACCCTCTTCATTAACCCCCCTGAGCACCCTTGCCCTGGCGCGCATCATAGCCGCAGCAGAACTACCCCGGGGCATGGTCAACATTATACCTGCAAAGCGAAAGGCCGGCGACCTGCTGGTTACCGATCCACGGATCCGGTTACTTAGTTTCACCGGGTCGGCCGAAGTCGGTTGGGATTTGAAAGCCCGTGCCGGCCGCAAACGTGTGGTGCTCGAACTGGGAGGAAATGCCGGAATGATTGTAGCTCCTACCGCCGCTCTCGATCTTGCCGTTGGCAAGGCGTTGATTGGTGGATTTTCTTACGCTGGACAGGTATGTATTCATACCCAACGCATACTGGTCCACGTTTCGTTGTATCATAATTTTCTCAACCGTTTTGTGGAAGGGGTTAAATCCCTCAAATACGGTGACCCGCTCGACCCTGCAACAGATATTTCGGTAATGATTGATGGAGAGAATGCAAAAAGGGTAGAGCAATGGACCCTTGAGGCCCTGGAAGCCGGTGCCCGGGTGGTCTGTGGCGGAAGGCGTAAGGATAATTATTTCGAACCCACAGTGATAACCGGAGCCCGACCGGGCATGAAAATCCTTGATGAGGAAGTGTTTGGCCCTGTGGTGCTTGTCGATCCCTACGAAGATTTCGAAGGAGCTTTGGAGGAGATTAACAACAGCCGTTACGGACTGCAAGCCGGACTTTTTACCTACGACCTGCGCGAAATCAACCTCGCTTTCCAAAAACTTGAAGTGGGCGGACTCATAATCAATGATTCGCCTACGTTCCGGGTGGATCACATGCCTTATGGCGGGGTAAAAGATTCTGGAATGGGCCGTGAAGGCATTAAATATGCCCTGCTTGATATGCTTGAGCCTAAAATCCTGGTAAAGGAATTCTAAGAAACGTTTTATATGTCAGTGTGTATCACCCGTTATGGGATCCTTAAATGTATTATTCTGTAGTTCATACTTTAAAGTTCAATTTCATAGTTTTTTAAAACCAAGTTAAACCAAATTCCAACGTTTATGAAGCACTTTCTAAAGTACACTTTGGTATTTACCCTTACATTGCTTTGGGCAGTATCAGCACAGGCTGTGACTGTTACCATTGGTACAGGCACCAACTCGAGCAACTATCCGTTCACTACGTTTTGGATGGACGGAAGAACTCAAA
>JBMFOU010000026.1:35104-44624 GCA_049969475.1 Bacteroidales bacterium | reverse complement strand
TTTTTATGAGACGCTCAGCGCTCACGAACGTCTGGCACCTCCGCCGGGCTCATTGCTGTGGGCTATTGAGAAAAACAATGAGACGATGAACGGGCTGCTCGAAGAAATTAAACCCGTTTTCCGGGCCTATCTGCAGGCACCCTCCGATGAAACCATCAGAACTAGCCTCAGTAAATTGCTTCAAAGGCTCGAGGCCTACACGCAAATCTACACCCTTAAGGAAAATGTTTTGTTCCCGGTGATAGAAAAAAACTGGACCGAATATCGCTGCGTGCAGCTGATGTGGGCTTTTCATGACGAAATCAGAAGCAGGCTCCACGAAGCCCTTGAAATGCTTCAGGCACCCTCCATCGATTTTTCTCGATTCAACCGGATTATTGGTGATATCTTTTTTTACATGAAAACCATACAGTTCAGGGACGAGCGAATCCTTTTCCCCGAAATGCTGGCTACTTTCGAACCTTCCTTGTGGGAGCCATTGCTTGAAGAGGCTGTCCAGCTCGGTTTCCCTTATTTTACTCCTCATGTCTCCTCGCCCCAGGAAACCACACCCACGGCTGAGAGTGGATTTATCGATTTAGGCACAGGCCAACTGAGCCCTCTTCAAATACAGCTGTTATTCAATCATTTACCTGTGGATATTACATATGTTGATGAAAACGACGAGGTGAGGTTTTTTTCCAACCCTCGTAAACGCATTTTTCCCCGCACCCTTTCAATCATTGGACGTAAGGTGCAAAATTGTCATCCGCCCGACAGCGTTCATATAGTTCAGAAAATTGTAGATTCTTTCAGAAAGGGTGAAAAAGACCAGGCTACTTTCTGGATAAAGATGAAAGACGATTTTATATTTATTCAGTATTTTGCCGTGAGAGACAGCCAGGGGTATTATAGGGGGGTTGTAGAGGTTACCCAGGAAATATCAGAGATCAAGGGGCTTGAAGGGGAGAAGCGCCTTTTGGATTGGTAATATCTTATTTATACCCCAAATCCTCTTACACCATTTTCATGGAAGGTGCAAGACAGAGTACAGGGAGTTTTAGTTTGTTGTAAATAAGTGATTGGTCGCTGATGCCAGGCTTGAAATTCGGGCTTTGTTCTTCCTCGTCGGCTATAAGCACAATAAGGTTCGCTTTTGTTGACTTGGCGTGAAGGTTGAACTCGCTGATATAGGAATTCTCACCTCGAATGGGGGCAAAACTGATACTGAGGCCCAGCTCTTCTGCGCTTTTTCTGAAGCGGCCACGGTGTCGCTCCAATTCGCTGGTAAGGGCTTCGGGAGCATAGTTTTCGACCACAACAAACTCATTGCCCCACAGATGACTTAAAGCCGATAGGGCGGCTAACTTTTTATCCCATTTTCTGAACAGGTTAATCGGCACCAAAGCAGGGGTGAGGCGTCGGGGAAGTTTTTTAGAGAAAACAATGGATGGCACCGGGCTTGAAGCAATAAGTCTGAGAATTTTAGTTGCTGTAAAACGTTGCATTCCTTCCTTGCCATAATTGCTAAAAGCAGTGAGAGAGGCTCCGTGTTCACGGGCCACAGCAGGAATGGTCTCGTATAGCGTTCCTTCTCGTATCACTTGCTCAAGCATCAATTCCCTGCCAATCAATATTTTTTGGGCCAGATCTTCCATCTGCTCCTCTATCCAGCTAATATCCATATCGTTGGCTTTCAGATAGGCCTTCGTATAATGATTGATGGCATGCAAAAGAATAATTCCTGCACCTGTAAAATCGGCCATATCGGCTGCCATCTCTGCTGCATGGTTAGTACCTTCCGAAAAATCGACGGGTACAAGGATTTGGGTTTCCATGGTTGTCCGCTTTTAAAGTCCTGCAAATTACGAAATAATTTCTGGGTTTTTCCAGGAAGTTTTCTAAGCCCTCGCTGCCACGCTTTCCACTGGCAGGTTCCTATTGGGTCACCTGTGTTTTGAGAATGAGTTGAACTTAGAGCGTTGGTAAACTTTTTCAGAAAATAACCTACCCAAAATTATTTCCCTAATAAACATTATTATAGTTGATTGTGTTATTATTTAGAAACAATTTAATTTAGAAATATTATGAAAAAGACACTCTATTTATTTTCTGTGGCGGTCATGGCTGGCATGCTCATGGCTGGTTGTGGAAGCCCATCAGGTGAAAAGGCTAGCGCTGGCGATGCCCAGCAGACGGGTGATTTGAAAGGCGAAATCTATAAGGCCGACTCTGCACTGAGTCTTGTTGAATGGGAAGGTTCCAAGCCTGGAGGTAAACATAATGGGACCATAGCCGTGAAATCGGGCGAAGTGTCTGTTGACAATGGCGCAATAACCGGAGGAAAGATTATCATCGACATGCATTCCATTGTCAATCTTGATATTCAGGACAAAGAATACAACCAGAAGTTGGTGGGCCATCTAAAATCGGCCGATTTCTTTAGCGTCGATTCATTTCCTGAGGCTTACTTTACGATTGTTGCTGTAAAGCCTCTGGCCTCGGCCGAAACCCTCCCCACGGGCGAAACTGTGACGCACGAAGTAACAGGTAATTTGAAAATCAAAGACATCGAAAAATCTATCTCTTTCAAAGCACGCGTGGAAGTCAACGAAAATATGGTATCGGCCAGTGCTCCACAGTTTACAATTGATCGCAGTGAGTGGAAGATCAAATACGGAAGCCGCAAGTTTTTCGACAACCTGAAGGATAAATTTATCTATGACGAAATAGGCCTCAAGTTCACATTTGTGGCCAACAAGTAAATGGGTTTTCGGGATTTTGTTTTAAAAAAAGGCTGCTCGGTAAATGTTTGGGCAGCCTTTCGTTTTTAATAATTTTCGGCTTCCATTTCGAAGTAGGCCTGAGGATGATCGCAAGCCGGGCATTTCTGGGGAGCTGTTTCGCTTTCATGAACAAAACCACATTTGCGGCAAACCCAGCGCACCTTTTTTTTCTTTTTGAAAACTTCGCCGTTTTCGATGTTTTCTTTCAGCTTACGGTAGCGTTTTTCGTGTTCGGCTTCTACCTTGGCTATACTTCTGAATTTCACGGCAATTTGTTTGAAACCCTCCTCTTCGGCTATACGGGCAAATTCGGGATACAAATCGCTCCATTCTTCGTGTTCGCCTTCGGCTGCGGCCAGTAGGTTTTCCAGCGTAGTACCTATTTTACCAGCAGGATACGAGGCCGTAATCTCTACCATGCCCCCTTCCAAAAACTTAAAAAAGGTCTTGGCATGGGTTTCCTCTTGCTGGGCAGTTTGTTCAAAAATAGCAGCTATCTGTTCGTAACCTTCCTGCCGGGCCTGTTTGGCAAAAAACATATATCGGTTTCTTGCCTGCGATTCTCCGGCAAAAGCTTTCAGAAGATTCTGCTCTGTGCGTGTTCCTTTGATGCTCTTGGTTTCCATGGTGATTGATTTTTTTTAAACTGATTTTACAAATGTAAAAAACAACTATTCCGTAGGCAAATGGGCATTTACCTTTATCGGAGGAAAAACCAAGTTTATAATGATTTTTAAGTCTTAAGCGTTAGCCTTCTCCTAGTTATCTTTCATGACAATGGGTACACATCTGATAGTGTTTTCGCGACTGCATGACCTTCTGATGAAACTCTTTGGCTGAAGCCCTATTTAGCACGTCTTTGACAGAAACCGAACCATGGGCTCTGCCGAAACTGTGTTCAGCATCTTTGTCGTAGCAGCAGGGCAGTACCTGGCCGTCCCAGGTGATCACTGTACCCTCCCACATTTTGTGGCATCCTCGCTGCCGGGGATTTTTTAGTTCAATTAATCCGTCTTTGTTTTTCCTATATCGGGCATATCTCTGGTTGAGCGGTAAGATACCATGAGGGTCTGATGGATCGTAGATCTGCGCCGATTTAAGGTCCACCCTGTCAATACCTAATCTTTTACCTAATTCTTTAATCTCATCCATTTCATGCTCATTATGGCGCATTACGATAAATTGTAAGCGTAGATAGGGGTTGGTTTTGCCCAGCTGCTTTCGGGCTGCTACCAGATTATTGATGCCTTCGAGCGCTTTTTTAAGCGTCCCTCCTCTTCGATATTGTCTATAAGTTTCTTCGCTTGTCCCATCCATGGATAAAATTATTTCATCCAGACCTGCCTCTACAAGTTGTTGGGCCAACGAAGGGGTTATTACCTGTGCATTCGTGCTGGTAAGGGTATGAATACGTCTTGAATGGGCTATTTTTACCAGCGCTGGAAATTGAGGATGTAGCAAGGGTTCTCCTTGAAAATACAATATTAGGTAAAACAAATGGGGGTGCATCTGGTCGATCCAGCGGGTGTAATCTTCCAAAGAAATAAAATTTGATGGACGTGTAAGCATGTGGCTGCCTATGGGGCACTCAGGGCACTGCAAATTGCACAAAGCCGAAGGCTCTATGCTGGCGGTCCAAGGATAACCCCAACGTATATACTTTCCAGTTATCAAAGTCAAATAATAACTGGTTCTTAGCTTTAGCAAGTTGAATAGTCGAATGGGAGTTATTTTGCTGATTAGTCTGAAAAAATAACTAAGGGCATATCGATTCATGTATTAAGTCCTCCGGAGATTTTTTTCATCAAATCGAAACCACTGAAAAATTCCATTCCTATGATTCGCAGAATGGTATAGGCAGGCATGGCAAGTATCATACCCGTAATACCCGCCATGGAGCCCGCCATTAAAATAACCACGAAGACTTCTACAGGATGAGCCTTAATGCTCTTTGAATAAATGATGGGCTGGAGCAAGAGGTTATCGATAAGATTGGCAGCCAGAAAAACGCCGATAATGGTTAATGAAACGCCAAGAGGTGTACCTGTCAGAGTTCCCGAAAGGAGCAACACCAGTCCCAATAGGGTGCTTAAAGCTGCGCCAATGATGGGCCCCAGATAAGGAATAATGTTGAGAGTTCCGCCTAAAGTTCCTAAAAGAAGGGCATTGGGAATACCCATGATCCAAAGCCCCCCACTGAGTAAAATAATCATAAGAATCACCTCGGTGAAAATACCTGATACATAGCGTGTAAGCAAGCGGCGGGTTGAACTGATGACCTCTGAGGCTCTGCTTTCATATTCATAGGGCACAAAGAGGAGGAGCGTTTTGCGCAATAGTTGCCGATCGCGCAGGAAAAAGAATGAAAGGAATATTACAGCGAAAAGCCCCGAGGCAATACTTCCAAACGTTGAGAGTACCTGACTAAAAATTCGGGTAATAGATATTCCTGAGATAAAATCTCTCAGATGCTGCGTGAGAATATCGCTAAGGTGTTGGGATGAGTCGAGTAATCCATAAGTATGTAACTGGGCATCAATGCTTGCAAGCAGCGTATTCATCTGTTGGGTGAGGCTATTATAGTCGATGGATGTTATTCCAGCCAATTGCACCACCACCCGGCTTCCCAGCCATGTGACAAATCCTATGACCAGGGCGAGCACGCTCAACATAGCCAGCATGGCGCACAACCAGTCGGGCAATTGAAACTTTCCGATTTTCTGCCTTGCAAGCCAGTCCACCAGGGGACGGCCTGCCATGGTTATGATACCCGCAAAGAAAAAATACCATAGTAGAAAGCTGAAATACCAGGCGATAAATATCGCGAATAGCAGGGTGAGAATGAGAATGACCCGTCGGGAGGTGATGCGCATGCTTTTTTTTACAAAGATAGACACTAAAAAAGCCGGCCACGCAATGAGACCGGCAGAGATAAGTCTGAAAGCTCTTGTTAGATCAGTTCTTTGGCTGCCTTAATGGCTGCATTGTAGTCGGGATGGTTGGTATTTTCTTTCACATATTCCACGTAACGGATGATCCCATCTTTATCTATAACGACAATACCACGATTGAGCAACCTTAATTCTTCTATCAAAAAACCATACTTAAGGCCGAAGTCAGTATCCTTATGATCGCTGATGGTGATTACCTTGTCGATACCTTCAGCAGCACAGAAACGGCCCAGCGCGAAGGGTAAGTCGCAGGAAATGGTGAGTATCACCACGTCGCCCAATGCAGCTGCCTCAGTATTGAAACGACGGGTCTGAGCTGCACATACCCCTGTATCAACCGAGGGTACCGAGCTGATTAAAATTACTTTTCCGGAAAAATCGCTCAAATGAACGGGTTTCAGGCCTTCGCCTATAGCTATGAAATCAGGGGCTTTTATACCCGGGGTTACCATTTCGCCTAATAGAGTGAGGGGATTTCCCATAAAGGTGGTTACACCGTGATTTTTTTTCATATCCTTGTTATGTTTAGAAGTTGTATTTGACACTTCAACAAAGTAAAAGCCTAAATGTTTTGTCTCTCTAACTCTGAAAAAGTCAATAAAGGTTTCTCCAGAGATACAAAGTCCTGAAACTTAGTCGCGCATCAAAGAAATAAGATAAATTTAAAATCATAAATAAAGTTAGGACCTCTATTCCCCATTTTTATTCTAAGGGCTTCCTATCAACGGACTTCAGTTTACTCTTGAATTTTCTCTTTTGACTGTCGCGCTTGGCAAATGGGTGGCATTTGTAAAATATTTATAATTAGGTATCTATTCCTATTTACGAGAGAAAGTAGGGGCATGCTTTGTGTTACAGAACGGATAACATTATACGTGATTGATATTATATTTGCACCAAGGTTGCATTGGGCCTTTTTGATGGCCTCTGTTGAATACTCCCAAACCCAACTTCCGCAACCTTTTGTGTAAAATCATGGGAAAGATGAAGCTGAGACAGCTCCATCTTTCATTTTTTTTGTCAAAATGGCAGCCTTTTTCCCCTGGCACAACCTTTGTCATTGCCTTGACTTGCAGTTAAAAATTAAAAAACATGAGTACTCAACAGAAAGGCAAAATCAACGTTCAGACCGAGAATATTTTCCCTATCATCAAAAAATTTCTTTACTCAGAGCATGAGATATTTTTGCGCGAGTTGATTGCTAATGCCGTGGATGCTACCACCAAACTCAAGGGATTGGCCTCGTTGGGAGAGGTGAAAGGCGAACTGGGAAATCTCCAGATAGAAGTGAAGGTGGATAAAAAGAAGAAAACTCTAACTGTAAGCGACCGTGGTATTGGAATGACTGCCGGGGAGGTGGATAAATACATTAATCAGATCGCCTTCTCGAGTGCTGAAGAATTTATAAATAAGTTTAAAGGGAAATCGGAAGCCGAAGCCAGTCAATTGATTGGCCATTTTGGGCTGGGGTTCTATAGCTCATTTATGGTGGCCGACAAGGTGGAGATACATACCCTTTCATACCAGGAAGGCGCTGAACCTGTGATCTGGGAATGCGACGGTTCACCCGATTACACCATGAAAACAGGCACACGCACAGAAAGAGGTACGGATG
Source organism: Bacteroidales bacterium (assembly GCA_049969475.1). Lineage (GTDB taxonomy): Bacteria > Bacteroidota > Bacteroidia > Bacteroidales > TTA-H9 > UBA2030. The sequence goes on along the minus strand of JBMFOU010000026.1, from coordinate 37,293 downwards.
TTATTTTGCACATTAATAAAGAGAATGAGGAGTTTCTGGAAGAATACCGTGTGCTAGAGCTTTTGAAAAAATACTGCCGTTTTCTGCCCGTTGGAATCGTCTTTGGCACCGAAAAGGTGCAGGAAAAAGTGGAAGGCGAAAAAGACAAGGACGGTAACGATGTTTATAAGGAGGTAGAAAAGCCCCGCATCATCAACAATACCCGTCCGCTGTGGACCCGCAAGCCCGTTGAACTCTCTGACGAGGACTACAAGAAATTTTACCGTGAACTTTATCCCTATACCTTCGATGAGCCTTTGTTTTGGATTCACCTGAACGTCGATTATCCATTTACTCTCACAGGCATCCTGTATTTCCCCAAAATCCGTCGCGATCGCATTGAAGTGCAGAAAGAGAAAATACAGCTATACTGTAATCAGGTTTTCGTAACCGATAATGTGGAAGGCATTGTGCCCGAGTTTCTTACCCTGCTGCATGGGGTAATAGATTCACCGGATATTCCCCTCAATGTCTCACGCAGCTACCTGCAGAGCGATCCTCAGGTGAAGAAAATATCGGGTCATATCACCAAAAAAGTGGCTGATAAACTTGAGGAAATCTTTAAAAATAACCGCGAAGACTTTGAAAAAAAGTGGGACGACATCAAGGTTTTCATTCAGTACGGAATGATTTCAGAGCCCAAATTCTACGAGAGAGCCGAGAAGTTTTACCTGTTCCGTGATACCGAAAATAAGTATTACACTTTCGACGATTATCGCAAGCTTATAAAAGAAAACCAGACCGACAAGGACAAGCAATTGGTTTACCTCTATACCAGCGACCCTGAAGCACAGCATGCCTATATACAGGCTGCCCGCGAAAAGGGATACAATGTGCTGCTAATGGATGGAATTCTCGATAATCATTTTATTAACCACATCGAGACTAAATTCGAAAAATCGCGTTTCGTCAGAGTCGATTCGGATGTAATCGATAAACTCATCCCCAAGGAAGAGAATAATCTCTCGAAGCTCAGCGACAGCCAGAAGGAAAGCCTTAAAAAGCTCTTCGAAGACCTGGTAGACAAAGTGAGTTTTAGTATTGAATTTGAAAACCTTAGCGAAACCGATTTACCGGTAATGATCACCCGGCCTGAATACATGCGCCGAATGAAAGATATGTCGGCATTGGGAGGAGGCATGTCGTATATGGACACCTTACCCGATCATTTTAATCTGGTAATTAATGCCAATCATCCCGTGGTGTTCTCTCTGGCCGAAGAGCAGGATGAAAACCGTCGTAAGAGCCTGGCCAGCCAACTCAAAGATTTGGCCCTTTTGCAGCAAGGAATGCTTAAAGGTGAAGCCCTGACAGAATTTGTGAAACGCTCCGTTCATTTTATCGCCTGATTTAGACCATCCCGCGGGGGCTTTCCTGCGGGATGATTTATATTTGTGAAACTTTTAAACCTCATCTTACATAAAAATCAAACCTTATTAACTATGAAAAAAGGACTCATCATCACCCTGGTTATTTTATTTGTAATTCTCATTTTTATTTTTCAGGGGATAGGCATGTACAATTCCCTGGTAAAGTCGGAAGAAGCTGTTAATGCACAATGGGCCAATGTGGAGAATGTGTATCAGCGCAGGGCCGACCTGATTCCTAACCTGGTAAATACCGTGAAAGGATATGCCAATTTTGAACAGAAGACGCTGACTGATGTGATAGAAGCCAGAGCCAAAGCCACTTCGGTTCAGATAAATCCTGAAAAGCTCGATGAGGCCAGCCTGCAAAAATTTCAGGCTGCGCAGGATGGACTCAGCTCTGCCCTGGCAAGGCTCATGGTTGTTGTAGAGCGCTATCCTGAGCTGAAAGCCAATCAGAATTTCCTGGAGTTGCAATCACAGCTCGAAGGCACCGAAAATCGTATTGCTGTAGAACGTCGCAAGTTCAACGAAATGGCTCAGGCTTATAATACCAACATTCGTACTTTTCCTCGAAACATTTTTGCTTCCTTGTTTGGCTTCGAGAAAAAGGCATACTTCCAGGCCGCCGAGGGTGCCGAAACCGCTCCTAAGGTTGAATTCTGATTGCATGGATTTTCATTCAGGCAATTAGGCTACGTTTTTCCTGCCTTTTTTCAACTTCACAGCAAAAGTCATGTTTAAATCATTCAAGACAGCACGGAGCTGGTTTACCGAGGAAGA
>JBMFOU010000026.1:0-35094 GCA_049969475.1 Bacteroidales bacterium | reverse complement strand
TATTCGCGATGCTGAACTGGAGACCTCTGGTGAAATCAGGGTGCATATCGAAAAACGTTGCCCGGGCGATGTACTCGATCGGGCTGCCTTTATTTTCGAAAAATTAGGCATGCATAAAACCGAAAAGCGCAATGGTGTGCTCATTTACCTTGCAGTAGAAAGCCGCAAATTTGCCTTCATTGGCGATGCTGGAATACATGCCGTGGTCCCTGAGGGTTTTTGGGATGATCTGAAAATGAAAGCCTTGGTTTATTTTCGTGAAGACCGTTTCACAGAGGGTCTGGTGGAGGTTATTGCCGAAATTGGACATTATCTGCAAAAGCATTTCCCCATTCAAAAAAACGATGTAAATGAATTACCCAATGAAATGTCCTTTGATGAAGATTAGTCAACGCATTGTAGGATTCCTGTTTTTTCTGGGGATGCTTTTCCAGTTTATTTCCCTTTCAGCCGCTGACCTTCCCGAAAGACCTGTGCCACCCCGACTGATAAACGACCTCGCTCAGGTATTGGACCCTGCACGGGTGGCCCAGCTCGAAGCCCGTCTGGTGGCTTTCAACGACAGTACCTCCACCCAGATTGCCATAGTGACAGTGCCTTCTCTGGGCGATTACGACATTACTGACTTTGCCGATAGGCTGGCCGAAAAATGGGGAGTAGGACAAAAAGGGAAAAACAACGGAGTACTCATTGTGCTAAAACCCAAGAACGATGAAGGTCCCGGCAGGGTTAGGATTTCGGTGGGTTATGGACTGGAAGACGTGATTACGGATGCCGTTTCTAAACGTATCATTGAATCTGAAATGATTCCCCGATTCAGGAATGGCGACTATACAGGTGGTCTGGAAGCAGCCGTTGATGTGTTGATGAAGCTGAGCTCGGGAAAATATAAAGCCGAAGATTATCTCAAAGGCGGAGAGGCCCCTCTGGTAGGGGTTATCGTTTTTATTATCATTATGCTTGTGGTGTTTGTCCTTCTATCGAGGGGAAGGAATAAGTATGACCACATGCGAGGTAATACAGGCTCTGTACTCTCCACCCTGATGTGGCTCGACATGCTTGGCAGTATGGGCCACAGGGGAAAATGGAGCGACTTTAGCAATGGTAGTGGTCCCTTCGGTGGGGGCGGAGGATTTGGTGGTTTTGGAGGGGGTAGTTTTGGGGGCGGTGGAGCCTCGGGTAGTTGGTAGATTGCAATTTAGAATTATTCTTATTAATTCTGCAATATTTTCATTTGATGCGCAGTGATAAGGGTAGGCTATCATAGGGTTGCCTACTTTTGTTTTAAATTTAGGTATGTAATAGTCTGTTTCGTTGAACAAACTGCAATTAGTATTTATTTTTATGCAGCCAATTACCAAAACCAATCTGACTTATGGAGGAAAACAACCCTATAATGGAAAGTGGCGATGAAGGTCGTCGTAATTTTTTAAAAAAATTAGGAATAGTTGCGGGGGTGGGAGTAGCTGCCGCCGCAGGTGCCGTTTATGTGGCTTCGGATTACGAGGAGAGAAAAAATCCAGAAGGTAAAAAGGTTAGGGTTCTCACGGCAGACGGACAACTTGTGGAAGTTCCTTAAAGTGAATTAAAAAAGGTTGAGGAAGAGGAGCTTGAGATTGAGGATGAATTGCAGCGCAGAGGACGGGAAGGGATTCCAGGCAAGAGTTGGGTAATGGTTATCGACTTGGCCAAATGCCGCAATGCCCGCATGTGTATTGCAGCATGCCAGGCAGCCCATCAGCTTCGGCCCGACCAATACCATATCAATACCCTTGTAATGAAAGACTAAGAGCACAGTGCTCCTTATTATATGCCTAAGCCCTGCTATCATTGTGACAATCCTCCCTGTGTGAAGGTATGCCCCGTCAATGCTACTTTCAAGCGCCAGGATGGTATTGTTTTGATTGATAATTTGCGCTGTATAGGCTGTCGTTTCTGTGTGGCTGGCTGTCCCTATAGCGCCCGTATATTCCAATGGTTTGAGCCGCCTGACAGCGAAAAATACAAAGATCAGCCCTACGATGTAGAATTAAATGTACCGCAGAAAAAAGGTACAATCTCCAAGTGTCTCTTCAGCGCCGATCGCCTGCGCAAAGGTCAACTCCCTTACTGTGTCTCATCATGTCCCAATGGAGTTTATTGGTTTGGCGACATGAACGAAGACGTGGTGGTGAACGGTACCACGAAGGAAACGGCCAGATTTTCCCAACTTATTAAGGATAATGGGGGTTACACCTATCTGGAAGAATTGGGTACCAAACCCCGCGTATACTATCTTCCCCCGAAGAATCGTATTTTCCCTGCTCCGGGTGAAGAGCACGCAGAAACGCACGCTTAACTTTTGCAATTGACCAAAACCCATCAACCATATGGAAAATAAATTATCTCTGGAGGAATCGCGTCAAAAATTGGCCCGTATCGAGGATGATCTCATTCGTCCCCTCCGTAGCCACAAGGGTTTGGAGATGTGGAGCCTATTTTTGTTACTTATGCTCGTTTTGGGCTTCTATGCATATTACATTCAGCTCCGGGATGGATTAGGTGTAACGGCTCTGCGCGATTACGTGCAGTGGGGAATGTATATTTCAAACTTTGTTTTTTTCGTCGCTACTTCCCTCATCGGCATGCTAATCACTTCGGTGTTGGGGCTGCTCAAAATTCCCTGGATTACACCCCTTACCCGCATAGCCGAAACCATTGCCTTGGCCTTTGCCATGTTTGCAGGCATAGTTATCATCATCGACATGGGGCGCCCCGACAGGTTTCCTTACTTGTTCCTTCACGGAAGACTGCAGTCGCCCATTTTGTGGGACGTAACCGTGGTTACTACTTACGTCATCATTAGCCTCTTGCTGCTTCTTATTCCAATGATTCCCGATGCAGCTATCCTCAGGCGTAGGATGACAGATGCTCCCAAGTGGCAGCAGGCGGTCTATAAATTTTTGTCGGCCAACTGGGTAGCCTTGCCCGAGCAATATGCCCTTATCAAAAAGTCAATCAGGGTTTTAGCTATCTTAATTATTCCCACAGCCCTGGCTATCCATACTGTAACCTCATGGCTCTTTGCTTCCACGCTGCGCGTTGGGTGGGACTCCACCATCTTTGGCCCTTACTTCGTTTCAGGAGCCTTTGTAAGTGGGGTGGCAGCCGTTATTATTGCCATGTATTTTTTTCGATACAATTACAAATTACATAGTTATATAACGGAGGCCCATTTCAACCGCATGGGACAGTTGCTGGTTCTCATGTGCTTTATCTACCTGTATTTCAATTTAAATGAATATTTTGTGCCAGCCTACAAAATGCGGAAGGCTGAAGCACATCACCTGGAGGCATTATTCACAGGTAACTGGGCTGTCATGTTTTGGGCAACTCAGCTTGGAGGGCTTATTGTTCCCATGTTTCTCCTTATTTTCAAGCCTTTCCGGAAACCTTTACCCGCTTTGATTATTTCCATTTTTGTACTGGTTGGTGCATGGTTCAAACGTTTGCTAATCGTCGTTCCTACCCAGCAACATCCCTACCTTCCCATTCAAAATGTACCCGAGAATTTTTTGACTTACAAACCCACGGGCGTTGAAATTATGCTTACACTTCTGCCCATGGTAGGTGTCCTCATTGTAATAACGATAGTGGCCAAGCTCTTTCCTATCGTGCCTATCTGGGAAACGGCCCATGAACAAGGAGTGGATGAAAGTATTATTAAATGAAATATTGGAAGTATTATCGTTAAATCCAAATCCGAAACTTATGAATTTGCGAAGACCATTTGCAACGGATATTATGAGTTTTGTTTTTATTGCTGGGTATGCCCAGGGAACTTGGGTAGTACCTGCAGCTGATAAAGCCAAAAAGAATCCTGTGGCTGCTTCGGCCGAAAGTGTTAGTAAAGGGAAAAATTTATACAACACTCATTGTAAAAGCTGCCACGGAGACCCGGGGAAAAATAATGGATTACCCCTAAATCCTAAACCAACTGATCCTGCTTCTGAGCAATACCAAAAGAACACGGATGGTGAAATATTTTACAAAATAACCAACGGACGGGGCGCCATGCCCTCGTTTAAAGCTACCTTGCCTGAGCAGGACCGCTGGCATATCATCAACTTTGTAAGGAGTCTGTCAAAAAAAAAAGTAGCTGAAGCCGGATCAGAGCCTGCTTCGCAAGCTGACACCTCCCAGGCCCCGACATTGGCGTCGGTGGCCGTAGATACTGCTGCTGATACCGCTGCGGTAGAAGGTAAAGTTATGCTTGCACTGGGCTTTGATGATGCTACTAAAACCATTTATGCCCGAGCTTTCAGGCTGGTAAAGGGTAAAAGAGAGCCAGCTCAGGGCATTCCGGTGGAGATTGCCGTTAAACGCTATTTCCGCGATTTTCGGCTCAGCGAAGCCGGGGCAATCTCCGACGCCAATGGTTATATAAGTGCGGTTTTTCCTGAGGATTTGCCAGCCGACACAGCCGGTAAGGTGATTATTGTAGCCCGTATTCCCGAAAGCGAACAGGAAGAATTTGGGCAGGCAGAGGTGCAGGCAACACAGGAGTGGGGCGTAAAGCTTATCATGCATAACATTAAGGACGCCCGCTCGCTATGGAACGACAACTGGAAATTGCCCCTCTGGCTGCTCTTTTCTTATCTGGCTGCTGTTTTGGGCGTTCTCACCACTTTTGGTTATATTTTATTGCAGGTAGGTAAAATTTATAAAATCGGTAAGAACGCGCTGAAGGCTTGATTTTTACCCGCTTCATAAAAGTTTTTCTATACAGGGAGCTACAGACCTGAATGAGGGGCGGTAGCTCCTTGTAAAATTATAAGGAGCAGATGCCATGGCTGAACAGATTCTCTGCGTGCATTGTGGTGAAGATTGTGGGAAAAATCCGGTTTTCTATGACGGTAAACCCTTTTGCTGTCATGGATGTAAGGCTGTATACCAGTTGTTGCAGGAAAAACAGATGGGCCAATACTACACTTTGATGGATCTGCCCTCAGGTATCAGAACCGAACCTCAACCCACCCCAGATTATTCTCGCTTTGCCTTTCTCGACAGGGAAGAGGTTAAGGAGAAACTCCTGGAGTTTTCTACCCAACAATATGCAAGGGTTACCCTATTCATACCGGCCATTCATTGCAGCAGTTGCATTTGGTTGCTCGAAAATCTGAATCGCATGCACGCGGGGGTGGTTTCTTCCATGGTCAATTTTAATAAGAAGGAAGTTTCTATTGTTTTTAAACCAGATAAGCTGAGCCTACGACAACTGGTCGAAATGCTCGACTCCATTCACTATACACCGGAGATTACTCTCGAACATGCGGATGGAAAAAGAGGCGGAGGCAATGTGCGCCATCTAATTCTTCAATTGGGTGTGGCTGGATTTTGCTTTGGCAATACCATGCTGTTCAGTTTTCCTGAATACCTGGCTGTGCATGAGCCTATAGATGGGCCTTTGCACCGGCTTTTTAATATAATCAATCTTTTTCTTGGAACCCTTGCCATGCTATATGGAGGGCGCGATTATTTTCTCTCTGCTTTTAAAAATCTTAGGCAGGGCGTGCTCAATCTCGATCTGCCCATAGTGATTGGCATGCTGGCTTTGTGGGGACAGAGCACCTGGATGGTGGTAGGGCTGGGCCAGAATGGGTATTTCGATTCTCTGGCCGGATTTATTTTCTTATTGCTTGTTGGAAAATGGTATCAATCGAGAACTTATGAAGCACTATCTTTCGAACGCGACTATAAGGCTTATTTTCCAGTAGCTGTCACCCGGGTGGATGCACAGGGTCAGGAAGAAAGTGTTTTGCTCAGAGAGGTGCAGCCTGGCGACGTCCTGCGCATTCGTAATAAAGAGCTCATTCCTGCTGATGGAGTGCTGCGCTCGGGGGTAGGAGTCATTGATTATAGTTTTGTGACGGGCGAGTCGAAGCCTGTGTCGGTAAATGCTGGACAGGCAGTTTTTGGCGGAGGAAGACAAATAGGCGAAAGTATTTTTGTAGAGATAACTACGACGGCCAATGAAAGTAAACTCGCTTCACTTTGGAATCAGCATCGCACTGAAAGCGAGTCAGGTAAAAGTCAGCTCCAACCCATTATCGACCAGATCAGCCGTTATTTTGTTTACGGTTTGCTGACGGTGTCCATAATAACTCTCATAACCTGGCTCCTCATTGACCCCTCGCAGGCTGTCAGGGCCTTTGTGGCTGTGCTAATCGTTGCCTGCCCTTGTGCCATTGCGCTTACACTTCCCTTCACCTTTGGCAATACACGTCGCTATTTTGGGCGATTGGGATTTTACCTGAAACAGCCTGGCGTAGTAGAACAACTCGCCCATGTCGACACCCTTGTATTTGATAAAACGGGAACCCTTACCCGACCAGAGGTTTCAGGAGTGAAATATTATGGAAGGGAGCTTTCAGCGCTTGAACGAACTATTTTTAGGAGTTTGCTGATGCACTCTACCCATCCTTTGAGCCTGGCTGCATTCATCTACTTAGGCCCCGGTGATACCGTACCGCTCGAAAATTTCAGAGAATTGACCTCACGGGGTTTGCTGGCAGAATATAAAGGAAAACGGGTTATGGCAGGATCGGCTGTTTTTACAGAATATCCCGAAAACAATCCTTCTGCTGAATCTTTACCCAGGGTGTACCTTCGAATAGGAGAGGAGTTTATTGGTTTTTTTGAAATGGGCGCTTCTTTGAGGGAGGGGATGGAGGCGCTCTTGCCGCAATTGGCCTCAAATTACGAGCTTCATCTCATAACCGGGGATATCTCCCTAGCAGGGATTCCCACAAGAAACTTGTTTGCCCCGGAAAATGTACGACTCAGGCTTTCGCCTCATGAAAAAAGGGATTATGTAAAGGAACTGACGCGCAGAGGGAAAAAAATACTCATGGTCGGCGACGGGCTCAACGATGCAGGGGCTCTCAGTGCTGGACTGGCAGGCATCAGCATAGCCGACAGCGTTTATCATTTTACCCCGGCCTCCGATGCCATTCTCGAAGCAGATGCTTTGCCTTTGCTACCCCGTTTTTTAGCTGTGAGTCGTAAAAACATGTTAGTCATTCGGGCTTCTTTTATTATCTCACTCTTTTACAATATTATTGGTTTAAGTTTTGCCACCAGGGGGCTTCTTTCCCCATTGATTGCAGCCATTCTGATGCCGGCCAGCTCGGTCAGTGTTGTGGCATTTACCACTCTGGCTACCTGTTTTTTAGCTTCAATCTATCTAAAGAAGATTACTTAGAGCAATTTGAAATTATTATAAATAAGGCCCAATCAGCTTTTATAATTTATCTTTTTTTTATATATTTGTTTGTAAGTTATTTGCAAAGACTGAAATCATGAGTATTATCCTTGTGCTTGCTTCGGCAGGATTTCTTTTAGCCCTGGGTTTTTTGGCGGCCTTCTGGTGGGCTGCCTCCAGTGGTCAGTTTGACGATACTTATACTCCCTCCGTCAGGGTACTGCACGATGAACCAGCACCAGCTAATTCCAAACCTGTGGAAACAGAATCCTCAGATTCAGCCTCTGCATCTGATCCTTCCTAAATTTAAGTCCCCAAAAGTATGGAAACCGAAAAGATTTACTACGACAACAAAATTGTAAAGTATTTTGCCTACGCCACCATTTTTTGGGGCATTGTAGGCATGGTGGTAGGGTTGCTGATAGCTTTGCAACTGGCATTTCCGGTTTTTAATTTCAAAACTGCGTTTCTCACATTTGGCCGCATTCGGCCTATCCACACCAATGCAGTAATTTTTGCCTTTGTAGGGAATGCCATTTTTACCGGGGTCTATCATTCCATGCAGCGATTGCTTAAAACCCGCATGTACAGCGATTTTTTGAGTTATTTCCATTTCTGGGGCTGGTAATTGATAATCGTTCTGGCAGCCATCACTTTGGCATTGGGGTTCACCATGTCGAAAGAATATGCCGAACTGGAATGGCCGATTGACATAATGATTGCTGTGGTATGGCTGGTGTTTGGGTACAACATGTTTGGAACCATTGCCCGCCGAAGGGTCCAGCACCTCTACGTGGCCATTTGGTTTTACATCGCATCATGGGTAACGGTCACTGTTTTGCATGTTTTTAATTCCATTGAAATTCCTGTAACTCTTTTAAAAAGTTATCCCGTTTATGCTGGCTTGCAGGATGCCTTAGTGCAGTGGTGGTATGGTCACAATGCAGTGGCCTTTTTCCTTACTACGCCCTATCTGGGATTAATGTATTACTACTTGCCAAGCAGGCGAATCGCCCCATTTATAGTTACAGAATGGGTATCATCCATTTTTGGGCGCTGGTTTTTATCTATATCTGGACGGGCCCACACCATCTGCTTTACCAATCAGTACCCAACTGGGCACAGACTTTAGGTACGGTGTTTTCCGTAATGTTGATTGCCCCATCCTGGGGTGGTATGATAAATGGGCTGCTTACCCTGCGGGGTGCCTGGGACAAGGTGAGGGAGGATCCTACGCTCAAATCCTGGTAGTAGCTGTAACAGCTTATGGTATGAGCACTTTCGAAGGGCCCATGATGTCTACCAAGCTGGTGAATGCTATTACCCATTTTACCGATTGGACTATTGGGCATGTACATATCGGTGGAATGGCATGGAACGGTTTTCTTACTTTTTCAATGTTGTACTATCTCGTTCCCCGATTATTTAACACCAAATTATACAGTGTGAAATGGGCTAACACCCATTTCTGGTTAGGAACCCTCGGTATCCTTTTGTATGCCATTCCCCTTTACTGGGCGGCCATTACCCAGAGCCTCATGTGGAAAGAGTTTACCGAAGATGGCTTTTTACGTTACCCCAATTTCATGGAGACTGTAGTGCAGATTCTACCTATGTACTATACACGAGTCCTGGGGGGCCTGCTCTACCTATCCGGAGCTATCTTATTTGTTGTAAATATAGTTAAAACCGTTAAGCAAGGTTCGTTTGTGGCTGAGGAAGCTGCCGAGGTGGCTCCTCTTCCTGTTTACCCATCAAAGCGTAAGGAAGGTGAAAAACGGCATGCCTGGCTCGAGCGCAAACCTCTTCAATTTACCTTTTGGGTGATTGTAGCAGTGGTGGTTGCCTCTGTAGTTAGCACAGTTCCTTTTATGTCGGTGAAAAGTAATGTGGCCACTATAGAATCTCTGAAGCCCTATTCTCCCCTGGAGCTTCAGGGACGTGATATTTACATTCGTGAAGGATGCTATACCTGTCATAGTCAGATGGTGAGGCCTTTCCGCAGCGAGACCGAACGCTATGGCGATTATGCCAAAGCAGGCGAATTTGTATATGACCATCCCTTCCAATGGGGAAGTAAGCGTACGGGTCCTGATCTCCTGCGCGCAGGGGTACCTGGCGGCAAGATGTTTAAAACAGCCGCATGGCACTACAACCATTTCCTCGACCCGCAGAAGATGAACGAACAATCTATCATGCCTGCCTATCCCTGGCTTATTACCCATACCCTCGATACCACAACCACAGCTGCTAAAATCAGGGTCATGCAATGGTTGGGCGTTCCTTATCCAAAAGGTTACGATAAAATAGCCAACCGCGACTTAATGGAGCAGGCTACACTTATAGCTGATGAGCTCAAGGGCAATGGAATAGACATAACCCCTGAAAAGGAAATTATTGCCATGATCGCTTATCTGCATAAGCTGGGTCGCGACATTGCCCTGCCAGGAACAAACGATAAAACAGAAAAAGATATCCAACCTGCTCCTGAATTGCTTACCGATGCCCCGAGTGTGGCAGAGGGTAAAACTCTCTTTACTACCCATTGTGCTGCTTGTCATGGTGCTGAAGGTCAGGGTAATGCTGTAGGACCTAACCTGACTGACAATTATTGGATTCACGGTGGCTCCAATGATCAAATTTTCCAAAGTATATCCAATGGTTTTCCGCAAAAGGGTATGCCTGCACAGAATGCCATGCTCAAGCCTGCACAACTGCAGAAGGTTTATAGTTTCGTTATTAGCATAATAGGTACCAATCCTCCCAATGCTAAGGCTCCTCAGGGTGACTTATTTAACCGTTAATCCTAAGCACAATGAAACTTATTCAATACGCTCTGGGTGAATTTGCTGCCAGCGGCATCTGGCAGGCCATTGCACTTGTTCTTTTTATGCTCATTTTTATTGCCATAGTCATTCATACCTACACCCTTAAAAAATCATTCGTTGATCAAATGGCGCAAGCCCCTCTCGACGAAAGCCTTCCATCCGAAATTCAAAATACAGACGATCATGAATAGCCAGGATAACAACAAGGCCCATATCAGGCCCGAGGAGCAGGACCTATTGCTTCCTCACGATTTTGATGGAATCAGGGAGTTAGACAACGACCCTCCTCGTTGGTTTATGTACCTTTTTTACATAACCATCTTTTTCGGTGTTATTTATGTATTTCATTACCATGTTTTTAAACAGGGTTTATTTCCTGATCAGGAGTACCAGCGCGAGATGGAGTTAGCGGCCGCAGCCAAAGGTCCCCAGGCAGAGCTCGAGTTGGTGGCCTTTACTGATGAAGCTAATCTGGCCAAGGGAAAAGAGCTTTACCAACAAAAAGTTTGCTACTCTTGCCACGGTAATTTGGGTGAAGGGAATACCATAGGGCCCAACCTTACCGATAATTACTGGATTCATGGTGGAGGCATCAAGAATGTATATGAGGTTCTAAAGAATGGAGTTCCGGAAAAGGGCATGCCTCCTTTTAAAGATCAGGCAACCGATGAGCAGTTGCTGCAATTGGCCAGCTATGTGTTGAGTTTGAAAGGAACCCATCCCCCCAATGCTAAAGCCCCACAAGGTGAATTGTATGAGGAATAAACAAACTCGGTTTTTGCTTGTTTAGAATCGGTAAAAACTGCATCATGAGTTTACGTTTAGTCCTCCTAACTATTTGGCTTGGGATTACTTCGCTTTAGGCCCAGGTAGTTTTTAATCCTAAGAAATTTGCTTCAGATGGCCCTGTGGGGATTTACGAGCATCTGGATGAAATCCTTCCCGACGATATTTGGTTAGTGAAACAGGACAGTTCGCTGGTGAACCTTAAATCCCTGATTGACAAGCCTACGGTAATTTCCTTCGTTTACTACAATTGTCCGGGACTGTGTAGCCCATTATTGGACGGGTTGGCCGAAGTTATCACCCGAAGCGACTTGCAACTTGGTAAAGACTATTAGGTAATCACCATTTCCTTTAATCCTGGCGATACCCCTACCCTAGGAAAGAAAAAGAAGCTCAACTATGTAAAACAGATTAAAAAAGAAACGGATACAGCCGCCTGGATATGGCTAACGGGAGATAGTCTAAACATTGCAAAAGCTACATAGACTTTTGGTTTTCGTTACCTGCATCAGGGTAAAGACTATGTGCATGCCGCTGCCATTATGGTAGTGAGTCCGCATGGTAAAATTACGCGCTATTTGCACGGAACGTTTTTTCTGCCTTTCGACTTGAAGATGGCCATTGTAGAGGCAGGTCAGGAAAAATCAGGACCCACCATTAGCAAAGTACTCAAGTTTTGCTTCAGTTACGACGCCGAAGGTAAAAAGTATGTTTTTAACATTACGAAAGTCACCGGAGTCTTGGTGCTTGGTGGCGCCTTGCTGCTTTTCCTTATTTTATGGCTGAAACCCAAACGTAAACCCAATACATAAATATCAATGAATCAGACGGTTGAATATCTCAATTATCTACAGGATAGCGGGGGTAAAAAAGGAATCCTTGCCTGGATTACCACTACCGATCATAAGCGGATTGCTTTGCTTTACTTTTATTCCCTAACGGTGTTTTTCCTGATGGGTGTGTTGCTTGGAGTTCTGATGCGCTTAGAATTGATGAACCCCGGCAAGGACATCGTAGAGCCCCAAACCTACAATTCTCTATTTACCCTGCATGGGGTTATCATGATATTCTTGTTTGTAATTCCAGGAATCCCTGCCGTTTTTGGAAATTTTGCCCTACCTCTATTATTGGGTGCGCGCGACGTGGCTTTTCCCAAGCTTAATCTGCTCTCGTGGTACTTATACGTTCTCGGGGCTTTCATGGCACTCTCCACCCTACTTTTCGGGAACGCGCCTGATACCGGTTGGACCTTCTACGCTCCCTACAGTGTAAGAACGGGAACCAATGTTACAGTAGCTGTATTGGCTGCCTTCATTTTGGGTTTTTCCTCCATCCTCACAGGACTCAATTTTATTGTTACCATCCATCGGATGCGAGCCCCTGGCATGACCTGGTTTCGTATGCCATTGTTTGCCTGGGCTTTATATGCTACCGCCTGGATTCAATTGTTGGCCACACCGGTAGTGGGTATCACCCTGTTGATGATAGCCGTGGAACGCATGCTTGGCATTGGGCTTTTCGACCCGGCTTTGGGTGGAGACCCCATTTTGTATCAGCATCTTTTCTGGATTTATTCTCATCCAGCCGTTTATATAATGATTTTGCCCGGAATGGGTGTTATTTCCGAAGTAATTCCTGTTTTTTCCCATCGAAGAATTTTTGGCTACAAAGCCATTGCCTTTTCAAGCCTTGCCATCGCCTTTATCGGTTACTTTGTATGGGGACATCACATGTTTACGAGCGGCATGAGTGGACCGGCACGTGTTATTTTCTCTTTGCTCACCTTCCTGGTTGCTGTTCCCAGTGCCATCAAGGTATTTAACTGGGTGGCCACTCTTTATGGAGGGTCTATAGACCTGAAACCCCCGCTGCTCTATGCTCTTGGCTTTATCTTCCTTTTCCTCATTGGCGGACTTACGGGCCTAGTAAACGGAGCATTGGCCGCGGATGTGCATATTCACGACACTTATTTTGTGGTGGGCCATTTCCATTATGTGATGTTTGGTGGTACAGGTTTTGCCTTCTTTGCCGCTCTACACTATTGGTTTCCTAAGATTTATGGGAAAATGTATGACATAAAGCAGGCAACCCGTGCCTTCTGGGTGCTCTTCATCGGATTCAATTTTCTCTATTTCCCCATGCTGGTAGTGGGTATGATGGGTATGCCCCGCCGCTACTACGACTATTTGCCCCAGTTTCATATCCCCAACCTAATTAGCACCATTGGTAGCTGGATAGTGGTTTCTGGTCTTATTTATATGATTGTGGTTTTGGTGAAGGGCTACAAAAAGGGTGCGCCTGCGGCCCGCAACCCCTGGGGAGGCCTTACCCTTGACTGGCAAACCGATAGTCCTCCCATTACTGAAAACTTTGTTGAAACTCCGACTATAACCGAAGGACCCTATGAGTATAAATAATCCTGCATCGGCTCACCTGCATCGCGATGATGAAGCCCAGAAGCTGGGTATGTGGTTTTTTCTTTTCACCGAGTTGCTGCTTTTTGGTGGACTCTTTCTGGTTTACAGTATATATCGGTTTAAGAATCCGGAAGCTTTTGCGCATGGAGCCAAAGAGCTTAACGTGGTATTGGGAACCATTAATACTATTGTGCTGCTCACCAGTTCACTCACAGTAGCCTTATCCATTACTGCTATTCAGAAAGGGCAAAAAAAGCTGGCCCTGGGTCTGGTGCTTTTTACCATTTTCTGTGCTCTATTGTTTTTGGTAAACAAATATTTTGAGTGGGGACACAAATTTGAGATTGGTATTTATCCCGGTTCTCCCTTGCTTCGTGCCATTCCCCCGGGCGAAGCCCTCTTCTTTGTGCTATATTACTTCATGACCGGTCTTCATGCCATACACGTTATCGTTGGGGCAGTTATCCTGGCTTTTATGGCTCGCTACATAAAAACCGGGTTTATTAACAGTGATTACTTTGTATTATTGGAAAATGGCGCCCTTTATTGGCACCTGGTTGACCTCATCTGGATTTTCCTCTTTCCCTTGTTATACCTCATTCATTAATTTTCAAGATCATGCAAGAACACAAACCCCATATTATCGAATATCTCACACAGGTGAAAGTTTGGGTTCTCCTGGTGATCCTTACGCTGATTACAGTAGCTACCGCAGAGGTTGATTTTGCCATGCTGACGGTGGCCGTGGCTCTGACCATTGCTTCCGTAAAATCTGTATTGGTACTGCTTTATTTCATGCATTTAAAATTCGAAAGCCGAATCCTCAATATCTTCGTTATAGTCGTCATGCTGGTTTTTTTGGCGATGATTATATTCACCTTTTTCGATTATATATTCCGCATAAGCCATGGAAGCTAAAGCCTCAACTTTTGTTCAGGGTGTAGATACCGCTTTTATCGTAATACTGGGAATATCCCTATTTTTTCTGGTGGCTATCACCGCCACAATGATTTATTTTGTGGTACGTTATAATCGGAAAAGAAATCCTCAGGCTAAAGACGTTAAGGATAATACACGACTCGAAATCCTGTGGACTGCCATTCCCACCCTCCTGGTTTTGGTGATGTTCTGGTATGGATGGATTGGTTATACCCCCATGAGGCGGGTTCCTGAAGGTGCACTTACCATTAAGGCCACAGGTAGGATGTGGAGCTGGAGTTTCGAGTACGAAAACGGAAAACAGAGCGAGTTTTTGGTGGTTCCTGCAGGAAAACCTGTAAAGCTCAACCTTTATTCACCAGATGTGCTTCATTCGCTTTATATTCCTGCCTTTCGTATCAAGGAAGATGTAGTACCTGGAATCAATAATGTGATGTGGTTTCAAAGCGACAAACCGGGTGAATATGATATCCTGTGTGCTGAATACTGTGGCCTGAGGCATGCTTACATGCTCAGCAAGGTTATTGTAAAACCCCTCGAAGAATATCTCGAATGGTATAATGCACCGGCAGATACTTCATCTACAGAATCATTGGAGCCTTTGGGACTTCAGGTACTTAAGCGTAATGCCTGCCTCTCTTGCCATTCGCAGGATGGTTCGGTAATCGTGGGGCCTTCTTTTAAGGGATTATGGGGTAAGGAGCATACTGTGATTGATGATAGTGGCAACAAAGTGAAAGTCACCGCCGATGAGGCATACATCAGAACCAGTATCTATGAGCCTAATAAGCAAATAGTTGAAGGTTTCAATAAAGGGTTAATGGTTTCCTATAAAGATGCCATCACGGAGGAAGAACTCAAGCAAATCGTAGAATATCTTAAGACGCTCAAATAAAAAGTAGCATTCCTCATGCGTAAATGGCTCAGCTTGTTGGCTGAATTGGGCAAAATCAGAATTACGGTAGCGGTGTCGCTGAGCACCACCCTAGGGTATATCATGTATAGCGAGCGCTTGGATGGAGGCATCGTGGTGCCGGTGTTGGGGTTATGGCTGCTAGCCATGGGTTCTGCAGCACTGAATCATTATCAGGAAAGAGATCTTGATGCGCGCATGGACCGTACGCGAAGCCGACCTATTCCCTCGGGCCGGATTTCAGCTCAGAGAGTCTTGCTTATTGCCTTCCTTTGGTCTGCTTTGGGTGCAGTCTTGCTTTATTTTTCTTCGGGTATGTTGGCTATGCAATTGGGCTTGCTTGCTTTAATATGGTATAATGCCATCTACACGCCCCTCAAGCAAAAAACTCCTTTTGCCGTTGTTCCCGGTTCGGCTATTGGAGCCTTTCCACCCATGGTGGGTTGGGTGTCGGCCGGTGGCTCGCTGGCCCATCCGAAAATTCTGATGACTGCCTTCTTCTTTTTCATCTGGCAAATTCCCCATTTCTGGCTTCTTCTTCAGCGATATGGCAATCAATACGAAAAAGCTGGCTTCCCCACCCTGGGGAAAATTTACTCCGATATACAAATCAGACGCATCACTTTTATTTGGACATTCGCGGCGGCCTTATCTGCTCTTATGATTCCGGCTTTTGGCGGTACCAGATACTTGCTCACTGGATTTGTGCTTTTTGCTGGCTCCGCTTTACTGGTTGTCCAGTCGCGACATCAACTCAAGGCCCTGGCCAATGAAGCTACCTTACGCAGGTCTTTTTTGTTTATCAACTTTTTTCTGCTTTTTGTCATGCTTGTTTTGGGTACTGATGCTCTTATATAAATAATTTCAAGTATCTTTGAATCGACCAACCAAAATCCACAACCATGAGAAAACTCATCGTTCTTTTTATTTTGGGTTGCTTTATGGACTGGCTGTTCTTCTTCATCTCAAAAGTCAACTGACCACCAGCCTGATACTTTAAAAGCCGCTACCTATGTTTACTCTGTGGAAGGCATGACCTGCACCGGTTGTGAGCGAGCCATTTCCGATGCCGTACAAAAACTCGAAGGAGTATTGGAAGTAAAGGCGGATTATCAGACTGGCAGGGTTGAAGTTTCTTTCGATACCACTTTGGTTGGAGTTCCTTCTATAAGCAAAGCCATCGAAGAAAAGGGATACAGTGTAAAAGCCTATCAAAGGCAATCCAAGCCTTGATGTTATGGGAGAAATATCATTTCGCGACCGCCTTTATACCATAGGAGAAGGAGGGCGGCGCAAATGGGTATTTGCATCCTTACCTAAGGGGCATTACACCCAAATGCGTCATGCCGTTGCCCTGCTGCTTATCTCCCTTTTTATGATCTTGCCTCACGTGAAGTACCAGGGTGAACCCTTTTTGCTGCTTAATGTCTTGCAACGTAAGTTCATACTTTTTGGTATGGTAATTTGGCCTCAGGATACCTATATGCTGGGTGTTGGTATGCTCGCTTTTGTGGTGGGCATTATACTCTTCACAGTGGTTTATGGCCGCATTTGGTGCGGATGGGCCTGCCCTCAAACTATTTTTATGGAAATCATTTTCCGTAGAATTGAGACGTGGATTGATGGACCTCCTAGTAAGCAGCGAGAGCTCAAAGAAAGATCCATGGATTGGGACAAATTTTGGCGCCGCAGTCTTAAGTTTTTCATCTTCCTGGGTATAATTTTTTACTCGGTCAATAATTTTTCGGTATTTTTCATCGGCAAGCAATATTTGTACGAAGCGTATCAATCAGGTTTCGCTGGTCATCCTTACTTGCTGGCTTTTATAATCGTTTTCACCTTTGCCGGCATGTTCATTTATTGGTGGTTTCGCGAGCAGACCTGTTCGGTGATATGTCCATACGGTCGTTTACAGGGTGTACTACTCGATAATCATTCGCTTATTGTTGCCTACGATTACAAGAGAGGAGAACCCCGAGGCAAAACATTACCTATAGAAAAGCGCAAGCAAGAAGGATTAGGCGATTGCATTGATTGCAAAAGTTGTGTTCGCGTTTGTCCTACCGGTATTGATATTCGCAATGGAACCCAGCTTGAATGCGTGAATTGCACCGCATGCATTGATGCTTGCGACTCGGTGATGGATCGCATAGGGCTTCCCCGTGGGCTTATTCGGATAACCTCCGAACTCAGTATAAGGGAAGGCAAACCCCATCGGCTCAATTGGAGGGCCTATGCCTATAGTGTTGTACTCATCTTATTGCTGGGATTCTTCCTTTATCTTATGCTTAGCCGCTCGCCAGTGGAAGCAACTGTGCTGCGAACCCCTGGTACCATCTTTCAACCTTACGATAGTTCTCATATTTCTAACTTATACAATCTGCGAATTGTTAATAAAACCCGTCAGAATCAGGTTATTCGCCTTAAAGAGTTGAATACAGGTGGCATGGTTGTAATTTCCGGGGGGGCTGATTCCATTTTCGTAAAAAAGGAATCTTCCATCGAAACACTTTTCTTTCTCGTTCTACCCAAAAGCGAAGCCCAGTTTGACAAAAAAGAACTGGTTTTCCGATTTTTTATTGGAAATCGGCCAGTTCATGATTTTAAGTCTACCTTTGTAGGAACGCGGCAAAATCCAGGGCTATGAAAATCAAGTTCAATTGGGGTACCGGAATTGTGCTTGCACTTGTTGGTTATGTTGGGATTATCGTTTTCTTGCTCATTATCAGTTCGCGGCAAGATCGTAGCATCATGCGGGAGGACTATTATTACCATTCCATTCATCATCAAGAAGATATTGATGCCGCCCGTCAGTTTGCTGCTCTCAAGGGAAAGATACACTTAGCCCGGGAAAATGATTCCTTGCGCATTTATCTGCCGGATGAACTCCTGCCGGGAGAAGCAAAGGTGAAAATTCAATTCCTACGACCCTCCGACGACCGCTACGATTTTTCTGTGGAGTCTTCGCCGGATTCACGTCATTGTGTGTCCTTACCTATTTCACGGTTAATTAAAGGAAAATATTTCCTGCGCTTTGAAATGGAGCAGGATGGAAAAGCTTATCTTCACGAAATGGATTATGTTTTTAACCCTTAATTTTCAACTTAATGATTGAGATCATCGCTCCCCTCATGTTAGGTCTAATGGGTAGTTTCCACTGTGTGGGCATGTGTGGGCCTATAGCTCTGGTGCTTCCGCTCAAAGGAAAATCATGGTTTGTCCGATTATTTAATGGAACAGCCTATAATCTGGGTCGTACAGTGACCTACGGACTTATGGGTTTTATTTTCGGCCTCGCTGGGGCTGGTCTGTCCCTGGCTGGTTTTCAACGTAATGTAAGTATCGCCATGGGTATCGTCATGATTCTCACGGTAGTTGTTCCCTGGATTTTTGGAGGAAGTTTTAGTGCAGAAAATCTGGGCGCACCCTTACTCAATCGTATCAGAGGCCCATTGACCCGTCTCATGCAAAGCGGAACCACGGGCGCCTTGTTTCTCATTGGCTTGCTTAATGGATTATTGCCCTGCGGACTGGTCTATGTGGCCTTGGCAGGGGCTATTGGAACAGGCTCTTTGGGGGGTAGCGTGGTTTTTATGGTTATTTTCGGATTGGGTACTCTTCCCCTCATGCTTTTGGTAACTGTGGCTGGCAATATAGTGGGTAAGTCCTTAAAGGCACGCATCAACCAACTTATTCCCGTGGTGGTGATATTGGTAGGCATCCTTTTCATTCTTAGGGGGCTCAACCTGGGCATTCCTTATATAAGTCCGCGTGAAAGCAAATTGCATGTTCCCGTAAAACAAGAACATCATACCAGTCCAGGCTGCTGTTCCTCTAAACCGAAACCTATAGTTTATTCTGGTTTCTAGATTCTTTCTAAATAACCATGGGTTTGAACCATTATGTTAATCCTTTGTTAAGGGATTTAAAATCGTAGAAATGATGAGAGCCATATATCGTTTTTATGCAGATGGATTTCGCAGCATGACTGTAGGTAAGACCCTCTGGACCATTGTATTTATCAAGTTATTTATCATGTTTGCCGTATTCCGGTTATTTTTCTTCAAACCCTATTTGAAAGAGAAACTACCGGACGATAAAAGTCGCTCTGAATACGTAATAGAACAGTTAACCCGAAACCCTCAATAAAATCAAGCACTATGATGAACATTGACCCATCACTGGTAGAATGGTCGCGGTGGCAATTTGCGCTGACGGCCATGTTTCACTGGATTTTCGTGCCTCTCACGTTGGGTATCACTTTCCTGATCGCTATCATGGAAAGCATTTATGTGAAGACCGGAGATCCAGAATGGAAGCGTATTACGAAATTCTGGATGGTGCTTTTTGGTATCAACTTTGCCATAGGAGTCGCCACCGGATTGATTCTTGAGTTTGAGTTTGGCACCAATTGGTCAAACTATTCCTGGTTTGTGGGCGATATTTTTGGCGCCCCACTGGCTGTGGAAGGAATCATGGCGTTCTTCCTCGAAACCACTTTCCTTGCTGTCATGTTTTTTGGCTGGAATAAGGTGAGCAAGAAAGTGCACCTGCTTTCCACATGGCTGGTAGCCATAGGAAGCAATCTTTCGGCTTTGTGGATTTTGGTCGCCAATGCATGGATGCAGAATCCTACAGGCACCCGCTTCAACCCCGAAACTGCCCGCAACGAGATGACCAATTTCTGGGAAGTATTGTTTTCTCCCACTGCCATCAACAAGTTTTTGCATACCGTCTCGTCGGCCTATCTTCTCTCTGCCATTTTTGTTATTGGCGTAAGCGCCTGGTATCTTTTAAAGAACCGCGAGAAGCTGCTGGCTCGGCGTAGCATTGTGGTTGCTTCCGTTTTTGGTCTCATTTTTGGCATCTACACAGCTTTCACTGGTGACTCGAGTGCCCGCCACATGGCTCAGGTGCAGCCACTTAAGTTTGCTGCCATGGAAAACCTATATGAAGGCCAGTCAGGAGCACCCTTTGTGGCTCTTGGCATTACACGTAAAATTGAAAACGACGAGCATAAACGGCTTGAGTTTATTTCTAAAATTGAAATACCTAATGTGCTCTCCTACCTTGCTTACCTCGATCCTAATGCTTTTGTACCGGGTATCAAAGATTTGGTTCATGGTAATCCTGGTAAAGGAATTATGGGAGTAAACGAAAAAATGGCGAAAGGGCGCATGGCCATAGATGCACTGCGCAGCTATAAAGAATTTATGGCGGCTGGCGAAACAGCCAAAGCCGATTCGGCCATGAAGGTACTTGAGGCCAATTATCGTTATTTTGGGTATGGCTATTTCGAGGATCCCCACCAGGCTATCCCTCCCATACGCCTCAGCTTCGTCTCTTTCCGCATCATGGTGTATTTTGGTTTCCTGTTCATTCTTATGATGCTTTACTTTATTTATCATTCCATGCGTGATACCCTGGAAAAACGCAAGTGGATGCTTTATGTGGCCATCATCTCTATCCCCATTGTTTACCTGGTTTCGCAGGCAGGCTGGATTGTTGCAGAGGTGGGCCGTCAACCCTGGATCATTCAGGATCTTATGCCAACTTTTGCTGCTGTTTCTCACCTGGAGGTTTCTAGTGTAAAGCTTACCTTCTGGCTTTTTGCTATTACTTTCACCATCCTTTTCATTGCTGAAATAAGGATTATGCTTGCTCAGATTAAAAATGGACCTAAAGACGGAGGGAAATAACCATGTTTGAAAATATGTCATTGCTGACTTTACAGCATTATTGGTACTTTATCGTAGCATTGCTGGGTGCCTTGCTGGTCTTCCTGACTTTTGTTCAAGGTGGTCAGACCTTAATTTACCAGCTCGGCAAAACCGAGGTGGAGCGCAGTATGATTGTGAATACCCTGGGTCGCAAATGGGAACTTACTTTTACTACGCTGGTTACCTTTGGCGGAGGTTTTTTTGCCTCCTTTCCGCTTTTCTATAGTACCTCCTTTGGCGGCGCCTATTGGGTTTGGATGGCCATTCTGTTTGCCTTCGTAATACAAGCCGTCTCTTACGAATATCGGTCCAAGGCTGCCAATTTTCTTGGACAACGCACTTACGATGTATTCCTCTTTATCAACGGGTTGCTTGGCACTGTATTGTTGGGCACTGCAGTAGGAACTTTCTTCACCGGAAGCCAGTTTCAGGTGGACAAGCTCCATTTGACCAACATGCCTCACCTGGCTAGCACCGTAATCTCACAATGGACAGGCCCTGCCCATGGACTAGAAGCCGTACTTACCTTTACCAATGTGGCATTAGGTCTGGCTGTCTTCTTCCTTTCTCGTATCCTGGGTGCCCTTTATATCATGAATAGCGTGAAAAGCGATTCTATTTTTGAAAGGGCCAGAAAGGAGCTTTTTGTTTCCGCTCCGTTGTTTCTGGTGTTTTTCCTCTGGTTCCTTATCAGCATTCTGATTCGCAAGGGTTTTGCCGTTAATCCTGAAACGGGTTTAGTTTATCTGGAACCCTACAAGTACCTGCATAATTTTCTGCAGATGCCGGTGGTTCTGATTATTTTCCTTGCAGGTGTGGTGCTGGTGTTAGCAGGAATAGGCCTGGCACTTTTCAAAAAGTCCTTTAAGGGAATCTGGTATACGGGTACAGGTACCGTGCTGGCAGTGCTGGGATTGCTCCTGGTAGCTGGTTATAACGACACCGCCTTCTATCCGGCTGTTAATTGGGCCTTGGGTGAAGGAACTGAGGAATTCAACAAGTTCTTGCAGAGTTCTCTCACTATACAAAACAGTTCCTCCAGCCATTACACCCTCACCGCCATGAGCTATGTTTCGTTGCTGGTTCCTTTTGTGCTGGCCTATATTGCCTGGGTATGGAAAGCGCTCAACAACAAAAAGGTGAGCGAAGACGAAATGAAAGAAGACATTCACGTTTATTAAACTTTAAAAAAGGAATGGTCATGATTGCACAAATTCTTTGGTTTATTAGCTGGCCGGTTTTGATTGTTGCATCTTATTATTTGGTGAAGTTTACGTTAAAAAAGTCGGGCCTAATATAGAATAGTTTAGCTCTGTCCAATATATAAGGCTGTCTCACCATGGGGCAGCTTTTATTTTTTGGATTGGGAATTTTAGAGACTTTACAAAATTCCTCAATAGATATTCAGTATAGTCGTTTAAGGTACAACAGCTTTACGGGTTTCATTTTATTGAATAGTGTCTGGTTTTTAAATAAATCTTAGAGATAATTATTCATTATGTTGTTGAATTACATATGCTTATTAGTATGGCTTAAAATTTGTTCGAAAGATTCAAAACCTTTCCTTATGAAAATACTAGCCTCATTCTCCCTTGTTGCCCTGATGTTCGTCATGATTTCCTGCGTCAAAGAAAATCCTGACCGAATCGTAAAGTTTCAGGTAAATACGGACTCCCTGGAACTTAATCAACGGATGTCATATCCCATGAAACCCATTACACTCAAGCAAAAAAAGTCTTCCGAAACAGTGGGATTTATGCTTGTGGGCGATGCTCAATCTCCCGAGATTAATGGTATGCGTCTGAGTGCGTCCAGTGTTATATTCGAGAACAACAAAGCTTATGTAACCTATAACCTTAGGGGTGAAGAATTTGGTGGAGCTATTGTGGTTTACAACCTGAGCAATACCATGCAGCCTACTATCAACTCACAAATTATATTTGAAGACATCGACATCAATATAGCTAGTTACAAGAAGAACACAAACAAAATATATCTGGGTGGTAGCCATCGTACCCTGGGAGGGGTTGTTATCCCGGTGAATGTTAGTGGACAGGGCACAATCAATACTTCCCAAAATCTTCAAATAACTCCCATTGGAGAAGCTCCCTCAATCAATGGAGTGGTACAGGTGGGCAACCGGCTGATTGTGAGTGCAGGTAATACCAATGGCGGATTTTGGAGCGTCAATCAGGGAAGCCTGGGAGTGGCTGATGCGTATTTAATAGATGGGGCTAAATCGGTTGTTTACAATCAGGGGAAAACCGCTAATACCGATTGGTTTGTAGGCTTGGTAGCCCCCAGTTCAAACACCAATGCTCAGCTTAAGATATGGAAAGGCGGAAACAATCCCACTTTTGCGCAGGGTAGAACCATTAATATAGGTGTTCCTGCTTACCATCAAAGTGTGGAACCCGATTATGACAGGCTGGGCAAGCTTTATATGTACATTGCAAAAAACAGTAATATTTGCTATGTCCCTCTTGGGGCCAACGGAATGAGGGCTTTTGACATCAGCCCCAATGCTGCTTCCCAGGCTCTTGTCTATCAATCGCCGGCTGATATGCTTACCATTGGTAATACCAATGCTGTTTCGGTGGATAACGATTATATTTATCTGGCTAATGGAGCGGACGGCGTTTTATTCGGAAAAACTCCTACTTCAGGCAACGTGATTGATGTGTTGGGTGTATGGGATAATTCGGAATATCCCGGTTCGGCCAATTTTATAGCCTCCAACAATACTCACGTTTTTGTGGCTAAAGGAAAGGAAGGGGGCTTGAAAATTTTACTTAAGACTTTTTAATTGTGAGCTTTGGTATGGTCTTTCGCGCCATCTCTGGATTCAGGGATGGCGTTTTTTATTGGGCTTTTTGCTAACTTCGCAACTTGCATGAAGGTTATTGATATATTTTTAGCAGCATGAAAAAAATCATTGTCGGGTTTATTGAAGCATGGTTCAAATATACGCAGCTAAAGATTAACCTGTGGATGCTCAGAGATAAAATCCGCTACTATCGGTTGATGTATAGCGGAAAAGTACTCGACATAGGAGCTGGAACCAAGCCTTACAGAGAACTGTTTGATGAAGTTTCGGAATACATTGGTACTAATACCCGGCGACATTACGAAATCAATAACCTGGTCCCTGATATTGATACTACCGACGTTTGGATTGAGGATGGTACAAGCCTCCCCTTCGAAGATGGAGCATTTGATGGGGTAGTATGTTTTCAGGTGCTCCCGCTCATTGCCCATCCAGATAAATTTTTCAGAGAAGTCAGTCGGGTTTTGCGAACCTGGGGATATTTTATGATTACCTCCGATTACTTATACCCGGCCTGGAGCGAAGAAGACTACATGCGCCATTCCCGAAGCAATTTGGTGAGCCTGGCCCGCGAGAATGGGTTTATAGTTTTGGCTACCGAGAGCTTCGGCGGAATCTTTACTACCATTTATTCCCTTATCATTCGGTATTTCCGTAGCTATCCCGATAGAATCAAGGCCGTCAAACATCCCTTGCTTAAAGCCTGGCGTGTGCTTTGGTTGCTGGTAGTGATGGCCCTTAGCCCACTCTCGCTTATAGCCGGCCCCATCATTTACATTTTGGAAAGAGGTAAGCGCAAGGACTACAATTATACTATGAATCAGTTTATTCTGATGCGTAAGCGTTTGTAACTCTCCGGCTAAAAATTCTCACTTTACTTAGTTTTTCCTTGGTTTTGTTGATTAAATTGCAAAGGATGAAAATATGTCTTTTGGCATCGACCAGAAGGTAAGGCCCTGCAAAATTTAATGTATGCATCCCGGCTTTATATCGGGGATGGCCTCCCGATCCCAGTTCATGAATCATTTTTTCATCAAATGCTGTGGGGCTAAGCTTTTCAATTTCGTTCAAAACAATTTGCCGGCCCGAATAGGGGGCGCAATCCTGGGCAGGTCTGATCATGCGGCCTTCATAATTAAAAACTCCTCCGGCTGGCCGGGCCGAGCGGATATCGGTCTTAAGCGGGTTTAATACATGAGGGACATAGGGCCCCTCAAGGTTTGGGGCATACCAGGCGTGAAGTTCATAGTTGCTTTTTTCTTTGAGCGTGAAAAACAACCACCACCGTCCATCGTGCCTGAATGCAATGGTATCTACGGCTTTTACCCCCTCAAGCAGGGTGTGCAGGAAAACAAACCGACAGGAGCTTTCGTCCCAGGAATACAGTTCTATGCGATTTTTGCAGGCTGATTCTGGTATGCATAATATGCGTTGGCCATCGCTAAAAATAAAGGGGAAAGCCAGGTGAGAAGCACTTGCCAGCACCGTAGTTTCTTTATTGCTTGCCGAAATATTTAAATCTTGTGGTAGGGTCTGGCTACGTATAGTCCCTTTAGGATTACAATAATTATAATGTTCATAAAAAATCCTGAGCTGGCTTCCGTTGAACCAGCCAGAAATATCTGCTCTGTATTCGTTGTTCTTGGAAGGTCTTAGCCAATTGAAATCTGAAATCGGAAGACCTCTTTTCATCAAAGTTGAGACATGGCATGGGGCTATGCCACAAATCCATTGCTCTGCAAGGAATAGCTCCCTAATGTGATAGCGAATGCGATAGTACCAGAGCTTTAAAAGAAACTTCAGGAAGGTAGTATTATCGGGAGCCAGATACAATTTACCAGGACGAGGCCTGGGGGCTCTAAAGAATATTTCTTCACCATTGTGGATAATATCGTTGCATACCCGGGCGGGCCAGCTTACAGTGCCATAATACGCCTGATTGATGTTACCTTCCCAAGAATGTAAAAGGGTAGGGAACCATCCCTGCATGAGGATGGGGCCGGCATCTATTTTTTCACTAAGCCGCTGTAAAATGGCTCCATTAATGGGTATTCCATGATATATTTCCCAGAAATTGGATGGAACCCCTCTGACAACCTCAGGATCGTCGTGATGAAACGACCATACACCGTAGGGCGTGGCCTCCAGAATGCGGCCTTTGATGAGACCATAGCCAAAACGTAGCAGGAAATGAGCACCTGTATTCTGTATGGCTTCTATAGTGGTATCGCTGAAGAGATGAAAATTTTTAACCTTTTCGCCTGGATCATAAATGAGGGTAGCTCCGGTAAACAGCTTTTCCCCATTCACCTGCGTTTTGGCTTCGGGCTTAAGGATATATCTGAAATAAAGTCTGAATAGTATTTTACTGAATGGATATTTTACAATTTTTTGAATGGTATGAATTTGCGACTGAGCTTCCTCTTCGGCCATGACGGCCACTACCAGTTCGTGCCCGGCGTTGAGCAAATGCTCAATGACCATGTACTGCCAACGCTGCAGATAAAACGAATTGCATAAAATACCGAATTTAAGTCGGGTTTCCTTATTCATGCGTTATTTACGGTTCAAGAATCTTTCGATAAAGCGTAATAAGTGATTTTCCTACAGCTTCAGGACTGAATTTTTCGATGGCATATCGCCGCAGATCCTCCGAGTCAAAACTTTGATGATTATCCAGCATTGTATCCATGGCCTCGACCAGTGCCATAACATCCCTTGCAGGCACCAGATAGCCTTTCGCGGGTGGTTCTTTCATGATTTCGGGAATTCCTCCCACTGCCGTCGCAATCACCGGCTTTCCACAGCTCAGGCTCTCGTTGATGACCACCGGCATATTTTCATAATTCGAAAACATTACCAGGCAACAACTCTTGCGATAGTATTCAACCAATGTATCGCCCTCGGCCAGTCCTGTAAACGTAACTACATCGTCCAAACCCAGTTGCTTGCTTAGTTCCATCATAGCGTGCAAATCCTGCCCTTCGCCCACCAGTAATAACTTGAAATCGTTCCTTTTTTTTCGGAGCATGGAAACGGCCTGCAGTAGTCCGGAGATATTTTTTGAGCGGTCTTCGAAACAGGAAACATGCAAGAGAATTTTAGAATTCTCTGGATGGCTTTCGGGGCTGAAGAAATCGGTATCTACTACGTTGGGAATAACTTCAAATACGGGATGGTCAATTCCATGCTGCTGCATGGCCGATTTGAGATTATGCGTTATGGCGGTTAGAGCAGAAGCGTAGCGGGCGACAAGGGGGGTAGCAATTTTTCGGATAAAGCCCCGGTAGGTATTTACGGTAGGAAGGTATCTCGACCAATGTTCCGTAATTATGTAAGGAATTCCCGCTGTGAAGCGAAGGATGAATGGAAATATGGCCGCCCTGGTGAGAATATTGACATGAATCAGCTGAAAAGGCCCCCTATGTTTTCTAAGATAACGATAACCTCTCCATACCGAGACCAGGTACATGATGCCTTTAATTACTTCCCCTCCGGGAAAATTACCCTTAAAGCCTTTGTAGTAAACCGAAACTTCTGTTAGGCCGGGCGTTTCGTCCAGGTATATGCCGGGGCGTATGTGATAGGCCGCTGGGCTAAGCGCGTGTAGATACAATACGCTCACTTCTGCATATCGGGCCACGGCCAGGGCATGCCGTCTTACAAAAAGGCCGGGCATGGGATCTTCCTTGTTGGGGTACCAGCGGGTGATGAAAAGTATGTGCAAGGGCATGCAAGGGGCGGGTTAGAGGAGGGCAAAGCTAAACAAATAAGCTTTTATCTGCTACCAGAGCCCGACCCAGCCATGAGTGAAAAATCTTTTTGAAAAAAAGTGAAATTATTTGGAAACGAATGAAAAAGTTTATACTTTTGCACCCGCTTTAGAAAGAAGCTATCTGATTAGTTCAAACCGCAAAAGCGGGAATGATTGGAAACCTGATAAACCGGACAAGATATAGGTTTCAGGCGCGAACCACCGAAGCAGAAGCTTAGCAGAAAAGACGATGAAACATAGGTTCGCTCCCCTTGTCCCCGGCAGCCGGCTGGCTGTATGGTGATGCAGTTTTCCACTCATTTTACGGGATTAACAGAACTTCTTAGAGCCAAGACCTTTGAAAAGTATTGGTTATAAGAAAATAATGTGTACTTTTGCGACCCCTTTTCCAAAGGAGTCGTAAAACACACAAAAACACTAATATAGTTGATATGCCTACAATTCAGCAACTGATTCGCAAAGGACGTCAAAAACTTGAGTACAAGAGCAAAAGCCCGGCTCTGGAATCTTGCCCTCAACGCAGGGGTGTATGCACCAGGGTGTATACTACTACCCCCAAAAAGCCTAATTCGGCCATGCGTAAGGTGGCTAGGGTGCGTCTGACCAATGGTAACGAAGTTACTGCTTACATTCCTGGAGAAGGCCACAACCTGCAGGAACACTCCATCGTAATGATCCGCGGTGGTAGGGTAAAAGACCTTCCCGGTGTACGTTATCACATTATTCGTGGTGCCCTCGATACCGCTGGAGTAGAAGGACGCAATCAGCGCCGCTCCAAGTACGGAACCAAACGTCCCAAGGCTAAACCCGGTGCCGCTGCCCCGGCTAAAGGCGGTAAAAAGTAAATCATCTTAAACGGCAATTTCAATTTTGCGTAAGTCATGAGGAAAACTAAACCGAAAAAAAGAATTATCCTGCCCGACCCCAAATTTGGTGACAGCATGGTGACCAAATTTGTAAACAATATTATGCTGAGGGGCAAGAAAAGCATTGCGTTCGATATTTTCTATTCTGCCATCGATATCGTTTCCGAAAAGACGGGCGAAGATGGACTGGAGGTATGGAAGAAAGCTCTGGCCAATGTTACTCCTCAGGTGGAAGTCCGGTCGCGGCGCGTAGGGGGTGCTACTTTCCAGATTCCCTCCGAAATTCGTCCCTCGCGTAAAATGTCGGTGGGAATGAAGAATTTAATTGCTTTTGCCCGTAAGCGCCACGAAAAATCTATGGCCGAAAAGCTGGCAGGCGAAATTATGGCTGCAGCCAAGGGTGAAGGAGCTGCCTTCAAACGTAAGGAAGAAATTCACCGCATGGCCGAAGCCAACAAGGCATTTGCTCACTTTAAGTTTTAATCCCTTTTCAATCAGTTGACCCAGCAATAATACAGGAATGGCCTACAAGCTCACACATACTAGAAACATTGGAATCATGGCCCACATCGACGCCGGTAAGACTACCACTACCGAGCGTATCCTGTATTATACGGGTGTAAACTATAAAATGGGTGAGGTGCACGAGGGAACAGCCACCATGGACTGGATGATTCAGGAACAGGAACGTGGCATTACCATTACCTCGGCTGCTACCACCGTTTATTGGGATTTTAAAAACGAACGATACAAGATCAACATCATCGATACTCCTGGCCACGTCGATTTTACCGTTGAAGTGGAACGTTCCCTCAGGGTACTCGACGGTGCTATCGCTGTTTTCTGTGGTGTGGGCGGCGTAGAGCCTCAGAGCGAAACCGTATGGAAGCAGGCCAATAAGTACGGAGTCCCGCGCGTTTGCTTCGTCAATAAGATGGATCGGAGCGGAGCCGACTTTTTTAATGTGGTTTCCGAAATAAAAACCAAACTCGGAGCCAAACCTGTGCCTGTTCAGCTTCCTTTGGGAGAAGAAGACGGCTTTATCGGGGTTATCGATCTTATCACCCGTAAGGCATGGGCCTGGGACGACGATACCCTCGGGGCCACCTATCGCGAAGTGCCCATCCCCGATCATATGCTTGAATTGGTCAATAAATATCATAACGAGCTCATTGAGGGAACGGCTGAAGAAAGCGACGAGTTGTTCGAAAAATTTCTCAACGACCCCTCGAGCATCACAGAAGACGAAATTCGTTTTGCCTTGCGAAAAGCCACGCTCGAAAAACGCATTACTCCTGTGCTTTGCGGATCGTCGCTTCGCAACAAGGGAGTGCAGTTCCTTCTCGATGCTGTGGCCGCCTATTTGCCTTCTCCGCTCGATATTCCCTCTATCAGGGGAATAAATCCTGTGAATGGAAAAGAAGAAGAAAGGCATGCCAGGCCCGATGAGCCCTTTTCTGCCCTCGCTTTCAAAATTGCTTCCGATCCTTATGTGGGTCGTATTGTGTTTTTCCGTGTTTACAGTGGCACACTTAAAAACGGAAGCACTGTGTTGAATGTAGCTACGGGCAAGCGTGAACGTATTGCGCGCCTTATGCAGATGCATGCCAACCGGCAAAATCCCCTTGAGGAGATTTCTGCAGGTGATATTGGCGCTGCGGCAGGTTTCAAACAAATTCGCACAGGCGATACCCTGGCCGACGAGAAACACCCCATTCTCTACGAATCTATCACTTTCCCCGAGCCTGTTATCAGCATGGCTGTTGAGCCCAAGACCTCCGATGAACTGGAAAAGCTGATGAATGCTCTCAACCGTATTGCAGAAGAAGATCCTACCTTCTCGGTGCGAGTGGATGATGAAACAGGACAAACCCTCATTTCGGGAATGGGCGAACTTCATCTTGACATTGTTCTTGACCGTCTGCGGAGGGAGCACAATGTTGAATGCAACCACGGTCGTCCGCAGGTAGCGTATAAGGAAGCTTTCACCCTGCCGATTGTTCATCGCGAAGTTTATAAGAAGCAGACAGGAGGCAAAGGCCGTTTTGCCGAGATAGAATTTGAGCTCGGTCCGGCCGATGAAGGGGTTCGCGGATTGCAATTTATCAACGAACTGAAGGGAGAAAGCATCCCCCGACAGTATATCCCTGCCATTGAAAAAGGATTCCGGCAGGCCATGTTTAACGGCGTTCTGTTAGGTTATTCGGTATATAGCATGAAGGTTCGTTTAGTTGATGGTATGGCCCATCCGGTTGATTCCGATGCATTGGCTTTCGAAATTGCTGCTATGTCGGGTTTTCGCGAAGCTGCTCGTAAAGCCGGAGCCATTCTTCTGGAACCTATCATGAAACTCGAAGTGGTTACTCCTGACGAGTATGTTGGAGACATAACTGCCGACCTCAACCGTCGTAGAGGCCATCTGGTGAAGATCGATGCACGTATCTCGTATCAGATCATCGATGCCCTGGTTCCTATGGCCGAGATGTTTGGCTATGTAACAGCACTTCGTTCCATGTCGTCGGGCCGGGCTACTTCAAGCCTCGAATTTTCTCATTACCAGCCCTGTCCACCGGATATTCAGGATAGTGTAATACTAAAAATTAAAGGATACCTCATTAAAAATTGAACTGAATTTAAATCTTAATAACCGTGAGCCAAAAGATCAGAATCAAATTAAAATCGTACGATTACAATCTGGTAGATAAGTCTGCCGAGAAGATTGTAAGGACGGTTCAGACGACAGGAGCCGTGGTGAGCGGCCCTATCCCCCTGCCCACACACAAAAAGATTTTCACTGTCAACCGTTCCACCTTCGTAAATAAAAAGTCGAGAGAACAGTTTCAGCTTTGCTCCTATAAGCGGCTGCTCGACATTTATAGCTCCACCAGCAAAACTATTGATGCGCTGATGAAGCTGGAGTTGCCCAGTGGTGTGGAAGTGGAAATCAAGGTGTGATAGATATTCAGAGTAAGGACCTAAAAAACTAGAAACCATGTCAGGACTATTAGGAAAAAAGATCGGGATGACCAGCATTTACGATGAAGCGGGCAGGAATATACCTGTTACCGTGATTCAGGCAGGTCCTTGCGTTGTAACCCAGATCCGTACTAAGGATAAAGACGGTTACGATGCCATTCAACTGGCTTACGAAGACATTCCCGAACGTAAAGCAAACAAACCCTTGTTGGGTCATTTCAAAAAAGCCGGCACAAGCCCCAAGCGTATCTTGGCCGAGTTTACCCGTTTCGAAGAAGGACACCGCAAGAATTTCGGAGATATTTTAACGGTGGAAGTTTTCGAAGAGGGCGAATTTATTGATGTAAGCGGTACCAGCAAAGGAAAAGGATTTCAAGGGGTAATCCGCAGGCATAACTTCGGAGGTGTAGGCGATGCCACCCATGGACAGCACAACCGCTTGCGTGCTCCGGGGTCGTTGGGAGCTTCTTCGTTCCCCTCGCGTGTATTCAAAGGTATGCGCATGGCCGGACACCTGGGTTCCCGTAAAGTTAAGGTTCTCAACCTTAAAATTATGAAAATCATCCCAGAGAAAAACCTGATCCTTGTGAAAGGTGCAGTTCCGGGAGCTATTGGTTCATATTTAAAACTTGAAAGATGGAGCTAACAGTATATAATTACAAAGGTGAAGATCTGGGTCGCAAAGTGGTGCTCAAAGACGAGATCTTTGGCATCGAGCCCAACGATCATGTGATTTGGCTGGATGTAAAAAGCATTCAAGCCAACAAGCGTCAGGGTACGCATAAGGCCAAGGAAAGGTCGGAAGTGAGCGGAAGCACCCGTAAGCTTAAACGTCAGAAAGGAACTGGTGGAGCCCGTGCCGGCGATATTAACAACCCGCTATTCATTGGTGGTGGTCGTGTTTTCGGACCTCGTCCCCGCGACTATAGCTTCAAGGTCAACAAGAAAACCAAGGTACTGGCACGTCTCTCAGCCCTCACTTACAAAGCCAAAGAAAACAATATTGTGGTTGTAGAAGACTTCGCCCCTGAAGCTCCTAAGACCAAAGCTTATGTTGAGTTTCTCAACAACCTGAAGGTTGACGGAGTACGCACGCTTCTGGTGGTAAAAGAAACCGAACGCAACCTGGTGCTCTCGGCACGCAACCTTCCCAATGCCAGCATCATGCGTGCCTGCGACCTCAATACTTACGACATTCTCCATGCTCACAAGCTCATTTTCTTCGAAAGCGGCCTCAAATCGCTCGAAGAAATGTATTCCGCCAGTGAAAACTAACATAAACCCGTAAAACTCTATTACCATGAGCGTTATCATTAAACCAATCATTACGGAAAAGATGACCACCCAGGGCGAAAAGCTCAACAAATACGGGTTTATCGTCCGCCGCGATGCCAACAAGATCGAGATCAAGAAGGCTATCAAGGAACTCTATGGAGTGGATGTAGTTGAAGTGAACACTATGATCTATACTGGCAAAAACAAGGTGCGCTATACCAAGCGTGGCTTTATTGCCGGACGCACGCAGGCTTATAAAAAAGCCATTGTAACTGTGGCAGAAGGTGAAAAAATTGATTTTTACAGCAACATTTAAGATAAATGGCTCTCAAGAAATTTAAACCCACGACGCCCGGACAGCGCTTTAAGGTACTAAGCGCTTTCGACGATATCACCACCACTACTCCTGAGAAGAGTCTGCTGGCACCCTTAAAAAAGACCGGTGGCCGCAACAACCAGGGTAAGATGACCATGCGTTATATCGGTGGTGGACACAAGAGACGTTATAGAATCATCGATTTTAAACGCGATAAAGAAAATATCCCCGCAATAGTAAAGACCATTGAATACGATCCTAACCGTTCGGCCCGTATTGCATTGGTTGAGTACAGCGATGGAGAAAAGCGTTATATAGTGGCTCCCAATGGCCTCAAGGTGGGACAAACCATCATGAGCGGAAAAGGCGTAGCCCCTGAAATTGGTAATACACTCTACCTGAGTGAAATTCCTTTTGGTACCATCATCCATAACATTGAGCTGCAGCCCGGACAGGGTGCTAAAATGGCCCGTAGTGCTGGTAGCTATGCTCAGTTGATGTCGCGTGATGGGAAATACGCAGTTATTAAACTGCCCTCGGGCGAAACCCGTCTGATCCTTCAGAGCTGCAAGGCTACTGTAGGCATGGTGTCGAATCCCGACCACAATCTCGAAAGAAGCGGTAAAGCCGGACGTTCGCGCTGGCTGGGTCGTAGGCCCCGCACCCGCGGCGTAGCCATGAACCCTGTAGACCATCCCATGGGTGGTGGTGAAGGACGTGCTTCGGGTGGTCATCCGCGTTCGCGTAAAGGACTTTATGCCAAAGGCCAAAAAACCCGCTCGCCTAAAAAGGCTTCATCGAAGTTTATTCTTGAAAAAAGGAAAAAGTAAGAAGTTAAATCAGTCATATCATGAGCCGATCGCTAAAAAAAGGACCTTATATACACTACAAGCTCGAAAAAAGAGTGCGTGAAGCCCAGGCCGATCCCAAAAAACGGGGTGTAATAAAAACCTGGTCGCGAGCTTCGATGATCTCTCCCGATTTTGTCGGACTCACCATTGCCGTACACAATGGCAATAAGTTCATACCTGTTTACATTACAGAAAATATGGTAGGCCATAAGCTGGGTGAATTTGCCCCTACACGTACCTTCCGTGGCCATGCCGGTAACAAAGCTAAAAAATAACAGACGATGGGAGCAAGAAAACGTTTAGCTGCTGAAAAGCGCAAAGAAGAAAAGAAGACGATGGCTATAGCCCGTCTGCGCAATGTGCCCACCTCGCCTCGTAAAATGCGGTTGGTGGCCGACCTCGTTCGTGGAATGAAGGTGGAAAGAGCACTTATCACGCTTAAGACCCTTAATAAGGAAGCTGCTCCGCGCCTGTATGCCCTGCTTAAATCGGCTATTGCTAACTGGCAGGTTAAAAATGAAGGCGTTCGTATGGAAGAAGCCGGACTCTATATAAAGGAGATTTTCGTGGACGGTGGCCGTGTACTTAAGCGTCTGCGTCCTGCTCCCCAGGGCCGTGGCTACCGTATTCGCAAACGCTCCAACCATGTAACCCTTATCTTGGGCGATAATCTCGGACAGGTTGAGACTACGGAACAAACAGTTGATAATCAGTAAATCTTATACATACGAATGGGACAAAAGACTAATCCAATAAGCCTCAGGCTCGGTATCATCAAAGGATGGGACTCGTTCTGGTACGGAGGCCGTCAGTTTGACCAGAAACTGGTTGAAGACTATAAAATCCGTAAATACCTCAATGCCCGTCTGTCGAAAGCCGGAGTTAGTAAGATTCAGATTGAGCGTAATCTGAAGCTTATCACAGTAACTATTAATACAGCCCGTCCGGGAATTATTATCGGAAAGGGTGGTCAGGAAGTGGACAAGCTGAAGGAAGAACTCAAAAACCTGACGGGAAAAGAGGTTCAGCTTAACATTAGCGAAATCAAGCGGCCCGATCTCGATGCATTTCTGGTGGCAAGCAATGTGGCCCGCCAGATTGAAGGAAGAACTTCCTACCGTAGGGCTGTTAAGGCAGCCATTTCTAACACCATGCGTATGGGCGCTGAGGGAATCAAAATCATGGTTTCCGGACGCCTGGGAGGAGCTGAAATAGCCCGCCGCGAACAGTTTAAGGAAGGTCGTATTCCTCTTCATACCCTGAGGTCAGACATTGATTATGCCCGCGATGAAGCCCATACTACCTATGGACGTATTGGAATCAAGGTATGGATTTGCCGGGGAGAGATATATGGACGACCCG
>JBMFOU010000025.1:0-51775 GCA_049969475.1 Bacteroidales bacterium | reverse complement strand
TGCAAAGGTACTACCTTTTTCCTTTCCTGCAATACCTTCGAAAAAATTTTTTTTTAACCCCTCACTCTTGTTTTAGAACGTCTCCGTTTTTGGAGGGTGCAAAGGTACTACACTTTTTCTCTTCTGTGCAAGGGGGGACACAGTCACTATCATGAATTCAGCCATTAATAAGCTGGAATCCAATGTTAAAATTTTTTTATTTTTTTCTTCATTCATCAATCTCCCGATTTTTCAATGCATGAGCAAAACCCAAATAAACTATTATTTATCAGGCTATTAACTATGTAATCTAAAAAATTCATACTTCGACCTGCTGTCTCCTTTTCTTTTGTACTCGAAAATTCTGAATCGTCCAGGCAAAACACAAGTATTCAGCAGAATACCCTAAAAATTATTATTTGGCTGAAGAAACAGAAGCTCCATTCCTAATTCAAGCGAATAAAAAAGGCCGGAAGAAAACCGGCCTCGTATATTGGGTGAAATAAAAGTCAGATTCGTTTTAAAACGTCGAGCAAATGGTTCCAGAACTTATGAACTGAGGGGATATGAATTCTTTCGTCGGGAGAATGGACGCCACGCAGGGTAGGGCCAAAAGAAACCATATCGAGATAAGGATATTTTTCGAGGAACAGTCCACACTCGAGGCCTGCATGAATAGAACGAACCACGGGTTCTGTTCCGAATAAATCCTTGTAGCTCTCTACCATTATTTTAAGCAATGGACTTTCGGGGTTAGGGGTCCAACCCGGGTAGCCATCAGAATGCTCTACCTTGCACCCAGCCAGAGTGAAAACGCTCTCAACCATTCGGGCCACATCATGCTTGGCACTCTCGAGGTCAGAGCGTTGGCTGGTGGTGATGGTGACCCTATTTCCTTCAGTGATCTTAACAGAGGCAAGATTGGTTGAGGTTTCGACCATACCCGGCATACGATGGCTCATGGCTATTACTCCATGGGGACAAGCGTAGAGTGCATTAAGCAGGTTTTTCTGGGCCTTTTTATTAAAGCAATATTCGGGCATTTCTGTTGTCTCGAGCGACAAGGTCAAGCCGGGTTCAGTGATACGAAACTCCTCCATGATTTCGGTATAGAACTGCTTAAAATATTCAAGCATGGCCGTTTCGGCCTTCAGAGGCGCGAGGAATACAGCCTGTGCTTCACGAGGAATAGCATTTCTGAGATTTCCGCCATCGATGTAAGAGAGGCGAATCTTGAAGTTTTGGGTAGCATACCATAAAAAGCGATTCAAGATTTTATTGGCATTTCCTCTACCCCTATGAATATCGTCCCCGGAGTGTCCTCCCAAAAGACCTGATACCATAACCTTGTAGGGTGTATGGTTGACAGGAACTACCCTACGTTTAAATTCCATGGTAGCTACGGTGTCGATACCCCCAGCGCAACCGATAAAGAGCTCACCTTCGTCTTCCGAGTCGAGATTAATCAGGATACGACCGCTGATAAATCCGGGTTGTAGCGCAGCAGCGCCAGTAAGACCGGTTTCTTCATCCACTGTAAACAAACATTCGAGGGGGCCATGAGGAATATCATCGGAGGCAAGTATGGCTAATTGGGTTGCCATTCCTATTCCATCGTCGGCTCCCAGGGTAGTTCCTCTGGCCTTCACCCATTCCCCGTCAATGTAAGGCTGAATGGGATCCTTCTCAAAATCATGTACTACATCAGCATTTTTTTCACACACCATGTCCATGTGGCTCTGCAGCACCACCACGGGTTTATATTCATTGCCGGGAGTAGCAGACTTTGTAATAACAACGTTGCCCGCTTCATCCATCCTGGCCGGAAGGTTATGATTGCGGGCAAACTGCATCAAATATTCACCAATTTGGGCTTCTTTTTTTGAAGGACGGGGAATTTGGCAAATCTCCCCAAAAAACTCCCAGACTTTGATGGGTTGCAATTCTTTCAAATTTTGGCTCATTACGCTTCGATTAAAATGAGGTCATAAAGGTAAATCAAAAATCAAATAACAGCGAAATAATCGGAATGAAAAGTTTTAACTTTACCAGAAGACGCTTCGCTTGGGCTTGAGAAAATGCCACTTTAGTAATAGAACAAACCACCGCCAGGATTTTGACGGTGGCTATACAAGAAATTTCTCGGTTTACAAACCTGGCCATTGTTTTGAGGGATCTCTATACCCTGCAAGATTGAGATACCAATCGGGATACATAACTCCGGATGATTGAGCCCATTCGGCAAAGTGCAGATAACCCTGAGTGATTTCGGTATACTCGAGCATGTGATCGAGAACTACGGGAATGTGAAGCCCCCACGGTAGATTGTTGGCCGATTTGTAGTATCGTCCCAGAGAAGGATTGCTTCGGTCGTCGGAAGTACCAAATAATGAAGTATCCATTAGATCCGTAGGCACATAATCGGGAAGATGAATTTCTACAGACCTCACACCGTTTTTAATAAGGAAGGAATTGAAGGGAGCCTGACCCACCGTGGCCATTGGAAGAGGTGAAGCGAACATCACATGAATGAAGGCTGTATCTGAGGTTCCAATCTTGCCATTAGGCATGGTATTGAAAAATGAACCGCCTGCCCTATGTAGGAGAGGCTCTGTGTCGTCCCACACCACAACAACGGCTTTTGATTGGCCTGCTTCTGTTCCGTTGGAATTAAGATTAATATAGTTTTTTGAAATGACCTGGCCGCTTACAGAAGCTACCTGTGTCGGAAGAACATCATCAAGCTGGAAGGCAAATCCATTATGGAATGAAGCACCTACAGCTGTAATTTTGTATTTTGTTTTGATTTCCACTACTTTATTCTGAGCATTGGTAACCAGATTGGTGTTGTAAATGATCACCACATCGTTAAAATCATAGTCACCTTTGGAGGGCCACAGGTCTTCATAAGCAAGCGTACCATATACACCCTTGGCTGGATAATAGTTGTTGAAAGCGCGAGTGGGATCATCAGGATAATCATCTTCCGTGTCGGCCACACCGTCACCATCTGAATCGATTACAGCGGCACTACATGTTGAACCATTACAGTTCATGACATAGGTAAAATCGGCGACCGTAAAATTCACAATCTGCCCATTGGTACCAGCTTTAGCACTGGTACGCTGGTTTTGCAGATTTCCTGTGAGGGTATAACTCACCTTAAAAACCCCGGCCTGTCCGCCTCCAATATTATTGGTTCCATCAATTTTAAACCCCTGAAAGGGATCACTCCCCAGATTGGGTCCCAGATTAATGTTGGTATAGGTCATGTTTCCGCTAATCACCTGTACACCCACATTAGAATAGGTACCAGGTATAGCTTCAATCGAGTAATGAGAGAGCTCCTTACACGTGGGGCCCCCACATCCATTATGGGCTACCCTAAGCACGATATGGTATTTAGTCACGTTACCGACACATTCCTGCGTAACCGACTCAATGGTCGTAGTAAAACCCCCACCATTGGTTTTGGTAATTTCACAGGCCGGTGACTGAGCCTTAAGACCCGTCATAGCAAATCCAAACACTAAGGATGCTATTAAAACTTTTATCGATTTCATGATTTCTCGTTTTTTGGGTGATTAATTAAAAGTGTAAGAGATTTCTGAGCCACTTAAATCGAGGTCTACTATCTGGCCCATGTATGAGAGTTGAAGCTTCTTTGAAGCGGTTGGCAAGCTTAGCTGCAAACTAAGGGGTTCATTTTTCTTCAGAAAAACTTTCTGAATAAGCGTTCCGTCAGGATAGGATATAGTACAGGTGCTATTGGCATAACCCACCAACTGTAGTTTAACCATGTTGGTAGTCTTCCAGTCGAAAGAGGGGCTAACCACCATATCCTTGACAGATTGGGGATTTTCCGTAGGTTGCGGTGCTATGGTTTCTTTCTGACAACTAGCGAGAAATATGGTCACAACAGCTAAAAAAATCAAGGTTAGGTTTTTCATAATGATTATGCATTTAAGATTTGAAATAATTTGAATTAAAATCATGCCAAACCATACAATACATTGGAGATCTTAGTATTATGATTATTCTATATAACAAATTTGTATGGAAAGAGGCTGGAAAACGCCATTCTGTTTCTAAGTGGGCGCCTGAAATACACCTGTAATGCAAAGAGTTGCCCTAAACTAATTTAAGTTTAACTTGTTAAGTTAATCATTGATGACTTTATTATAAAAAGTTGCAACTTTGGCATTTTAACCATTAAAAACCCTCATGGAGTCTTTCAAAATAAATGGCGAAGAATTGGTGCAAAGGGTGAAAGAACTCATCCGCGAGGGAAATGCCACCCGGATTATCATCAAAGATGAGAACGGCCATACATTTATGGAGATTCCACTGACCATTGGCGTGGCAGGAGCCGCTATTGCTCCGCTTTTTGCAGCCTTAGGCACGCTGGCAGCTCTGGTTTCCCGTTTTACCATTGAGGTCATTAAAAGAGAAAATCACTAACTCAACAAATACTCATGAAGTCCTTTACTTTTATTCTTTTCAGCTTAGTAGTGATGCTCCTTCCTCTTTCAATGCATTCGCAGGAAGTGCTGCGTCCGAGTAGCGTAGCGAAAGCTGTGTATTTCGACGTTTCTCCTCCCTTGAGAGACATGGTTCCCATACCCCCCGAAATGGCTGATAGAACCTGGAAAACCGGGGTTGTAAAAAACTTTTTGGGATTGCGTCAACCTGATACAACGCCTGTGGTGGATGAAGTGGTGCAACGGTTTATGGGCAAATGGATTTCTGCCGGTATAGGTGTTAACATTAACGGGATAGGCAACATCAATGGGGTGATGCCTCCGGATACCGATGGAGACGTGGGGCCCAATCACTATTTTCAAATGATTAACCTCTCGTTTCAGATATTCAACAAAAACGGGGTATCGT
The DNA here is from genome assembly GCA_049969475.1 of Bacteroidales bacterium. Classification (GTDB taxonomy): domain Bacteria; phylum Bacteroidota; class Bacteroidia; order Bacteroidales; family TTA-H9; genus UBA2030. The sequence continues at coordinate 46,906 of JBMFOU010000025.1, read as the reverse complement.
TGTACGGCCCGGCAGCCAACAGCACCCTATGGAATGGTTTTCCCGGCCCCTGGTCAGGCAGCAACGATGGCGATCCTATCGTGTTGTACGATGAATATGCCAATCGTTGGATTGCTTCTCAATTTGCTTTACCCAATTATCCCAACGGACCTTTCTGGGAATTGGTGGCTGTGAGTACTACTCCCGACCCCACGGGAAGCTGGTACAGATATGCTTTTCAATTTTCTGATATGCCCGACTACCCTAAATTGGGTGTATGGCACAATGCCTATTTGCTTACAGCCAATCGGTTTTCTTCAGGTTCCACTACCTACAAAGGGGTGGGTGTTTATGCGCTCGAGAGAAGTAAAATGCTGGTGGGCGATCCCAACGCAGCTATCATTAGTTTTACCTTCAGTGCCAGTGCTGAACCCTATAGCATGCTGCCGGCTGATGCCGATGGCACGCCTCCACCCGCCAATGAACCCGCTTATTTTGCCTATAAAAAAGATCCTAACAAATTGGTCATTTACAAAATGAACATAGACTGGACCAACACCTCTGCATCCACCTTACAACAAGATGTATCGCTTACAGTTGCCAACTACAGTTCAAGTATTTCCGGAATACCCCAGCCTGGTACCACTCGTAAGCTCGACGCCATCACCGACCGGCTGATGTTTCGTCTTCAATACCGAAACTTTGGAACCCATGCTTCCATGGTTACAAACCATACAGTGAGTGTGAGCGGAGTTGCAGGAGTTAGATGGTATGAGGTAAGAAAAACAGGCTCATCCCCATGGACACTCTATCAGCAGGGAACCTATGCCCCCGATAACCATAACCGCTGGATGGGTAGTATAGCTATGGATGGATTTGGAAATATAGCATTGGGCTACTCAGTCGCAAGTTCTACGGTTTATCCTTCGATTCGCTACACCGGGCGTATGGCCAATGACCCCTTGGGCCAAATGACTATTCAGGAGACCGAAATTGTAGCTGGTGGAGGTTCACAAACCGGTGGATTTGTAGGCAACGGCCGCTGGGGTGATTACAGCGCCATGACGGTTGATCCATCAGCTCCATCCACTTTCTGGTTCACCACAGAATACATGCAAAACACCAGCAGCCAGAACTGGAAAACACGTATTGCCTCATTCTCGTTCGATGCGGTTTTTATGGCCAACTTATCAGTCTCTACCAACCCTATTTGCCTCGGCGACTCCACTCAGTTGAATGCCAACCCGACAGGGGGAACTGGCATCTATTCTTTCCAATGGACATCAAACCCTCCAGGAGACACCCTTACGCGGCCTAATCCATGGGTTTTTCCTCAAAGTACCACTACGTACATATGCAGAATCATCAGTGGAACGGATACTATTTACGACTCCATCACTGTTTACGTTAACCAGCCAGCGATAGCAATGGCAGGGCCTGATACCACAGTATGCGAAGGGCCAATTCAGCTAGCTGGCCAAGCCTTGAATAGCTCTGGCGTTTTATGGACGACATCAGGTGACGGCGCATTTACGGTGAGCGGAATACCTAATCCTATTTATTTCCCAGGTCCCGGCGATGTTCAAAACGGGCAGGTTCAGCTCATATTAAGCGCTTTCCCTCTTGCTCCATGTATAGATACAGCTTACGATACACTTTGGATATCAATAAGTCCTTTAGCTCATGCTGATGCTGGACCAGATACGCTAATTTGTTTCTGGGAAATTCCTTATCAATTCAACGCTCAGGCCAGTGGCCATTCCTCTCTTGAATGGACAACAAGTGGCGATGGTTATTTTGACGACCCCACATCGCCCACTGCAAGGTACTTCCCGGGTGAAGGAGATAAACAAGCCCTCCAGGTCGTGTTGACTTTAACGGCTCATCCCATTAATCCTTGCGCTGAACCTGCCACTGACCCAATGACCCTGCTGCTTGATCCTTGCGTAGGCATAGAGGAGCCCATTGCTTCCTCCTCCTTGCTGACCATCGAGCCTAATCCTTCCAGCGGCAGATTCACGCTTACCCTCAACAATTCTCTTAAAGGGGAAATTGCCTTGAGCATAATTAATAGCCAGGGAATTGAGATTTATCGTGAAAACACCACGGCGGAAAAAATTCGTCAGTATCCGGTAAATCTAAGTCATGTTGCTGCAGGCACCTACGTTGTAAAAATTATCCAAGGTAAAGCTTCTATCCATCAGAAAGTTATCATCCATTAAATTTCCTGATTAACCATCGACAAGCCTCACTCCAATGAACCCAGGGAGTGAGGTTTTGTTATCTATAGCTGTAAGAAAAATGTCCTATGAAGATGAATAATGCCACCCCTCAGCAAGCCACGGTAATTTCTCACACAGAGGTGGCACCTGGGGTTTTTATTCTTCGATTTACCCGCCCAGCCGACCAGCACTTCAAGGCAGGCCAGATGGTATGGGTAAGATATCCCACGCAAGGGCCGGCGAGGCTCTACAGTATCGCCTCCGGAGAAAATGAGCCCTTTTATGAAATTATTTATAATGTTGTGAAAGAGGGAGCTTTGACCCCCACATTGAGCCAGGTTAAGGTCGGCGAAACGATATGGATTTCGCATCCTGCAGGAAAATTTACATCAGCTGGAAATCCGGCTGTATGGATTGCCACCGGCACAGGAATAGCTCCTTTCGCTTCCATGGTTCGTTCAGGATTTACTGCCGAAACCCTGCTTATCCAGGGGGGAAGGGATAAAAACTCGTTTTATTATCAGGATATTTTTAACCAAACGAACAACCTTGCTTATGTTAAATGCATGAGCCGGAAGCAGGCTGAAGGATATTTCCATGGACGCGTAACACATTTTATAGAAAACGAATACCAACCTCTGCCACATAGACAGCATTTGTTGTGCGGAAGCGCGGAAATGGTGGTTGAGGTACGGGATTTGCTGATAAGAAAAGGCATTCCCTATCAAAACATTGTATCAGAGATTTATTTTTAACGCATGGAGACACTTTACGGAAAGACTCTGGCAGAGCTTAAGGAAATTGCCATTGAGGCAGGACTGCGTAACTATGCTGCCCGACAAATGGCCACCTGGTTGTATCAAAAAAACATAGATGATATAAGCCAGATGACTGACCTTTCGAAAAAGGCCCGGGAATTTCTTATGAACCATTATACGCTGGGGCTCACGCCTCCGGTGAGGGTGCAAGAGTCGGTGGATGGTACTAAAAAATACCTTTTTGCCCATGGAGAAAGGCGTTTCATCGAAGCTGCCTATATTCCCGATGAAGATCGGGCCACGCTCTGTGTCTCTTCGCAGGTGGGATGCAAAATGGGATGCTTGTTTTGCATGACGGGCAAGCAAGGATTTCAGGCCCAACTTACGCCCAACGAAATTCTTAACCAGATTAGAAGCCTTCCGGAAAGGGAAAAACTCACCAACGTGGTTTACATGGGTATGGGTGAGCCCATGGATAATCTTGATAACGTGCTCAAAAGCCTGGAAATACTCACATCTGAATGGGGCTTTGGCTGGAGTCCGAAGAGGATAACTGTATCGACTGTAGGCATTCTGCCGGCCATGAAAGAATTCATCGAAAAAAGCCAGGTTCACCTGGCGCTGAGCCTCCACAGTCCTTTTGAAGAAGAAAGGAAAATGTTGATGCCAGTCGAAAACGTATATCCCCTGCCGGAGGTAATTTCATTAATCCGGAGCTACGATTGGAGCCGGCAGCGACGGGTTTCATTTGAATACATAATGTTTAAGGGTATCAACGACACGCCGCGACACATTAACGGACTCACCCGTCTGCTCAATGGCCTGCCCTGCCGAATTAACCTCATCCGTTTTCATCCCATTCCCGGAACACCTCTCGAGGGCTCAGATGATGAAACCATCCGGCAATTCAAAGACCGGCTCAATGCCAAAGGGATTCTTACAACCCTGCGGGCTTCGCGTGGACAGGATATTTATGCGGCCTGCGGCCTGCTCAGCACCAAAGAACTGGTGAAAAAGAATCAATCAAAAAATTAAAAAAGATAAAAAAATCCTGATTTTCTTTTTTCTGAAATAAAAACCGTACCTTTGCCCCGGTTTTTTTACCGCCACCCCCGGTAAGTTTCCGGTGGGTGTTTTTTTATGATTTTGAAAAAGTTATATGAATTTATTTGAATTACTGGGCCTCAGGCCCGAACTAACCCGAGCTGTTGAAGAGCTGGGCTACAGCCAACCTACCCCCATACAGGAAAGCATCATCCCCAAAATTTTAAGCGAATCACAGGACCTTATAGGCCTGGCACAAACAGGAACAGGCAAAACAGCAGCTTATGGACTACCCCTGCTCCAGCTTACCGATACTTCCATTGCTTCACCCCAGGTGATTATCCTGAGTCCCACCCGGGAACTGTGCGTGCAGATAAGCAATGATTTAAAAGATTATGCCAAGCATTTGAGCAAAATACGCATTACTGCGGTATATGGTGGGGCGAGCATAGAAGAACAAATCAGACAATTGCGTAAAGGAACCCATATAGTGGCCGGGACTCCGGGCCGTGTGATCGACCTGAAGGAACGCGGAGCCTTGCAACTGGAGAACATCAAGTATTTTGTACTCGATGAGGCCGACGAAATGCTATCTATGGGTTTTAAGGAAGATATTGAAAGGATTTTTGACGCAACACCTGCCCAGAAGCGCACTTTTCTTTTCTCGGCCACCATGCCAGCAGAAATACAGAAACTGGCTACGCGATTTATGAAAAACAAGGAAACCATTGAAGTGGCCCGCCGCAATATGGCAGCCGAGAATATACGCCATGAATATTACCTGGTGCATGCCAAAGACAAATACCAGGCCTTAAAAAGAGCGTGTGACATGTATCCTGATATTTACGGAATGGTATTTTGCCAAACCCGGGCAGAGGCCAAGGAAATAGCTGACAAGCTAATAGCTGATGGATATAATGCGGATGCACTGCATGGCGACCTATCGCAGGCTCAGCGCGACCTGGTGATGCATCGCTTCCGGAGCCATGCCATACAAATCCTGGTAGCTACCGATGTGGCAGCCCGCGGCCTCGATGTGGACGATATTACCCATGTAATTAATTATGGCCTTCCGGCAGAACCGGAGGTTTATATACACCGTAGCGGACGCACGGCCCGCGCCGGCAAAAGTGGCATTTCGCTGAGCATCATTCATTCCCGCGAGCTTCGTATGCTTAAAACTATCGAAAAACTGAGTGGCATCGAAATAGCTCATAAACCCGTACCCACTGGTGATCAAATATGTGCCCGGCAGCTTTTCAACCTAATTCACAAGATCGAACATGCCCAGGTGAATGAAGAACGAATTCAACAATTTTTGCCAGAGATTTATGCAAAATTGAGCTGGTTAAGTCGGGAGGAATTAATCAAGCGAATGGTGGCCGAAGAATTTAATCGGTTTGCCGCCTATTACGAAAAGACGCCTGACATCAATCTGAAGCCTGGACGTGAAGCTTCAATAGACTCTCGAAAAAAAGAAAGAGGTGAAAAACCGGGCAACAAAAAACCTATGCACAGCCAGGAAGTGGAAGAAGGCTATACGCGACTTGTGATTGGACTGGGCTACCGCGACCGAATCAATCCCAACGTTCTGATTCGGCTTATCAATAAAAACCGCTCTCTGCGCGATGCGCAGATTGGCCACATCGAAATCACCGATTATCAAACCTACCTTGAAGTGGAAACCGTCTTTGCCTCTCAGGTGAAAGAGGCCCTGAGTAGAACTTATTACGATGGCGAGCCCATTATAGTTGAATTTTCTGGGAAAGAAAACAAACGCTCTGCCAAGAAAGGGAAGAAAAAAAACAGCCCACGGGGCAACCCTTTGCGGGAGATACCACTTTTCAAAAACTAGATCTTAGTGATCTCCCAATAACGAAGCCAGGCGTTCAGGCTTGAAAGGTTTGCTGATGTATTCATCCATTCCTATACTCAGACAATAGGTTCTTTCGCTCTTTTCGGCGTTGGCAGTCATAGCAATAATACGCAAAGGCTTACGGCCGGTTTCTCTTTCCCATTCCCTGATGCGACGCGTGGCCTCGTAGCCGTCCATTACGGGCATCTGCACATCCATCAATACTACATCGTAGTCTTTTTCTTTGACCTTTTGCAGGCATACTTCGCCATTTTCTGCAACATCTACAAAATGCCCCATTCTCTGAAGGGCAAAAAGCGCTACTTTTTGGTTAATCACATTATCCTCTACCAGAAGAATATTTTTGGGTTTACCCTCTTCGGTTTTTGGGCCCAATTCAGCCTTACCCGTAAGGGTTTGAGTTTCGCACCGGCCAAAAGAGACCGTAAACCAAAAGGTAGAGCCCTTACCATATTCCGACTCTACACCGATTTCGCCCTTCATCATTTCCGCCAATTTCTTACTGATAGCAAGCCCCAGGCCGCTTCCCCCAAACCTGCGGGAGATAGATTTATCACTTTGACTAAACTCACGAAATAGTCGTAGTTTTCCCTCTTCAGTAATGCCAATACCTGTATCAATTACCTGGCAATAAAGGACACATTCGTCGGGTGTCAGGTCGTTGAGGATGACTTTTACCACCACACTTCCCCTTTCAGTGAATTTAATGGCATTATTTACCAGGTTAATTAAAATCTGCTTGAAACGAACAGGATCGCCAATTACGCAAAGTGGAATATTTGGAGGAATGTCAGCGCTAAGCTCAAGCCCTTTCTCTGAAGCTTTTAGGTAAAGTAATTTGATAACATTCTGAATTTCGGCTACAGGATTAAAAGGGATATTTTCAAGTTCCAGTTGCTGACTCTCTATTTTTGAAAAATCCAGAATGTCGTTGATAATACTCAGCAGATTGTCTGCTGATATTTCAACAATCTCTAGATATTCAGCCGCTTTATTGGGATCGTTGGTTTGTTTGAGAATATTTACAATACCAATGATGCCATTGAGTGGGGTACGGATTTCGTGACTCATGCTGGCAAGGAAAAGCGATTTGGCCCGTGTGGCAGCTTCAGCCCGGTCGCGCTCCTCGATAAGTTGTTGCTGCGTACGTCGAAGCTCGTCGACCAGTTGCTCGAGCTGACGGCGTTGATTATGCATCTCGAGGAATAGCCGTACCTTTCCTCTAAGTATCTCAGGAACTATAGGTTTAGTTATAAAATCAATCCCCCCGGTTTCGAGCCCTTTGATGATATAGAGATCATCGGAATAAATAGCTGAGACAAAAATGACAGGTATATGGCGAGTTTTGGGGCCCTGACGTAAGAGCGACACCATCTGGTAACCATCCATACCGGGCATTTGAATATCGACGATGGCAAGTGCGATATCGCCTTTAAGCGAGCGGGCCAACCCTTCATTGCCCGAAAGAGCTCTAACGAATTCTACATCCAGATCTTCCAATACCTTCTCAAGCGCAATAAGATTCTCTGGTTTGTCATCTACGATAAGAATTTTAGGTCTAACGCCCTGTTGGGTTGTCATAGGTAAAAGGATTATTTGTACAACCAAACGTTCATGAGGTTAATAAGCCGGTCGATGTCGATAGGCTTGGAAAGATAGTCGCTAGCGCCGGCCGCTAGACACTTCTCATAATCGTCTTTCATGGCCTTAGCCGTGAGAGCAATGATAGGCAAACGGCTAAATCCAGGCATTTTCCGAATGCGGCGAATAGTTTCCAGGCCATCCATGACAGGCATCATAATATCCATCAACACAATATCAACATCCGGATTTTCTTCGAGCATCTTAAGGGCTACTTCTCCATTCTCGGCTTCGAGAATCTTCATCCCCTTTTCATCAAGCACTATCGACAGTGCATAAAGGTTGCGCATGTCGTCATCTACAATCAACACCTTTTTGCCGGCAAGGGCTGCATCCTTTTTATACAAATTTTCAATTACTTCTTGTTTATGCTTGGGCAGGTTTTTGACGACCCTATGCAGGAAAAGCGAAGTCTCATCGAGCAAACGTTCCTCCGATTTCACGCCTTTTACAATGATGCTCTCGGCATACTTTTTAAGTTTATTGTTTTCTTCGCGTGTAAGCTCACGACCGGTATAAATTATGATGGGCGGAGTGCCGTGTGGCATTTCCTTTTTAAGAGTTTCCAACAATTCGAAACCTGACATGTCGGGTAGCCCCAGGTCGAGTACCACACAATCGAAGTGGCGTGAACGAAGCAACTCGAGAGCACGCCCCCCGGTTCCGGCTATTTCAGTATTTACGTCTTCGCGGCCCACTATTTCAGCGATTTGGCGGGCCAACTCCGGATTGTCTTCTACTACCAATAACTCGCGCACCTTTCGGGTAACAAAAGTCTCGATATTGGCAAAGGCGGCTTCCATTTTTTCGGGTGTGGCAGGCTTGGAGAGATACCCAATGGCGCCTTTCTGAAAGACATCCAACGACTCTTCCAGCGCCGACATCATATGAACGGGAATGTGCCGTAAATCAGGATTGCGCTTAATGTGGTCCAACACTGTTATACCATCCACGCCCGGCAGTCGGATATCGAGAATAATGGCATCAGGCAAATATTCCTCGGCCATTTTCAAACCTACTTCACCGTTGCAGGCGTAAAGGAACTTAAATCCTTTTTCGTGGCATTCATCGCGTAGGATAGCAGCAAAGTTTTCATCATCTTCTACGACCAAAATCATGCGGTCGTTGGGAGATAGATTATCGCGGTCATCCTGGAGGTTGGGACGGCATTCATCAAGGTTTATCTTACTGGTGTCAATTTTTACAGGCATAATCACCTCAGGCTCTTCGGATAATGCGATGGAAGAAGTTGGGGATGGCTCGCCGGTAACCGGGGCCGAAATTTTTTCCATTGGAATAAACACCGTGAAGGTACTTCCTTTGCCGGGCTCGCTTTCCAGATGAATCTCGCCTCCAAAAATCTTGACAATTTCTCGTGAAATGGAGAGACCAAGACCAGTTCCTCCAAATTTTCGCGAGGTGCTGCCATCGGCCTGCTGGAAGGCCTCGAAGATAATTTGTTGTTTCTCTTGGGGAATCCCTATTCCCGTGTCAGACACCTTAACCTGCAGCACACTCTTTTCTTTTAGTTCAGGTCTGCGGTAAGAAACATCTCTGGGGGCTAGCGAAAAGCTTAGAGATACCTCACCTTTTTCGGTAAACTTCAAGGCATTGCTCAACAAATTGCGAAGCACCTGTTCGAAGCGTAAGGGGTCGGTGACTAGGGTTTCAGGCGTGCCAGGGGCAATTTCTACCCTGAAGCCAAGCTTCTTCTCCTCAGCCAGGTGACGGAACTGTTTATCGATATTTTCGGCAATTTGGCTAATGTTTACCTGCTCGAAATTAAGAGTCATTTTACCCGATTCAATCTTAGAAAGATCGAGAATTTCGTTGATAAGATTAAGCAGGTCGTTGCCACTTTTGCGAATAATCTGAATGGACTCCAATTGCTGAGGGGTAAGGTTACCCTGCTTGTTTTGCAAAAGATTGTTACTAAGAATAAGCAGGCTGTTGAGGGGGGTTCGCAACTCGTGCGACATATTGGCAAGAAACTCAGATTTGTATTTGCTGGTGATTTCCAGCTCTCTGGCTTTTCGCTCGAGCTCATCACGTGCTGTAGCCAGTTCAGCGTTTTTCTGCATCACTTCGCGCTTCTGCATTTCGAGGGTTTGCGTATTTTCTTCCAACTCCTCATTTATGACGCGAAGTTCTTCTTGCTGGGCTTGAAGCTCTGCCTCTCTTTCGCGCAAAATCCGGGTTTGCTCTTCCAATTCCTCGTTGGCCACCCGCAGCTCTTCTTGCTGGGTTTGCAACTCTTCGGCTTGCTGTTGAGTGGTAGCCAGTAATTCAGCCAACTTACGCCGCGATATCGAAGAGAGAATACTAATAGCTATATTTTCTGAAATAGCTTCGATGAAGGCCAGTCTATCGTCGTCGAATTCTTCAATGGATGCCAGTTCTACTACTCCAGCCAGCTGATTATTATGTATCAAAGGGAAAGCTACAATATTTCGGGGGCGGGTATCACCCGTAGCAGAAGTAATGCGGGTGTAATCCTCGGGGACGTGGGTAATAGAAATCATCTGCCGGCCCTTGGCCACCTGACCCACAATGCCTTCTCCCAGTGCAAACCTGTCGTTCAGGCTTTTACGCTTCACAAATGCATAGGAGCCGCGTAAGGTAAGCTCCCGGCCCGAGTCATCGAGAAGATATACGGCTCCGGCCTGAGCATTGAGATACCGGGCCAGAAATGCCACTACCTTGTCAGAGAGTTCTTCTTCCGTTTGATCACCACGCAGAAGCTCATTCAACTCATTCTGTCCGTTTTTAAACCAGGCTTCCCTGCGGGCTGCTTTATCGGCCCTTGCCAGACTCTCTATCATTACAATCAACGCTTTGCTGAACTCATCCTCATCGGACCGAGGTTCGATCTTTACCGTAAAATCGCCGGCTGCCACCTGGCGGGTTTGCTCTACCAGGGCAGTGAGTGCCTCTTGCAAAGTGTTGAAGGCCTGTCCTAACTGGCCCATCTCATCCCTGGATGTTGCCTCAATCCTTCGGGTGAGATTACCTTTTGAAATAAAGGCAAATCCTTCGGTAATACTCCCGACCGCCGTTGTGATGAAACCTGAAATGTACCTCGACAGGAATATAACAATGAGTGATAGCGAGAAGGTAATGAGAAGGATACCCAAAAACAACATCCGATAGGCCCAACCACTCACCTTATCAATTGATTCGGCAAATTGGGTGTAATATTGATTGGCTAACTGAATAGCCGCGTCAATTTCATTCAGAAGAGCAGCATCGGGCTGAGCTACATATTGTATTATTAGCTTCTTTATGTGTACGCCATTGTCAGCTCCTTTTTGTGCAACCTCAAAACTTTCGATCATTCCCTGGTTTCCCATTTTGTATAGCAACAATACGCGGGAGGTGAAAACCCGGGCAAAGTTTCTGTCATAATTCATGGCCTCACCGATTACCCGAAAATATTCCTTTTCAAGTTGCTTTCGATCTAACTTATGCACCAATTCTGTGGTTTTGCCGAAAATCTCTGCCATTTCGTTTGCCCGGTCCATTTGCCTGTATGCCAGGTTAATGTCAACCGTGTCACGGGTTTGTAAATAGCGGTAGAAATTTCCCATTCCCGACTGAAAGTACAGCGTGTGCAATCTTTCAGCGTTGAAAATTACGGCTAAAACACGGGAGGTATTAAAGAAATATTGGGCTACCAGCCCCATTCCAACCAAATTGAGTACAGCTATTGCGGTCATCAGGGCCAGTTTATGCCTGATTTTCAAATTGAGCAACCAATTTTTCAGCATATAGGTTTCTGTTAGCTACGAGGTGCTAAATTAATAAAATCGTATCCCTGAATTTCAATTAAATAAAAAATGAGGATTAAAGTTGTAAAAATAAAGGGAGGGTTCTGTAGGGAATAGAAACCCGGGCAATACATTAAAATCCCCAGATATGCTACCTTTGCCTGAAGGGAATAAATATGAGCCAACGTATCATTCGCTACCTGGAGCTACTGGTTATATTTGTGCTATTTCCCCTGGTTTATGCTGCAGGATGGATAAGTGGGCCCAAATTTCTGGCCTTGCTGGCCGGGCTCACCTATGTGCTGCTTATCATGGCTTTTTCAGGTAATTTTCCAACGGAGGCATTCCGACTTCGTTTGGGAACTTACCGCAGAACTATTTTATGGAGGTTTGCAATTGTTACAACCCTACTTACGCTTTATATGGCCTTCTTTGAACCCGAGAATTTTCTGATTCTGCCACGCACGCATCCCAGGCTCTGGCTGGCTATCATGATATTCTATCCCATTTTTTCGGCTCTACCTCAGGAAATCATCTATCGAACCTATTTCCAGTTTAGATTTCGCTTGCTTTTCTCCAACGAAAACATGGCCATGCTCATCAATGCCTTATTGTTCGGGATATTGCACCTTATTTTTCACAATCCCGCAGCGGTAATGGGCGGTGTTCTTACTGGCCTGTTCTGGTATCAAACCTACCGTCATACGGGTTCACTGTGGGTTGTCGTTTTAGAGCATGCCCTCTACGGAAACCTCATGTATACCATTGGATTTGGGCATTATTTTTACGTTCCCGATTTCTGATTTTTCAAAGACGACATCGCCTGGGGAAGCAATTCATTCTTAACCCACTCAAATGAAGGCTCTTCTTTCAGCAAGTTTTGATAAAGAGTTACGGCCTCAGCATTTCGGTTGGTTTTCTGAAGACTTTGACCCAAAGAAACCATGAGATGAAGATAGTACCAACTTTTTCTCAGAAATTCATTGGAAGTAGGTACCCTACTGGCTGCAGTCCTAAATAACTTGACAGCCTCTTCAGGGTTACCTCCGGCCCAGGAGGGGGCGTAAAACCGGGCCAGGCCTTTTTCGGTAAGAACCCGGGGATCGGTTGCATCGGCAGCCATGGCTTCATCCATCAAACGGGCAGAGCGAGGACCGAGAAAAGGAGCTGATAAGGGACGAAGGCTTATCCGGAAAGCCGTGAGGGAGGATTTAAGGGCCAAATAACCACCAGAGCCGGGCCGGAGCTCCAGGAGAAGCTCAGCATGGGCTAGCGCAGATTTAAGGTATTGCTCAGCTTTTTTCTCCTGCCGGGCATGAAGCAGATAGGCTGTATAACCATATTCAGCCCAGGCCAACTCTTCAAGCCATAATATATTACGGGAAGTCTCATACCCCTTTTCCAACTGACGAATAAGGCCCTCCCATTCATTCATACGACCCGCAGCATAACTTGCCCTGAGCTGGCTTCGAAGCTGGTCGGGGCTTTGTGCCGGTAGCTTAATTAAAGTCAACAAAAACAAAACAATAAGGAAGGGTCTCATCACGAGTATAACGTTTTATTGAATTTTACGGTCTTTCCAACTCAAACCACCTCTGGAATTGAGAGTGGCAATATAAAAAGCAAGATGTATTAGCGCAGCTTGCTGAATGAATACATCTCCCCATGTTTTCCTGCATGATTCTGATGTTAAGCGGGCCAAGAAGCATCGTTGCAATACAAGAAGCAGTAGGAGAGGCACCCAGACTATCCATGGCCAAACTATAACTGGGAGTATCCATCCGAATGAACTCACAAGTATAAAAACATACATCAAGCCCTTATTGTTGCCAAAAAAGTAAGGGAAATTTTTGGCAAATCCCTGCAAAGCCTGCGGGTAACCTACATACATTCTACAATTTATCAGCCGATTACCCAATAAGGTAGCCAGTCGAAGTCCTTGTTTTTTCAAGGCACGGGCTATGGCCACATCTTCTACCCGGTGTCCTCTGAAAAGCTGATGCCAACGATAGGTATGATACGAATGGGCCTTGTACAGAAAAAACTGACCATTGGCTGCTGCCAACGATGAAAAACGAGAACGGGTGACCAGGGGCAAAGGCAGCAAGGTTAGCAACACCCAGAGCATGAGAGGAACCACAGCCCGCTCTCCCCTTGTCTTCATTATCTGCGTAGGGAAAACAGACAAAGCGTCCAACTGATTGCTTTTCAAATAACTCATAGCAGACGCTATAGCAGCAGGATGAAGCCTTACATCAGCATCCAGAAAAAGCAAAAAATGGCCCCGGGCTTCCAGCGACAATTGGTGACATGCATGGTTCTTCCCCAGCCAGCCCTGGGGGAGTGTCTCACCCCTTAATAGGCGGATGCGCGCATCCCTGGCCGAATGCTTTGCTACAACTTCCCTCGTCCTGTCTTCCGACATATCGTCGTAGACTAGTATTTCCAGATTTTTGTAATCCTGGTAAAAGAGATCCTCCAGCAGCCAACCCATATTTTGCTCTTCGTTGCGGGCCGGAATGAGCACGGATACGAGCTCTTCATGGGTGCAGGAAGATTTTTGCAACACGGGCCAGGTGAGGTAGTTGTAAACCAACACGCCTGTCCGGACAAGGAAGAATGCCACTACCCAAGCTGTCAGAATATTCAGGAAATCCATAGGCCATCCTGTGCGTTACGTGCTAAAGCCAGATGCTCATTAAAAGCCGATTCCAGCGTGCGTTTATCTGCCCCAGGCATCTCAAAACTCCTCAGATGCATGGTAAGTGAAGGACGACGGAAAGAATAATAATCCACCAGAGTGGCGCAAAAAAGTAAGTCAGGTGCAGGGCTACACCCCTTCAAGATTTCCTCCACCCCTCGTTGAAAATTAAGATAGGAGCGATGCTGGCTCTGAATGATTCCCTGGGGAAACATGACCAGCAAATTACCCGGTTGACTCAGCACATCAGCAGAGTAACGGATTGCCTTCATCACCTCCCGGCGACCGGTTTTTATCCCAAAGGCCCCTACCCTGGCAAAAAAAGGACGGATTTTAAGCTGCTCTTCGAGCATCATCACATAAATACGTCGATGAATAAGTTTTTGGTTGAGATACCAGGCAAAGAAGCCATCCCACCAACTGAAGTGATTGGAAATAAGCATTGTGCTTGCTGAACGGGGAACATAATCACCTACTATCTTAACTTCTCTAAAATACCAACTAAGTAGGACCCGAACAAACCCGTCAAAAAGCACTGATCTCCAATAACTATGTCTAGCTTCTATCATTATTTCAAGCGATTACCAGACGTAAAGATGCAAAAAAGACCCATTGAAACAAAAGGATCCAGGAAGCCATCCTGTTGCGGGGATGGAAGCCTGTCAGGTTATAGAAAGCCAATATAATGACAGCTAGCCCAAACCAGCCGAGATAATTTTGCAAGGGAGGCTTACCTCCACTCCAGGTCCACATCCCTGCATAAATAGCCACGGGCTCCAATACCCAATCGTAGGCCACCAAAACAAGGGCACCCACAGGAACCGCCCAATGCCTGGAGAATCCCAGCCCCAGCAACCAGGACCAAACCAGGTAAGTAAGCATCAGCCAGTTGAAACCAATGAGTAATGGGGTATTCCAGAGGGCTGGACCCAAAACATCACCATAAATATAGCTGCCAAAAGGCCATCCTGTTTGGGTGCCCAATACTTCGGTTCCAAAACCAGCGAAATAAGCAAACGCAAGGGGAAGTATATCTTTTACACGGGCATTTTCATAAAAAAACCACAAAACGAATCCATTCATAAGCAAAAATGGCCCCGTGGCATACCATACAGCAGGAATATGACCAAGCCATGATAATCCAATAATTCCTACAAAATACAAAGCTGCCATCAGCCAAAGGATGTTGTTTGAGCGAGCTCTCAGTTTTTCTAAAAAATGCATCACTTGATGAGTTTATCTACTATTTGTGCAGAAGCAAGACACAGGGGTATACCTCCACCCGGATGCACGCTGCCTCCAACAAAGTAAAGATTCTTAAAATTCCTTACCTGATTAGGATGTCGCATAAAAGCCGACATGGGGTCGTTGGAAGCTATACCGTAGAGAGCACCCTTCCCAGAGCCGGTGCGCTGAGAGATTAAAGGAGGGTCAGCAAATTCCTCAAAAACGATGTCTGAGGTTAAATCGATTCCCAGGACTCTTTGAATTTTCTGAAGAATAACACTCCGGGCTTTCAGCCTCAGGGCCACCCAATCCTGCCCACGGTCGTGAGGGGCGTTAACCATGACAAACCAGTTTTCGCAGCCCTCCGGGGCGTCTGCTTTAACAACTTTGGATGAAATGAAGATATAAACGGTAAGGTCGTCAGCCAGGGTTCCCTGAGTGAGTGCATCAAACTCCCGACGATAGTCTGTTGTGAAAAGAATATTGTGCAAATCGAGCTGGGGAGAGGTTCGACGTATACCCCAATAAAATATGATTGCAGAGGTTGAGAGTGGCCGGGTGGCATAACGCAGGGGCAAAGGCCTGCCCGGTATGAGCCCATGGTAAACCCGGGAAATGTCTACATCGCTTATTACCAGGTCGGCCTGGAGGGTACGTTTTTCAGTCTTTACTGCTGTAGCCTTAGAGCCTTCGAAAAGTATTTCAATGGCCGGCTCTTCATAATAAAACGCTGCCCCCAGGCTACGTGCCTTCGATTCAAGGTCGCGGGCAATCTGATGCATTCCTTCCTTGGGAAACCAAACACCCAGATTGTGCTCCAGGTGGGGTATCATACGAAGGGTGGCCGGAGCCAGGTAAGGATTGGAACCATTGTAGGTGGCAAAGCGGTCGAAAAGCTGAACTGCCTTAGGATGACTAAACCAGCGAAGATTTTCATGGTGAAGGCTACGAAAAGCTTTCAGTTTGGGCAAGGCTCTTAGGGCTTTTAGACCAGTTCTTGAAAGCAAAGTACGAACTTGATTCACTGGGTTAAATATAAACATTTGCTCGGTGTGCTCATAGAGAAATCTCGCTTCATCAAGGTAACTCAGAACCTGGCGGGCAGGCACTCCAAGCACTGTTTCCATTTCTGCAGCAAACTGCTCCGGACGGGCCCAGGCATTTAAAACTATTCCGTCGTCCCAGAAATAGCGGGTAACAAGTTCAAGCCTATGGTATTTTTCATAGAAAACATCATCCAATAATTCAGCCACCAGATGAGGGAGTGTAAAGAGGGAAGGACCGGTATCGAACCTAAATCCATCCCGTCGGATTTCCGACATTTTACCTCCCGGTAAAGCACCTGCCTCAAGAACCCCAACAGAAAAACCCCGTCGGGCTAGCCGAATTGCCGAGGCCAAACCAGCCACCCCTGCCCCTATGATGATTGCCCTCAGGGTATTTGAATTCATTCGCGTTTCTTAATATTTTAACTTGTCTAAAAGTAAACTTTTTTGAAGACATTTTGTTTAACCTACAACTATATATTTTAAACAAATGAATCGAACCGCACTGGTAGTGGGAGCCGGACTGGGAGGCCTTACAACAGCCCTCAGGCTACGCAAAAATGGCTATGATGTTACGATAGTAGAAAAATACAAACAGGCCGGAGGTCGGCTCAATGTGCTTAAAAAAGATGGTTTCACCTTCGATTTCGGACCTTCTTTTTTCAGCATGAGCTACGAATTCCGCGAATTCTTCGACTACATCGGCAAACCCATGCCTTTTCGTTTTGTAGAGCTCGATCCACTCTATACAGTCAATTTTTCAGGAAGCGACAGATTTTACATCATATACAAAGATTTAAAAAAGCTGGCCCAGGAATTCAGTGATGTAGAGCCCAATATGGAAGAGAAGCTGGAACGCCTGCTTCAGAAAACGGGTAAGTTATACCACGATGTGGAATACCGTATTATAAAGCGCAATTTCAACACCATCCTGGGTTATGTGGCAGCCCTCACTACCGTGCCCATGCAGCATGCCCCTCTTATGCTGCGGAATGTTTGGAATGAGCTCAACCGATACTTCACCTCCTACGAAGCCAAAGTAATTTTTTCGCTGGTGGCTTTCTTTCTGGGAGCAACGCCTTTCGATACTCCGGCTGTGTATACCCTGCTCTCCTATATAGAAATGAAGCACGACGGCTATTATAACGTAGAGGGTGGCATGTACAAAATTGTGGAAGGGCTTCTGCAATTAATGCAAGAGGAAAACATTGAAATTCATTACAACACCGAGATAACGGGTTTCGTAACACAAAACGGTAAAATATCGGCCCTGCTTGATTCCCAGGGGAAAAAGTGGACTGCCGACCTATACGTAATTAACAGTGACGCGGCCTGGTTCAGAGGAAAGGTATTTGGCAGGAAAAAATACCAGCCCGAACGTCTCGATAAAGAAAAATGGACATTAGGACCTTTCACCATGTATTTAGGAGTGAAAGGCCGCATAGCAAAGCTCGCACAGCATAATTATTTTCTGGGAACCAATTTTCAGGAATATGCCTCGAAAATTTTCAAAAATAGTATTACCCTTGATAAGCCTTATTATTATGTAAATGTTCCGAGCAAAACCAATCCGAATGTAGCTCCCGAGGGTCATGAAAACCTATTTATTCTTTGCCCTGTGCCGGATCTTCGTTACAAACCCGATTGGAGCGACCGCGACATCATAGCATCCAACATTCTCAAAGATCTTTCGCAGCGAATAGGTTTTGATATTGAAAAGAACCTGGTTAGTAAAACCGTTCTAACTCCCATCGAATGGCAGAATGCCTTTAACCTCTACCGCGGCAGTGGCCTGGGACTGGCTCACGATCTCAACCAAATCGGAGCTTTTCGCCCCCGCAATGTGGACGAGGAATTTAGCAATGTATTTTACGTGGGAGCCAGTACTGTCCCAGGAACTGGGCTTCCCATGGCCGTCATCAGTTCAAAACTAGTAACCGAACGAATTCTCCAGCGCTATGGAACTCTTTGATAAAACCAGTCTGCAAATCAGCCGGCTTATAACGCGCCGCTACAGCACTTCCTTTTCGTTGGCTGTGCGTATGCTTTCCCCCCAATATCGCGACCCTATTTATGCCATCTATGGATTCGTAAGAGTGGCCGATGAAATCGTGGACACGTTTCACCGTTTTGATAAAAAACACTTGTTGCAGGATTTCACCCAGAAAACCTGGGAAGCGATAGAAACCGGCATCAGCACCAATCCCGTACTACATAGTTTTCAATGGGTTGTAAGGAAATATAATATCGACCGCGATCTTATAGAGGCCTTCCTGCATAGTATGGAAATGGACCTTCACCGCCAAATCCACGACACTGAAACCTTACGTGATTATATCTATGGTTCAGCCGAAGTGGTAGGCCTCATGTGCCTGAAAGTTTTTACTTACGACAACCCTGGACAATACGAGAAATTAAAATACCACGCTCGTAAACTGGGTGAGGCTTTTCAAAAAGTGAATTTTCTTCGCGACATACGGGCCGATTATCTTAGCCTCGGAAGGGTTTACTTCCCACATGTGGACTTCGACCATTTCACAGAAGCAGACAAGCGAAAAATTGAGAACGATATAGCTTTCGATTTTGCCGAAGCCTACAAAGGCATTGTGCAGTTGAAGCCAGCAGCCCGCCTGGGAGTTTATCTGGCGTTCCGATATTATCTGAAGCTATTCGAAAAGATAAAACAAGCTCCTGCGCACGAAGTGGCTTCCCGTCGTTTTAGTGTTAAAAACCGCACCAAGGTTACCATTTTAGCTAAAAGTTATATCCGGAACGAATTGAACTGGGTATAATTCCTCATCAGGCAATAACGCCAGAGCCTATCAATTCATCATCGGTGTACCAGGCTGCAAACTGCCCGGATGTAATGCCACGCTGGGGTGTATCAAAAATCATATAAATCCCCTCCTCCCTCAAGAACAGCCGAGCTTTTTGTAAAGGCTGCCTGTATCTAATTCTAACCATATAGTCACGGTAACCTGTGCTTTCGTCCGACAAATCAAGCCTTATCCAATGCACATCCTCACGACGGATAAATAGTCCCTTTCTGTAGAGTCCGGGATGGCCTTGTCCTTGGCCGGTGTAAACCATGTTATCGTCCACATCGGTTGCCAGCACAAAGAGAGGTTCAGCCTTACCACCCACATTGAGACCCTTGCGCTGCCCTATGGTAAAATAGTGCGCTCCCTTATGCCTGCCCACAACCCTTCCATCCGTGGGGCGATACCTGATGGCAGTGGTATAAGCTTTGAGAATCTCGGTGTCGGGATTTTCCATATCAAGTTCAGGGAGTGAGGGATAGGCAAAATTGACAGGTATTTCGATGATGTCGCCCGAACGGGGCTTTAGTTTTTGTTGAAGGAAAACAGGGAGATCGACCTTGCCCACAAAACAAATACCCTGAGAGTCCTTACGCGTAGCCACCGGAAGGTTGATTTCTACAGCCATTTCCCGAACCCTTTGCTTGGTGAGTTCGCCTACGGGGAAAAGTACATTCTGTAGTTGCTCCTGACTTAGCTGACAGAGAAAATAACTTTGATCTTTTGCCGGGTCGAGGCCTGCCAAGAGACGGTGTATAGTTTTTCCATTGACCTCAATGGTATCCCTGCGGGCATAATGGCCGGTAGCAAAATATTCGGCTCCTAGTTCCTTGGCCTTTTGTATGAAAGGGTCGAATTTAATTTCGCGATTACACAACACATCAGGATTGGGTGTTACGCCCCTGCGGTAGCCTTCAAACATATATTCCACCACGCGTCGGCTGTATTGCTCGCTAAAGTCGACCACATGCAATTCGATACCCAGATGGCGGGCTACCAGGCGGGCAAGCACAAGATCGTGCTCGGCCGGACAGCCCCCTTCGAGTACGCCAGTGGTATCGTGCCAGTTGATCATAAAAATAGCAATGACCTGGTAGCCCTGCTGCTGCAATAGCCAGGCAGCCACAGCCGAATCAACCCCTCCTGAGAGTCCTACCGCTACTTTGGTTTTTTTCTTTTCCATTCCTTCGTTCAAAAGGAGTGCAAAATTACACTGATTTTCAGTAACGGGCCGCTTTTTTATACTTTTGCAGCCTGTAGATAAAAGCAGGCCATGATTTCGGAGAATGAAAAAAAAGATAAAAATCTTGTTGCCAGATTATCAGTGATAGCCGCAGTAGTTATTACTTCGGCGAAATTCATTGTAGGATTTCTCACGGGCTCGCTGGGTATTCTCTCGGAGGCGCTTCACTCATTGCTCGACCTTATGGCGGCTATCATCACCATGGTTACTATACGTATATCGTCGAAGCCTGCCGACGTTAACCACCATTTCGGGCACGGAAAATTCGAAAATCTGAGTGCATTAATTCAAACGCTCTTACTGCTAATCACTTGCGGATGGATTATATACGAAGCC
Organism: Bacteroidales bacterium; assembly: GCA_049969475.1. GTDB lineage: Bacteria > Bacteroidota > Bacteroidia > Bacteroidales > TTA-H9 > UBA2030. The sequence goes on along the minus strand of JBMFOU010000025.1, from coordinate 26,247 downwards.
ATCGACCGTCTTCAGGGTGGGCACGGATTTGTGGAAGTGAATGCGTGGAGTTTTGGCGTGATCTTGCTTTCCATCATCATTGACTATAACCGGAGCAGAGCCCTCGCTCGTGTCGCCCGCAAATACAACAGTCAGGCGCTGGAAGCCGATGCGCTGCATTTCTCAACCGACATCTGGAGCTCATCTGTGGTATTTTTTGGCCTGATATTTACTAAGATAGGCTGGTTATGGGCCGATGCCCTGGCAGCACTCCTGGTAGCTGCTCTCGTTATATGGGTATCGTTGCAACTGGGCCGGCGTGCCCTCAATGCCCTTCTCGACCGTACCCCCGAAGGCAGTGTCGAAAAAATCAGAGCCACCCTCGATCAGGTTGAAGGGCTCAAATATTATCACGATATACGCATCAGAACCGCTGGTGCCGAAACGTTCATAGACCTTAATATTCATGTGGATGAAAATATGACGGTGAAAGAAGCCCACGATATCACGGAAGAAATTGAACTCCGAATTCAGGAAGTAATTCCTCGCAGCACAGTCCACATTCACCAGGAGCCGTGTGAATAAAAAAAGAAGCCCGTTTACGCGAAACCGGCTTCTTTGAATATCAATACATCGGACCATCAATAAATTACAATGGTATATTCCCGTGTTTACGTGGAGGATTGGATTTGCTTTTTGTTTCCGTCATTTCGAGGGCCTGAATCAGGCGGCGACGAGTATGTTTAGGCAAAATGATCTCGTCGATATAACCAAGACTGGCAGCCTTGTATGGACTGGCAAAAGTACGCTTGTATTCATCAACGGCTGTCTGCCTTTCCTCGTCGGTTAACTTATTTTTATAAATAATGTTAACGGCACCTTCGGGCCCCATAACAGCAATCTCGGCCGTAGGCCACGCATAATTGATATCGGCACCAATATGCTTGCTCGACATCACATCGTAAGCCCCTCCATAGGCTTTACGGGTAATGACTGTGATTTTGGGTACAGTGGCTTCGGCAAAGGCATAAAGCAACTTGGCACCATGCCGAATGATACCTCCAAATTCCTGTTCCGTTCCCGGCAAAAAGCCCGGCACATCCACAAAAGTGATCAGCGGAATGTTGAAAGCATCGCAAAACCTTACGAAACGCGCAGCTTTGGTTGAGGCATTGATATCGAGAACGCCAGCCAGGACAGCAGGTTGGTTGGCTACAATACCTACCGGTTTTCCATTGAGGCGAGCAAAACCAATGATGATGTTTTCAGCAAAATAAGGCTGTATCTCAAAGAAATTATGATCATCCACCAGGGTGGTAATCACCTCCTTCATGTCATAGGGCTTATTGGGATCATCAGGAACGAGGGTTTGCAAAATTTCATCCTCCCGATTAATCGGGTCGGTGCAGATTTTCACAGGAGGGTCTTCAAGGTTGTTGGAGGGGAGGAAGGACAAGAGTTCGCGAATCATCATCATAGCCATGCTGTCGTCGTCAGCCATCAGATGGGCCACCCCACTTTTGCTGTTGTGCGTGAAGGCTCCACCCAACTCGTCCTTAGTAACCTCTTCATGGGTTACGGTTTTGATGACCTCGGGGCCTGTTACAAACATGTAACTTGAATCTTTGACCATAAGAATAAAATCGGTGATGGCCGGCGAATAAACAGCCCCTCCTGCACAAGGCCCGAGAATGGCCGAAACCTGAGGAATAACCCCAGAACTCATCACATTGCGGTAAAAAATGTCGGCATATCCACCAAGGCTTTCTACGCCTTCTTGGATGCGGGCTCCTCCTGAATCGTTGAGACCGATGATGGGGGCACCCATGCGCATGGCCAAATCCATGATTTTCACGATCTTGTCGGCATTAGCCCTACTCAGCGAACCCCCAAAAACCGTAAAATCCTGGGCAAAAACGTATACCAAACGACCATCTATTTTACCATAACCCGAAACTACCCCATCGCCTAAATATTTCTGCTTATCCATTTCGAAATCTGTGGTTCTATGAACCACAAATTTGTCGAGTTCTACAAAAGTACCGGGATCAAGCAATTCTTGAATACGTTCTCGAGCAGTCTTGCGGCCTGCTGCATGCTGGCGGGCTATTCGGTCTTCACCACCTCCTAGTTCTGCCTGTCGGTTGTTTTCCTCTAATAGTCTGAATTTTTCTTCAAGCGACATATTTATGGATTTTCCTATTGGATTAAATCATTCAATTACAATTAAAATTTGCCTGCTTTCTACTGCATCCCCTTCCTTTACGTTCACAGCTTTCACCACTCCTGAGGCTTTGGCCTTAAACTCACTTTCCATTTTCATGGCCGAAATAATGATGAGCGTTTGGCCGGCTTCTACCTGTTGCCCTGCTGTGGCAAGCACTTTAACCACCTTGCCAGGCATGGGTGCCACTATGGATTTTTCTCCATCCAGATGTTTGCCCTTGTTACGGCTTGCCAGGTATTTTGCTTCGGCATCAATCACCTCTACATCGTAGGTATAGCGGTAAGTATTGACCTGAAAACTCCGCGCATTCTGCCCCGGAATCACCTCAATATTATACGATAAACCATTGAGCAATACGGAATAATTTTCGGGCTGCACCTTGAGAATGTCCACCTGGTAAGTTTTACCGTTAAGCAAAACCGTGGCAAGGTTACCTTCACGGGATACCAATTCAATGTTGACCAGTCGATGATTGATTTTTATTTCCATGGTTTATTTATTGATTTCGTTTTCAGCAACTTTCTGCTTGCCATGGGCATCCATACGTTCATGGATAATGGCATCGAGCGAAATGCGGCCCGGCCCGGTTATAAACAAAACCACAAAACCGACCAGATAAAGTAGCGCCAGTTCTTTATGGGCAAAAGGATCATTCTGATGTACCACAAAGAATGCAGTGAACATCGTAAAAATCAAAGGAATTAAGGCCGGGCGGGTGAGAACTCCGAAAATGAGCAGGATGCTACAGAAAAACTCCGCAAAAATGGCAAGCATCAAAGATAGTGTGCTGCTAATGCCATAAGGATCGGGAAAAGCAGCCGAGAGCATCAGATAATTGGCAACTTTAGGAACAGCATGTGCCAGAAGCATGGTTATTCCCAGCACTATTCTCAACAAAGTGATACCCGCATCGCCTGCAGGTGTTTGGCGAGGTACATAGAAAAGTAATTTCCTGAGTTCTTCCATGGCTTAAATTTTTGAGAGGTTATACTCTCTGCAAGTTAAGCCTTTTACCGAAATTCTTCCAATTGCTCTCCTTTTGGGGTTTGTTTTGAGAGGCCATGCCTCCATTGCCTGCCCGTGCCCATTCATCGAGGTAATGCAGATAGGCCGTAATAACCGCTACATCTTCACACAGGCCATCACATTCACCTACTTCCAATAACTCTTTTAAATGATCTTCAATGAAATGGGTGTTGTAGTTACCTTTTATAAAAACAGGGTGTTGCATAATTTTTTCGAGGAAAGGGATGGAGGTGCTTACCCCTGAGATTTTGTATGCATAGAGTGCTCTTCGCATACGGGAAATAGCTTCCTGACGGTCGGAACCCCATACGATAAGCTTGGAAATCATGGGGTCGTAATACATGGGTATTTCATACCCCGGGTATACATATCCATCATGGCGTACGCCCAAACCGAGGGGCTCTGTAATATGCTTAATTTTACCGGGTGAGGGCATAAAGTTGTTAGCCGGATCCTCGGCATAAATGCGGCACTCGATGGCATGTCCATGCTGCTTGAGGTCTTCTTGTTTAAAAGGCAAGGGTTTTCCTTCTGCAATCTGAATCTGCAATTTCACCAGATCCACGCCCACCACACGTTCTGTTATGGGATGCTCAACCTGCAGACGGGTATTCATTTCTAGAAAATAGTAGTTGTGGTTGTCATCCATAATAAATTCAATGGTACCGGCACCGTAGTAGTTCACTGCAGCGGCAGCTGCCACTGCATGGCGTCCCATGGCCTCACGCACTTCAGGAGTCAGGTTGGGGCTGGGGGTTTCTTCAATCACCTTCTGATGACGGCGTTGTACACTGCATTCCCGCTCAAATAAGTGAACAATGTTTCCGTGTTGGTCACCAAGGATTTGAAATTCTATATGGTGAGGAGAGGAGATGTATTTTTCGATGTACACCGCATCATCTCCAAAGGCGGACTTTGCTTCGGATCGGGCAGCTCTCAGGGAGGATTCTATCTCGCTTTCGCGATGAACCAGGCGCATACCTTTACCTCCACCACCTGCCGAGGCTTTAATCATTACCGGCAAACCTATTTCGTGGATGATGCGCAGCGCTTCCTCTTCCGAGCTCACTGCATCGCTGGTTCCGGGTACCACAGGAACGCCGGCCGCTATCATCCTACGCCGAGCCGTAATCTTATCACCCATTTGCTCAATAGCCTCTGGGGAGGGCCCAATAAATATAAGACCGGCATCCTGAACCATTCGGGCAAACTCAGCATTTTCCGATAAAAAACCATAGCCCGGATGAATGGCATCGCAACCAGATTCAAGAGCCACTTCAATAATCTTTTCCTTGTTTAAATAGCTCTGCACAGAAGGGGCCGGACCAATACAATAGGCCTCGTCGGCATATCTTACGTGATAGGAGGCGCGATCGGCTTCCGAGAACACTGCTACCGACCTAATGTTCATCTCTCGGCAAGAACGCATTACCCGAATGGCTATCTCACCCCTATTAGCAACCAACACTTTATTGATCATGCTTTTCTGCTTTTTTATGGACAAAAATACATATTTGGCTTCAACCGGATGGTTAATCTTTTCAGAATGGAAAACCAACTTCCCTCCAACAATTAAAATTGAAAAATGTTTTTAAAACAACTTTATGTAAATTTGTAGGACAAAAGGTCTCACGCATGAAAAAAAGAGAAATGGATGTTAACCTTTTAATGAAGATCATTATCATCATCTTCATAGCTGAGCAGGTGCTTTTTATGGCATACGTTATCTACAAGAAAGGCACAGCCATTCTCGATTACATTGCCAACCTTTTCTAAACAAAAGAGCCCTCGGCCCCTTAGTTTAGCCTAATATCGTCGAAGGGGAAGTTCAACGTAAAATGTAGTACCCGTCTCGGGCTCAGAGCGAAACCAGACCCTGCCACCCAGATATTGTTCAGTAAGCAATTTCACAGAGTAGGTTCCCAATCCACGATTTTTTTCTTTAGTGGAAAAGCTTCGTTGAAAAAGTTGCAATTGAATATCCCGGGGGATGAAACCCGGATTGTGTACCCTGAAGATTACCTTATCCTCCGCAATGTCAGCGCCCAGCGAAACAGTTTGTCCTTCGGGGATGGCTTCGAGGGCATTTTTTAACAGATTCACTAGAATCCTTTTAAGCAAAATAACATCAGATGTGAGCGGATGTAAAACAGCTGGGGGTTCAACCACAATTTCTTTACCCCGTGCCACCAGATGAAACATAACATGGTTACGCACATTCTGGAGGATCTGGTCTACTGCGATGGATTCCCATTCCACCTTCAAGTCGCCTCTTTCGGCTGAGAGAAGTTGCCGCTGAGCAACAATCTCGTCAATTAAATCTTCAGTCAGGCGTGAGGCAGTTTCAACATACTCCTTGATTTCAGCAACATCATCGGTCATTTGAACAAACTCGAGGAACCCGCGCAGTCCACCCGCTGTATTGAGTACATCGTGAAAGAAGATGCGCTCGAGAGCTAGCCTCCGTTTTTCATGACTGATGTCGGCAATGGAAAGTATAACATAAAACTTGCCTTTAAAGGTGATGGGCGAGGCCACTGCCCAAAAGTCGTATGACACCTCCTTATCACCCAGGTATCCCGTTATGCGGCATTCCCCCTGGCTTCGCTGACGGGTATTAATGCATTGTAATATGGCATTCACTGCACCGCAATACTGACAACTCTCTGAGGTACCACAACCACCGGGTGTTTCACGCGAATGTATACAGTTGAGCCATTCACCGGGTCGCAAACCGAGTGCGGAGTCCAGATTAGGAAAACCCATGGCATCGAGCAAAGCCTGATTGGAGTAAACCAATTGCCTTTGCTCATTGAGCACCGCAGCAATAAAAGGCAAGGCATTAAAAAACTCTTTTAATGCAGCAAAATTTTCAAATTCTTCTTTAGATTTTATAATTTCGTCATGAGGGGTTCTTTCGGCTGGAGCGTAAAAGGTATCCATTGGCAACTAATTAAGCATCACCATTAAAAAAATCAGTGAATTGGCCCAATCATTTGATTGGGTTTAAATCAAATTTACGCTATTTCTTTATATCATGTTTCCTTTTCAACGAAAATCTTTGCTGAACTTTTGAAATAAAATAGCCGGACGCAATGCCCGGCTAAATGAAAGTTAACCAAAACCACTTATGCGAGTGTTACCGCCCTGCGAGCTGCTTGCGATAAATCCTGTTAGATTGATAACGTGCCCAACGCACTTTCATTGCGTAAGCAATTAAATACATAGCCGGAACTGCTACCAGGGTAAGGAAAGTAGAAAAGCTCAAACCAAAGATAATAGTCCACGACAGCGGGCCCCAGAACGCCACGTTGTCGCCACCGAAATGAATCTGGGGATTCCATTCCGTAAACAGTGTATAAAAATTAATATTCATACCGAGGGCCAGAGGCACCAATCCGAGCATAGTGGCTGTAGCCGTAAGGATAACTGGCGTTGTACGAACTACACCTGCCCTTACAATGGCCTCGCGGGTCTTCATGCCCGAAGCTTTCATAAGGTCGGCAAATTCAACAATCAGAATCCCGTTTCGCACCACTATACCTCCCAGAGCAACGATGCCGAGTCCGGTCATGATGATTATGATATCCATGTTAAAAATGACAATTCCCAACAACACGCCGATTATGCTGAAAACCACTTCACTCAGAATAATAATACTCTTGCTGAATGAGTTAAACTGGGTAATGAGTATAAAAAAGATCATGAGAATGGCAATGAGCATCGCCTTACCCAGAAAAGCCGAGGTTTCGGCCTGGTCTTCCTGTTCGCCGGTAAGTTTGATTGTGATGCCCTCGGGCAGGGGGAAAGTAGAGGCAATGTTTCTAATTCGCGGCACTATGTCGTTGGGACTGTAGCCGGTCAAAACATTCGAAGAAATAGTAATAATACGCTTCAGGTCTTTGCGCTTGATGCTGGCATAGGCGTCGGTATACTGCACGCTTGCAACGGCACTTAACGGAATACTCCGTAGACGGCCGGTCACCATATCGCGATAAGTTATACGAAGGTTCATCAATGCTTGGATGTTTTTGCGTACATCCTCATTATAACGCAGCATGATAGGAAATTCATCTTCATCCTGTTTAAACTTGCTGGCTTCATTACCATAAACTGCTGTTCGGAGTTCCAGGCCAATCTGGCCGGTTGACAAACCTTCACGGCGAGCTCTCTCCCTATCTATTTTGATCATGATCTCGGGCGTATTGGCTACAAAGTCACTCTTCAATTCCTCTATACCGGGAATATTCAAACTGTCAAGATAATTTTTAAATCGCTCTGCAACCAACTGTAATTGCTCCAGATTTTCTCCTGTAATTTCAATATTGATAGGTTTCCCCGTAGGCGGACCCATCCGGTTTTTGTCCACGGTAATTTCAGCACCGGGAATGTCTTTAACTACCGAGCGGATTTCATCGAGGTAGCGTGTTGTATTCTGGCCCTTACGATATTTATATTCCACAAAATTGATAGTGATCTTTCCACGATTATAAGCAACACTTCTATCAAATTGGTTATCAGATGCTCCCACAGCTACATTGGAGATAATAGATTCAACCAACGGGTTATTTTCTCCCAATCGAGCAATTACCCGTTTCTCAACCAAACGGGTTACACTGTCAGTAACGCGCTGATCGGTTCCCTCCGGCAATTTGATAAATACAAAAATATTATTGGGTTGATTATCAGGAAAAAATAGAACTTTGGGACTACGAATGCCCACTAGTACGAAACTCAGGAACAGCAACACAATCAAGCCTCCCAGAAGGTAATAGGCATGGTTGTTTTTCAGGAAAAAGCGCAATTGGCGTTCGTAGATCCTCATGACCCAAGGCCAGCCAGTATTCTGGAACCATGTTATAGCCTTTTTAAGTAATAACCTATAGAAAACTACCAGAGATAAAGAAACCAGCAACAGATTGCCCAATCCCTTTAAACCTGCCAGAGAGGCCAGCGCCGAAGAGATAATAATAAAAGCAGACCAGGTAAACAGCCTACGATAATTGGTCCGGGTATCCACCACATCATATTCATGCTTCATAAAAGATACAGCAAAAACCGGATTGATAATGTAAGCCACAAACATGCTGGCAAAAAGAGTAATTATAAGCACCACAGGCAGATAATACATAAATTCGCCAACAATACCAGGCCAGAAGGCCAAAGGCACAAAGGGGGCCAGCGTGGTAAGTGTCCCTGAAAGGATAGGTAGGAAGACTTCCCCGGCCGCCCATTTAGCTGCTTTCTTTATGTCGGGTTGGAAACGGTGGATGCGATGGGTATTTTCGATTACTACAATAGCGTCATCCACCACTATACCCAGGGCAAAAATGAAGGCAAACATCACAATCATATTGAGTGTGAAGCCAAAGCCCGGGATAACGATATAAGCCACTGCCATGGAGAGTGGAACAGCCAGCCCCACAAAGAACGCATTGTTGAAACCCATGAAAAACATCAGCACCACTGTGACCAGAATAAAACCTATTAGAATCGTGTTGTTGAGCTCTTCAAGGGTATTGCGAGTATAGCGCGACATATCGCCAGTGATGGTAACCTCCAGATCAGAAGGAAAAACCTTGTTTTTTAACTCATTATTAATGATTTCCTCTATTTTGTCGGAGGCATCCAGCAGGTTTCTACCACTTTTTTTCACTACATTCAGCGTAATCACATTTTTGCCATTCAGACGCGAGAAACTTTCCTGCTCTTTAAATCCATCGCGTACTTCTGCAATATCCTTAAGGAATACATGTCCTCCGTTGGAAGTGGGAATGATGAGGTTGGCCAAGGTTTCGACCGTAGCAAACTGACCATCCACCCTTATGTTTCGGCGAAAGCCTGTATTGGTAATCGAGCCTGCTGACAGGGACAGATTTTCGGCGCTGATACTTCTTTCAATATCGCTGAAGGTAACCTGGGCTGCCTGCATCTTATACATGTCCACGTCCACCTGTATCTCCCGATCGAGGGCACCTACAATGTCCACACGGGTTATTTCTGGTAACGTCTCGATACGGTCCTGAGCCATTTCGGCGTATTTCTTCAGGCGGTCAAGGTCATAGTTACCGGCCAGATTAATGAACATGATGGGAATTTCTGACAAATCGATGTCCATCACCTGGGGGTCTTCAGGCAAATCGCTTGGCAGGTCGTTACGGGATTTGTCTACAGCATCCTTTACCCGCTGTTTGGCATCTTCCAGCTTCACGTCGGTAGTAAACTCAACCACAATGCTTGAGTAATCCTGCAGCGAATTACTGGTTATACGCTTTACATCACTAATAGATTTTAGTTGCTTCTCGATGGGCCTTGTTACCAGATTCTCCATATCCTGGGGCGAAGTGCCCGGGTATACAGTGTTCACCATCACATAAGGAATAACTACTTCGGGAAACTGTTCCTTGGGAATGGAGATATAGTTGGTAAATCCAATAATGGAAATGATGACCGTAAGCACGTAAATGCTCGTACGGTTGTCGATGGCCCAGCTGGTGGCGAAAAATTCCCTTACTTTTTCTATTTGTTTCTTCATACGGACCCAAATTAAAGTGTTTTAAAATTTCAAAGGCTGACCCTCCTTAAGGCCAGAATAACCATTTACAATCACGCGGTCAGCAGCATTCAAACCCTGCTCGATTTCGGCTACTCCGTCGTAAACCCTACCAACCTTTACCGGACGGGCGTTAGCCACAAACCTTTGCCCCTCCCTTCGGGCCACCCACACAAAATCACCCGATGCCGATTTTTGAACGACATTGAGGGGAACGATGAAGGCCTGATTATTGGTGTAGTCGTTAATCTTCATAACCACCACCATGTTGGCACGAAATTCAGCTGCTGCACGGCTCAATCCAGCCTCTACCTTAAACGTCCGGTTGTTGGGATCGATAAACCGACTGGCAAAGCGGATTTTAGACTGGGTCTCAATTCCCAGATCGGGAATGTAGATAAGAACTTCAGCTCCGGTTTTTATCATAGGAGCATATTTCTCAGAGAGTTCGGCCACCACCTTGGCACTATTCATATTGATAACCCGAATGGAAGAGCCCGGAACACCCGGCGAAATCATCTGACCCACCTTAAACGGCACCGACTCCACGGTTCCCGAAACGGGAGCCTTTATCTTGGCCATATCTATCTGGTCTTTAAGAGTAGCCATGCGACGCTCCAACGATTCTTTCTGATTTTTAGCCGTTAGATATTGCACCTCTGAACCAATGTTCTTCTCCCACAAGGCTTTTTGCTTATTGTAAAGATTCGTGGCATAGTCAAGCTGAACTTTCAATTCTTCAAGCGATTGACGCAACACTTTAGTGTCGAGCTCGGCCAGCAGTTGCCCTTTATTTACACGGTCTCCTTCTTTCACATAAATGGCTTCCACTACCCCAGGCGACTTCGGCACGGCTTCGGTATTTTCATCCGCATCAACCCTGCCTTGCACCTCAATGTAATTTTTGAACTGGCGGGGTTGCATTTCCAAAACAGCCACGGCAATCTCAGGCAAACGCTGGGTAGTATCTGTTTCACTCAACTGGTGGCGTAATTCCGAAATCTGTGCATCCAGCTTTTCACGCTGTGCTATGAGTTTTTCCAAACGGGCCTTGGGATCCTTTTCGCCACAGGACACGGCTATAAGAGTCATTAATACAACAAACAGGTACTTTTTCATGGTATTTTGTCTTAATTAATTAATTCTTAATTTATTGATAGATTATTGAGAAGTTTTTCCAGTTGATTATGCGCCGATATCAGATCGAACAACGACTGGTAGTAACCTGATAGGGCATTCAGATATTGATTCTGGTTCACCGTCAGGTCGAGACTCGACCCCACCCCTTCGCGATATTTGATGAGTGAACGTTCGTAGATCTGACGGGCCAGATCCAGGTTTTTCTGATTGTTAAAATAAGCATCGCGTTTCACTGTCAGTTGGTCGGCCAATTGACGGGCCTGTACCTGTAAAGCGCTGGTTTGAAATTCCTTAAGATTGCGAGTTTTTTCAAGCTCCAACCGCTTCTGGGCTACCCGGGCCATACGCTGTCCGCTGGTGAAGAGATTCCATTGTACCGAAACTCCGATTACGTCTTTCGGCTGAAAATCAAACTCTGGTTTTTTTGCTTTTTCCTGATGATTATAAAATGCCGCTATCGAAGGCAGATATTCAGTCTTTTCCCGGTTCAGGTCGAGGCGGGCAAGCCGCTCGCGAGTTTCGAGCAACTGGTAGTAAATGCTTCGCTGAGGATCGAAAGTAGTGGTGAGAGATTGCTCGATGGCAGGAAGATTTACAAGTGAAGGAAGGCTATCGGTAAGCAAAAGAGGATCGTCAGGAGCCAGTCCCAGTTGTATTTTCAACATGCGCAAACCGATGTCATAAGCCGATTCTACCTGCCGCAGGCTATTGCCCAGATTGTTCCAGGTAACTTCCAACTGATCTACGTCGGTCTGCTCCACAAACCCCTGACGATGATATTCCCGGGTTTCTTCGAGTAATTTTTTCACATTATCGCGTGTTTGCCGCAGAATCCTGATATTCTCTTCGGCTACAAGCAACATGGCGTAATTGTCGCGTACGGTGGAAGCAATTTCGATACGAGTACGCTGTAAGTTTTGCTCACTGAGGCGGTAAAAGATACGCGAGGCCTGCAATCCCACAATGTAACTTCCATTAAAAAGCAACTGACTCAGAGTAATATCGAGGGTGGTATTTTCTTTTACGCCAAGTTTTACCGGAGGGGCCTGCACATATGCATTCGTAATATCCTGAGCCGTTAACGGGCGATCGGTAGGCAAAAGGGAAGGATCCAGGTAGGCCCCGAAAGAAACCTCCGGAACCTTGAATATATTGCTATACTGAGCCTTAGCACTTAACTGAGGCAGGCCAATAGCGGTGGTTTCCCAAATCTTACGATTGGCTGACTGCAAATCGAGAAGGGCGTTACGGATATCCGTATTGTTTTGTAGAGCATAATCTACAGCCTGGCTCAGCGATAAACGCAGGGTATCCTGTGCGTTAAGCCGAATAGTCGTTACAGAACCTAAAAGAAATAAAAGCAGAATCATTAGGTTAAATACAGTTTTTTTAACTTTCATAACTAACTAATTTTCATTATTTTACTTAATTCATTTTCATAATAGGCAATACCGGCCGGGGTACTAATGCCCCTGATGTAATTATCGAACAATACTTGGAAGATGTCGTGAAAGGTTATCTTTTGGGCCAATACCTCATCGAGTCGGTGCAATTCGGCCAGGTTGCTTACATAGAGTGTGGCCACCAATTCCTTATTGAGCTCGGGTCGATAAAGTCCTTCCTCTATGCCCTGAACGAGATTTTCAAGAATCTTTTCACGGAAAAATTCTTTCTCCCTCTTAACATGGCCTTCAATGATATCAGGATGATATTTATGCAGATCGAAGGTCATCACCGGATTATAGTAACGCATCTCCTCGCAAGCCATCATGCTGGCCCTCAGTAGCTTATCAATAGCATTGCCGGGCTCGGATGCTACAGATCCATACTTCTCTCTATGCCGGGCAGAGAGATGCTCTATTACATGCCGCACCAAATCTTCCTTATTTGTAAAAAACTGGTATAAGGTCTTCTTGCTTATGCCCAAACGCTGAGAAATATCATCCATGCTGAGACTTCGAATACCATATTGGTAAAAAAGGTCCAGGCAGCGGTCAAGGATATTTTTAATTTTTTCTTCCGTCTCCATGTGTTAGAAGATAAGTTTACCGTCGAATGATTTTTAAAAATACACAAAAGAAACAATAAGTACACAAAAATGTTTCCTATGAGAAAAAATTTTCTTCTTACTGGATACAAAGGTGAGAAAAGATAACACCCAATAGCTCAAACACTCAGGAGAAAGGCCTGAAAGACCGGCCAATAAAGATTTATTACCGGTAAATGCTTTATTCAGAAATTACCTTTGTTAGTAAGCCTTTGCCAGTCACTACGACGGGGAAGCAATAGAGTGGCCCAGTTTATTCCACTTTCTTTTCTGAAAAACCCTAAAAACACCAAAGTGGCGGCGGAGTAACTTACGTTGGTGGCCCAGGCGGCACCCAGGATACCAAAGCGGGGTATCCACCAAATATTGAGGAGGATATTTAATAGGGCCGACACCAGCAAAATGCGAATGCTAAGCAGGGGGGGGCCTAATCCAGCGTAATAGCTTTCGATGATACGATAAACCATGAAAATCACCACACCTGGTAAGATAGTCTGCACAACGGCCACCGAAGGAGCGAATTTTTCACCGAAGATAAGGGGCAAAAAAATGGGGGTGAGCAGAACCAGCATCAGAGCCCCAAGGATGGAAGCCGGAACGGAAGTGCGCAGCATGAGGGCGGTCGTTTCGTTCATTTGTTGTTTGTCCTTGCTATTGGCGGTTCGGCTCATAAGTACAATACCTATAGCGTAAGGCAACAGCCACAATTGTTCGGTTATGGAAACGCCCAAAGAGTAATAGCCGATCTGCTTCGGATGCACCATACGCTGAAGCAGCACCACATCAACCTTATAATTAATCTGTAGCAGTAAAAAATTCAGTGCATACACAAATCCCTTTCCTGCCAGGCTACGTAAAATTTCGGGGTAAAATCCTGCATCAAAATCAAATAATTTCCTGACGCGAACGAAACCTATGAAAAAGATGAGAGCTGTAGCCACCAGCATGGAAATGAGGGCACCGGTAATTCCCCACCCCATAACACCCACCAACAAAGTAGCAAGAATCAGATTGAGCGTTACAGGCATCCACTGCAGGCGATTGGCCACACGTATTCGTTCGCGCCCGATAAATATCCCACCTGTGTAGATATTACCCAACATAAAAGGAATTCCCAGCAAAATCAACAGCATCCAGACCCATTTAAAATGTGGATTGCCAACCAGGGCATAACCAGCTAAAGAAAACAGAATGCCAACCAAAGAAGTAAAAATCAGCAGTATATAAATTGAACCAATTGTCTTTCCTTCAGGGAATAGGCGATTCCCTAGATGGAAAATAGCCGAACGGCTCAACCCCAGTTGCACCAACCCCATGACAATAAGTGGTACGGCAAATAGGGAAGTATAAAGCCCATACCCTTCAGGACCCAGCGAGCGCGAAAGCAATACCGAAAGCCCGAGTACTGCAGCCATGGATACAATGTTGCTGCCCAGCACTCCAGTAATATCTGTAAGCAGGGTCCTGCGTTCACGGTTCATGCAGCGAAGTTAGGTTTTTTCAAGACCCGCCGAAATCCTTACCTTCGCGCTATAATGCCGGTCCAAGTGAAAGTACCCTTCAATAAACCCTATGTAGGACCTTCGGAGATGATGGCTATTCTCCGGGCCGCACTGGGCGGAAGCCTGGCGGGAAATGGCAAGTATACCCATCTGTGTCAGCAATACTTCGAAAAAAAATACGGGTTTATCAAAACCCTGCTCACCACCTCCTGTACCGATGCTTTGGAGATGAGTGCACTTCTGGCAGGCATCGGCCCCGGCGATGAAGTCATCATGCCGTCCTATACTTTTGTATCTACGGCTAATGCCTTTATCCTCAGGGGAGCCCAAGTGATTTTTGCAGATATCTTACCTCACATCCCCAACCTCGATCCGGTAGATGTAGAACGACGCATTACTCCCCGTACCAAAGCCATTGTATTGGTGCATTACTGCGGTATAGCCTGCCCCATGGATGAGTTTATCGACCTCGCCCAACGACACCACCTTTATCTTATTGAAGATGCCGCGCACGCTTTCGATTCTTACTACAAAGGAATGCCTCTGGGTGGTTTCGGTCATATGGCTACTTTTTCATTTCACGAAACCAAAAATATCATCTCGGGCGAAGGGGGGTTGCTGGTGGTAAACGACCCTTCACTGGTTGATAAAGCGGAAATGATTTGGGAAAAAGGGACTAACAGAGCAGCCTTTCGAAGAGGTGAAACCAGCAAATATACCTGGATGGAAGCCGGTTCCTCCTATCTTCCTTCCGACATTATCGCTGCCTTTCTTTATGCACAGCTTAAAAAATCAGATTTTATTCAAAAGAAAAGAAAAACCATCTGGTGGTCGTACTACGAAAAGCTTAAACCATTAGAAGAACGTGGCCTCATCCGCCTACCCGAAATTCCTTCCTATGCTACGGTAAATGGCAATTTCTTCTATTTCAACTTAAATGATTACAGGCGTCGCGATGAACTTCTCCATCAGCTCAAGAATGCAGGAATACATGCAGTTTTTCATTACCTTCCATTGCACCTCAGTCCTTATTATTTAAAACATCATTCGGCCGAAAGCCTGCCCCACACCGAACGTTTTGCCGCATCCATCGTACGGTTGCCATTCTATGTGGGGCTGAAAGAAAAACAAATTCAATATATCTGCGAAACCGTCAAAAGAATGCTCCTGACATAAAACAGCTTTAAATAACTACAATTTCGGCGCTTTTTATTAAAAGTTCACTAAAACTTTGAGGGAGCTTTATTTCCAAACAAGAGTTACAACAGATTTAGGCGCCAGCGAATAACTGAAAGTTTTTTGTGACTGGCGAACAGTAAAGGTCTTATACGAATCATTGTAATTGGCAGCCACCAGAACCTTAGTACCATCGGTGTTTTGAAAGGCCACAAAATCCATATTCATAAGCACCTGGTCGGGGCGGGAATAAACACGGTGGGCGCCGGGACGTATAAACTTGGAGAAATGGGCCAGTGCATAATATTCCTCGTTGCGTATGATGTATAAGCCTCCGTTGGAAATGGTAATTACTCCGCGGCAATCCTGGCAGCCATTATTGCGTGGGCCATGGTTCTGGTCGAGGGCTAAATTCCAGAATAAGGCCACCTTCGACCAGTTGCGTGCGGTGCCAATCAAAATGTTTTTCATGTACCACAGAAGGTTGTCAGAAAAATTGACAGCCCATTCTCCCCCTGAAATTTCAGTGAAATACAATCCCTTATCAGGAAACGCCTCTTGAACAGTACCCATGGCCGATACATCGCCGGCATAGGCATGAAAGGCTGATCCTGCAATGAAACGAGCTGCCTCGGGATCCAACAAAACCGTAGTGGCATATTCTGGATGATCCCAGTTGTGGTCGTAGATAATAATTTGGGTTGGTAGACCTGCAGCAGCCAATGCCGGTCCCAGGTGATCGCGGATAAAAACCTTTTGTTCCTCGGGTTGCATCTCCATACAGGGATAGCCAGCCGTCCAGTATAAAGGCTCATTTTGGGGAGTAACAGCATCTATGCGTATTCCCTGTTTCTGCATTTCCTGTATATATCTTACAAAATATTGAGCATAAACAGGGTAACAATCTGTTCGAAGTTTTCCTCCCTTCAGGCTTCCATGGGTTTTCATCCAGGCAGGTGGACTCCAGGGAGTTCCCATCAATTTAATCTCCGGATAAATCTGCACAATTTCCTGAAGCACAGGCACCACATCCTCGAGGTCACGCGAAAGGGAGAATTTTTCAAGGTTGAAGTCGGTTTGGCCAGCCGGTAGGTCATTGTAGGTGTAATCCGATAAGGAAAAGTCGGAAGCTCCCATAGTGAGCCTCAAGTACGAAAGCCCGATTCCCACCTGGGGATCAAATAGTTCTCTGAGGATTTGCTGCCGTAGGTTGGCATCGAGTGAATGATGGAAAAGATAAGCCGAAGAGCCAGTCAGAGCAGCCCCATAACCTTCCACTTCCTGAAATTGATAGGTAGTGTCGATGAATACCTCTGGCCAGGAAGAATTTCCCGGTGGAGTTATGGGCAAACCCTCCTGACGGGTAAAAAGAACGGATTTATCTCCTTTGGTAAGCCAGGCTTGCGCATAAGGGACTCTAAGAGTATCTGGATTGGGGTCGTCAGGATTAGTATTTTTAGAACAGGCGACCAGGCTAATAAGCATTGAAAACACAAATGTTGCAATACAAGTCATGGATACAGCTATAAATAAACGCCTCATAATGAAAATTTTAAAAAGCCGGGGTTGCGCCTACCAAAGATAGTGAAACGCTTCCCCGGCCCTTAATTATTTCGATAAATAAATCAATAACCCGGATTTTGAGTTAGTTTGGTATTTTTGTCCAGTTCGGCCTGGGGGATAGGCCATACGAGGCGATTTTCGGTGAGCTGATACCCCAGGGGAATATCGTTTTCACCTTTCACGCTGTTAATCACCTCAATAGCTCTTCCTGTACGTTTCAGGTCGTACCAGCGATGCCCTTCGAAAGCCAGCTCCAGGCGGCGCTCTTTTTCAATAGCCAACCGCATATCGGCCTGGTTAGCAGCCGGGGTGGGTGGCAGATTCACCCTGGCCCTTATCTGATTCACCAAAGCCGCAGCACCACTTAAATCTCCCAGTTCATTCAGGGCTTCGGCCTTCAGCAAGAGCACATCGGCCAGGCGATAGATGATATAATTCTGGTCGCTGCCTTCCTGGAAGTTACGCCATTTATTTATAAAAGGATAATGATTTTGCGGCCAGTGAGGATCGTTCCAGCGACCCGTTACATCCCCCCAATAGATGGAAGCATTGAAGCGTATCTGGTCGCCTTCTTGCTGGAAAGCTTTTACTAAGTCGTTGCTGGGAATATTGAACTTTTTCCAGTCGAGTCCACGAAACATCTTGGTACCCCAGTTGCCATCGGAGCTTCCTCCACTATAGTTGATTTCAAAAATGGATTCAACCGTATTTTCCTGGGAGTTATTCCAAAGCATGTCGTAGTCGGGGAGCAACTGATAGATACCCAGATCGATGACTTTATTGCAATATTCCAGCACTTTATTCCAATCGTGGGGTTCGCGGGTGGCATATACTTTAGCCAGGAGGGTATAAACCGCACCCTTAGTAGCATATCCTTTATGGGGAGCCGTTACTGGAACTCCTTCGGCCGCTTGCTCCAGATCGGCTATAATCTGATTGAATACTTCTTCCTTTGGAGCCCGGGGAGGATAAAGGATGTCATAGATCTGAGGAAGATTGGCAGCACTGATGGTTTTGACCTCCGTCAACTGCAAGGGGACATCACCCCAGAGCTGTACAGCCTGGAAATACTGGAAAGCACGGATAAACAATGCTTCCGCTTTGATTTGCTTTTTACGTTCGGCCGACAACGACGGGTCGGGACATTTATCCACATTGTTTATCACGCTGTTGCACTTCCCGATATGACCATAGAGATAGGCCCAGTCGCGCGAGACATTACTATTGAGTGCGTCGATTTTGTAGTCATCAATCTGGAAGTTGGCAGGATTGTCGGCACCCGCATAAGCGTCGTCCGATTGCGCATCACCGTTTACGTAGTAATCAAGTTGATAATACTCGTTCTTAAAATCGGCATAAGCTCCGGCAAGAGCAGCTTCTACCTCGGCTGCGGTTTTGTATAGGACAGAGTCGCCTGCTGCATTTTCAACCGCAATACCATTCGATTCGGGCTTGACGTCGAGAAATTTCTCGCAGGATGACAAGGCCAGAGCCAAAAGTCCAAAAATAACAGCGATATTCAATGATCTCATAATTTTCCTCCCTTCCATTAAAATTCAACATTCAAACCCAGCATCAGCGAACGTGCCTGTGGGTAGGTGCCATAGTCGATGCCAGCTTCCACGGCACTGTTTCCATAGGCATTCACTTCGGGATCGAACCCACTGTATTTAGTGAAAGTTAGCAGATTGTTTCCTGTAAGATATACAGAAAGGCGCTGTATACCAGTTTTTTTCGAAGGCTTTTCAATGAGCCTGTACGACAGGGTGATAGACTTCAAACGTACATAAGAGCCATCTTCGAGGAAGCGAGTAGAATTACGCACATTATACATGTTACCCCCTCCCACAGCTCTGGGAATGTCGGTATTAGGATTCTGCGGAGTCCAACGACGAAGCACTGCTGTGGATTGGTTCTTACTGTCGAACATACCTTCCAGATCTACACGGGTTGCGTTGTAGATGTCGTTACCTACACTGCCCTGGAAGAAGAAGTTGAAATCCCATTTACGCCAGGAGAAGTTGTTGGTGAGCCCGAAGATAAAATCGGGGTTGGCATCGCCGATTACGGTGCGATCGCCCGGATCTACGATTCCGTTGTTATTTACGTCCTTATAAATCATATCACCTGTGGCAGGATCCACCCCTTCAGCAATGTAGCCAAAGAAGGAACCCAAGGGCAAGCCTGCCCGCACAATGGCTACATCCTCATTATTGCTGTAAACCCTACCAAAGTAATAAACATCGGTATATTTCAAACTAAGTACCTTATTGCGGTTGATAGAAAAGTTGAAATCAGTCGTCCACTTGAGGGATTTATCCATATTTACTGTATTCACATTCAGCTCCAAGCCCTTGTTCTCGATTTCTCCGGCATTGGTCTGTATGTAGTGAATGGGCAGGGAGGTGGGCAACTGTACATTGAGAATTACGTCGGATGTTTTCTTGTAATACACATCAAAATTGACAGTTACGCGGCTGTTAAGCATCACCAGGTCAAATCCCAGGTTGGTCTGAGCCGTTGTTTCCCACTTCAAGTCGGGATTGCCATAGGTGACCTGAACAGCAGCCGGCCCTGACAAGGGATTAGTAATCGTGCGGCGATAATATGAAATAAGCCCAAAACGTGCGTAGTTAGGAATACCTTCCTGATTACCGTTCTTTCCCCAACCTCCGCGTATTTTCATGTCGTCAATAAAGGTAAGGCTTTTCATAAAGGGCTCGGAAGAGATGCGCCATCCGGCCGAGAATGAGGGCATGGTACCCCAACGGTTAGCCAGCTTAGAGCTGCCATCGCGGCGAACACTCACCGTAAGGTAATATTTGGAACGATAATCCCAGGTAGCCCGTCCGAAGAAAGAGGCAAGTGACCATTCCTGACGCTCGGTTCCTGCCGAAATATTATTAGCAGCCCATAAGGTACGCACATTGGTATCAGCTGGATAGTCGTTTCCTTCGATGTAACTATCATTGCGGGTATAGTGCTGTAAACTCATACCTCCCAAGGCAGTAAAGCTGTGCTCACCCACCTTCCAGCTGTAGTCTAGCGTATTCTCCCACAGCCAGGTCTGGGAAGTCCATTTGTCAGAGCGGCCGATTCCATTCATGTTGCGGCCGTAATTGGTTTTGAAGGGATCGAGATAATAATCCCAGTTATGATTGGCAATGTCGGCTGCAAAACGGGTTTTTAGAAAGAGTTTCTTCATGAGCTCTGCTTCGAGTGCGGTATTTGCATTCAGCTGATAATCCCAGGAGCGCTGGTCGGGGCCGTACATATAGGCGGCCGGGTTTTCCCATGATGGCTGAAAGGGATTGGGGTCGTACTGGCCGCTACCATCCTGCTTGTAAACATGCAGAAAAGGTGGGGTATTCAGGGCACTCATGATGACTCCTCCACGGCCCGAGCTCAGGTTGTCGGGTGTGTCTTTGGTATCGATGGCCAGTACATTCACATTGGAAATAAGGTTCAGCCAGGGTTTCAACTCATTGTCGAGGTTTACTCGCATATTGTAGCGATCGAAACGAGCAGGCTTCACAATACCCTTGTCACTCAGGAACCCGCCTCCGGCATAATATTTTGACTTACTGGTTCCGCCTCTAACGGAGAATTGGTAACTCTGGGTATAACCCGTTCCAAAAGTATAATCGGGCCAGTTGTTAAAATAGGTCCACGAGGGGTCGAGGCTTCCGGGCAGAATCTCGCTCATTAGCTGGCGATACTGCTTGGTATTGAGCACATCAATCGTTTTCCGCAGGTTCGACATTCCGAAATAGGTATTGAAGCTCACCACCGGATCGCCCTCCTGTCCCCGTTTGGTGGTTATAAGAACCACTCCATTGGCAGCCCGTGCACCATAAATTGCCGAAGAAGAAGCATCTTTCAGCACGCTCATGCTCGCAATATCGTTGGGATTCAGCCCCTGAATATCGGTAGTAGGAACGCCGTCAACCACATAAAGGGGTTCGTTACCTGCCAATACTGATGTAGAACCACGCACTCTAACGGCCAAACCCTGACCCGGTTTTCCTGAGGGCTGTATAACCTGCACCCCGGCAGCTTTACCTTGCAGCACCTGGGCCGCTGTAATTATAGGACGATCCTTTATCTCCTTTTCACCCACAATGGCTACTGCTGTGCTGAGGTCTTTTTTGCGCTGTGCACCATATCCTACAACCACTACCTCATTGAGTTGGGTGATTTCCTCCTCCATTTTCACCAAAATCTCCTGCCGATTATTAACGGGAACTTCCTGCTTTTTGTAACCTACAAAACTAATGACCAGGATATCGTTCCCCTTGGCTGCTATCGAAAACTGACCATTAAGATCGGTTATTGTGCCAGTTGATGTTCCTTTAACTAAAATAGCTACACCCGGCAGAGGCTGATCTTTGATGTCGGTTATCTTACCTTTGATGTTGATTACCTGCGCTTGTATTTGAATTGAGAGTAAAAGAGCCAAAGCAAGCCATAATTTCTTCATAAGCGGTTCTTTTTTAGAATCAAGTTTGATATCAAACAAAAGGGATTCCGGGTGAACCCGGAACCCCTTCAACCAGATGCAAAAAATTAACGAACCAAAATAACCGACCAAGCAGCTCCTCCACTGTGGTCGGGAGTAATGTCAACAGAAATAAAGAGGTACTCCTTGGATCCAGTATTGGCGTATCCCATTACCTCATATTCATTGGTGAGATTTCCACCGTTGGGCGGATTAGAACCATTCATATTTTCACCACCATAATATCCTTTGTAGAATCCGAGGAAGGCAGCGCCTGTGAGGCCATTGGTCAGGATAATACGGGGACGGCCATTGTTACCGGTAACCAGCTGCCAGGAGTGAACACCCGAACCGAAAGCAGCTCCGTTGCCACTGGCTGCAATCTGTTCATCGCTCCAGCAACCATTGGGTGAACCCATGTATCCATCATTGCGGGCCGAACCATTGGTGTTGTAGATGAAAACACCGCCATCGGCAAAGGTAAACTCATCGTCAGTAATGCATGACCAATCATCCGCGCCTGTACTGCTTCCATCGAGGAAGTTCTTAGGAACGCTCCACCATGAGTAATCACCCAGACCAGGTCCTACAAAGATGGAGAGAGCTTCAGCACGTGGTCTCCAGGGACCACCTTTCAAAACTGCTTCGGTAACCGGAGTAGCCGAAACAAAGAGTTGCTTGGTGGAGGAACCCTGCCCATTGGGATTGGAGGCTGTCAGTGTTACCATATATATATCATCGTGAGCGTAGGTATGAACAGGATTAGCTTCGGTGGAGGTGGTTCCATCACCAAAGTCCCACAGATAAGTTTCACCATTAGTAGTGGTGTTAGTGAAGGTTACTGTGAGTCCACTCATGGTATAGGTAAAGCCAGCTTCAGGCGAAGGACCGGGAATAGGAGGTTCATCAGCCGGGTTATCATAGTGTACGAGAACAAAACGCCAGTAGCCACCTTCTGAGTTGGGGTCCCAACGATAAATACCTTCAACTATCAGGGTATCTACGGTACCATCGTAGAGTTTCACGATATTGTATTCTACAAAATCCTGTGGAACTTTTACTTCGGTGCCGTTACCCAGTTTGAAGAATCCGATATAAGCCCCTTTGCCTATGGCTTTGATCTTACTTGGATTGCCCACCGTAAGCTCGAAGGTGTGATTACCATCACCCCAGGCCGAGAGGTCTTCACCATTTTTACCTACCATCTGAGAGGTGGAGTTGCAAATATTTTCAGGTTCAAACATGCCCCCTTCAGCCCAATAATCGCCCTGAGTGCGGAATTCCATTTTGCCATCGCGATAGAAGGTCCATTCATCGTTGAGCATGCAGGGACGATTGGCCAAATCATTGTTATCGTGGCCCATAGCCCACCAAATCTGGCTATGATTTTCTGGGCCTACTTCAAGCGGATAACGACCTGTGCTTACATCACGCAAAAGTTTCTATGTTTTCTTGTCGGTTCCTGTGAGCATGGTGAGGAGTACGTTGGGGTCAGAAAGGGTAATCTCTTGCGAATAAACATCGCTGTTACCCTTGGCATCTGTGGCTGTTAGGGTTACGGTGTATTTCCCTTCAGCTGCGTAGATGTGAACAGGATTTACCTCGGTGCTGGTCTGTCCATCACCAAAGTTCCAACTTACCGTCGTAAAGTTCTGAGAGGTGTTAGTAAAGGTTACTTTAAGGAAGTTAACCTAATCCACCTGAAAGGTGAAACCAGCCAGTACTTCCTTCTCCTCTTCCTTGGAGCATGACGAGAGGCCAACCAGGGTTACCATCGTCAGCAGGGCGAAAAACATTCGCCAGATATTGCGATAATTACTCATAAAACTTGGTTTTTTAAGATTAAACAATGAGATTTTGGTTTGAAGGTTAAAAATGGCCTAAAATTCACTTAATGTAAATAATTGTCTAAGTTTACTTTACAACAGACATCTACTTACTTAGTGTGTTTGTGATAAAGATAATATCAAATTTAATAAAACCACATCATTAATTAAAAAATTGCAAAAAATCCAATTTACAATTATTAAGCTGGCAGGAACTGTAGATTTCCAGAAAAATAAAAAACGGCCTGTGATCATTCTTTGATTCTCACAGGCCGAAGGCAATTTTTAACGGTATATCTGGAATCCGTTATTTACTATAATCCATTTGGGCCAATCGGAGGTACTTCTGATACCGCCAACGGGCATCTTCTTCAGCAGCAGCGAAGAGCTGGGAAGCTTCGGCTGGGAATGACTTCTTCAAGGCAGTAAAACGAACTTCGCTGTTGAGGAAATCGTTGAACTTCGAGAAGTCAGGCTCCTTGCTATCAAGCTGGAAGGGATTCTTGCCCTCAGCTTCGAGCAAAGGATTGTAGCGGTAGAGGGTAATATATCCACATTCTACGGCAAGGGCTTCCTGCTCCTGCGACTTACCCATGCCATTACGCAATCCATGATTGATACACGGAGAATAAGCAATAATCAGCGAAGGTCCGGGGTATTCAGCTGCTTCGCGAATGGCCTTGAGGTATTGTGCCTGGTTGGCACCCATGGCTACCTGGGCCACATAAACATAGCCGTACGACATAGCCATCTGGCCGAGATCCTTTTTGCGAACCCGCTTGCCTGAGGCAACAAATTTAGCCACAGCAGCAGTAGGCGTAGATTTAGAAGCCTGACCACCGGTATTAGAGTAAACCTCGGTATCGAGTACCAAAAGGTTGATGTCTTCGCCCGAAGCAATCACATGGTCGAGTCCACCGTAGCCGATATCGTAAGCCCAACCGTCGCCTCCAATCACCCAAATCGCTTTCTTTTCGAGGTATTGACGCAGTTTGTAGATTTCTTTCGAAATCTCATCATCAGCCTTCTCGAGCAAAGGCAGGAGCCTGCGGGTAGCCTCGGTAGATTTATCGTAATTATCCTTTCCGTCAATCCAGGCCTGATAAGCTTCTTTAAGCTCTGCACTGATTCCATTTTCCATGGCTTGTTTCATACGAAGAGCCAGTCTATCGCGCAGCTTATTGATGCCCATGGCAATACCGAAACCATACTCGGCATTGTCTTCAAATAACGAGTTAGCCCAGGCTACTCCCTTACCCGATTCATAATTGAAGGTATAAGGAGTGCTGGGGGCTGAACCGCCATATATGGATGAGCATCCGGTAGCATTGGCCACAATCATGCGTTCGCCATACAACTGGGTAATGAGCTTGATATAGGGAGTTTCGCCACAACCAGCACAGGCGCCTGAGAACTCGAAGAGGGGCTGAGCAAACTGGCTGTTTTTAACGTTCTTAGTCTTGTCGAAATATTGCTCCTTATATCCCACTTTCTTATCCATGTAGTCCCAGCGTTCGATTTCGGATTGCTGGGTTTCGAGAGGCTTCATCACCAGGGCTTTAGTCTTGGCCGGGCATACATCGGCACAGTTGCCGCAACCCGTACAGTCGAGCACGCTCACCTGAATCTTGAAGCTGATGCCTTCCAAACCTTTACCCACAGCTTTAATAACCCGGGTACCTTCGGGGGCATTTTTCACTTCTTCTTCGGTGAGTAGGAAGGGACGAATGGCAGCATGCGGACAAACGTACGCACACTGGTTACACTGAATACAATTTTCGGGTTGCCACTCTGGAACATTGACTGCTATACCACGTTTTTCGTATTTGGTGGTGCCGGCAGGGAAGGTACCATCTTCGCGGTGGAGGAAAGCACTCACGGGAAGATCATCCCCTTTCTGAGCGTTGATAGGTTCTACCACATTCCGGATAAACTCAGGAATATCGGAATTGGCGTCTGAAGGTTTAACCTCGATCTGCGCCCATTCAGCAGGAATCTCAACTTTTTCAACCTCTCCTCCGCGATCAACGGCAGCGTAGTTCATATTTACTACAGTCTCACCCTGGCGTCCATAGGATTTTTTAATCATCTCCTTCATTTTCTGAACAGCCAGATCGTAAGGAATCACATTCGATACCTTGAAGAAGGCACTCTGCATGATGGTGTTGGTGCGGTGGCCCAAACCAATTTCTTCAGCAATCTGGGTAGCATTTATGATATAGAAGTTTATCTGATTCTCAGCCAAATATTTCTTCATGTGGTCGGGCAGGCGGCGCTTGGTTTCTTCTGCGTCCCAGATGGAGTTGAGCAGGAAAGTACCGCCTTTCTTCAGCCCCTTCAGCATGTCGTATTTATTGAGATAAGCCGGAACATGGCAGGCCACAAAATCAGGAGTAGTTACCAGATATGTGGAGCGAATGGGGTATTTCCCAAAGCGCAGATGCGAAGCCGTAAATCCACCCGATTTTTTGGAGTCATAGGCAAAGTATGCCTGGCAGTAAAGGTCGGTTTCTTCTCCAATAATCTTGATGGTGTTTTTGTTAGCGCCTACAGTACCATCTGAACCCAGACCATAAAATTTGGCTTCGTAGGTTCCTTCGGGACAAAAACTTACTTCAGGATAAAGAGGCAAGGACTTGAAGGTTACATCGTCCACGATACCAATAGTGAAACCATCCTTGGGTTCATTCATCTTCAGGTTATCGTAAAC